>JAFUQX010000018.1 GCA_017472145.1 Ruminococcus sp. | reverse complement strand
TGTCGGCACGAAGTGACGACTGAGGGGATTGAAAAAGCACGCAAAATCGTAAGTTTTCTCATGCCTTACAATCCCCTCCGTCACGCCTTCGGCGTGCCACCTCCCCTTATTAAGGGGAGGCTTTCAAAGGTTTTTCGACAGACTGTACCGTCCGCATCGGAAGCGGACGGTATTTTTTTATTCTGAAACCATTTCTGTAAAATCTGTGTCTATATAAGTATAAGAATCTGACAAAACATCTCATTGCAAGGGAGGTACTGTAAATGAAAAAAGGAAAAAGCCTTGTTCAATATATAAAAGGCTGGGGATGGCTTCTGCCCAGTCTGCTTGGAGTACTGATATTTTTTCTCATACCCTTCGGAGTCGTAATATACTACAGCTGCATTGACAATGTGGCATCCAAAAACTTTGTAGGACTTGAAAACTTCAAAGAGCTGATACAAAACCAGGCCTTCCGGTTTGCGGTGAAGAATACCCTGATTTTCACACTGACCGCCATTCCGCTGTCCATCCTTCCAGCCCTGGGAATCGCCCTGCTTCTGGAGCGAGCCGTTCCGGGAAAAAGCTGGATCCGCACCTTCTTTCTGACACCTATGATGGTACCGGCCGCTTCTGTAGTAGTTGTATGGCAGGCCCTCTTTCATGATAATGGTTACATCAATGGAATTCTGGAGCGGTGGGATATCGCTCCCATCCCATGGCTTTCCTCTGGATATGGCATGGCTGTACTGGTTCTCATTTTCATCTGGAAAACGCTCGGTTATAATATGGTCCTTCTCATGGCCGGGCTTTCGGGAATTCCCACAGACTATCTGGAAATGGCCAGACAGGAGGGGGCCTCGGCCTGGTGGCAGTTTGTTCATATCAAGCTGCGCTATCTGTTTCCCACCTTGTTTTTTATTCTGCTCTATGATATCATCTGTTCCTTCAAAGTGTTCCGGGAGGTCTATCTGCTAACGGGAGACTACCCTTGTGAGGAGCTGTATCTGCTCCAGCATTTTATGAACAATACCTTCCAGAGTGCCAATTACCAGAAGCTTTCCTCAGCAGCCATACTGCTTGCTCTGGCGATGCTCCTGATTGTGGGAATCCTCTTTTTTATTGAGCAAAAAAACGGAAAGGAGCTGGAAGAATGAGCCGAAAACAAACCCGCACACGGATTATAAATATAAGCCTGTTTCTGCTTCTGGGTTTTGCCAGTGTTCTGTTTCTGATGCCGCTGGTACTTACCATATGTGATTCTTTCATGACAGAGACAGAAATCTTCTATAACTACGGCGCAATGCTTGACCTGAAAAGTGACAGCATCTACACAGCGAATTCTGTTGCACTGAAGCTGATTCCCGATCGTGTGACCCTGAAGCAGTATGCCGACACTCTGATCACCAGCTCAGAATATCTGTTTAAGTTCTGGAACTCTGTGATTCTGGCTGTCCCCATAACTGTGCTTCAGATCGGCATTGCATTGACTGCGTCCTATGGCTTTGCAAGATTCGGCGGACGTATCCGGCAGATGATTTTTCTTGTGTATATCATCCTCATGCTTATGCCCTATCAGGTTACGCTTGTGCCCAATTTTCTGGTTAGTGAACAGCTGGGATTTTCAGGAACTCGCTGGGCGGTTATCCTGCCGGGAATCTTCTCTACGTTTCCCGTTTTTCTGTTCACACGAATCATGAAACGTATTCCCAAGGCCTATCTGGAGGCCGCCCGTCTGGATGGTGCTGGTGAAATCCGTATTTTCCTGCACATTGCAGTTCCCCTTTGCCGGAATGTCATTGTCTCCGTACTGCTTCTGGTATTCATTGACTGCTGGAACATGGTGGAGCAGCCCCTGCTCATGATCGATGATTCGCGGGAGCAGCCCCTGTCTATATTCCTGTCGCAGATCCGTTCCGGCGATCTGGGTTTGATATTTGCAGCAGCCGTATTTTATATGATTCCGTCCCTGCTCCTGTTCCTGTACGGAGAGGAAGATCTGGTTCAGGGAATGTCTTATTCCGGGGTGAAAACATAATATGAAAAAGAAAATGAATTCAAAAAAACGTACAATTACAATCCTGGCCGTCTGCTTCTTTACAGCCGTACTTCTGCTCACCTTTTTCTCCAACACCATCATGAACGCCTCTTTGCCCGAAATTACCGCACAATATGTAAAATCCGGGCGTATTTATGACAGAATCAGCGGAACCGGAATCGCCTCTGCGGATGATGTAATCAATATCTATCCGGAATGCACTGGAACGATTGCAGACCTTGCAGTCAGCACAGGCGATCGGGTGGAGCAGGGTGAGCTGCTCTGTACCATTCAGCCGGAAACGGACGGTACGGAGGATACATCGGGAGGAGACAAGCGCAAGGCCTACTACGCTGCTATACAGCTTTATCTCCGCAAGGGACTGACCTATGAAGAATCTGAAATTGCACTGGAGCAGGACAAATCAATTCTCATGGAGGAGATCTGTACCGCCTATCAGCTCACATCTTCATCCGATACAGTCTATCTGAGTGCTGCCGTTCAGGCGGAATATACATTCCTTCAGAATGACCTTTCCTATGTAAATACAGATGACTTTGAGAAGCTTCCATCCAAGTATCAGCCGGAAATTCAGATGGCTTTATCAAGCTATGAATCGGCCCAGGACGCGGAGGAACAGGCCCGGAAAAACTATTCCAAGGCACAGAGCAGTCTCATTGGAGACTCAGATACCTTGCAGGAGCTGGCGGATGAAGCCTATCGTACAAGAGAGTCCGCCTATGAGGATTATCTCACCGCTCACAATGCATGGCAGTCTGCGGTGAACAGCGGAAACGAAAACGCCGCCCCGATGGAATCCGCCGCAGAAAGTGCATGGAGCTACTACGAGAGCACAGCCGATGCCTATGACAAGGCTGTCAGTCAGGTGAATAAGGCTGTGCAGGCGGAAAATGATGCTTCCTACGCAGAGCAGGCCTATGAAACAGCGCAGGAAAGCACAGAATACGCCTCCGAAAATCTCAGTACAACTCTGGATGAAGCAGCATCGGATATAAAGAGAGACATCAGCCTGCTGGAAATCCTCCTCTTGGAGACAAGTGCATCCGATGAGACACTTCTGCTCAATGAGGACGGTACTGTCTCCCTCTATGCGGAAACAAGCGGTATCGTTACCGGGCTCAGTGCCGCCGCCGGAGATATGGTTCTTACATCTGCTCCGGTACTGCAGCTGATAAAGTCAGACAGCACCTATACTGTCCGGTTCAATACATCTGCTGAGAAAGCACAGAGTCTCCGCCCCGGCATAGAAGCCAGCGTTATCAACGCTGATGCAGAGGCAATTCTCAAGGGTGTGTACAATGCAACCTCGTCCTCCTCAGGCAGTGCTGATGAAAAAACGCTGCTCTTTACCGTATCCGGAGATGTGACAGCCGGGCAGAGTCTTGCCTTGAAGATGAGCGAAAACAACCAGAGCTTTGATTTCACTGTTCCCTCCAGAGCAATCTCTGAAGACAGCACGGGTACATTCATTCTGGTGCTGGAGACAAAAAGCACACCCCTGGGAAATCGGTATTATGCGAAAAAAATCAATGTGACCGTTCTTGCGGATGATGGCAGCAATGCCGCCATCGATGGAGAGATCACCAGAGATACCTATGTCATCGTCCTCTGCACCGAAGCCATTCAGGATGGAGATATGGTGCGTATGAAGGAATCGGCGGAGTGAGGTTTATGAAAAAACAGATATACATAAAAAAGGCCATTTTTCCTGCTGCTCTATGGATCGTCGGAATGCTCATCGGGCTTTGGGGACTGTTCAGAATCGAATCACTCAGAGAGTCCCTTCCAGAGCAGCTGGCCGCAGAACGGTGGGATAAAGACGCTGTACAGGTCAGCTGCTTTCTGTCAGAAGAAGCGGGACTGACTCCCGATAAGATCCGATCTGTGAGGGAAACCTTTGAAGTACAGCTTTCTCAGGATACGGAAAATGCTGGATGGTATGATGCATACTCCTGTGAAATGGGCCATATACAGGCCTTTGGATCAAAACGAACCTTCAGGCTGGTAGAGCTGATACTCATAAGTGATTGCTATTTCCGCATACACAATGACACGCTGCTGACAGGAAGCTATCTGACTGAGGCCAGAGTATCCTCTATGGGTGTGGTTCTGGAAAAACAGGCAGCGTGGGATTTATTCGGGTCAGTGGATATCATTGGGATGCAGGTGGTTTTTGAAAATCGAATCTGTGAGGTGACGGGCGTAATTGAAAGCAGGACACCATCGCCCCGAATCTATATGCTGTATGGAGATTATATGTGCAATGAAACCGATTCTGTTCCTATCACGTCCTACGAAGCCATTCTCCCTGAGCCTGTGAAGGAATATGGTCTGAATCTGTTTCAGGAGACAATGGAGAGCGTTCTTCAGCCACCTGCATTGGAAACGGAGAACAGCACCATAGAGGAGCAATATCACATTGTGCAGAACACAGGCCGGCTGTCCGTTTCCGGTGCATGGGCGTATCTTAAAGTCTTGCCTGAATATATCACCCATACAAAACCCATAGTCTATCCGGATTATGAAAACGAGGCCCTGCGGCAGCTCCATCGGATTGCAGTGGTGGTGCTTCTTTCAGGAGCAGGATTTACGCTGGCCGGGATCGCTGTACTCATAGCAGTCTGGCGGATGAAAGGTGTAAAAAGCTTCTGGATCACATTTCTGAAAAAAGCTGCCAGAGACGAAAGTTTATATAGATGAAAAAAAGAATGAAGGAGAAATCAGCCATGAAAAACATCATCACAAAAATAACAGCCCTTACCCTATCCATCGCCCTGTTATCCGGCTGTACGGAAGGAAGCGGCAGTGAATCCCAGAGTAATGCCCCAGCACAGGAAATCGCAGAATCCAGCCAGCTTTTCAAGTGCGAGGAGCTGACTGCGGCTCAGGCAAATACAAACCTGATGAGCATGGAATATCATGAGGACATCCTTTACGTCCTTCAGTACGACTATTACAGCGGAACTCCGGAGTATGCCATGTATACCTATAACACAAGGGGTAAGAGCACAAAGCTCTTTGACTACACACCGTCCGGAGAGAACGCCTTTCCTTCAGACTTCTGTATCAGCGCAGAGGGAAATTTTATGATCTCTGTGGAAGGCGGACAGAACCCGGACATGGATCAGGAGCCGGATAATCCCGATTTTGACTGGGAGGAATACTATGATGGCTATGTGTACAACTACACGCTGGAAACGATCTCGCCGGAGGGTGAGCTCCTCTCCGTTGTGGAAACAGGCCTCTCCGGGGGTGTAGAGGAGGATGAAAACGGGAATTTTATCATTCTCGCTCCTTTTTCCATCGATGAAACAATGGGACAGATCGTCCGGACCGATGGAACAGTCGCAGATATAGCCGGACTGGATACAGATAATCTTATAGACTATGAGATGGCTGGAGACGGCAGCATTATGCTATTAGGATTCAAGGGCGGAGACACCGTTCTGAGAAAATGGAACGCTGCCGAGGAGACCTTTGAGGAAGCTGCTCTCCCGAAGGGAAATGCACATCTGTTCAGCGGAATCATTCCGGGAGCAGGGGAGGATACGCCCTTCTATCTCCGGACGACAGAGGGTCTTTATGTGTTCACAGAGGACGGCCGTATGACTGAAATCGTGAACTTTCTGGATGCAGGCCTTTCCGGAAGCAGTATCATAGACATGATCTGCACAGAGGAAAATGTTTTCATGGGCATTCTTCAGGATGAAAATGGATGCAGCATCCTTGGAATGCTTTCCCCCAGAGAGGAAGGGGAAGCGGACCCGGCGAAAATTCTAACCCTGGGCACATACGGGCTGTACGATGATCTGTCAGGTGCTATATCTGAGTTTAACCGTACACATGAGGACTACCGCATTGAGGTCATCAATTACCAGCAGTATGACGATCCGGACGACCCGGAGGGAGAAGGAAAGGGTCTGGTACGATTCTATGAGGATATTGCCGCTGGAAAAGGCCCGGATATCGTCTGCCTCTGGGATAACTATATGAACATGGCCAAGAGCGGCGCTCTCCTGGATCTCTATGAGGTCATGGGCACCGGCGACACCTTCCCAAAGGAGGATTTCCTCCCAAACTATCTGAAAGCTAACGAGATCGATGGCCATCTTTACTGGATTCAGGCGGAATTTACAGTGGAAACCATGTTTGTCAATGCGGACATGACTCAGGGAAAAGAGAGCTGGACGGTTCAGGAATTTGTGGATATCTGCCGGGAGCTGGACGCACAGGGCATTGAGATCACTCAGCGTCAGGATCGGCGTGAATTTATGAACCTTGTCACAGACGGAAACAAGTTCATCGATTTTGAGAACGGCACCTGCTGCTTTGACGATCCTTCTTTCCTGGATGCGCTGAAATTTGCTGAGGAAATGAACGTCATCGAGCTTCCGGATTTTGAGAATATGACTCAGGAGGAGAGCGATGCCTGGTATGAGGAGGATGCAGCCAAGTGCATGAACGGTGAGCGGATGCACATGGGTATGTGGATAGTAACCAGCTACCAGGATTTTCTCATGCATGAGAAAATGTTCGGTGACCAGCCCTGCACGATGATCGGAAAGCCGGTTCTGGATGAAAGCCGCAGCGGACATTATTTCGGACGCATTAACCATATCTTTGCCATCACCAGTGCCTGCTCCGAGCCGGAGGCCGCCTGGCAGTTCATCCACGATCAGTTGAATGTAGAACCGAAACGTGTCCACGGTCTGTCCATTGTCGATGATATTCTGAAGGAGAGCCTGCAATATCAGATGGAGTCCATCAATATCAATAACATTGGCGGACTCAACGGTGTGAATATCGAGTATGGCTCTATAACGCAGGAGGAAATAGATGCATTTTACCAGCTGATCCTGAGTATTGAGGAGGTAGAGGAGGAGCGCAGTATTATATTCGACCTGTACGAGGATGTCATGCAGGGCTTCTACGACGGTACAAAGACCGCAGAAGAAACCGCAGAGGAGCTTCAGGAGCGTGTGAGCCTGTATCTTATGGAAAATCAGTAGATCTAAGCACTGAATAGCGAAAGCCTCCGAGGACTTCCCCGGAGGCTTCTTTCTATATGATCTGCTTACTGAATTCCTGCTTCGTGGATGTATATTTTCATCATAGCCAGATCAAACACCTGAAGCCGGCCGTCACCGGAGAGATCTCCGGCTTCGGGGTCGGTGAGCGTACCTGCGCCAACCAGATATTTCTGCATCATCACAATATCCAGCATGGAGAATTCTCCGTCTGCACTCACATCTCCGATAATCTTTTCCGGCTCCGGCTCAGAGAGAGCCGCCGGCTCCAGGATATACTTCTGTCCAGCACCGCCCCAGAAATTCCACTGGCAGATGTTTGCACCGGATTCCAGGCTGATGCCGTATACATCAAAGCCGGATTTGCTGTCGGAGACCGCTGACAGAATGGCATAGGAACCATCTGCATTGACGTAGATGCTGAACCTCTGAGAAATATCTCCTGTATACTCAGAGAGATAGATATCCTTGCCATCCTCTGCACTGCCGTCCTGAACAGTGAGCGCCTGGCCCTCGGCATCCTGAATGGTGTATGTGCCATCCGGGAGCTTCTGGATACTCCACGCTGTACGGACATCGGTCTGCATGGCGCTTCCAGTGTCACTCTGGCCAACCCATAGGCCGCTGTTTACATTCTTGATGGAGTAGCCGCCGTCATTTACCTCCGGATATACCGGGGTAATATTCCACAGCTGGCAGTCGCCGCCCCAGTAGTTCCACTGCTTGATGGCGCCACCGTTCTCCGTGCTCCATCCATATACATCGATGCCGGATTTATCACCAGAAGACTTGGATACGATACCATAGCTTCCACGCTTTTCGATGAGCTTCCACTGCTGGTTGTCCGCTCCGGTATAGGTTTGAATCTGAATATCAAGGCCATCGTCCGCAGTTGGTCCCGATACGCCCAGACACACGCTTTCATCCTTCATAGAGATGATTT
This sequence comes from Ruminococcus sp., assembly GCA_017472145.1. Lineage (GTDB taxonomy): Bacteria > Bacillota > Clostridia > Oscillospirales > Ruminococcaceae > Ruminococcus_C. The sequence goes on along the minus strand of JAFUQX010000018.1, from coordinate 48,566 downwards.
TGCAGTAGCCATCTGATGTAGCCGTAATACGCCATTCCTGATGACTGCCGCCAGTGAGATTCCACTGCTGCATGTTTGTGCCTTCTGCGGTAGAGCCGCCTGGTATATCCAGAGACAGGCCGTTAAAACGATTGGTGATGAAGTAGGACACACCACTGAGCAGGTCTGTGTCACCAATATAAACGGCAGTACTGTTGTTTTCTTCCTCAGCGGCCTTGTAAACAAGCTGGCTGCCGGCACTGGTTCTGTCGATCATATCCTTAGACATATCATAAGCTTCCTTTTTACTGCCCCATACACACATGTTGTTGCCAGTGGCCGTGAAGGTCATCTTCTGTATCATCTCCACAGATTCATCGGCCTGGACGATAAATGCGCCCTTATAGGTTACACCGCCCACGGTAATGCTCATGTAGGGAGAGCCTTCTGTTATACTCCATGTACCGGAAACATCACCCGTTACCGTGCCGTTTTCATTCAGAGTAATATTCACAGGCTTTGCAATCTCTACCACATCCACAGCATCGCTCTCTGACCATTCCACCTTATAGCCCTGATCGAGATCGTGAATGAGAAATTCATAATCACCGATAACCGCTTCCATGGTATGCCCCTTTTCGGAGAGAGATTCGCCGTTATATTCATAGGAGGTAGCGGTCACCCAACCATCCTCATTCATAATCATCTGATGAACACGCACCTGATGGAACAATCCCAGGCCGCCGAATTTGGTATGATAGATCACATAAAGCTTGCCATCCTCGTCCATGAGGACAGAGTTATGACCCTGGGCCTTGAAGCTGTAGCCATTGCAGCCCCACTGATAGTTGCTCATAAGACGCACGCCCACATTGCCCCCGATATTATCTGTACCTTTCGTGCAGATAGGGGAGTTGCCGTTTTGATCATAATAAGGGCCGCTGGGAGATTCACTGCGGAAGATACGCATATTATAGGCGCCATTGGGGTGGAAGTAGCCATAGGATAGGAACAGGTAGTAATAGCCCTTATTGCTGCCGGGAGGCGTCATATATTCGATATATGCGCCCTCGCCGGAGGCCCAGTAACCACCGCCGATTTTCGTACCCATATAGGCATCGGACTGATTCTGGACGGTGGGGTAGGTGACGTTATAATCACGCAGTCCGGTATTTTCATCCAGCTCCAGCATATAGATTCCGCCAAACCACGAGCCATAGACCATCCACAAGTTTCCAGCTTCGTCATAAAATACGCCAGGATCAATGGCATTTGTGCCATATTCTGCATTCCAGCGCCCATTAGAATCGAGATACCGACTCAGGTCAGGGTTGCTTCCCAGCACCTTTTCTACATCGGAATTCGAGTAGTGATTGGCCTGATTCAAGGGATTGGTCTCAAATCCGGAGTAAACGATGGTATCCACATAGGTATACGGTCCGTCCACATCATCAGCAGTACAGAGCACAATAGAGGAGTGCCAGTAGTCTCCGTTGACAGAAAGATACATGCAGTATTTATTCAGAACAGGATTCCACACAATATCAGGGGCCCAAAGGTTCCCGGAGAGATCGTAGGTATCGGTGGTGTCTGACCATGCATTCGGGACAGCCAGATCGGTGTAGATGTCATTGAAGTAGGTGGTGCTGGTTGTACCGGCAGCAGCATTGGCCGTGTCTGTCCAGTTCATCAGATCGATGGAACGGCCGGCTCCCAGGTGTGAACCAATGATGTAATACGAGCCATCCTCCAATTTGACAATAGACGGGTCATGGACGGATACACGGGTGTATTCGCCGGCTTCAGCGCCCGGGAGAGACGTGGACATGGCGGCGGCTATTACGCCGCAGGTGAGCAGACTCAGGGCTTTTTTCAGCAATTTGCGCATAGTGATGATTCCTCCTCATGGATTGATTTATCCAAACTCCTTTTGGTTATTATAGCATATATTCCACTACATTCACAAGTGCATTTTATATCACATTTGTTGTAGATTGAACCAATCAGTCTGTTTCAGGAAAAAATCCTCAAACGCACCTTAACAACCATGATTTCATGAAGCCTGCCCGCACGTAATTTTCCACCAGAGAGACAGGAAGTCGTACAAAATGCTGAAATGACGAAAATTCCACGAAATCCCTTGAAATATGCCGCTTCTTGTGCTATAATGTGCAGGTTGCAGGCTTGTGGAAAACGAGCCAAATATTACAATAAAGAGGGATTATCAATGGGAACACAACCGAATGTGACAAAAGAAAAGCTCAAGCCAAAGCTCTTTTCCGTAATCAAAAGCTATTCAAAGGCACAAGCTGCGAAAGATATCGTCTCCGGTATCATCGTGGCTATCATTGCTCTGCCCCTGTCCATTGCGCTGGCGCTGGCCTCTGGCGTGAATCCGGAGCAGGGGCTCTACACCGCTATCGTGGCTGGATTTGTTGTGGCCTTTTTGGGCGGCAGCCGCGTGCAGATCGCAGGGCCTACTGCGGCTTTTGCTACCATCGTAGCAGGTATTGTCGCCACAGAAGGAATGGACGGTCTGATCATTGCGACTATCATGGCTGGTATCCTGCTCATTCTCATGGGCGTTTTCCGGCTGGGTGCGCTGATCAAATATATTCCGAACACCATTACCATGGGATTTACATTTGGTATTGCTGTAACGATTATCATCGGTCAGCTCAAGGATTTTATGGGCCTGACATTCAGCCATTCTCCTGTAGAATCCATGGAGAAGCTTATGGAGGTTTTCCGGAGTATCTCTACGTTTAACTGGCAGGCGTGCCTGGTGGGACTGCTGTCCCTTGCCATTCTTATCCTTTGGCCCAAGAAGCTCCAGAAAATTCCAGCTTCACTGATTGCCGTCATTGTTTCTGCGCTTCTTGTAAATCTTTCCGGCATGAATGTCAACACCATCGGGGATCTCTACACCATTTCCTCTGCGCCCCCCACTCCCAGCCTGCCGGAGCTGAATCTCGATCGGATTCAAGCACTCCTGCCCAATGCCTTCACCATTGCCATCCTGGCTGGTATTGAGTCCCTGCTGTCCTGTGTGGTTTCGGATGGTATGATCGGCTCAAAACACCGCTCTAATATGGAGCTTGTGGCACAGGGTGCTGGCAACATTGCTTCTGCGATTTTCGGAGGAATTCCGGCCACTGGTGCAATTGCAAGAACAGCCGCCAACATTAAAAACGGCGGACGTACGCCCATAGCGGGTATGGTGCATTCTGTGGTAGTTCTGCTGATTCTCGTGCTGCTTATGCCTTATGCCTCTTTGATTCCAATGCCTACGATTGCGGCCATTCTGTTTCAGGTTGCATACAATATGAGCGGCTGGCGAAGCATTGTCAATACCATTAAAACTGCTCCCAAGGCGGATGTGCTGGTACTTCTGGTGACCCTGGTACTCACAGTGGTATTTGATCTGGTAGTGGCCATTGCTGTAGGTCTGGTATTAGCCTCTCTTCTCTTTATGAAGCAGATGGCCGATGTTTCCGGCGTACAGGGCTGGGTTTATGTAGATGATGAGGATGATGACCCTGATCACATTGACCTGAAGAAAGTACCTAAAAATACAAGGGTTTATGAGATCAACGGTCCGATGTTCTTTGCCGCTTCTGATAAGTTTATGTATGTGCTTAATGATACGAATATTCAGGTGGTGTGCATTCGTATGAGAAATGTTCCGGCTATGGATGCGACTGGCGCAGAAACACTCCTGAAAATCGTAGATAAATGCGAAAAGCTTGGAATTTCTGTTGTATTTTCTCATGTAAATGAGCAGCCTATGGCACTTATGGAAAAGGCTGGACTTATAGAAAGACTGGGGCGCGAGAATTTCTGTGATCACATTGATAAGGCTTTGCTTCGTGCTGAAGAAATTGAAACAGCCCGGATCGCCTGATTTGAATCACCGATATCGTGTGAGTTGACAAAAACGTGCATATCTGGTATAATATCTTATATTATATTGGAATAAACGAGGTATTTTTATGAAAATCAGAAAGGTTCTTGCTATATTGCTGGCCTCCCTTCTGTGCGGCTGTTCAGGTGAGATCATCACCCCGGAGACAACGGTAGATGGTTCTGAAAGAGTGACAGCTACTGCACCTGTTCTGGATAGAACGGAGACTCCATCAACTACGACCGCCCCTGCGGAAACCATTCCTCCGGTCATGACCAGGGGGACAACTGTTACTCAGGCCGAAACGGATTATGATGTGATCGAATCGCTTCTGAGTAATATGACCCTGGATGAGAAAATCTACCAGATGTTTATCGTTACGCCCGAAGAACTCACCGGATTCAGCGGCAGTGTAACAGAGGCTGGTTCTCTTACCAAATCTGCTCTTGAAGCCGTGCCTGTTGGCGGCCTGATCTATTTTGCACAGAACCTTCAAGGCTGGCAGCAGACCTATGAGCTGCTTTCACTGTCTCAGCAATACACACAGGATGCACACAATGGCATAGGCTTATTCCTTTGTGTAGATGAAGAAGGCGGCAGTGTAGCTCGTGTTTCTCAGCAGCTAGGAACATACAGCAGCTATGATATGGAATATTATGGCGCAAATCTCGACTATGAGAGCGTGTATAATCTCGGCAATACCATTGGAAGCTCCTTGAAGGCGCTGGGCTTCAATGTGAACTTTGCCCCGGTTGCAGATGTAAATATCAGCCCGAATAACGAACTGGGCAGCCGTATTTTCTCCAGTGATCCATATGTTGTTTCTGAGATGTGTGCACAGTTTGTAACAGGCTTGGAGGGGACAGGCGTTTCCTCTACACTGAAGCATTTTCCCGGACTTGGGGCCGGCAGCGGCAATACACACAACAGCAGTGTAGTCATAGACCGAACATATTCTCAGCTGTGTGAAACGGAGTTTCCAGCCTTCCAGGGTGGTATTAACGCAGGTGCGGATTTCGTCATGGTGGGACATCAGATTACCACGGCGACGCTGGATAATCTTCCCGGTGATCTTTCTCCCATCGTAGTGACGACCTGGCTGAAGAATCAGCTGGGCTTCTCCGGGCTGATCGTAACTGACTCTCACAGTATGGGGGCGATTACAGAGAATTACACACCCGGTGAAGCAGCCGTGCTGTCCATTCAGGCAGGATGTGATATCATACTCATGCCTTACGATCTGACCAATGCCTTTCTGGGCGTGAAGTCTGCTGTAGAAGAAGGGGAAATTACAGAAAAACGCATTGATGAAAGTGTGCGAAAAATTCTCACTCAGAAATATGACCTCGGGGTCATCGCTGTAGAATCGGATGAGACAACAACGCAGACAGAAACAGCACAATAGTTTATTCACATGTCAATCTATAAAAAGAGCAGGAGAGTGTATAACTTTCCTGCTCTTTGCTTGTTCATTTTTTATTATTTTTTTCTTCTGGTTTTATGTCTGCAAGAGGGGAGCTTTCTGTTGCAGAACGGACAGTATCATCAGAAAGATGCGTGTATATCTCTGTAGTAGATGTGCTGGCATGGCCCAGCAGCTCTTTCAGCGTCAGAGCATCTACCTTACCGTATTGATACATAAGCGTAGCAGCAGTATGTCTCAGCTTATGAGCAGAGTAGCCTTGACCGCCAAGCCCTGCTGCTGATAGGGCATTTTCCACAATTTGCTGTACACGCCGCTTGCTGATCCGTGTGTGCCGTTTGGACAGAAACAGAGCACGATCGGTGATTTCACTGGCCATATGTGTGCGTACGGCCAGATATGCGCGTAAGGCCGCCATACAGGCGCTGTTGAGATAAACCATGCGCTCCTTACGACCCTTGCCAAGAACACGCATTTTACATTCATCCAGAATCAGATCGGTCGTATTCAAGCCAACCAGCTCACTAAGCCGCACGCCGCAATTGAGAAGTATCGTGATCATACAATAATCTCTCTCAAAATATGCTGTATCAATTGATTCCAGCAGCTTTCTGCTCTGGTCCAGTGTGAGAAAGCGCGGTAAACTTTTTTTTGGCGTGGGAAGCTCCAGTCTTTCTGTAGGATCGTGATTGATGAGATTCTGATTATAGTATAGAAATCCAAAGAAGCTCTTGAGAGCCGAGGCCTTCCGACCTCTGGCACGGTCGTGGTTTTCGCGCTCATCCTTCAAGTAGTACAGGAATTCATAAATAGTTTGCAGCTGAACCTGATTCAGCATAGACACAGGCATATCCTGGATGGGAATGCTTTGCAAATCTGTAGTATCCTCATAGCGTTCGTCTCTCATCATGCACAGATATTTAAGGAACATCCGTACGTCCAGGTAGTATTCTTCAACCGTACGTCTGGATAGGTTTTTCGTTACTGTGATATGTAAAATATAGTCCAACAAAAAGTCCGGGCATTCTGTTTTATCAATTTGCATTTTTTTCTCCCTCCTCTCATAAAAAAGCCCCTTCTAATTGCACCAAATTTGTATTTGGTGCAATTAGGCCTATGGTCTCCCCTGTATCCATTTATTCCTTTTTCACCCTTCGGTTCATTCAGCCTTCTTGCAGACCAGCTATGGCTGCTTCAGCACAGCGCAAACCATCTACCGCTGCGGATGTAATACCTCCGGCATAACCAGCACCTTCACCGCATGGATACAGTCCTGGCACATCCACTGACTGATAATTTTCACCACGGACAATACGCACCGGCGATGAACTTCGACTCTCAAGACCTGTCAAAACCGCCTCCGGGTCATGGAACAGCGGAATTTTCTGAGCCATAGCCGGAATCCCTAACCGCAGTGTCTCCGTCATAAATTCCGGCAGATACGCCTCCGGTGAAACAAAAATTGTTCCAGGACGATATGTAGGCAGAACCTTCCCGAAATCTGTGGAAGTCTTTTTTCGGAGAAAATCTCCAACCAGACACACAGGCGCTTTATAATTGCCGCCGCCCGCCAGAAACGCTCTGTGTTCCAGCCTTTCCTGAAAATACAGACCGGCCAGCGGATCAGGATTCCCAAGGATTTCCGAAGTAATTCCCACCAGGATAGCACTGTTTGCATTTCTTCCGTCACGGGCATGATTGCTCATACCATTTACGACCAGACGTTCCGCCTCTGATGCAGAGGCTACCACTTCCCCACCCGGACACATGCAAAATGTGTACATACTATGTCCGTTTGGAAGATGCACAGCAGACTTATAATCTGCTGCCGGAAGGGCTGTATGGCCTGCATTCGGGCCATACATACAGCGGTCAAGGTCGCTCTGCAAGTGTTCGATCCGCACGCCCATAGCGAAATTCTTCTGTGTCAGAGTAAGTTTTTTTTCATTGAGCAGCCGGAACACATCCCGTGCGCTGTGACCTGTGGCCAGTATGCATATTCTTGCAGGAATACAATGCTCCTCCCTGGCCTGCATATACTGCACTGCAGAAAGGCGTCCCTGCGTATCTGTTTCATATCCACAGAATCTTGCACCGAAATGCACCTCACCGCCCATTCGTTGAATAGAAAAACGAATGTTCTGCACCACCTGCACCAGATAATCTGTGCCGATGTGCGGCTTAGCCAGATAGAGGATATCCTCTGGTGCACCATGTTCGGCAAAGGTTTCCAGAACATAGCGGATGCGCGGATCATTGATTCCTGTATTCAGCTTTCCATCTGAGAATGTACCTGCGCCGCCTTCGCCGAACTGAATATTGCTTTCTGTATCAAGCTTTCCTGTATGGCGGAAAAGCTCCACAGATTTTCGGCGCTCCTGCGCGCATTCCCCGCGTTCCAGAATGATCGGACGCAGACCAGCCTTGGCCAGAAGCAATCCAGCAAACATACCAGCGGGGCCAAAGCCGATCACCACCGGCCGCTCCTTACATGAGCACACGCTGGGAAAGGTATATTCATAGGGTACGTACGAGGTTATGTTAGGATTATTCGTGTGCTTCCGGAGCACTTCTTTCTCGTGCTTCAGCTCTGCGGCCAGAGTCAGCACCAGCTGCACAGCTGTTTTTTTTCGTGCGTCTACAGATTTTTTCAGAAGCTTTACCCTGACAATATTCGACACAGGAATTCGCAGCTTTCTGGCAATCAGGCTCTCCAGCGGCCGGTCTGCATCCTGAAGCACGACTGATAAGTTGGATATCTTAATCATTCTGAGTGCCTCCCTCGATTGCATCTATTGCCGAATGAGCAGCATGGATACCACTGCACCAGGCCCACGCCAGATTAAAGCCGCCGCACTCCCCTGCAAGATCCAGCACCTCTCCTGCAAAGTAGAGACCGGGGCAGAGGACTGACTGAAGGTTCTCATCGATCTCCGCACGGGGAATTCCGCCGGATGTAACCTGCGCCGCACTCCATGGGCTGAGACCTCTCACTGGAAATGTCCACGCTCCGATGGTGCGGATAAGTTTCTCCATATCCAGCGGAGAAAGACTATACACCGGAGTCTCAAAGGGCAGATTGATTCCGGCTGATCTCAGAAGGGCCTGCCCCAGCTTTTTCTGGAAAACGCCTGTAAGCATATCTTCAATGGCCCAGCCGGAGCGTTCTGCATAAAGTCCCCACAACAGCTCTGTTACCTCATATTCATTCAGATGGGGCAATAAATCCAGCTGTATGGTCATACCGTATTCCGTAGCCAAGCTGGCCAGATTAAAGATGCAGATTCCGGAAAGGGCCTGATCTGTCAGCTGAATTTCTCCCTTATCCGAAGCGATCCGCTCTCCCTTCGGGCCAAAAAGCGTGGCGCGACCCAATGTGCGAATGCCCTTCAGACCCTTCAGCCGTTCTGCGTCTGTATAGACAGCGCACAGAGCAGGAGTCAGCTGGGTGTGAGTATGTCCCAGAAATTTTAATTGTCTGAAAAAGCTGCCGTCTGTACCAAAGGCTGGAGCGGCTTTTCCGCCACAGGCCACGATAACAGCTTTTGCGCTGATTTCTATTTCGCCGGCTGTGAGCTTCCAAAGACCGGACTTTTTGTCATAATCCAGAGCTGTCACCTCTGACTCTGTATAGGACTCAGCACCAAGCTCCTGCATATGAAAGCGAAGCGCATCTAAAACAGAAGCGGCATGATTACTGTATGGATACAATCTGCCGCTGTCTGCTTTACATATGACGCCCAGTGACCTGAAAAAGGACTCTGAACCCTCAAACTCTGAGAAAAGCTGTTCGGCCAGAGCTGCACAAGAGCCTGTGTAGTATCTGCGCTCCTTTTCCTCCACATGTCCAAGGTTGCACCGACCATTTCCAGTGGCCAGAATCTTTTTTCCAAGCCGGGCATTTTTCTCCAATACAATAGTATGACAGGCTGCGCCGCCATACCGTTTCGCTTCAATTGCAGCAGCAAGGCCTGAGGCTCCTCCGCCAATGATGGCGATGTCGGCCTGTACCTTCTGCATAGAGTCACCTCATATATTATAATTTATTTCTTAATTCTTGATACTGTGCATGGGAGCCGGAATCCGACCGCCTCGTTCGATGAAGCGTGCAGAAGATTTCCGGCATACCGGCATGATCGGAGCACTGCCAAACAGTCCGCCGAATTCCAGCATATCGCCTTCCTTCATACCTACCGCCGGGATCACACGTACAGCAGTGGTCTTGTTATTCACCATGCCAATGGCCATTTCATCTGCAATGATAGCAGAAATAGTTGTAGCCTCCACATCGCCCGGAATGGCGATCATATCCAGACCTACAGAGCACACAGCAGTCATTGCTTCCAGCTTGCTGAGAGTCAGTGTACCGTCTACAGCTGCATCGATCATGCCAGCATCCTCGGAAACCGGAATGAATGCACCAGACAGACCGCCTACATTGGAAGAGGCCATAACGCCGCCCTTCTTGACTGCATCATTGAGCATAGCCAAAGCGGCTGTTGTACCGTGTGTACCGCAGGTCTCCAGTCCCATAGCCTCCAGGATATGTGCTACGCTGTCTCCTACAGCCGGAGTGGGTGCAAGAGACAGATCTACGATGCCAAACTCCACGCCCAGCATCTGGGAAGCCTTTGCGCCGACCAGCTGACCCATACGGGTAATCTTGAAGGCAGTCTTTTTGATGATATCGGCCAGCTGATCCAATGTCAGATCCGGATACTTTGAAATGGTGGAGCGTACAACGCCCGGGCCGGATACGCCTACATTGATAACACAGTCAGATTCGCCCACACCGTGGAATGCACCAGCCATAAAAGGATTGTCCTCAGGTGCATTGCAGAATACGACCAGCTTGGACGGGCCTACGCACTGTCTGTCTGCGGTCAGGTGAGCTGATTCCAGAATTACCTCACCCATCATCTTGACCGCATCCATGTTGATGCCGCTCCGGGTAGAGCCGACATTTACAGAAGAGCAAAGTCTTGTGGTGATATCCAGTGCCTCCGGAATGGAGCGGATGAGTGCAATATCGCCGGCACTAAAGCCCTTGTGTACCAGCGCAGAATAGCCGCCTACGAAGTTTACGCCGCAGGTCTCGGCCGCTCTCTGAAGCGCCTTTGCAAACTTGACCGGATTTTCACCCGGACAGGCCGCAGCCAACATGGCGATAGGTGTAACAGAGATACGCTTGTTGATAATCGGAATGCCGTATTCCTTCTCGATCTTTTCGCCGGTCTCCACCAGCTTTTCAGCCTTCCGGGTAATCTTGTCATACACCTTATCACAGGCCTTATTGATATCCGGGTCAATACAATCCAGCAGGGAGATACCCATTGTAGTAGTACGGATGTCCAGACATTCATCCTGAATCATACGGATGGTTTCCAGAATATCCGTTGCATTAAACATAGAATTATTCATTGATATGTACTCCTGTATGTGAAATCTTAGATGCGGTGCATGGCGTTGAAGATATCTTCATGCATGGTGTGGATGGACAGGCCCAGCTCTGCGCCCAGTGCAGTCAGCTCGTCATTCAGCTTTGCAAAGTCTGCATTCAGAGCAGAAATATCCACCATCATAATCATAGCGAACATTTCCTGAAGCACGCTTTGGGTTACCTCCAGTACATTTGCCTGATATTTGGCGCACACGCCGCTTACCTTATGCAGAATGCCAACATTGTCATTTCCGATTACTGTAATTACCGCTCTCATGAGGGTACCTCCTTGATGTATGAATTCAGCCGCCGCCAGACACGGAGAGCTGCATTTTGGCTGTCTGTGTTCAGACAGCATATTCTTATATATTATACCTGATTATGCTTCAGAAATCAAGTGCTATTCCAAAAAATTTTCCACTGTTTCATTTTCTCTTGCAAATCGATCGAAGCTATGTTATAATAAAAGGAATATTAACCGCAGAAATTGTACGGCCCGAGTGCCGTACCTTCCCCAAAAATGAGGTGACATACATGGACGATAAAGAATTCTACCTGGACGCCATCCGCGATATTGTACCGGAGCAGAAGGAGAATCAGCTTCAGACGATTTTCTATTCCTTTCTGGAGCTGGAGCATCTCTACGATTCCGCCATTGAGCTGGTGAAAGCCCAGCTGAATATTTTCGATAATGAGTTCAGCATGCGGTTTCAGCGCAATCCCATTCACAATATTGAAAGCCGCATCAAAACTCCTCAGAGCATTGTAGGCAAGCTCCAACGCAAGGGCTATGCTGTATCACCGGAATCTGCTCGGAAGCATCTCATGGATATCGCCGGTGTCCGTGTCATCTGCTGCTATATTGATGATATCTATGCTCTGGCTGAACTGCTTACCGTAGGCAGCGGCTTCAAAGTGCTGAAAACCAAGGATTACATCAAAAACCCTAAGGGCAACGGTTACCGGAGCTTTCATATGATCGTCAGCGTTCCTGTACATATGTCTACAGGTGTGGAGTATGCGCCTGTAGAAATTCAGATCCGCACCATCGCTATGGACTTCTGGGCCAGTCTCGAGCATCAGCTTCATTACAAGTCAGTAGGAAACAAGGATGTATCCTCCGGTCTCACCGAGGAGCTGAAGGAGTGCGCAGACTCTATTTCGGAGATCGACATACGAATGCAGGATATGTTCAAGCAGATAAACGAGCTGTAACATATGAGCAGAATCAAGCTGGCTATTGCCCAGACAAATATAGAGTATCTCGCCTTTGAGAAGAATTTCTCAAAGGGAAAATTTCTGATACAGCAGGCCGCAGAAAGGCATGCGGATGGCATCATCTTCCCGGAGATGAGCTTTACAGGATTCTCTATGAACACAGAATATACATCTTTCTACGGAAAAAGGACATTGTCAGCCATGAAGCATCTTGCGGCTGACATGCATATTGCCATTGGATTTGGCTGGGTGTGTTCCTTGAAAAGCGGACTTGCGGAGAACCATTACACCTTTGTCGGCCCGGACGGAGCAATACTCCTTGACTATGTGAAGATACACCCCTTCTCCTATGCCGGAGAGGATCGTCTTTTTTCCTCAGGTACTTCCCTGCCCATAGCCTCCCTGGATGGCTTCCCCTTCCGTTGTGTGATCTGCTATGACCTGCGCTTTCCAGAGCTTATGCGTACTCGTCCGGAGGAAGCCGCAGCGATCTTTGTTCCCGCAAACTGGCCGGAAAAGCGTTCTGCGCACTGGAAAGTCCTGCTTCAGGCCAGAGCCATTGAGAATCAGATGTACATTATCGGTGTAAACTGTGTCGGGATGCAGGATGGACTTGTCTACTCCGGTGACAGCATGGTGATCGCTCCGGATGGTACGATCCTTCTGGACTGTAAAAATCAAGATGGACTTTTTTTCATTATGCTTGATCAGGATATAGTAACCTCCTCTCGTGAAAGCTTTCCGGCGCTCCGGGATAGGAAGACAAGGCTTTATCACTCTTTATGATACACAATAAAAATGATATAGAAAAGGCAGTTCTGTCTCAGCGGAGAAGGACTGCCTTTTTTCTGTCTCTGTAATTTTATTCTGCTCGTTCCAGATACCAGAGCTGATTGTCGGTACCTGTGTAATACTGAATCACAGCATTACCGGATGAGCTGTAGTAGATACCGCTGGATGTTCCTTCAGAATCGTCGGATACGGCCAGACAAGCACTGCGGTTTGTCCGGCAGGACAGCCGCATTTTTCCGTTGGGCTGCGGCTCTAAGACAAAGGTTTGTGCCGGGGAATCCAGAGGCCGATATATTTCCACATTGCTTCCGCCCACAACACTGCCGCCGATTTTTACAATATCGACTACACGGTTTGCGCCGTCGGAGGAGCACATCGCATACAGCTGGTAGGAATTGGTGGATTCGTCATAAACAATGCGGAACTGCTGGGATGAAGAACCATTTCCAGGGGCCTGAATCACATTGGTACAGTCTGCATCCACACCGCCGGCTACAGTCAGATAATATCCGGTTGCGGCATTGCGCAGGCGATATACACCGCCGGAGGAAACAGAAACCTCCTCGCCCTTATATTCGGTGATGGGATGGAGAATAACCGCATTTCTTCCAAGCTCATTATACCGCTGTTCCACAAGGCTTGCACTGTATGTAACATTTCCTCTCAGCGGATCGGCTACAAGAACCGTTCCGGCATTTTTGTCATATCCGATCAGAACCAGACAGTGCTCATTCCGTGTCCATGTGACTACATTGCCGTCCGGAGTTGACCATGTTTCTCCTACAGAGGTATAGCCCATATTCATTGTACCCCAGAAGACCACAGGCCGGCCTGCTGCAATGTAGGAATACAGATCGGTAAAGGATGTCCCTGTGATATTTTCCGCATAGGAGGCATTTTTCTGAGCTGTGAAATAAGCGTTTGCGGTGGCAACAACGGCTGGAGCATAGCAGCCATAGCCGTAGGAAGTGGTGGGATCACCTGGAAATACATATGTAAAATTTGCACCATAACTTCCGGTGAAGCTCATTTTTGGGAGATAGTTAGAAGCAATGTCATATTTATTAGCACTGAAGCCGTCATAGTTCAGGGCAATGGTCAGGGCCGTTGCTTCGCAGCCTGTTGGAAGTACAGGAGATGCGTTCTGAAGGATGCAGTTTACAGGCAGCGAATAGCTGTCCGGCCTGGCTGTAGTAGTGGTAGTTGTTGCAGCTGTTGTCGTTGTAGTAGTGGTAGTAGTTGTTGTTGTGGTAGTTTCAGTTGTTGTGGTCGTGGTGGTCACGGCTGTAGTAGTTGTCGTAATTTCCGGACTGGTCATAACAGGCGGCTCAGGAGCGTTCTTTACATATTCGTAAAACGGTTCTGTTACGAGACTGGCCGCATAGCAGGCGTAGTATTGCAGAAGAAGTGTTGCATCGGAAATATTCACGACGCCGTCGCTGTTACAGTCCGCATCAAGAAGCTGCTGCTCAGTAAAATCCGGCTCAAGGCTGGCCGCCCGTGATGCATAAATAAACAGAATATCAGTAGCGTCGGAAATATTGATCACATTATCCCCATTCAGATCGCCAAGCGTTGTTCTTTCAGAAGCAGTGACTGTTGTTTCTGAACTACTGGATGTTTCCATTTCGGTTGGTATAGTTGTGGTGACCTCTATGGCAGATGTTTCGGATACAGTATCTGTGACCGCTCCGGGTTCAGTGGTTGTTACAGCCGGCTCTGGTTCAGACACGATCGTCGTTTCGGACGGAAGTGTTTCTGTACTTATTTCTGTTGTCTCCATTTCCGATGCAGTCGATCCGACCTGCTCCGACTGTTCCTCCGCCCAGGCTGTAAGCCCCGCTGGGCAAAGGGTACAAAGCATACAGACAGACACTGTCAGGCCGCTGATCATCCGTGTGATTCTTTTGAAATTCAAGATGAATCCCTCCTTTTTTATTATTCCTTATTTTCAGGCGGCTTTCCTGCTCCCGACACCTTGTTCAGGAGCATAAAGGCCTGCTTCAGTGTAGTCACTCCAGCAATTTTCATCTTGAAGGAACGTACATCAATATTTTCAAGTGAATGCTTTGGCACGATGCAATACTCAAAGCCCAGACGTTCTGCTTCACGCAGACGCTGCTGCAAATAAGAAACACTTCGTATCTCACCGCCAAGGCCGATTTCACCAAAGGCAGCCAGCCGGGGATGAATCGGACGATCGACCAGCGATGAGTAGAGACACATGGCAACCGCAAGGTCTCCAGATGGTTCACGCAGCTGAAATCCCCCGACTACATTCAGGTACACATCCAGGGTACTGAACAGAAAGCCCAGATGCTTCTCCAGAATGGCAATGATGATCGTCATGCGGCTGTAATCAATGCCATTGGCTGTACGGCGAGGACTTGCAAATCCACTCTTGGTGGCCAGGATCTGAACCTCTGCCAGAATGGGTCGTGTTCCCTCCATCACACAGGTCACGCATGTGCCGGAAACATCCACAGGCCGCTCTGAAAGCATCATCGCTGAAGGATTCGGCACCTCCCGAAGTCCCTTGCTGACCATTTCGAATACGCCCACCTCATTGGTAGAGCCAAAACGATTCTTGATGGCCCGGAGCAGACGATAAGAAAGATGCCGCTCTCCTTCAAAATGCAGAACGGTATCCACAATGTGTTCGATGACCTTAGGGCCTGCAATTGCACCGTCCTTGTTTACATGCCCAACGACAAAGATCGGAATTTCCTGTGTTTTGGCTGTCTGCATAAAAAGATTGGTGCACTCACGCACCTGAGTCAGACTGCCGGGGCTGGAGGATATCTCCGGAATCTGCATGGTCTGGATGGAGTCAATAATGACGATATCCGGCTCACAGGACACGATCGTATCGCATATACTCTGCGCATCTGTAGCAGCCAGCAGATACAGGCTCTCCGTATCCACCTCCAGACGCTGTGCACGGAGCTTGATCTGTCGGGTAGATTCTTCTCCTGATACATACAAAACGGAGTGCTCCTGCCCCAGATACTGACAGATCTGGAGCAGCAATGTACTCTTGCCAATGCCTGGCTCACCGCCGATGAGAACGATCGAACCTTTCACAAGACCGCCGCCCAGCACACGGTCCAGTTCTCCGCAGCCTGTGTGATAACGCACATCATCCTCTGTGCTGATCTGATGCAGCTCCTGGATCCGGTCAGACAGATCCACCTTTTTTCTGGATACATTTCCAGATTTTCCTCCCGGTGCGGTTCTGAGGAGCTCCTCCTCCAGACTATTCCACGTTCCGCAGCCAGGACATCGGCCGTTCCATTTAGATGTTTCAAAGCCGCATTCCGTGCAGCAGTAAATGGTCTTGGATCTTGCCATTTTAACATTCCTTTCCTTTGGGATCATCTATATAAGTGTTGCCAGATATTGCTGAAGTCCGCTGAAAATGGTGAAGGCCACCTTCTGCTGATATTCCTCCGTTTCAAGCAAGGCGGCCTCCTCTGGATTGGAGAGAAATCCGCATTCTACCATAACAGTGGGATTTTCACTGAAATAACAGAGAAACAGCTCCTTTCCGCAAAGCTTGATCTCCCGGTTATTTTCCGGCTGAAGATGTGTGACAAAGGCGTCCTGAATAGACTGTGCCAGTGCAGAGCTGCCCTTCACCTGATTGGAATAGAACATCTGCGCTCCGCTGTAGGCGGGGTCGGTGAACTGATTCTGGTGGACAGACAGGCATATGGCATGGTCATACTCATTGAACAATGCCAGCCGATTATCCATATCGGAGCTTTTCTGATTGGCGATTCCTTCGATTCCTTCATCATGAATGGAACAGTCCGTATCCCTTGTGACCTCAACGTTGTAGCCATACATGCGCAGAAGCGCACGCAGATGCAGCAGGATGTTCAGATTGATTCCCTTCTCAGGAACTCCGTTCACAGAGGAGCAGCCTCCGTCCAGGCCGCCATGTCCTGCATCCAGCACAATAACCGGTGCTTCATAGGGCTGTTTAATAACAGAGGCCTGAAGCACATTTTCGATGGCCTTTGTTCCTCCGAAATATACAGCAGCGATGCTGACAGAGATGACCAGAGCAAGGCCCAGGAGACGTTTTCCTACAGTTTTCCAGGTATAATGCATACACACACTCCTTACATTCAGTTTTGGTATATGTGTATGTCCTGACTGCTGAAAATATCCCGTTACTTTTTCTGAAACATAAAGTCCTCTGGTATCATGTCACGAGCACACATAATATATGTAATGACACATACGGCCATGGGCACAAGACTGAGTACAAAGAACAGAATCAGAGCAGCCATTCCCAGCTCCGAAGCAAGCACGCCGGACTCTGTAAAATTACAGATCATCATAAAGGGGGCATTCAGCAGCTTGTAGATACGGTAAAAGTCATCCGGCAGAATCTGAAGTCTGGCCAGAAGCAGCAGAAAATAAAAAACAAGATAGGCAGAAGAGGCGGACAGTCCCAGCAGCAGCGGCCGTCTCATACTCCGATTTATGCCATATTTCCGGTCATTTTTTTCACAGTTGATGGCGAAATTGACAATCAGACAAATCAGAACGCCCATGCAGCAGATGGCACAAAGTATTTTGAAAAAAAGATTTCCCAGCATAACAAGAGTTACAGTCAGGAAAAGGCAGAGAATCTCGGCGAAAAAATAGTAGCCGATGCCCTTTATATATGTTTTTGCTTGCATAAAAAACTCCTTTAACAGATGCATATTCCGGCGCAAATCCGGAAAAATAAGAACAATCACAAAACAGAAAGGATATTGTTATGGAACAAACCGCTTGTATCCTGAACGGATATTATAAGAATGCTTCCGTGGGAATCGATGCCATCGAAGCCATCCTCCCCAAAGCGCAGGACTCGGGCCTGCAAACAGAGCTGCACAAGCAGCTGGATTATTACAAGGAACAGAAAGCGCAGCTGAACGAACAGATGCTCCGGAATCATATGACACCCGCTGAACAGGGCACAATGGCCAAATTCTGTACAGAGGTGAATGTGAAAATGCACTCCATCGGAGGTATTGACACAAAGGAAATCGCCAAGCTTATGGTACAAGGAACCAATATGGGCATCATCCAGATGACACAGCTTATGAATGAAAATCCCCGTATTTCCGAAGCACTGAAAAGACAGGGCAAGGAAATGATCCGCCGGGAAGAAGCCTATATCGAACGATTAAAGCCTTATTTGTAAGGAGAAATGCAATGGAAAAACAGAATGTGCAAAAAGACACACCGGTCTGTCCTTGTGACGAAATGAAAATATACACTCCCCGAACCTCTTCACGGATGCAGAAGGATTCGCCTTCATTATTGAATGCACTGGATCAGGCCCCGGTCCGCATCTATGAGCGTCCGCTGAGAACGGATTATATGGGCTTCAGTCACCATAATGATATCGGGTGATCATTCCGTTTTGGAGCAATCCTTGCAGCAGCCGTAGAGAACGGTCTTTGTATGGTCGATGCGGAAGCCGTGATGTGCAAGAATGTGATCTCCCAGATCGCTGAGGTAATCACACTCCACATGGAACAGCTTTTCACACTTGATGCACTTGAGATGAAAATGTTCGCTGCATCCATGAGGATCTCCGATATATTGATAGCATGCGCCTGTCTTGCTGTCCAGTGTGTACTTCCGGATAATCCCCTCCTCTGCCAGCTGGTCGAGGTAGCGGTAGATGGTTGCAATCCCCACAGGTGTCTCCTGCTCCTGCAAACGCTGAGCAATGAAGCCGGCTGTAGCGTGCTTGGTGCTGTTTTCGATCAGCAGACTGAGAATGCGTTCCTTCTGCTTGGTATTATAGCTGTTTGAGCGTGCCATATGAAACCTCTTTGTCACTTAGCGCCTAAAAAAGGCACTGATATTTGAACTGCCGCAGTGCATAGGTCTGCGGCAGTACATAAAAATCGGATTATTTGTCAGCGTATGGACTTATTCGATTGTAACGCTTTTCATAACCTGAGCAGTCATGGGCTTGTCGTAGTAGTCCGTATCTGTTTCTGCGATCTCATCCACAGCGTCCATACCGGAAATGACCTTGCCGAATGCAGCATACTGACCGTCCAGATGGGGTGCATCCTCATGCATAATGAAGAACTGAGAGCCGGCAGAATTCGGGTTCATGGAACGGGCCATAGAGATTACACCACGGGTATGCTTCAGGTCGTTCTTAACGCCGTTTGCAGCGAATTCACCCTTGATATTCCAGCCGGGACCGCCCATACCTGTGCCGTCCGGACAGCCGCCCTGAATCATAAAACCAGGGATGACACGATGGAAGGTCAGTCCGTTATAGAAGCCATCCTTTACCAGCTTCTCAAAATTCTCACAAGTAATGGGAGCAATCTCCGGGTACAGCTCGATCTCGATCTTTTTTCCATTTTCCATTTCAATAACAACCATAATTCTTCCTCCAAAAAATCATTATACACATAGTATACCACACATTCTCTCAAAATGCAAGTAGGCAGACAGGGTTTTCTTTTCATCTGCATACTCAGAGCGAACGTCTTCGGGCGTTCGTTTTTCTTTTGTGCAATACTGCTGTTTTCATGATCAATAATTTGTGACAAATGCCGAATTGCATGTGTTGCACTTGACATGCAACAGATGGCGTGGTATACTGTAGGTGTTGCAGGGTAGATGCAACACCTGACATAGACAGAAAGGAGAATGCAGAATATGTTTCAGATAGACGCATTATCAAGACAGCCGGTGTATGAACAGATCACACAGCAGCTGGAGTATTTCATCCTGACGGATATATTCCGTGAGGGTGAGCAGATTCCTTCTGTACGCAATGTGGCTATGGAGCATTCCGTAAATCCCAGAACGATTCTGAAGGCCTACAGCGATCTGGACAGACGGGGTGTGATTCAGTCCGTACCGGGAAAGGGCTATTTTGTTTGCAAGGATGCTAAGCAACGGCTGACAGAGACGCATCTGGCCAAGCTTTCGCAGCTGACGGAAATGCTCAGGGATATGGCTCTGGCTGGTGTACCAAAGGAAAGTGTGCTGGCCTGTGTGGAAGCTGCATATGAAAAACAAGAACAAGGAGGAAATGAAGCATGATTCGTACAGAAAAACTGAGCAAGAATTTTTCGGGATTCCGTGCGCTGGAATCCATCACCTGTGAGATTCAGAACGGAAGCATTTATGGCATGGTTGGTTCAAACGGTGCAGGCAAATCCACTTTCCTGCGTCTGATTACCGGCGTATACAAGCCGGACGAGGGAACGGTGCTCATCGATGACCAGCCTGTATGGGAAAATCCTGATGTCAAGAAGCGTATTGCCTATGTGCCGGATGAGCTGTATTTCCTGGCTGGTGCAAACATCAACCGCATGGAGCAGATGTACAAGAGCATCTACCCCACCTTCTCGGCAGAGAAATGCCGGAAGCTGACAAAGCTTTTTGAGCTTGACCCGAAAAAACCGCTGAATACCTTCTCCAAGGGTATGCGCAGGCAGGCGGCCACGCTGCTGGCTCTGTCCATCCAGCCGGACTACATTTTCTTTGATGAGACCTTCGATGGCCTTGATCCGGTCATGCGTAACCTGGTAAAAAAGCTGATCTGTGAGGATGTTCTGGAGCGTAATGCTACGGCGGTCATCACCTCTCATTCTCTCCGCGAGCTGGAGGATACCTGTGATCAGCTGGCGCTGCTGCACAAGGGTGGTCTGGTGCTGCAAAGTGATGTAGAGAATCTGAAAACCGAGCAGTTCAAGATTCAGGCGGCCTTTCCGAAGCAGTATGAGAAGACAGACTTTGAGAATATGGGCATTGTGGTACAGCACTTCAGCCGTCAGGGTACGGTTATCAATATGATCGTAAAAAATGATCGTGAAGCGGCCAGTGCCAAGCTCCGTGCGCTGAATCCCATTCTGCTGGAGATCCTGCCTCTTTCTCTGGAAGAAGTCTTTACCTACGAGATGGATGCGCTGGGCTACACCTTTGACTATCAGTAAGAGATGGAGGAGATTGAAGATGAAACAGAAAATTCGTTTTAGTCCTGGATTATACTTAGAGGGCCTGCGTCAGCTTCGCCTGACCGGAATCATTGGTGTTATTATCATGGCCGGCATTACAGCAATCATGCTGATTTCCCTGGGCGAATATGACAACCCTACACACCCTACACAATATACAGGCATCAGCTATCTGCCCTGGCTGCTGCTTTCCTTTGTGGGCTTCATGCCCTTGCTGATGCTTCAGATGTTCAGCTTTATGAACAAGCGCAATGCAAGTGACATGTACCATTCCATTCCCCATACACGAAGCACAATGTACCTGAGCTTTTCAGCCGCTGTAATTACATGGGTTCTGATCATCCTTTTTGCAGCGGTGCTTACCGGGCTCATCGGCGCATGGCTCATGCCGGACAAGATCGCACTGGCCTACAAGACGCTCCTGCTGTGGATATTGTACTGCATCTCGGCCAGCCTTCTGGTAGGCGGTGCGATCCTCATTGCAAAGGGTCTCACCGGAACTCTGCTCAACAGCATCGTTCTTACAGCATTGGTTCTGTTTTTCCCTCGCTTCCTGATGTCCCTGTTCATTGGTACGTTAGAGTCCAATCCCATTTTCGACGGCTGTATCAGCAACAGCTTTACAGCGTCAAGCATCAATCCTGTTGTAGGCATCGTATTTGAGCTTATGGGGATTCAGTATGGTATGGGTGTAAGTGCCCTGGCCATTCATATCCCTTCTATTGTATATGGCTTTGTGCTGGGTCTGATCTATTTTGTTGTGGGCGGATTCCTTTTCTGCCGCAGAAGCAGTGAGACAGCTTCCCAGAGCGCACCCAGCCGCTTTATGCAGGCGGTATATCGTGTTCTTGTGGCTATGACGATGTGCAGCGTGATGATCGTAGGTCTTTTCCAGAATATTGTTTTATATACCAGCAATTATACGGACTGGACAATGATCATAATCGCCTATGTTGTTATCGTCTTTGTTTACTTCCTGTATGAACTGCTGACCACACGCAAGGTGAAGAACCTTGTAAAGGCTATTCCCACACTGGGTATCGTAGCCGTACTGAATGTGGCGATCTATTTCGGACTGGCCGGTGCCTATAATTCTGCTATGAGCTTCCGCCCTGCTCCGGATGAGATCAACAGTGTGACCGTTTTATCTGACAGTACAGTCCGGAACTATGGCTACATGAACTACACAGACTATGTTCTGACCAAGGCGGACGGCATCAAGCTGACCGATCAGGAGATTCTGAGTGATGTTTCCTACTGCCTGGAGCTTTCTCTGGACAAGACGGAGGTCGATGTAAGCAATCTGTATAACGACCATGATAACATGACCCCGGTTCTCCTGGAAATTGAGACGGACGGCGGCAGCTATAAACGGAATGTTTATATGACCATGGACAGATATCAGAAGCTCAGCAGAGCGGTCAGCGAATCCAAGGATTTTCAGGAAGCCTGGACCGGCCTGCCGGATGCAGAAATTATCTGCATTTACGACAATTACAACGCCTTTGATACAGATGAAGAGGTTCATAAGCTGTATGACATGTTCCGTGAGGAGACAAAAAATGCAGATCTTACAGATTGGATCAGCCTGAACAGCGGCATTGAAACCTGTGACTTCAACTTCACCACAGAATGTATCATTCAGGGAATGAGCACTACAATCGATATTGCCGTGAGCGAAAAAATCGCTCCCAAGACTGTGGCCTATTACTATGAGAAGATCGACCAGACACAGTATGACCGTCTGAATGAGCTGAAGGATACCCTGAAGCAGCTCCAGGAAGATGAAGTTACTGTCAGCGGCTCTGTGTACATGTATGTATCAGATGATATACATGGAAAACTCAGCGCAAATTTCAACTGGAATTTGTTTGATGAATATGACATCGTTCTGGAGGCGCTGGAATCCCGTGCAGACGGGGATCTGAAGGATTCCGAAATCACGCTGGGCATTAGTGTAGACATCTGGTATACAAACGAGGAGGTCGATTCGTTTGAACCCATTTACTACTCCTTCCTCTTCCCGGCCGATAATACTACTATAAAAATACTCGAAGAACTGAATGAGGAATATCTCTCTGTTCATGAGGGAGAAGCCGCAATGGCCATTTACTCATAAAAAAACGCTTGTCACTCTCCAAAATATAGAAAAGGCACAGGCCCCGAAACTTTTTGTCAGGGGCCTGTGCCTTTTGTTTATGCATACAGGAATTATACGATCTTGGTCGTCCAGTCCTCCAGATTCCAGATCTCATCGCAGACATCCATATAGAAATCCGGCTCGTGGCTTACCAGCAGTACCGTACCTCTGTACTCCTGAATGGCCTTTTTCAGAGAATCCTTTGCATCCACATCCAGATGGTTGGTCGGCTCGTCCAGCACCAGGAGATTGATATTCTTCAGCATCAGACGGCACAGACGCACCTTGGCGTTCTCGCCGCCGGACAGCACACGCATCTGAGAGGTGATGTGCTCCGTGGTCAGTCCGCATCGGGCCAGAGCGGCACGAACCTCGGCATTGGTCATGGCCGGATATTCATCCCAGATGGTCTGAAGTGCAGTCTTGGAGCCAGCATTCTCCTCCTGCTCAAAGTAGCCGATCTCCACAAACTGATCATGCTCTACCGTACCGGATACCGGCGGGATCAGCTTCAGCAGGGTTTTGAGCAGTGTAGATTTACCCAGGCCGTTTACACCACGGATGGCCACCTTCTGGTTGCATTCCAGCTTCAGGGACAGAGGCCTTGTCAGCGGCTCGTCATAGCCCAGCACAAGATCATTACACTCAATAACAACCCGTCCCGGCGTCCTGGCCGGATTAAAGGTGAAGATCGGCTTGGCCTTCTCCGCCATGAGGGTGATCTTATCCATCTTATCCAGCTTTTTCTGACGGGACTTTGCCATATTGGTGGTAGCCACACGAGCCTTGTTCCGGGCGATAAAGTCCTGAAGGTCGGCGATCTCCTTCTGCTGCTTCTCATAGGCCTGTTCGATCTGCCGCTTTTTCAGCTCATACATTCTCTGGAAATTGTCATAGTCTCCAGTATATCGTGTCAGCACAGCATTTTCCACATGATAGATGACATTGACAACATCGTTCAGGAAGGGGATATCGTGGGATACCAGAATGAAGGCATTCTCATAGTTTTGGAGAAAATTTTTCAGCCAGGCGATATGGTTCTCATCCAGGAAATTGGTCGGCTCGTCCAGGATGAGGATCATGGGATTTTCCAGAAGCACCTTGGCCAGCAGAACCTTGGCTCTCTGACCGCCGGAAAGCTCCGATACATCTCTGTCCAGACCGATTTCACCCAGTCCCAGACCATTGGCATATTCAGAAATCTTTGCATCAATGGTATAATATCCGCCGTAGTCCAGGATATCCTGGATCTCTCCCACCTTTTCCATAGCCTCGGCCATTTCCTCATCGGAGCAGTCCGCCATGGTCTCATAAAGTGCCAGCATCTCCTGTTCCAGGTCGGCAAAGTGAGAGAAAGCCTCACGGAGCACATCGGCAATGGTTTTGCCCTTGGAAAGGGTACTGTACTGATCCAGATAGCCTGTGGTGATATGTCTGCACCATTCGATCTTGCCTTCATCCGGCATGAGCTTTCCGGTAATGATGTTCAGGAAGGTCGACTTTCCCTCTCCATTTGCGCCTACAAGCCCGATGTGCTCACCCTTCAGCAGACGGAAGGAGGCATCCTTCAGAATCTGTCTTGCACCAAAGCCATGGGTTACATTTTCAACATTTAAAATACTCATTCAATCGATTACTCCTATACTTAATCAAATGCAATTTCCTTCAGCTCAAGCTCTCCCGAACCTGTGTAGAAAAGATACAGAGGATGCACGCCGTCCTCCATGTTCAGAGCAGCCTCCAGCTTTGTCCACTCCCCGGCCGGAGTGATTTCAAATGCACTTACAGCCTGGCCGCCCATTTCGTCCGAAGCCGTAAGGACACCATGTCCGGTACTGCGCAGAAGAACGGAAAGCTTTTCGGCCTGCCGGAAGTCAAAATAGCGATAGCCGATCAGCGTACCATCTGAGATCTCCCCAATAAAGCGATCCTCTCCCCTATGGGTCACATTGGGGAAGTGGTCGGTGTAGATGGAGTTGCATCCGTGGGGCATGTGCCCGTTGGTGATCACACAGGCGATTCCGGCCGGGTAGGTGCCCTTTGCAGGAAGTGCGCCGTCATTCAGTCCGCAGGAGGTGATCTCAGCCTGTCTGATGGAGCCATCCGGATTCACTGTGATTTTCTCTGCACAGGCCTGACGGCTGTAGTCGGATTTATGGGTCAGGCGGTGGTAGAAAACATACCACTGACCGCCGATATTCTCGATGCTGCCATGAGTCGTACCGGTCATATTCAGGCGATCCTTTTCCTCTCGTCCATTCATACCTACATCCCCGTTGGAAACAAGCGTTCCGCCGAACACAAAGTCCCGGTCGGGATATTTGCTGGTGGCATAACACAGCTCATGATTCTGCTTGGAGGAATACACAAAATAGTAGGTCTCCCCCATTTTCCGCATAGAGCTGGCCTCAAAGAAGGGATGCTCCTCAAAGCTTGTTCCCCGTGTATCATAGGGAATGATGTGTCTGGGCTCCTCCTTTACAGTCAGCATATCGTCCTCCACTACAACCATGCAGGGGCCCATGACGCTGCCCTCTGTCCCCAGGATCTCCTCACGGCTCTTGCCGAACATCTTCATTTCCTCCTGGATAATGCTTTCGTCCTGCTGCCAGCCCTCTTTCTGCTCATAGTCATACTGTGTGCCATAGTAGATACGGATCACGCCGTTATCATTGATCACGCCCGGGTCAAAGCAGACATATTTCAGCATCGGCCGTCCGTCCGGATAGCGCACATGGCCGAGGAATTCATACTTTCCGGCCGGCGTATCGCACACGGCTACACTGATCGGCCCGAAATAGCCGCCCACGCCGAAGGCTCCGGACATGCAGTAGTAGAGATAGTACCGTCCGTCCTTGCCCTGCACCACATCAGGAGCGTACATATATTTTCTGTTGGGATAGTCCGGGTCCTGTGATGCACAATAGATCGTACCTTCACACCGCCAGTCCGTCAGATCATCTATCGGAGCGGAATAGACCACATAGTCCAGCATGCAGAAGGTTTCGCCGCCTTCCTTGTCATGAGAACCATAAAGATAGACACGGTCGCCGAACACATGCGGTTCGCCGTCCGGAATGCATACATTCAGGGGTAAAAAAGGATTATAAACCTGTTTTTTCATATCAAAAATCTCCTCTGTAATTACTGCGATCGTAAGATACCTATATTATACACATTCCCTGCTGTTTTTCAAGGGTTTATTATGAAGAACCGTTAAATTAAAATCCCCTCGAAATGATCCATCTCATGCTGGATGATCTGCGCCTCAAAGCCCCGGAAGGTGCGCATTTTCTTCCGGAATTTCTCATCATAATAGGACACAGTGATCACTGCATAACGCTCCGTTGTACGCACGCCCTTCAGCGAAAGGCAGCCCTCCTCAGCCGTGTATTTCTGAGCGGAATGGTCTGTGATCTCCGGATTTATGAGGATCTGATATTTCCCGCCGATCTGGGCGGCCATGATTCTTTTGCAAACACCGATCATATTGGCGGCCATACCCACACAATGATCTGCATGAGCAATAACCGTATCCAGCAGATCCTGAGCGGTCTGTATATCCTCCTGCATGGCCGGCACGGATTTCCGGCTCAGGAGCATGGGGTCAGTGATAATATCCCGTTTCATATAAAATACCTCCATTCATGAAAAAGCCTGAGAGGACCGATTCGAACTTCTCAGGCTTTCATTTTTAGCTATAATGTGCCAGGAACTGGCGTGTACGCTCCTTCTCAGGATGCTCGAACACCTGCTTCGGCGTCCCCTCCTCTACGATATATCCATCGGCCATGAAGATCACACGATCGGAGATCGCCTTTGCAAAGCTCATTTCATGGGTGACGATCACCATGGTCATATGATCATCGGCCAGCAGACGGATGACCTCAAGAATTTCTCCGGTCAGCTCCGGGTCGAGCGCCGAGGTCGGTTCATCAAAGAAAAGAATGGACGGAGACATAGCCAGCGCACGCACGATTGCCACACGCTGCTGCTGTCCGCCGGAAAGCTCACAGGGGTACGCCTTGGCTTTATTGGCAAGGCCAACCTTTTCAAGAAGCTGCATAGCAGTTTTCTCAGCATCCTCCCTGCTTTTCTTCAGGATCAGACGCTGAGGCTCTACGATATTGCGCAGAACGGAATAGTGCGGAAACAGGTTGAAATTCTGAAACACCAATCCGAAGTAATGCTGAATTTCCCTGAATTCCTTCTTGGGCGCATACTCAAGCTTTCCGCTTCCGTTCACCTCAACCGCCTTTTTGCCCATATAGGAAATACCGCCGCCGGAAATGGTTTCCAGGAAGGTACAGCACCGCAGGAGCGTAGACTTGCCCGAACCGGACGGGCCGATGATAGAGACGACCTCACCTTCCTTCACGGAGAAGGAGATATCATGGAGCACATCCGTCTTGTCAAAACGTTTTTTCAAATGACTGACTTCCAGATAGTTCATGGGACACCTCCTATATCTTATAATAATTCATACGCTTTTCCAGCATGGACATCACGCCGGCCACGATCAGATTGAGCACATAGTAGAATATCGCAGCGACCAGATAGGGCAGCATGGAGGTTTCCGCAGCAGCGATCATAGAAGCCTCTGTGAACAGCTCAATATAGGAAATGGCAAAGGCCAGGGATGTATCCTTGACCAGTGTAATAGACTCATTGGTTACAGCCGGCAGAACACGCTTGAACATCTGAGGGGTAATGATCCGTAGGAACTTCTGAAACTTGCCATATCCCAGGATATAGGCCGCCTCATGCTGCCCCACGGGAATAGACTGAATGCCGCTGCGGAAGATCTCCGCAAAATAAGCAGCATAATTCAGGGAGAAGGCCAGTATCACCGCCCAGAAGCGGTAGGATGTAGTCAGCCGCATTCCAAAGAGGAAATACGGACCGAAGTAGATCACCAGGAGCTGAAGCATAAGGGGTGTACCGCGGACAACAGATATGTAGATCTTCATCAGCCACTGAATGGGCTTCCAGGCGTACAGCCGTGCAATACAGATCAGCAGTCCCAGCGGGATGGAAAACAGCAGGGTCAGCAGGAAGATCCAGATGGAGTTGAGCATGCTGTCTCCCAGCTGTGCAACGATCTCAAGAAAAGTCATGATCGGTTTCCTCCGGAATCTTACTGAATGATAGAGTCACTCAGTTCCCACTCCTCGGCAATCTTTTCAAACGTGCCGTCTTCTTTCATTTCATTCAGAGTCGCCTGAACCTTGTCACGCAGCTCGGTATTATCCAGCGCAAAGCCGACTGCATACTGCTCAGCAGAGAGGATCTCCTCCAGCATGACATATTCACCCTCACGGGATTCGATCTGATACTTGGCTACGCCGATATCCATGGCAATGGCATCTACAGCGCCAGAATCCAGATTCATAAACGCAGTATTATAGTCACTTACCACAACCAGCTCCTTGAAGGAATCGGTCAGCTCAGTGTTTTCCTCCAGAGCATCCTCAGCAGAGGAATCGGTCTGAACGGCAACGCCCTTGTCTGCAAGGCCGGCAAAATCTGTAATGCCGCTGTCAGCCTTTACAACAAACACCTGGCTGTTGTCAATATAAGGGTCTGTCCATGCATACTCATCCTCACGGCCATTCATGGTAAAGCCGTTCCAGATGCAGCTGATCGTACCGGAGTTCAGCTCCATATCCTTTGCATTCCAGTCGATGGGCTGCTTGACCAGCTCCCAGTTATTTCTCTCACATACCTCAGCAGCCAGATCCAGGTCAAAGCCTACATACTCGCCGTTTTCATCCTGATAGCCATAAGGCGGGAACTCTGCGTCAAAGCCCACGACAAACTTTTCGGTATCGCCCTGAGCTGTTTCATTTCCGCCGCATGCGATAAAGGATACAGCCATTGCAGCAGCAGCCAGGACTGCAAGCATTCTTTTTAAATTTACATACTTCATCAATATCATACTCCTTAATCATACAGTATCATTTCATTTTGCTATCGCTCTAAAGCGACAGGTGAACATTTATATATTATACCATGAAAGCCCCGTATTGTCAACCGCTGGAAATTCAAAAAAAGCGGGAACACCGCTCGTTCCCGCTTCAGATCCCTTTAATAATGTTCCCGGCTTCTCTGCTTGCGGAGCTTCACCCTTTTCTCAGCGGCCTCCCACTCAGCTCTTTCTTCGTCTGTCTCCAGGATCAGTCTGGGTACCTCCACTGGCTTCTCGCTTGCGTCCAGGGCCACCATAACCAGATAGGCTGTATTGATAAGCCTTCTTGTACCGTCCAGGCATTCCACATAGGTCTTGGTGCAGACCTCCATGGAGGTTCGTCCCACATAGGTAATATACCCGCAGATGATGACCGTATCGTTTGGATAGGCCGGCGCCTGAAAGGTCAGGGTGTCCACTACAGCTGTAGTGACATTACGCCCGGAATGCCTTCTGGCCACCACCGCAGCCACTACATCGATCCACTCCATCAGCTGACCGCCGAACAGCCGGTTATAGCCGTTAATATTGGCCTGAGTCAGCACCTGTACCTGCTCTGAATAGGAATCCTTTACTCGTTTTGCCATGTTTGTACCTCCCTGCTTTTGCTGTTATTATACAGCAGCCTCCTGCAAATATCCATGTGATTTTATCCGAAGGTGATCCGTCCGCTTTCCATGTGATCAAGAACAAAGCCCAGCAGTACGCTCTTTTCTACTGAGATAAAATATCCTGTACGCTCATATTCCCTGGAAAAAAGATTGGTTATGTATTCCAGCGTTTCCCGGAGCTGGAGCATAGCTGCAAATTCATGCTTGCAGGTATAGCAGCAGGGACAAGTGCATACGAGACTGCTGATCTCACCGGAGCAGTATTCAAACTCTACCTCATAGAAGGCCTCTCCCTCAACGATTGCACGTCCGTGCGGCCCGTCCAGACAGATGCATCGAACCCTGTCATTCTTATAATAATCTACACCTCTCTCTGCGATCTCAGGAGCAATTTTCATTTCCTTCAGATCGTCCAGACGGAATGCGCTGTCATCATTCCCGGAGGCATAGATCTCCCCTTCCTTTTCAGGGGCTTTGAACCAGCGAAGCACCTTGCTGTAAGGAAGGGAGCCGGGATCGAAGGTGATGAGCTGAGCGCCGGCCACGCAGAATTCACCCTGCACAGCGGTATCCACCAGGGCGATGACACGCTTATATTCAGAAATCCTGATCTTGAAGTTGTAGTTCACCTCTGCTACACGTCCAAGCTGGCCCTCCAGCTTTCCCTCTACATAGACAAGATCGCCGCAGTGCAGGTCAAACTGGTCATTATAGTAACTCAGCTTCCGGCGGCTGTCCGGGAAAAATACCTGTACGACCGATCGGCGCGGCGGAGCAGGCGACTCCTCGGCCGGCCAAGCTGTACTTGTCTGCGGAATCTCTTCGTCTCCTGCGGTAAATCCGATAGTATTTGCCATAGAATACGCCTCCTTGCGGCTGATATTTTCTTCTGAAATTATACCATATGCACCACAAATTTGCAAGCATAAGAGACTACAGATTCGTTCTCTTGTGGAAAGTCCCGAATCCAGAGCGGCTCATTTGGTAATTATTGCTAAAAATTTATGCATTTTTTCAGGAACGGTTGCACTTCGGACAGAAAAATGATATAATGGGACTGTTGTCGAAATCCGGCAAAAGATGTCAGAAACGGAGAATGCTGCATGGGAAAAAAGCTTCAGGGAAGCATGATGCTTCTGATGGCCGCTCTGATATGGGGCACGGCCTTTGTCGCTCAGAGCGAGGGTATGCGCTATGTAGAGCCTTTCACCTACAATTCCATACGAACCCTTCTGGGAGGCGTGGTTCTGATCCCCATCCTCATTGCATTCCGGATCAGCAGACGGCTGCCGCAGGCTTCCTCTGAGAGAAAAGCTTCCCTGCGCACGACCGTCAAAGGCGGTATAGCCTGCGGATTCCTGCTTTTTATTGCAAGCTCCTTCCAGCAGAGCGGAATCAGCCTGACCACGGCCGGCAAGGCTGGCTTTATCACGGCCCTGTATATCATTCTCGTGCCGCTGATCGAGCTTGTCCTTTACCGGAAATGCACAGTTAAGATATGGGCCTGTGTTCTGCTGGCTGCGGCCGGCTTCTATCTTCTGTGTATCAATGAGGGTTTCCACGTAGGGCTGGGAGACGGCCTGGTGCTGTGCAGTGCGTTTTTCTATGCGGTACACATCATGACCATTGATCGGTTTAACAGCAGAGGGACGGACGGCACCCTCATGTCCTGTATCCAGTTCTTCACGGCCGGAACACTGATGGCGGTCTGCATGTTCCTGTTCGAGAAGCCTCAGCTGGATGCGATCCTGGAGGCCCGATACACCATTCTCTATGCAGGTGTGCTGTCCTGCGGCGTGGCCTATACATTTCAGATCCTGGGCCAGCGGAGCACCAGTCCCACTGCGGCCACACTGCTCATGAGCCTGGAGTCCGTTTTTGCGGCCTTATCAGGCTGGCTGATTCTGCACGAGGCCCTGAGCCTGAAGGAGCTTTCCGGCTGTGTCCTTGTATTTGCAGCGGTTCTTCTCGCCCAGCTTCCATTGCCGGATTTTCAGAAGCTGCGTAAACTCAAAAAGAAAACGAATATGGAGAAGTAAACATGAAGAAGTATCTAAGTAAAATCATCTTTGCCCTTCTGGTAGCCGTCTTTATCATATGCTGCCTGATTTCAGCCCCTGTGTCCGGAGCGATCGGTTCTCTGTGGTCTCTGCTTCCGCCGATCGTGGCCATCGGCCTTGCGCTCATCACCAAGGAGGTCTATTCCTCTCTGTTCATCGGCATCGCAGCCGGCGGTGCGATCTATGCAGCCGCATCCGGGACAGGCTTTACCGGCATGTTCACTGTTATTGTACAGGACGGTCTCATTGCCAACCTGTCTGATTCCTACAATGTCGGCATCCTGATTTTCCTGGTTGTGCTGGGTATCATCGTTGTGCTCATGAACAAGGCCGGCGGCAGCCGGGCCTATGGTGAATGGGCGGCCAGACACATCAAAAGCCGTGCCGGTGCAAGTCTGGCCACCTTCCTGCTGGGTGTGCTGATTTTTGTGGATGACTATTTTAACTGCCTGACAGTAGGCTCTGTTATGCGCCCGGTTACGGACAAGCACAGAGTTTCCCGCTCCAAGCTGGCCTATCTCATTGACTCTACTGCTGCGCCGGTCTGTATCATTGCGCCGATCTCCTCATGGGCCGCAGCCGTCAGCGGTACAGTGGACGGTGTAAACGGCATTCAGCTTTTTATCAATACCATTCCCTACAATCTCTATGCGCTGCTGACACTGCTCATGGTGGTATTTATTTCGCTGAGCAGGTTTGACTACGGCTCCATGAGAATCCATGAGGAGAATGCGGAAAAGGGCGATATCTTTACCACACGCAATAAGGTCTACGAGGATGAAGAGGCTCCGGCTCACACACGCGGCCGGGTGATCGACCTGATCCTTCCGGTGCTCATTCTGATCCTGCTCTGTGTGATCGGTATGATCTATACAGGCGGCTTCTTCAGCGGTACGGATTTCATCAATGCCTTTGCCGGATGCGATGCAGCCTATGGTCTGTCTCTTGGCTCTATGGCCGCCCTGATCGTGATCATCCTGTATTATCTCTGCCGCCGTGTGCTGAGCTTCACAGACTGTATGGATTCTATCGCAGCCGGCTTTAAGCAGATGGTTCCGGCGATCCTGATCCTCACCTTTGCCTGGACGCTCAAGACTATGACCAATTTCCTGGAGGCCGGCGCTTTTGTATCCGGTCTTGTAGAAAGTGCATCCGCCATCCAGATCCTCCTGCCGCTGATTCTTTTTGCGGTGGCCATCGGCCTTTCCTTTGCGACCGGTACATCCTGGGGAACATTCGGCATCCTGATTCCCATTGTGACAAGCGTGTTCAGCAGTGAGCTGGTCAGCGTTTCCGATACAGGGAGCATTCCATCCATGGTCATCATCTGCATCTCCGCTTGTCTGGCCGGTGCGGTATGCGGCGACCACTGCTCTCCCATTTCCGATACGACCATCATGGCTTCCACGGGAGCGCAGTGCGATCATGTAAATCATGTCTCCACACAGCTGCCCTATGCCTTTACAGTAGCCGGTGTCAGTGCAGTCGGCTATCTGATCGCCGGCTTTGTGCAGAATGTCTTTGTGGTGCTGGGCGTTTCTATTGTGCTCATGCTGGCTGTGCTCTTTGTACTCAGAGCACTTGTCCGGAGGAAGACTGCTGCCAACTGATCTCCCGGAAATCTATATACCAAAGCCCCGGCCGGTTTGGCCCTGCCAGGGCTTTTTTCAGATTAAAGTATATTTCACAGGCTCTGGATATAGTCCTTCAGCTCCCTGAACGAGCCATTGGGATAAACGGAAATATCCGCATGCTCCTTATTGATCAGGCAGTCCGTGAGCAGAAATACCTTCATGCCGATCTTCTCAGCAACCATATCGTCACTCACATCGTTGCCCACCATCAGACACTCCTCCGGACGCAGATCAAACCGCCTGAGGATCTCTGTATAATAGGCCAGATTCGGCTTGGAGCAATTGATATTCTCATAGGTGGTGACAAGGGCAAAATCCTCCGGCCTG
The DNA here is from genome assembly GCA_017472145.1 of Ruminococcus sp. Lineage (GTDB taxonomy): Bacteria > Bacillota > Clostridia > Oscillospirales > Ruminococcaceae > Ruminococcus_C. The sequence goes on along the minus strand of JAFUQX010000018.1, from coordinate 15,070 downwards.
AGTCCGGCCCATCCGATGCGCTGCTCTGTGGCACGGGCCGGGAAAATGGGATTCGTAGCCAGGATCACACGATATCCAGCCTCCTTCAGGCTGTGTATCGTTTCGGCGGCCGCAGGATTATAGCCGCACACATCCCTGATCTTGTCAAACTCCATCTCATAGAATGTATCGAAATGATGCTTATCCTCCAGGAGCTGCTCTCCATAGAGAGACACGGCCGTCTCCCAGAAAACCGCCTCATTGCTCCGGCCGCTGGTATTCCGGATCATAGCCTCCGTGCCGCGCAGGATCGTATCCACAAGCTTTTTCGGATCATAGCCATGAGGTGCAAGGCTTGCGGCGATCCGTCTGAAATAATCTCCGATGAATATATCCTGATCCATGGGGACGAGTGTTCCGTCCAGATCAAAAAGTATGGTTGTGATTGGCATTTCCAAAAGCTCCTTCTGTCTATTGTATTTTTCTTAATTATACCACAGAATCTGCACTTTGGCAACTCCTATGAAGTCAGGCAGAAAGTTTTCCTGTCCTTGCCAAGTGTTTGTACATGTGGTATAATATATAAAGCAAAGCAGATTCCCGAAGCACAGACAAAAACATGAAAGGATGATACAGGATGAAACGATTTTTTAAAGGAGCAGCCGTTCTGACAGTGGCTGCAATGGGTACGACCTGGAGTATGGCCGCCCTTCCGGCCAGTGCAGCGATGGTTTCCAACCCGGTCATCAGCCGCGGCTGTCCGGCCTATTCCGGCACGGGTCAGGCCACAGCTGCCAATGACGAGCACTATTTCTCCTTCTGGAACGGCACAGCCCCGGATTATCTTGCCTATGATCTCTCCGCCGTGCCTGAGGAGAATCGGAAGACGGTCAATGCGGTGTGGTATAACACCAGCTCCTACGATTCGGTGGGAATGTATGTTTCACGGAACATGGAGCCTTCAGACTACACCATCGAGATCAATGACGCACCCGGCGGCACGTATCCGGAGGATGGCTGGGAGATCGTGGAGACGGTGGAGGGCAATACCCTCAGCTCCCGTCAGCATATTGTAGACATGGAGGGCAGCAGCTGGATCCGCATACACATCACAGGCGCAGACGGCAAGGACAGCGGAAACATCAGCATCAACCTGGACATCCATGATGTATCCGACGGCGTCACCGACAGCTGGATTTTCCTGGGTGATTCCATCACGGCCGGCGGTATGAACAATTGCTACGGCACAGGCTTCGCCACGCACATCCATACATTGGATTCCCGGTACTTCCCTGTGCAGGAAAACGGTGGGATCGGCGGCATTACCAGTACAGACGGCCGCAGTCACATTGACCGGTGGCTCTCCACCTATCCCGGAAGGTACGTCAGTATCGCCTATGGAACGAATGATGCGTGGGGCAATCAGACAGGCGCTGAAAAATATTACGAAAACACGGTCTATATGATCGAGGCCGTCCTGGCCGCCGGGAAAATCCCTGTACTGCCGACCATTCCCTATGCTGCGGAAGCCGGGGTAAATGCCTATCTGGATGCATACAATGCAAAGGTGCAGCAGATCTATACGGAATACCCTCAGGTTGTACACGGGCCTGATTTTGACGCCTATTTCCGGGAGCATCCGGAGATGCTCAGCGGAGACGGTGTTCATCCCAGCAGCGAGGGCTATGCGGAAATGCGGCGCATCTGGGCAGAGACCATGTATGAGAATGTATACTGCACCGACACAGGCACGGATACAGAGGGCGATGTCAACGCAGACGGCGCATTCACGCTTGCGGATATGGTGATGACCCAGAAACATCTGGCGGGAGCCGGCGGGCTTACATCCCCGCTCAGCGGTGACCTCACCGGAGACGGATGTGTGACCATCTTCGATCTGGTCCGGATGAAGCAGTTGATTTTTATGTAAAGTGAATATTATACACAAAAAGAGCCTGCGGCTGATCAAACCGCAGGCTCTTTATTTTCCAGCATCGGGACAAGAAAAGAGCTGCTGCAAGCAATGATGAAATGCTGCAGCAGCTCTTCTTTCTTATAAAGGACTATCCTTATACATAAAGGGAGTGGGCTTGCTGATGGCATTGCCCTCGGAGAAGGGATACCGCTCCTGATAGAGCAGAAAGCCCCGTCCGTATTCATCCTGTCGTTTCATAGTAGAGATCTCTGTGCGCTTAGCGGCCTCCTTCTCATTGATGAGGAAGGCGTACTGGATCTCCACCCACATGGCCATTCCTTCATATACCTCCGTCCGCTTGGAGCGTCCGTACTTCCTGCGGATGTGACTTTCATCCCAGTTGAGGTACTGCCAGATGTGGGTCAGCTCATGGGCAATGGTCATGATGGAGGAAATTCTCGGCGCACCGTTTTCGATGAGGATCTTATATCCGGCGGCGTCTTTCACCGCCAGCCCAACGGCTCTTGCGTCAAAGCCGGCTGTGGGCACAAACTTCTCATTGATCTTACGCTGGATCTTCTGAGCGGTGGTCATCTCCACATGAATTCCGCACTTGAACTGGATGCCAAAGAAGGCCTCCATATTTCTCATGACCTCCTTGAAGATCTCTGTAAACTCCTCCGCAGTCTTCACCGCTGTCCGTCCGCAGCTCATACAGCGCTCACGGCCGTCGGCCAGCACCTCATATTCCGTACCCACCAGCTCAACGCCGCAGAAATCACAGAAGTGTGTACCTCTCCGGTGGGGATCATACTGATCCCAGTCATAGCTGCTGTACCGGCCGGTCCGGGCCTGTGTCAGCGGATTTTTCTCATAGCCGGCTCTCTCCAGCTGTCTGTGCAGCTCTGCCGTATGAAGAACCGCCGGAATTTTTGCACCACCCAGAAGCAGGAAATTCTTCCTGAAATAGGGCGGCCGCTCATCCGTGCTGGCCTGGACCCTGGTGGCCTCCTCTTCCTCGGCTTCGATCTCGATTCCATCGCCTTCTGGTTCTGCGGAATCGTCCTCCGGTTCTGTCTCCGTCTCTGTTTCCGGGATATCCTCCCCCTGCTCCGGTGCTGTGCTCATATCTGCATGCATCCGGGGCTGCTCCGGATCGGGAAGCTCCTTTTCCGGTTCGTCCTCCTTGATGAAGCGGCGCTTGATCCGCTCGATGATTTCCTTGATCTTCTCCCCGAGCCGCTGGAAAAAGCCTTTCTTCTTTTCCGCAGGTTCATCCTCCGGGATCTCCTCCGGCTCGTCCTTGGGCCGGGGCTTTTTGCTGTCCTCGGTTTTCCACTGATGCCAGTCCAGATAGTCATAGACCATCCCCATGATCCTGCTGAGATTCCGCTCCACGGCCACCAGCAGACCCAGATCGGTCTGGCTGTCCTCGATAATGCAGATGCAGGCCTTTCCTTCAGCGGAGTCATCCTGGAGCGTATAGGTCAGAGGATACGCACAAGGCCCATCAGAGTCGGTGTTTTCATCCTCAGCCGGCGGAATGGCCGTGGCCACAATGAAGCTCTGGTTCTCCGCAAAGAGCGAAGCAAAGACCTCGTTCATGAGAAAGGCCAGGGTATAGGCCTCATACACATCCAGAGCCGGGAACTCCAGGCGGAGCAGCTGCTTGCGGCGATAGGCTCTCTCCGGAATGCCGCTGATCTCCACACGCCTTGCGGTCATATAATCGCTGGCGGTATCCATCTCCAGATAAGCGCTGGTATTCACCGTAATATCGGCATATTCCAGGGTGACATGGATGTCGTCCATTCGTCTTTCGCCGCCGGTACGCTCAGCCAGGAAATGACTGCCGATGGTATACCGGCGAAGCTGACGGTAATATTTTCGTCCGTGGATATGGTCCGCTGCACGCCGGACAATGACATGGCCATCATCCGCCAGGGCGCACATCTCATAATACTTTCCATCAAAGACAAAGAACTGTCCCGGCAGATGCCGCTGGAAAATATGTCCGTACAGCTCCGCACCCAGAAAGTGGCGGCCGCCCTTTTCGTCCTCTGCGATATAGGAGGCACTGCGCAGCTCACCGCACACCAGGCGCAGGAAGTTCTTGTCCTCGATGCAGTACATCGTCTCGTAGCGGTTCTTGGCTACCGAATATCTGCGCTCGGTATAGAGCATGCTCTCATCAAAGACACATCGCTCTCCGGTCTGCGGGTCGCACAGCTCCAGCTCCTTCTGAAGGACGCTCAGCGCATCGATCTGCACGGAACACGGTGTATAGCACTTGAGGATCTCACACCAGAGGGTCTCTCTCACATTGCGCACCGTACGGCCCATCATGGCAAATTCCTTGAGAATATCCTCCTCGCTGACCGGGCCGGAGGAAAGCATGAGCAGCAGACGGATGGTCACATTCCGGGCGGTGCGTGCATAGTCCGCAACGATACAGGGAATGGCCTTTGGATCGGCCATGAAAATGGACGCATTATCGGCCATATAATCCTTCAGCAGATAGTCTCCCGAAATGACATTCACAAAGCCCTGACGGGTAGAGCGTGTGGAGAAGGCCCGGACCATCTCAAACATATTGCAGGCTTCGTCCTCCACGGTTATATACTGATAGGGGCGTCTTCTGGCATCCCAGAAGGTGGGTCTGAAGCGGAAGCGTTCGGAGACCTCCTCCTGCCGGGCCGGAAGTCCTGCATAGCGCATGAGGTCATAGTAGTACTGCCGGTCGATCCAGAGCTGATCGGCAACCGGATAGGTCTCGCCGCCGTACCAGGCGGTAGTCTCCACCTGATTTTTCAGGGCGGCCAGGGACAGCTCTGTGCCAATACCCCGATATCGTGAGATATTCGGGAAAAGCCGGTGCTGCCAATACATCTGGTCATAGTCCCAGCACATGTAGGAATAGGTGCCGTTGCTCCTGTTGGTGGCAGACACCTCCTGAATATCCGTCATGAGAATGTGGGAGAGCGCATCCACCAGGCCGTCACAGTTCTTATCAAAGGAGCAGCAGACGATATTCTTCTCCTCGCTGCGGCAGTATTTGATGATGGAATTCAATCCGATCTGTGCGGTGGAGATGAGCTTGGACGGTTCCAGGAGGATCACATATTCCACCTGTGAGAAGAAGGCCTTTTTCTTCTGGTGGAGAGCGCCGTTATGGACATCAGAGCGGGTCATGATGCCGATATCCAGTTCCTGGTCGGAATCGTCCAGCACGCCAATGCGCCACATCTGAGGGACTCTCGTAACCGAAGCCACACCGTCCTGAAGCCACGCAGTCACATCCTCCTCGGTCCGATGCCGTCCCAGCACCACCATGACCTTTTTGTGGCTCATGAGCACACGGTTCATGGGGTAGAAGATATAGGGCACAAGGTCGTGGTAAAAGGGATTGTTAAAGAGCACGCTCCGTCCCCGCAGGAGGGATTCCACCGATTGAATATAGTCGGTGTTGAGCGAAAAGCCGGTTCTGTGCACCTGGCTGAGATATTGTCCGAACAGGGAGATGTCCGGATCGGTATCCTTTTCCAGCTCCTTGATGACATCAGTAACAGACACGCCGGAGGCCTCCCCGTACTGAATGACCGTATCCTCCTTCATCAGGTGTGCACGGAAGGCCGAGCGCAGGAACTTGCGCATGAGGGAGTAGTTGACCACATGGGCGGCCTCCTCATCCTCTCCCAGCACGGTGGTGAAATATTCCTTTCGTCTCAGGCCGTCCAGGGCAAAGTACAGCTCTCCTACGATGAGCACTCCGAACACGGGATAAAAGGGGGCGCTCAGGATCTCATTGTCCATCAGCATCCGGCACAGGGTCAGCATCAGGGATGCGATAATGGCCGCTGCATAGAAGAACACCTTGTAATACCGGCGCAGCTGAGCATACTTCTCCTTGACGGACCAGAAGCTCAGATCGGTCTCCTCCTGGTAGAACAGCCCCTTGAGGCTGGTGACGAGAAAGCCGCTCCCGGAGAAAACAGCGGAGAGAATGGGCAGCAGCACCGCCTTGATGAGGTAATAGCCGATGAGCATCACCGGACAGGAGATATAGGTCATCCAGTAGCTCCAGTCCACACTTTGCAGCAGCTGCTCCGCATAGGCCGAAAGCTCCGGGGACAGATCCATCAGCCACTCCGGGATCTCTCGGATCAGGTCCAGGATCCCCTGATTGATATCATCCGTCTTTACCAGCAGATAGAGACAGGCCAGCACCGAAAGCACAGGCATGAGGATCTGCCGGCTGCGGTTTACTTTTTTCAGGTTGATTTTCTCTCCCAACAGGGTCAGGCCCAGAAAGGGCAGAGAAGCCAGGAGCATTTTTACAGCATCATACATCATAAAGCTCCTCTCTCCTCAGCGTGATCTGATCCACAAAGTCCACGGGGATCTGCACCGTACATCCCTCCTGCATAAAGGGGATGGTGCACACGCTGGCCTTGTAGGCCGGGAAATAGTCATAATCCATAAGGATCGTATAGTCATATTCGTAGAATTCCTCCTCGCCGGAAGGCTCATAGAGGGACAGGTCACAGCCCCGGTAGATCTCATGAATTTCCGCACGGATACGCCGGATATCGCTCAGATGCTTGTCATAGATCCGGTGCTGCACGATCTCCTGCTTTTCAAATTCCCGGAAGGAATTGAGCACCGAACGGATCCGCATAAAGGAGCAGACCTTGGTCAGGAAGATGGAGTAGGTATTCATGGAATGGGTAATGGTATCGGCAATGGCCCTTGAAACGCCGTTGAAGCCCTTGATGACCTTTTTCACATCCTGGCGCAGGATCAGCAGCAGGCCCATTCCGGCCGCAGCCAGAGCCAGGCATCCGCCCAGGGCAAAGAGCAGGGAATTCCCCAGGGTGGAGACGGTATTCTCCGCAGAGAGAAGCATGGGCACAAAGCCGGCGAAGAAGGCCCCCAGAACCACAGCACCGCCGGCCACGGTGACCTTCCGGGTCAGGCGTGTATCCACACAGCCTCTGACCTTGCCCTCCTCCTCCTGAAGGCGCTCCTTGTACCAGGCCTCCTGATACAGATCGATGGTATTGGAAAAGAGGATCTCCTTCTCGATCTCCTGTGCCTTTTCCTCCAGGACCTCTGTCTGGAGGGGATCCAGATAGACAGCGCTGATATCCTCAATGCGGTTGTGGGTGCGCATGATATCCACCGCACGCTTCACCGCACGTCTGGGCTGCTGAAGCATCCGCTTGAAGCGGTCATAGATCCGCTCGAACTGCGGGTAGATGACCTCCTTTTCATCCTGGGGACAGTCTCCGGCCAGGCCGATCTTCTTCACAAGGAGTCGGGCCTCCTTCAGCTCCTCCGGGGGAAGATCAAACGTCACCGGAACGGTCACCTCCGTCTGAGCCTGCTTCATGAGGGAGCTGGTGTCCACCTCCTCCTCACTGCGTCTGTGGAGCAGCTCCTGCATCTGAACGATGGCCTTTTCGGTATTCCGGAGCTTTTTGTCATATGATGCAAACAGCTTTGTGAACTGTTCTGTGTTATTGATACAGTCCGCCACATAGACCCGGTTCTTTTCCAGCAGGCCGGGGGGAATGTCATTGGCGGCGGTGATGAGCAGGAAGGTCAGGAAGCGCAGGACATCGTACTCATAGGAGCAGCAGTCGGACTCGTGGAGGTCAAAGATCATATACCGGAGCATATCCGGCAGGAGGTTGAACTCAGAGAACCGGGAATATTGCAGCTCATCGCTGTCCTGCCACCGCACATTGACCTGATGGCGTGTGGTATCGGTGCACCGCTGGGCGATGCACAGCACCTCGGAGGGCCTGGGATTCTTCAGCACAAACCGTTGGGAGAAGCTGGAGAGGGCCTGCATTTTCGCTGTATTGTCGATGATCTTCTCGGTATATTCCGGATCGGCATAGCAGGGATCGCTGTCGGTGAGCAGCCGGATGAGCCGCTCGCTTCCCAGATAACCCAGGAGCTGGGCCAGCATATGGGCGTCCCCCTCCTCGATGGCAAAGAGCACCTTCTGCTCGTCTGCCTCCTGAACGAAGGAGAGCAGCTTGTCCCGGTGAAGGGTCTGGAGCGTATGCACCGCACTCGAACGGCTGGGCAGATCTCTCAGGGTGCGGTGGAGCATGACCTCCTCTATTCCGATCTCCCCGGTCAGGAGCTTCTCTGTTTCAAAGGGCGCATCCAGAAGCTGTTCCCCTACGGGACAGCCGCACAGGGCACAGCCCAGCCGCACCAGAGGATTGGACGCAGCCTTTCTGTAGCTTTTGAACCGCTGCTCCCGGAGACTGTCTGCATTTCCGGGGTCGTAGCCATACCGCTGGATGGCATCGGTGCGCTTCTCCTGATAGCCGGTATAATCAAAGGGATTGATCTTCTCCTTTCCCTCGGAAGAAACGAGGATGGCACGCCATTCGGTGTGCTTTCCCACGACCGATTCCAGCTCCGGGACCATGGCGCTGAGGCTGTCGGCCTTTCTGTACCATTCACAGAACACGACCTCTCTGGATTTCAGGAGCGGGGCCAGGAGCAGATGATATTTTTCCAGCTTCTTGAGGAGCTTCTTTTCGCAGATGACAACGGTAAACACAGGCTCACCTCCCTTCTGAAAGAAACATTTCCGTCATTATCTCTGACCCCGAACCAGCTGACGCAATGCACGGGCCCGGTCATCGCAGTCGGATACCTGGGACTGCTTGATCTTGTTGGAGACCTTGCGCAGCACCATGCCGATCACCACGTTATCCTGGATGTCAGAATTCTTGCGGATATCATACTTTTCGTTATATTCCTCGTTGCAGAAGTTCTCCACCAGCAGCCTGAACTGCTCCTCCAGGATCTCCACCAGATAGGGCATCTGATCGAAGGGCTGCTCATACTTGGCGACCTCCTCTTCCAGGATGCGGATGACGCTGTCGATCATAATGGACAGCTCGTTGTCATCCATCTTGACTCTGGGCAGGGAGTTGTAGTAGGCCAGCGGGATCTCAAAGAGGCTGGTGGGGTCTTCGTGGCCGTCGCCGATGCGGAACATGTTCAGATCGTGGTAGAAGGCCGTCTCGTTGTAGCGGTGGTTCTTCTCGATGTCATAGCGGCTGCGGCTCTTGGTGGTCTTATGGATGAGCTTCACCGCTGCACGATCCCGGTAGAGGGCATCCAGCACCTCGTAGAACTCATCGCACTCTGTGCCGTTGGATACAACAAACGGGATCAGCTCACCCTCGCTGTCCTCCAGCTCGAAGATACGCTTCTTGGCGTCGTGGCGGGAGGAGGGGCGTGTCTTGATCATATCATAAACCAGGCCATAGATCAGGGCCATATGGATCCGTACCATCTCTGCATACTGCACCTTCATATCCAGCTCCGGCAGCTCAGCCACGGAGTCCCATCTCTTGTCGATGTGGAGGGAAATGGCTGCGCTCTTGGTGGAATCCGGGCCGATATCCTGGATGTAATTATGATAAGCGGAGAAGTAGATACCGGGGCTGGTCTCGCCGGGGAAGTCCTTCCTATTGCAGGACTCGGGGTTCATAAAGCGGGCCAGTCTGTCCGGGGTCAGATTATAGAGGGCATTGAAGAAGCGGATCTCATACTTGGAAACGGTGTCGGTCTCCTCCGGATGGATGCCCTCCACCTCAAAGAGGGCCTTTACATCCACGCCCTTGAGGCTTTTCAGGGTCACGCTGTAGGCGCAGGCGCACACATCTCTCGGCTCATCGAAGCGAGGTCCGGTAATGCCCGGAGCGGCCAGGCGGTGGCCATAGCGGATCTTGCCGGAGAGATACTCCTCCTGCTGGGTGAGCGTGGGCGCTGCATCACTGGGGTCGGTCAGCTCCTCCACGCTGTCCTCGGCCTTGAAGCGGGCCTCCAGACGGCATTCCAGGCGAATGGCATCGACAATATTCAGATCGATGATCTCGGCACAATCCTCACGAACCGCACCACGGAAATAGTCGATCAGCACCTCATCAAAGATATCCAGGGTCTGGTTTGCGGCTCTGGGGTCGCCCTCATATTCCTTGCGCAGGCGTGTATTTCTCTTGATGGCCTCGAGAATATCGGCGTTGAGGTCAGAGGGCAGGAGCAGGCCGTCGGAGCTTTCCGGGCAGTCCTTGAGGATCGCCTGAAGATGTCTCTCTGTGCCGCACACATTGGACACAAACTGTCCTCTGCGGAAGCGCAGGCCGTCCACAATGCTTTCCTTTTTCTTCTTCAGCTCGGTGACCTTCACGCCGAAGGTGCCATAGAAACGCTCGAATTCCTGGCACAGGCGGTGGAGATAGTCCAGACCCACCTCAAAAGCGGCCGACTTGAGAACGGCTTCCCGGTAGCTGAGCACAGCCTTTGCATAGGCCGGGAATACCACGTTATACTGCTCATAGAGCTTGTTCGGGTCATAGCCCTCGAGACGGTCTTTCAGGGTGGCCACTTCTCTTTCCAGCTCCACCAGCTCATCGATGGTGCACTCCTCGATCTTGGAGGCACGCATCTTCGCATCAAACATGGCGGGATTGGAGGCGTTGGGCGCATAGTTCTTGAGCTTCTCGTTCATCTCGTCCACACTGACCTTGGCCGCCTGATGCTGCTCCTCCATCTTCTGCTGTACCAGATAGAGCATATAGCGCACGGCATTGGGGTGGATGCTTCCGCCGGGAGCGGTGAGCACAGACTCGATGTGGAAGGGCTTGACGGCCGTTCCCTTGATATTGGGAGAATCAAAGAACATGGCCTGGGCCTTGGCCTTGGCAAAGCTGTAGGCCTCCTTCTTGACCTGTGTCTCATAGGCCCGCAGGTTGGAGAGCTTTACCGAGCCTGTACCGCTTGCGCCGCCGTCATTCTTATAATCGATGACCTTCTTGTAGCTTTCCACAGCAGACTGCTTGCTGCTGATGGCCGGAAGGCTGGTGAAGGAGGAGAGGATCTCCGTGAAAATATTGTTAAGGAGAGAGTCCGCCTGCTTCGGGGCCGAGACGCTTACATTGCCCATGGGAGCCAGCTCCCGCTTGATGTCCTGACCAAAGCGGTGCTCATCGTTGTTCAGAGCGGCCACATAGATCGCCCCTCGGTTCGGCTCTTTATCAGCGGTAAGTCCTCTCTTCTTCTTGAACTGTTCAAATTCTTCTTTATATTTTTTGTCATACTTAGACCAGTCGGAGGCTTCACTGCCGCCGCCGATCCGTTCCATGGCCCGGGTATAGGCCACATAGTCTGCGATCTCCTCATAGGGGTAGCGCAGGACGGACGAGCCGATGCCGCCGAAGCGGTTGCGGCCCAGATTCTCCGCATTGGCAAACTCCTTGATGATATTGTCCTCCATAGAGAAGGAGCAGGCCTGCATAGCGCCGATATTCTGCTCATAGAGGCTCTGTGCGGCAAAGGCCTTGTACTGTTCCAGGGTCTGCATGCTCTCCTGCTGATTGTCCACCCGATCCAGGAGGAAGCAGAAGTCAAAGGGCAGAGCGCTCAGGCGTTCGGTGTCGTTGTCTGCGGTGGGCACATCCACATGGATATCCCGGAAGCGGCTCAGCTCCCGGCGCACGCCGCAGAAGCCGGAGGCATTCATCATGAAAGCGTTGATCTCCTTGATGGTGGCATAGCCGTTTCTGCGCAGGCTCTGACGCTCGGACTGAGTGCGGATGGTGCCGCTGTCCATCACGCCCGGCAGGAGCAGGAAGCCACGGATGAGAGCTGACTTTTCCCGGTAATGCTGATGGAGGTACTGGCGCACCATCATACCCACCATCATGGCGATACCCGAGCCTGTGCCGCCGGCCGCCGAGGAGACGATGACCACCCGGAGGGCCTGCTTGAACTCGCCGCCGTCCTTGAGGAAGAGGTTGTCGATCTCCCGGTAGAGCCGCTGGATGTGGCCGATCTTAATGGTGGTGTTCATCGCCAGTCGGGAGATGGCCCGGACCTGGCCAGCGCCCTCGGACACAGTTTTGGGATAGAGGGTGGTGTTGTTGGGGAACCAGGTGCGGCGTGCATCCTCATCATTTTTCAGATAGTCAAGAATATTTTGTGTCGAGGAAGTCTGGATCGAGGTGATCTCAGCCGAGCCTTTGACCACCTTTTTCAGGTCGTTGGCGTTGGTATCGAGCACCACGAAGCGGATGCGTTCAGCTTCATCGCCGTGGCACAATTCAGCGACTCTGGCCACGATATCCGAGCCGATGCCGCCACAGCCGATAAAGATCGTAGCCGGGGTGGAATTGTACTTTACGTTTTCTTTTTTCATTACCATTGTAAAACCTCCATCATAAAATTGTATATTTGCATTGGAATTATGAAGTCTTTTTGGTCCAGCAATTTCTTCAGAAAATGCTGGCGTAGGGTCTGGGACGAGGAGTCCCAGATGGCTGCGGAGCAGCCATGACGAAGCAAGTTAAGGCTTACGTCTGCTTCAGGCCGAACGATCAGGCTCATTCCGCATAATATAAAAAGCTTATCCATTTCTGTTTGTTCCAATAGGAAGTCTGCGCATCCAGACAAGAAAAGCCGTCATGCGGAATGAGCGTACATAGCAAGAGCGGAGCGCAGCGACAAATCTTGCGGACTGTACGAGTTTTGTTTATCTGGGAGAAATAAAGGCAAAGTCCGATTTGAACCAGAAATTCTCTGATCACAGATGTTTCACATCGCAGGAGCACCGGGAGGCCGGATTGGCGGCTGAGCCGGTTTTCAGCTCCAGGTTGGGATTCCGCATGGACAGGACGAAGCTCTGCCCCTCCTCAGCCCCGGACAGCACCCACTTGCCGTTTTCATTGCACTCAAAATCCACATGGGAGATCGAGATCTGGTAGACATTATGCGTCGCATGGACGGAGACCACCTCGACCCGTCTCCGGGAGGATTTCACATAGCGGCGGTCGCAGGGCCGCAGGGTGATGGTCATACTGCCCTCGCACTCCGGGTCTACGGAATAGGGCGGCGTGGACATTTTCAGGGTGCGTGCGCTCCGGTTATACTTGATAGAAGCCTGCACGCCCTCGGCCTTCCCCAGGCCAATAAAGAACTCCGTGGTATCCGGCACGAGCACAATCCGCTTCGGCAGCACCTTACGTGTCATCCACCAGAGGACAAACAGGAGGATCAGCACCAGCACGGCCAGTGCAATGAGCCAGGGGAGACTGCGTACCGCACCGGGAACGCCGTCCGTGATCTCCACAGAGCCAGTGCCTTCTCCCTGCCAAAGCTCTCCATCGATGGTCTGGGAAAAAGAGATCTCCAGGGGGATATTTCCCACGGAGCATAACAGCACACGGTCATTCCAGACGGTGGGGAAGATGTGAAAAACGCCCGGAACATCGGTCTTTTCCACCTTGAATGTACCCAAGCGCACCTCCTCATCTGCCGGGCTGATCTGAATGGTCTCCATCTGCTCCCAGATCTCCGGGGTGATCGCTCCCTCCTGGGGCTGCAAAGTCACCGTGATGGGCTGATCGTCCTTCTCAAAGCCGTCCATGGTAAGCGTGTAGTCCGGACTCTTTCCGACCTTCATGGAAAGTGTATGCCCCTGGAGGACACGATAGGACAGCTCCGTGCGGACAGAGTTCCCGTCCAGATACTCGGCCTGCGCCTGGAGGACCGCCTGGCTTCCCTCGGTGATCTCGATGGTGTCCCCGTTTTCATATGTACGGCCGGAGTCCGTTCCGTCCACAGTCAGAGAAGCCGTGAAATTGACATCTCCCAGCAGGTCGGAGGCCTCCAGGATCTCATCCGTACCCGGCTTTACAAAGCCGAAGGACAGGGTATACGCCCCCGGACGGATGGGGTCACTTGGCGAATAGACATTCCCCTCGCTGTCGGTGAGCATGGCCAGAATGTCCACATTGGGCTTGTAATAGACCTCGATGGTCTGTGCATTTTCACAGTCCACTGTATAGTCTCCGGCGGCGAAATCGCCCGTAAAATAGGCAATCTGCCCCTGGAGGGAATCGTCAAAGGGAAATGCGCCGGGGGAAAAATTCACATCGGCCTGCTCACTGTAGCGCACCTGGGCCGCACTGTCGGCTGAAAGGGCCGCTCCGTCCGGGCCGCTCAGACCCTGAAGGGTCACGCCTTTTCCCTGAACGAAAACGATCAACTCCGACATCGGTACGTCAAAGGAAAATGTACGGCTCTTTGCGTCCACCTCGAGCTTGTTGCGGTTGTAGATGCGGTTGCTCATTCCGGTGAGCTTCCGGAGCACGTCCTTCCCGTCCGTGGCCTTTTCGGAATAGATGCCCTTCCCCTCGTCCTCGTTGATGGCGAAGGCCTTGTCCCCGATGGCCAGGTACATAACTTGTACATCATCTGATTTCCCGGAAAAGAAATTGTTCAGGCTGGCAGGCATCATTGCGTTGTTGCCTTCATCTGCAAAAGCGCCGTCCGTAAAGATGACCAGCCACTTTTCGTCTGCGGAGGAATTCTCCAGATCGGCATAGGCCTTTTCCACGGCGGCGAAGGGCGTTCCATTCATTGAGGTGAGCATTTCATGAACCTGAGATGCATTATGGGCCGCCCCATCCGCTCCGGAGAGCGCCAGACGGGGCGATGAATAGTCACTCATGGCGTAGACATGCATGGTGTCGTTTTCCTCCATGAGGGCCGCAAAGACCTCGGTAGCGTATTTGGCCTGACACCAGGTGGTCTGGCCGCCATCCCGCATGCTGGTGGAGTCATCATAGACCAGATTGATCTGGCGTGTGACGGTTTTTTCAGCGGCCCTGGCCTGCATCCCCAGCAGGGGCAGAGACAGCAGAATGATGATCACGGCTGCAAGAATTCGCTTGAACATAGTATCCATCCTCTCGCTGCGGCGGCGGTGCACGAATCGACACCCCTCCGCTTTTTTCCTTTTTATTATACAACATCTCTCTCCTGCTGTCAAGATAAAATCGTATAAATCTCTTCCTCTCTTGTCCGTTTTGGCGTTTGAGACAATTCCCGGCCGGGAGATTTGTAACATCCTTACAAAGTGAAGGCCTCCCCTTTTGCTCTGGGAAGGCCTTTGCTTGTCGAAAAAATCTTTGAAAGCCTCCCCTTAGCAAGGGGAGCTCAGTCTGTCGAAAAAGCCAAGCAAGAGCTTGGCTTTTTCGCATAGATATGGTATAATAGAAAAAAAGGCGGGTGGCAGAAATGTTAGCAACGAAAAGAGACGAACGAGGCCAGTATGAAATGATCTGCATAGAGGAATTA
>JAFUQX010000017.1 GCA_017472145.1 Ruminococcus sp. | reverse complement strand
CGTGACGGAGGGGATTGTAAGGCATGAGAAAACTTACGATTTTGCGTGCTTTTTCAATCCCCTCAGTCGTCACTTCGTGCCGACAGCTCCCCTTACTAAGGGGAGCCTTATGCGGAAAATCCGACTTTTCCTACAGACTGAAGGGGCTGCGCTTGCAGCCCCTTTTCGATAGTTATACGTTAAACGATGAACCCAGCACTGCGGAATGCGTCAATGGCGTCTCCGAGGATCTGTGCATTTGTGGACGATACGGAATGCAGCAGGAGAATTTCTCCTCCGTGTGCACTTTTCTTCAGCCCCTCCAGAGCAGTCTCCGGACTGGGCTGTGCGTCTGTCTGCCAGTCCACATAGGCATAGCTCCAGAACAGCGTCTTATACCCCAGCTGGTGCAGGGTCTCCAGACGCTCCTCCGAATACGTCCCGCAGGGAAAACGGAAATACTGCATCTCATAGTCATAGATGTCCTTCACGTATTCATGCAGCTCCATGATCTCCTGTTTTGCTTCGTCCTCGGTCAGTGTAGTCAGATCCGCATGGGTCATGCCATGATTGCCGAGCACGTGTCCCTCGTCAATCATCCGGTTTACCAGCTCTGTCTCTTTTTTTGCATAGTCGCCGGTCAGAAAGAAAATGGCCGAAACGCCCTTTTCCTTCAGCGTATCCAGAATGGCGGATGTGTAGCCATTCTCATAGCCCTGGTCAAAGGTCAGGATGATCCGTTCCTGGTCGGGCGTGGTGGCATAGGCCTCATACTGTGCATACTGTGAGTCAAAGGCCCGTGCATCATTGGGACAGTTCTGACTGTCCACCGCCGTACCCTGTCCATAGCCGATGGATGTGCTGCTGAGCGCCTGCACCGGCTGGCCTGCTGTGCACAGGATCAGAGCCAGAGCCGCTGCGGCTGCGGAAATTTTGTGTCGTTTTGTCATAGTCCGTGCTGCTCCTTCTGCGGATCGCTCCGCAGGATATATTGTATCCGCCGGATGCAGCGGCATGCAAGGAAATATTTCGTCGAAAAAGCAGCAAATGCAAAAAAGCATCGGCACACTGTCCGTGCACCGATGCTGTACGCTTCAAAAGATATTGAGCGGCTCTGTCCTCAGTTGTTGATATAGGACTTTACCAGAGCCTGCAAAAGCTCGTCTCTGTCAATGTGACGGATGATGCTTCTTGCGTTGTTATATGTGGTTATGTATGTCGGGTCTTCGGACAGAATATAACCAACGATCTGATTCACAGGGTTATAGCCCTTCTGAACCAGCGCATCGTACACAATGGTCAGATTCTTCTTCATCTCAATTTCTTTCTCATCGTTGACCGAAAAGGTCATGGTCTTATCGTACATACGTATCCGCCTCCTTGAAATAGATCGTAGCTTTATTATACCCCATTCTCCAGAATTATACAAGAGCTTTTGCGCATTTTTTTCTGAATTGTCACCTATTTTTCCGTTTTGATTGATTTTTCGTTCTGAGATTTGTACACATTTAACAAAAATATGATACAAGCATTACGTAGCAGTAAAAATGAGAGCCGAAAGCCATACAGGCTCCGGCTCTGTGAGGGGATTTTTTATGATTTGTCTTATGCTCAGAATGTGCAGCCTTCACCGGAGCATGCACCGCTGCGCTTTACGAAGCTCTCGCAGTCGGTACACTCCGGAACGGTCGGGTTCTGCTCGTGAGAGCCGATGCGGATGCTGTCCAGAACGCAGTAGTTCTCCGATACCATGTTGTGCTTGCACTGGCTGACAGTGCACTTGATGCAGGGATTCTTACGTGTTGTTTCCATGATACATACTTCCTTTCGCTGTTTGGCCGGGAGATCCGGCGTGCAGATAGTATGTGCAGCTGCGGGGTCCTTATGCATGGGTTTTGTGAGAAATCACATCTTTTTCTTTTCAGGTTCTTTTCAGGCGCATTTCACATAACACACACAATGAGGGGGTATACTAAAGCCATACTCTTAAACAAAAAGAGTATGTAACATCCTCTAAAATGCTTTTGTATTCACCCCAATGCAGAAGCATATCCCCAATAATCCCTATATCATAGCAGCGACGCCTCCACCCCGGGGCGTTTGCTGTTATAAAACTTTTACTATTGACAGAATCCACCCTTTCAAATATATGGAAAAGCGGCAGGCCGTACATGGCGTGCCGCTTTTTCTTGTGCGGATATGTGCAGTAAAACAGGGCGGTTTGCTCTGTATAATTTTTTTTGCAGATGGCGTTGACAAATTGGTTTGGGTGTGGTATAATATATACGATCCGGCGCTTTAGCGCTTTAAATTCCAAAAACTAAAGATAGGAGACGAGTAAAATGACTGAGAGAAAAGGCAATCTGATGGATGTCAGAGATGACATCAAGGTTCTGGACGCAACGATCAGAGACGGCGGTCTCTGCAACAATTTTGCATTTACGGACGAGTTTGTCACCGAGCTTTATAAGATGAATGTGAGAAGCGGCATTGACTATATGGAATTCGGCTACAGAGCCAGCAGAAACATGTTCAAGGAAAGCGACTTCGGCAAGTGGAAGTTCTGCAAGGAGGAGGACATCCGGGCTATCGTAGGTGACAATCCCTCCGATATGAAGATCGCAGTTATGGCCGATGTGGGCCGGTGTGACTACAAGACCGACTTCCTGCCCAAGAGTGAGAGTGTCATTGATATGGTTCGCGTGGCCTGCTACATTCATCAGATCCCCACGGCTATTGAGATGATCGAGCACTTCAGCTCTCTGGGCTACGAGACCACCTGTAATATTATGGCGATTTCCCAGGCCAGCACGGATCAGGTCGAGCAGGCGCTGAAGATGCTGGCGGAATCCAGTGTGGATGTGATCTACCTGGTGGACAGCTACGGCTCTCTCTATCCGGAGAATGCTTGCGAGCTGGCCAAGGTATATCTGGCTGCTGTAGAGGGCACAAACAAGAAAATCGGCTTCCATGCGCACAACAACCAGAATCTGGCCTTTGCAAACACCATTGAGACCATGTCCTACGGCGTATCCTATCTGGATGCAACGGTACAGGGAATGGGCCGCGGTGCCGGCAACTGTGCAATGGAGCTGCTGCGGGGCTTTTTGAAGAATCCCAAGTACAATCTCTATACCCTGCTGAGATTCATTGAGAAGTACATGATCCCGCTCAAGGAGGAGGGTGTTGTGTGGGGCTATGACCTCCAGTACATGTTCACCGGCCTGATGAACAGACATCCCCGTGAGGCGATCGAATTCACCTCCAAGGGCCGTAGTGATTACTCCGAATTCTACAAGGCCCTGCTGGACAACGAATAAAAAATACAAATACAGCTGAAAAACCGCTGAGCTTAGTTCAATGACTGCCCCGCCCCCTGTCAAGTAGACAGTGTAAAAAACAAAAATAATCTGCGATGTGACCAGAAGCAGTCTGTGCAATTTGTGCAGGCTGCTTTGTTGTTGACAATTGGCAATCCCCTTTTGCAGTGAGGAGCAGAGCGACG
>JAFUQX010000003.1 GCA_017472145.1 Ruminococcus sp. | reverse complement strand
AGGGGACGGGCTCGTGGAGCAGCGTCCCTGGTCGCTCTCCGCAGGCTCGCCATCCTTGGGCGAGTCTGCCGAACGCATTTCCGCTGGCGTTCGGGCTGACGGCGAAATTCCCTGCGCCGTGCTTCCGGCGCACGGAGAAAGGGGAAATGAAAGCGAACAAGACCGCTTCCCCTTGTTGCGATTCGAAGCAAGTTTCCCTTGAAAACGTTCCGGGGGAACGTTTTCAACACTATTATCCCTGCTAGCAAGGATGTTTTCAGAGTTTTTTCGGCTGACTGAAATAGAAATCGTATAATTCTATTATTATATCCCCTATACTTTCTTTTGTCAATATGGTATTGTGCCAAATTGTGCCGCCGGCAGGTTAAGATTTAGTAAAGACTGCGTAAAAACTCTTAGCTGCATCTTGGCACGATTTAATGGTATAATATAGGAGAAGGTGCAGGGAAGAGCTCTGGCCTTCAAAACCTGTCTGAAAGGAGAATGACAATTACACGATATAAAATGAAAAGTCTGCTCCGGCCGCTGGTCTGGCTGCTGGAGGGCGCTGCGGTGGGGTTTGGTGCGATCCTGCCCGGTGTCAGCGGCGGAACACTCTGTGCCGCCTTTGGTATGTACCGCCCCCTGATCGGAACGCTGTCCAGCCCTCGGAAAAATCTCCGGAAATATGGATTTATGCTGGGACTGTTTCTGCTGGGTGCTGGTGCAGGCTTTGTGGGGCTGTCGGGTTTGGCCGGAATGCTGCTGGAAAGAAATGCCCCTCTGGTGACCTGCGCATTCATCGGATTTATTCTGGGGACGCTGCCCTCCCTCTGGCGGGATGCCGGAGAAAGGGGACGCACCGGGGCCTCCTATGGGGCCTGCGCAGCCGGATTCCTCATCATGCTGGGAATTCTGCTTCTGCTGAAGGGTCAGAGCACTCTCACCATCACGCCGGGCATTCCGGGCTATCTGCTCTGCGGTGTGCTATGGGGCCTGAGCTTCATTGTGCCGGGTCTCAGCTCCTCCTCCCTGCTTCTGTTTTTCGGGCTGTATCAGCCCATGCTGGAGGGAATTTCAGAGCTGGCTCTTGATGTCCTTCTGCCCATGGGGCTGGGACTTCTGGTGTGTGTGCTGCTGCTGGCCAGGGGCATTCAAAGGCTGTTTGACCGTTGGCATTCAGCCGCATCCCACTGTGTCATCGGAATCGTGGCGGCCACCATGGTGATGATCGTCCCGGCCGAAGCGCTGGGAACAGAAAATCTGCTGTTCTGCGTGCTGTGCGTTCTGGGCGGCGGGCTTCTCTCCTATTGCTTTACAAGGGGCTGTGACAAGCTGAATGATTCTGAAGAAAATGGAAAAGGAAAAGAATCGAAAGGAATTGAAACATGAGTATTTTTGACGTATTGATTTTGATCGGCGGACTGTGTCTGTTTCTGTTTGGTATGAATATTATGGGTCAGGCTCTGGAGCGCCGTGCAGGCGGCAAGCTTCAGACCATTCTGGGCAAGCTGACCACCGGCAAGATCGCCGGCCTGATGACCGGCCTGGGCGTGACCTCTGTTATCCAGAGCTCCTCCGCTACTACGGTTATGGTCGTGGGCTTTGTAAACTCCGGCCTGATGACCCTGAAGCAGGCCATCAACGTGATCATGGGTGCAAACATCGGTACAACCGTTACCGCCTGGATCCTCAGTCTGGGCGGCATCAGCAGTGACAATGTATTCGTACAGCTGCTCAAGCCCATGTCATTCACCCCGGTGCTGGCGCTGGTGGGTATCATCTTCTACATGTTCTGCAAGAGCGACAAGAAGAAGGATACCGGTATGATCCTGCTGGGCTTTGCCACCCTTATGTTCGGCATGGACTCCATGACAGAGTCCGTATCCGGTCTGGCCGATGTTCCGCAGTTCCGGGACATGTTCATTATGTTTGAGAATCCCATCCTGGGTGTACTGGCTGGTGCTATCCTGACTGCCATCATTCAGTCCAGCTCGGCCTCTGTCGGCATCCTTCAGGCGCTGGCGGTGACTGGTCAGGTTACCTTCGGTGCGGCCATCCCGATCATCATGGGTCAGAATATCGGTACCTGCATTACGGCGATCCTCTCCTCCTTCGGTACAAACAAGAACGCAAAGCGTGCGGCTCTGGTACACCTGTCCTTCAACGTGATCGGTACGATCATCTGGCTGACTGTATTCAGTCTGGTGCAGCTTTTTGTAAAGCCGGCGCTCTTTGATCAGGCGACCAGTCAGGCGGGCATTG
This sequence comes from Ruminococcus sp., assembly GCA_017472145.1. Lineage (GTDB taxonomy): Bacteria > Bacillota > Clostridia > Oscillospirales > Ruminococcaceae > Ruminococcus_C. Next base: position 47,836 of record JAFUQX010000003.1, on the reverse strand, counting down.
CCGTTGCCCATTCCTCCTTCAATATTCTCTGTACCTGTCTGCTGCTGCCCATGTCCGGTCTGCTGGAAAAGCTGGCCTACAAGCTTGTGCCGGAAACCAAGCAGCCGGATGAGGTCACTGAGCTGGACGAGCGTCTCTTGGCTACCCCGGCCGTTGCTCTGGAGCGCTGCCGTGCCCTCGCACTGGAAATGGCAGACTGTGCGGTACAGTCCCTCAAGGACGGCGTGCGCTGTCTGACCGACTACAGCCCGTCCCTGGTAAAGACGGTAAAGGAAAACGAAGAAAAAACCGACCACTATGAGGATATCATCGGTACATATCTTGTAAAGCTCAGTGCCAACCAGATCAGCAATCGGGACAGCGCCGAGGCCGCCAAGATCCTCAATGTCATCAACGACTTTGAGCGCATCTCCGACCATGGCCTGAACCTGATCGAATCTGCGCAGGAGCTGCATGACAAGAGCCTGCGTCTGTCCTCGGCGGCCCGCAGAGAGCTGGCGGTTCTTGCTGAGGCAGTGGATGAGATCATGACGCTGGCTGTAAAAGCCTTTGCCGACGGCGATGTAGAGGCGGCCGCCGACATTGAGCCGCTGGAGCATGTGATCGACCGTCTGAAGGAAATTCTTCGTGCGCATCACATTCTGCGTCTCCAGCAGGGTGAATGCAGCATTGAAACCGGCTTTGTATGGTCGGATCTTCTGGTCAACCTGGAACGTACCTCTGACCACTGCTCCAATGTAGCAGCCTGTGTGATGGAGGCGGCCAACAAGGATATGAATATGCATGAGGGCGTACGCACCCTGAAGCGGGAAAGCGACACCTACGGCGAAAAGTGCCGGTTCTATGCAGAAAAGTATCTGAGCCAGGTGCAGACAGTAAACGTATAAGCGGTCTTACGCCCTCCGGTATGCACCCGGTGAACAGCCGGCAAAGGTCTTGAACAGATGGTTGAAATTGGACAGAGAGCCAAAGCCGCACTCCCCGGAGATGGTGAGGATGCTCTTTTCCGTGGCCATCAGCTCCACCTTGGCCCGTGCAATGCGCCGGCGGATGATATATTCTATAGGCGGCATGCCGGTGAGCGTCCGGAAGCTGCTGGACAGATAGGGCACGCTCATGGAAAAACGTGCGGCCAGCTCCGGAAGCCGCAGCTCCTTACAGTAGTGCTCGTCAATGTAGAGGATGACATCACGGATCTTCTCGGCGGCCTTCCGGCTGACGGGAAGCGGTATGGCCTTTTCCTCCGCCGGAAAATGGCGTACGATCAGTGCAAGAAATTTCAGGACAAGGGCCTTGATCATGAGTTCATAGCCCTTGTCCATTTTTTTGTATTCCTCCTCGATCTCCCGGAGGACAGCGGCCAGCTTCGGGGTATAGGGCGCATCGCTCCGGAGCATATTGCAGAACGAGCCGGAGGCCTCCAGAAAGGGGCGCAGATATTCGCAGTCATAGAGACTGGCCGAGCCGCTCTGCAAAAAGGAGGGATCGAACATGACCACCTGCATGATCAGCTCCTGGTCCTCCCTGCACACGTGGAAATCATCGTTGTTGATGATGAAGATATCGCCCTTCCCGAAGGGGTATTCCACGCCGTTGATGAGATATGTGCCCGTGCCCTGCTTGATGTAGCAGATCTCCATTTCCTGGTGCCAGTGGAGGGTGCGGTATTCCTCCTCCACGCCGTAGCTGTCGCTGCATTCAAAGGGGAAGAAGCGTTCCTCTACCAGAGAGGGACGGGGTGTATTTTTCATAAGTATCAGCTCCTTGGAAGTATTGCTTTTTTCATTATAGCAGATAGGCCGGCCCTCTGCAAGGAAAATCATAAAATCCCGTAAGGAAGGGAAAAGATACCGGGAGATTTTCCCGGGCCGGCTGTGCTATACTGAAAATACAGCATACACATCATCGGCGCAGCGATTTTCCGCGAAGGAGGTATATTTACAATGAAACTACGGAAACACATCACCGCTGCTCTTTTTGCAGCAGCCATGCTCACCTCTGTCTGTGCAGCTCCCTGTATGGCCGCAGAGCCGCTCTTTCCCACGGTCCAGCCTGTATCAGAAGAAACTGCAAGCTTTTATGAAACATGGAAGGACAAGTACCTGACGCAGGACTCCTACATTACCGGCGACGCTCAATACTACGTCTGGTACAGCGGCGAAAGCTATACAAGCTACCCGGTAGCAGTCACGGTCTCCGAAGCCCACGGCTACGGAATGCTCATTACGGCCTGCATGGCCGGGCACGACCCGGAAGCCAAGGAGATCTTTGACGGACTGTACCGCTATTACAGGGCACATCTCAGTGAGGTCGGCCCGAATCTCATGGCCTGGCAGCAGGAGGACAACGGCTCGGCCATCGTGAATGCCTCCGGTGCAGATTCCGCCTCGGACGGCGATATGGATATTGCCTATGCCCTGCTTCTGGCGGACAGCATCTGGGGCAGTGACGGAGAGATCAACTATAAACAGACTGCTTTGGATATGCTCAGTGACATCATGGAATACGAGGTCAATCAGACAGACTGGATCATTCAGCTGGGAGACTGGGCTGTGTGGTCTGAGGAGGGCGATCCCTATTACGCCGCCACGAGAGCTTCGGACTTTCTGGTGCAGTATATGCCCGTGTTTGCAGCGGCTTCGGGCGATGACCGCTGGATGAACGTATATGAGAGCACCTATGCCATTATCAATGGCTTTGTGGAGGAATATCAGACGGGACTGCTTCCGGATTTTATTGTAAAGGATGAGTCCGGAGCGTTTGTTCCGGCGGAGGAATATTTCCTGGAAAGTGAAAATGACGGCAACTATTATTATAACAGCTGCCGCATTCCGTGGAGGATCAGCATGGACTATCTCATTAACGGAAATGAGGAGGCCCTGGCCTTTGCGCAGACCATCACGGAGTTTATGCAGAAGGATTCCGGCGGCGACGCCTGGGAGATCAAGGCCGGCTATACGCCGGAGGGCACAGCAGTGGAATCCTATAATGACCTGTGCTTTACAGCGCCCTTCCTTGTGGCGGCAGCGTGTACGGATGAGACGGAATGGCATGACGAGGTACGCAGCGTGGTGCTGAATTACGGAGAGGATGTTTATTACGGCGACACCATCAAAATGCTCTGTCTGATCGCTGATGACGGAGCCTGGCCTGTACCGGAGGACGGGGAAGGGGCCGATGGACTTTCCGGCGATGTGAATCTGGACGGGAAGGTTTCTGTAGCCGATGCGGTTCTGCTCCGGAAATATCTGGTGAAGCTGGAGACCCTGACCCAGGAGCAGATGAAAAACGCCGATGTATGTACAGACGGCACGGTGAATGTTTATGACCTGGCGGCACTGAAAACATTGCTTCTGGAATAAGATAGAAACAGAAAGGCTGCTGCAAGCTTCAAGCTGCAGCAGCCTTTGTTTTGCTGAAACAAACAGAATGCTTCTCACTGCGCTCCCAGCCCGAAGCTGATCTGCAAGGCATCGTTGATCTGAGTCATGGATGTAGGATCCAGTGCGCCCATGCGATCCTTCAGCCGCCGCTTATCGATCGTCCGGATCTGCTCCAGCAGAACGATGCTGTCCTTTGTCAGGCCGCAGGAATCTGCGCTTACCGGAATGTGAGTAGGCAGCTTTGCCTTATCCTTCTGACTGGTGATCGCTGCGGCGATCACCGTTGGACTGTGCCGGTTGCCGATATCATTCTGCACAATAAGTACCGGACGAATGCCGCCCTGCTCCGAACCTACCACCGGACTCAGATCTGCATAGTAAATCTCGCCCCTTCTGACCATCATCGTATCTTCACTCCCATGATTTAAGATTGAGTTTCTGTCTGGAGTATGCCCTTCCCGGAGGGTTTTATTCAGCGTTCCAATTTATTCTATATACAGCTGCATCAGGGCCAGCAGGATCAGCAGCAGACCGGAGCACCAGTCCGGCTTGCTTTCTGTCCGGCGGCGCAGCTTTTTTCCAATATACTGCCCCAGGATCACGCAGAAAAAGCCGATTCCCAGAGAGAGGAGACCACACCGCACCGGATGCAGGCTCTGAAGCCCGGCCCCGAAGCCGGCGGCGACGGAATCCAGGGAGAGGGCCAGCGCCAGCAGGGCGGCTTCCTTCCACGAAAGGCTCTGGGAATGGTCTGCATCGGCCGCCGACGTGTCCAGACAGATCTCCAGAAAGTGCGGCTCACGGTCGGAGGGCTTCTTCCGAAGGGGCCGGATGCTGCGGACGATGGAAAATACACCCAGCGCCGCCAGGATCAGGCTGCCTGCATATCTGCACCAGGCAAGGGGTACAAGCAGACTCACCGCCTGAGCCGAAAGCATTGCTGCGGTGAGCATAGCTGCTCCGATTCCGCTGAGGATCAAAGCGGCCGGCAGGGACATGCGGATTCCGGCCATACCATAAGCTCCGGCGGTCAGGAGCATATCGCTGCACACGATCAGGCACAGCAGAAGATCATAGAGCATAAGGCTTCCTCTTTTCTTTTTCTGTTTTTTGTGCTATACTGATATCATCATATGCGGCAGCTGTTTTTTGGTGAAAGGAGTTTCTATGACCTACACGGTACAGTATCTGGACGAGATCGATTCTACGAATACCTATTGTAAAAAGCTGGCCCGTGAGGGTGCGCCCGGCGGAACGGTTATCATTGCGGCGCACCAGACGGGCGGACGGGGGCGGCTGGGCCGGAGGTTCTGCTCTCCCAGAGGGACGGGGCTGTATGCTTCTGTGCTTCTGCGTCCGGAGTGGGATACAGAGACGCTTCAGCTGGTGACGGCCTGTGCGGCGGCAGCGGCGGCCCGGGCGGTGGATTCGCTCTGCGGCGTTCATACGCAGATCAAGTGGGTGAATGATCTGTTTCTGGGCGGACGCAAGCTCTGCGGCATTCTGACAGAAGCCGGCTTTACTCCAGCCGGGGGAATTGACTATGTGGTTGTGGGAATCGGCATCAATCTGAGGGATACCAGGGGCGCATTTCCGGAGGAGCTGCACGCCATTGTCACCTCCATCGAGGAGGAGACGGGCTGCATTCTCACGCCGGAGCAGATGGCAAAGGCGCTGCTCTGTGAGCTGGACAAAGCCCTCTCGGCCCTGCCGGACAGGGGCTTTCTGGAGGAATACCGGGAGCGGTCGGTGCTTCTGGGGAAGGATGTGACGGTGCAGGCCGGGGGAGCGGTCTATATAGCCCGTGCGGTGGAGATCGATGACAGAGCCGGGCTGGTGGTGGAGCGCCCGGACGGAAGCAGACAGACCCTGACTTCGGGGGAGGTTTCGGTGAGATTATAGAGGTGATAACATGCGGTATCAAAGGATCCGGGATCTGCGTGAGGATGCAGACCTGACCCAGACGCAGGTCGCACAGTATCTGAAAATGTCTCAGACGGGCTATTCCAAATACGAAACCGGAGAAAATGATATTCCCACCGCTGTGTGGCAGGCGCTGGCGGATTTCTATAAAACCAGTGTGGACTACCTGATGGGGCGGACGGACGAGAAAAGACCATATCCCAGGAAAAAATAAAAACAGACCTGCTTCCGGTTCATCCCATGGGAGCAGGTCTGTTTTTTGAAAACAGGCATGAAAAAAGGGACCCGATCGAGTCCCTTTATATATGTTTGACAAAATTAGCCAGCAGCGTTCAGCTTCTTCATCAGCTGAGACTTCTTTCTTGCAGCAGCATTCTTGTGCAGCAGGCCCTTTGCGCAAGCCTGGTCAACACGCTTGATTGCAACACGGATTGCAGCTTCCTTATCAGCAGCATTGTTTGTGCAAGCAGCATCAGCCTTCTTGATGAGGGTCTTCATGTTGGACTTTCTAGCCTTGTTCAGGGCTGTCTTTGTCTTGATAACCTTAACTCTCTTCTTTGCAGATTTAATGTTCGGCATTTGTGGCACCTCCTCGTACTCAATAATGGACGGATTTCCCGTGGATATCCGTATGGCGTTGTCATATCATAGAAACGGAATTGACACGGTACCGTTTCCCGCAAGATGGAACGACCATTTGCTGATGCCGATCGGGTTAAATCGCATCATGACTAATGTTTATTATACCACGATTTCCGACGGAATGCAATAGTGATTTCTGAAAGAGTCCTACAATATTTTATCCCCAAAAATCAGCAATATGCACAATTCTGCAATGATCTATGACAGGAGGACACCTTTTTATGCAAATCCGCACGGACCTGGCCCTGGAACGGATGGGCAGCAATCAGACGGGCGGTCTGCCCGGGATCCACAGCACCATCCGGGGCGACGCCTTCCGCATTACCGATATACGCATTGATGATGACAAAAGCGGCGAGAGGATCGGCAAGCCGGCCGGGCGGTATCTGACCCTGGAAACCGCCGCTCTGAGCCGGTTTTCTGACCGCTATCAGGATATGGCAGAGGAGTTTGCTGCCGAGCTGAGCGCCTTCCTTCCGGAGGAGGGAACGGTTCTTGTGGTCGGCCTTGGAAACCGGGCCATCACTCCCGATGCCCTTGGCCCGCGCACCGCCGGAAAGGTTTTGGCGACCCGTCACCTGAAATCGGAGCTTATGGAGGGAGAAGCGGACTTCCTCACCTCCCTCCGTCCGGTCAGCGTTCTCACCAGCGGCGTGCTGGGACAGACGGGTATGGAGACGGCCGAGATCGTATCTGCGGTCTGCCGGAAGATCGAGCCTTCCGCCGTTGTGGCTGTGGATGCACTGGCCTGCGCCGATCTGGAGCGGCTGGGTACGACCATTCAGATGTGCGACAGCGGCATATGTCCCGGAAGCGGCGTGAACAACCGCCGGAAGGAGCTTTCCCGGAGGACTCTGGGTGCACCGGTCATCGCCGTAGGCGTGCCTACAGTAGTCGATCTGCATACCGTGGTGGAGGGCTTTACCGGGCAGAGCGTTCCGGCCGGCCGGCCCAATCTCATGGTCACACCCAGGGATATCGACCGGCTCATTGACCACGCCGCCGGGATGATCTCCTGCGGCATCAATCTGGCGCTCCACCCGGAGCTGACCTTTGCCGACGCCGAGTCTCTTTAGCCTATTTTGATTTTTTGGGGCGCATGCCGATGGCGGAAAGCAGGGGCACGGCCAGAGAAAACAGAACCGAACACAGCCAGCCGGTAAATCCAAGGGAAACGGTGGAGAAGATCACCTGCAAAACAGGAAGCTGCACGGCTGCCAGCAGAACCAGCAGCGAAATCAGCACCGCCCCGATGAGCTTCTTATTATTGCCAAAGGGAATGTGCAGCAGGCTCTTCGTCTCGGATTTACATTCAAAGACATGCACCAGCTGGGACAGGATCAGCGTGCACAGAGCCGCCGTCCGGGCCGCCGCCAGAGATCCCTCCAGCCGCAGTACAGCGGAAAAGGCGCCCAGGGTGCACAGCCCGATGAGCACGCCCCGGAAGCCGATCTTCCGGAGCAGTCCGCCGGAAAAGAAGCTCTCATCGGGCTTCCGGGGAGACCTGTGCATCTGCTCCGGCTCCGGCGGCTCAAGCCCCAGAGCCATGGCCGGGAGGCCGTCTGTCACCAGATTCACCAGCAGGAGCTGGGTGGGCAGCAGTACCACCGGCATGCCCATGAGGATCCCTGCGAACATCGTGACGACCTCTCCGATATTGCAGGAAAGCAGATACCGCACAAATTTCCGGATATTGGCATATACACACCGCCCCTGCTCCACAGCACTTACCAGCGTGGCGAAATGATCATCCAGAAGCACTACATCGGCGGCCTGCCGGGCCACAGCCGTACCATTTTTTCCCATGGCCACGCCCACATCGGCCGCCTTGATGGCCGGAGCGTCATTCACGCCGTCTCCGGTCATGGCCACCACCGCTCCTTTGGACTGATAGGCCCGCACCAGACGCAGCTTGTGGGAGGGATTCACTCTGGCAAATACCCCGTACTGCTCTACACAGTCCATGAGCGCCTGGTCGGACAGGGTGTCCAGCTGTGCACCGGTCATAACGGATGCAGCATTGGGAATATCCGCCTGCTGTGCAATGGCCGCTGCTGTTTCGGGATGGTCTCCGGTGATCATCACCGTGCGGATCCGTGCACGGCTGCAAAGGCGGATGGCTGCTCTTGCAGAGGCTCTGGGCGGATCCTGCATGCCGCAGATGCCCAGAAAGATCAGATCCTCCTCGCTTCGTCCCATGGCAAAGCCCAGCACACGCAGCGCCTTTGCAGACATCTCCGAGGCGGCCTTCTGTATCAGCTGTACCAGCTCCGGTGTCATGGGCTGCACCGAGCCGCCTGCATAACACCGGCGGCACATCCGGAGGAGCACATCGGCCGCTCCTTTTACATATGTACAGGCTGCGCCTTCCTTTTCCACCGTCACGCTCATTCGCTTCCGCTCGCTGTCAAATGGCTCTGTCCCGGTCTGAGGATACTGCTTCCGGAGAATGGGTGTGCGCAGTCCGGCCTTGGCTGCGGCTCTCAGGAGGGCGGTTTCGGTAGGATCTCCGGAGGCCTTTTCCCCGGAAAGCTCTGCTGTACTGCACAGTACGCCGCAGAGGAGCAGCTCATGGAGAGCCGGATGGGCATTTGTATCCACAGGCTGCCCATTTTTAAGGAGCATATGCTCGGAAACGGAAAAGGCTTCTCCGGCGGCATAAATTTCTGTGACGGTCATGCGGTTTTCAGTGATCGTGCCGGTCTTGTCGGAGCAGATGACACTGGCACAGCCCAGGGTTTCCACGCTGTGCAGACGGTTTACCAGAGCCTTCTGCTTCATCATCCGGCTGACGGCCAGTGCAAGGGCAATGGTGACGGTAGCCGGAAGCCCCTCCGGAATGGCGGCAATGGCAATGGTGATACCGGTCATGAGCATATCAAAGAGCGGCTCACCCCGGAGGACACCGGCCAGAAAGACCACGATACACACACCGATGCAGAGGAGCGCCACCGCCTTTCCCAGACCGGCCAGCCGTTTTTGCAGAGGGGTCATGGAATCCTCAATATGCTCCAGCATATCGGAGATCTGTCCCATCTGGGTGCGGACACCGGTTGCAATGACCACGGCCTGGCCGCAGCCCCGGAGCACACCGGTTCCCGAATAGAGAACGCCCTTCTGGTGGAGCTGGTTTTTCTCCGGAGGAGGGGTCTGCACGGCTTTGGAGACAGGCTCTGACTCTCCGGTGAGGACGGATTCATTGACGGCCAGTCCTTCCCCTTCCGTCAGGGCACAGTCTGCCGGAACGCTGTCTCCGGCTTCGATCCGGATGAGATCTCCGCGCACCAGAAGCCGTGCCGGAAGGGTCTTCCACACCCCGTCCCGGCAGACAGCGGCTTCCGGAGCGGTCATATCCTTCAGGGCCTCCAGCGTCCGCTCGGTGCGGTATTCCTGCACAAAGCCCAGGATGGCGTTGAGCAGGACGATGAGAATGATGGTGACTGCGTCAGTGATCTCTCCCAGGAGGGCCGATATTGCTGTAGCCGCCAGCAGGATCATCACCATGCAGTCCTTGAACTGTCCCAGAAAGATTCGCATGGGGCCGTTTCGTTTTCCCTCGGCCAGTACATTTTCACCGTCCGTGCGCAGGCGTTTCTGCGCTTCCTGTTCTGTCAGTCCTGCCATTGAGGATACCTCCCTTTTTGCGCTGATATTTCTGCTTTTACCATATGCGGAGAATGGATGGTATATGCGGAAGGCCGGGCCGGGCCTGTGTATTGATTTACAGAAAGGCCACAAATGGGACGGCGAAATATGCTATGATAAACAGGAATAGAAATCAGACAGGAGGATTTTTTTATGATGCAGACGGTCGTGAGAAACGGTACATTTTCCCAAAGGGAGATCCAGGACTGTATTCTTTATACAAAAAAACGCTGGGGCGTGCGCCTGCCCAAGGGCCTGACCCTGATTCTGGAGCGCAGTGAAAACGGCGATATCCAGGTTACATACGATCCGCCCATTGAGCGGTGTGTCTATCGGAGCACGGACTATCTGGTGAACGATCTGGGCAAGCTCAATTCAGCCAAGCAGGCTGAGCACAGGGACAAGCAGTTCCACGCTGCGGACTGAGGGTGTTTTTTATGACAAGGATAAAGGAATCTGCGCCTGGTATGCTGCTCTGTCTGGGAACGGCTCTGATCTGCTGGCTGCTGGTGCAGCTTGTGCCTGTGCTGGAGGTAGCCGGTGCGCCGGTGCTGGCCATGCTCACAGCGATGCTCATCGGAATTTTCTGGAAGGAGAAGGGGATCGCTAAAAAGGGCATAGCCTTCACCTCCAAGTATGTTTTACAGTGTGCGGTCGTGCTGCTGGGCTTCGGACTGAACCTGTCCACCGTAGCTCGTGTGGGACTTACCTCACTGCCCATCATTATTTCTACCATTACAACATCCCTTGTGCTTTCCTTTGTTTTGTGCAGGGCGCTTCGGATCCCCAAAAAGACGGCCATTCTGGTAGGCGTCGGCTCGTCTATCTGCGGCGGTTCGGCGATTGCAGCCGCTGCTCCGGTGGTGGATGCGGATGATGAGGAGATCGCTCAGTCTATTTCCGTCATCTTTTTGTTTAATGTAATTGCCGCTCTGATCTTCCCCACTCTGGGCGGACTGATGGGCATGAGCAATGAGGGCTTCGGGCTGTTTGCGGGCACGGCGGTGAATGATACCTCCTCCGTGACAGCAGCGGCCTCTACATGGGATACCCTCCATGGGACAGGCGGTGCAGTACTGGAATCGGCAACCATTGTTAAGCTGACAAGGACGCTGGCCATTATCCCCATCACGGTGGTGCTGGCTTTTGTGCGGATGCGGCAGGAAAAAAAGACACAGTCTGCGGGTGCGCAGAAGCTTCAGCTGCGGAAGATCTTCCCTGTGTTTATTCTGTATTTCGTGCTGGCTTCTGTTGTGACCACCGTGGCCACCAGCCTGTGCAGGGGCAGTGCGCTGGATACGGCGAATGGCATTTTCGGAGAGCTGAAAACGCTGAGCAAGTTTATGATCGTTATGGCCATGGCCGCCATCGGATTCAACACTGATATTGTGAAGCTGATAAAAACCGGCGGCAAGCCCATGCTGCTGGGACTGTGCTGCTGGATCGGCATCGCTTGTGTGAGTATCCTGATGCAGCATTTGCTGGGAATATTCTGACAAAGAGAAGTCCGTCCCCGGAGACGGACTTTTTTCTATGCTGTAAACATCTGAAACAGCTTAAGGCAAAGGCCGTACACTACCGAGGCCGCTGTGCCGTACAGGATCACCGGTCCGGCGATGGTAAAGATCTTTGCGCCGACACCCAGGATCCAGCCCTCTGTCCTTGCTTCAATGGCCGATGAGGTCACACCGTTGGCAAAGCCTGTGATCGGCACAAGCGTACCAGCTCCGGCATGCTTGGCAATACGCTCATACCACCCAAGCCCCGTCAGAAGGGCGCTGAGAAATACCAGCGTGACCGATGTCCATGCGCTGGCCGCTTCCTGCTCCAGGCCGAAATGGGTCAGCAGATTGAGTATGCATTCTCCCAGCAGACAGATCAGACCTCCGGATACAAAGGCCATGGGTATGTTGATATAGCTTTTGGATTTCGGTGCGATCTCATCCTGCATGTCCTGATACAGCTCTGGTGAAATTTCCATAAAAACACTCCTCTCTTTTTTATTTATCCTTCGGCTTGAATATAGCCGATGCCGCCAGACCAAACAGCATCGCCGCTGTGATTCCGGCGGCGGATGCGGTCAGGCCGCCGCTGAATACGCCCAGCCAGCCCTTTTCCTCCACCGATTTGCGGATGCCCTCCGCCAGAAGATGTCCAAAGCCCGTCAGCGGTACGGTCGCCCCTCCTCCGGCAAAGTCGATCAGCGGCTGATACAGCCCCAGCCCCGAAAGCAGCACACCGGCTACCACATAGCCTGTGAGGATCCGGGCCGGGGTCAGCTTGGTGTAGTCAATGAGCACCTGTCCCACGGCGCAAATCGCTCCGCCTATAAGAAACGCCCATACATATTCCATCATATGCCTCACTCCTCTCCGCAGACGATCTCGATCAGATGGGCAATGCCCGGTATGCTCTCGCCCTGCTGGATCAGCATGGGTGACATCAGCGCACCCGTGGCCATAAACAGCATCCGCCGGATCTCACCGCTCTTTACCCTGGGCAGAAAATGGCCGCACAGAAGGCTTCCGCCGCAGCCGCAGCCTGAGCCGCCGGCATGGGTATCCTGCCGGTCACCGTCAAACATCAGCACGCCGCAGTCGTGATATTTCGGGTGGATCTCATAGCCCTGCTTCATCACCAGATCCAGCAGCAGCTTGCCGCCGATCTCGCCCAGATCTCCGGTCACGATGGCATCATATTCCGCCGGAGTCGTCCCCGTACCCTGAAACCATCTTGTGAGCGTGTCCGCTGCCGCAGGGGCCATTGCCGCTCCCATGTTGTTGGCATCACATACGCCAAGATCCGTGATCTTTCCGATGCATACGCCCCTGATCCTCGGTGCATCTGTTGTCTCTCTGTCGAGAACAACTGCTCCGGAGGCGGTACACGTCCACTGAGCGCTGGGCGGCCGCTGTCCTCCATAGGAGAGCGGATACCGGAACTGACGCTCCGCTGTGGAAAAGTGGGAGGAGGTTGCGGCCGCTGCCCGCCTGCCTGCACCGTTTTCCAGAAGCAGCGAGCCGATGGCCAGCCCCTCGGCCATGGTGGAGCATGCCCCGAACAGTCCCAGAAAGGGAATGCCGAAGGGACGAAGACTGTACGTGCTGGACGTACATTGGTTGATCAGATCGCCGGCCAGGATCAGATCGGTATCCTCCGGCTTTGTTCCGGCCTTCTGCATGGCCAGATAAATCGTCTCCTGCTGCATGCGGCTTTCGGCCTGCTCCCATGTCTCCTGTCCGAAGTGGCTGTCCTCCTCCACCCGGTCAAAGCATTTTCCCATAGGGCCTTGGCCCTCTTTTTTTCCGGCCACAGCGGCATAGCCTGCTGCATATACCGGCCGCTCCAGACGCAGAACGCCTCTTGCAAGTGCCTGTGCCATAGATCAAACACGTCCTTTCTTTTCAGGTGTATCTGCCTGTATTTTCTGCGGCCTGCCGAATTTTATTTCCGGAAAACATACGGGGCTTTCTTTTCATGATTCTGGTTTCTTCACATGAAGCCATTCGCTGAAAGACTTTCAACTTTTCAGGCAATATTTTTCTGTTAAAAAAACACAAAACGCTCTTTCTTTTTTCTGCGGGATGTAGTATAATAGATGTATCTGACTACATGTATCGATTTGCGAACAGAAAGGAGCTCCTTCTGTAATGAATATTTCCAGAACCCATTCCCACAAACACCCCTATGCACTGGGTATCGATGTAGGTTCAACTACTGTAAAGGCCGTTATTCTCGACCAGAACAATCAGCTGGTTTATTCCAGCTATCAGCGCCATTTTTCCAAGGTACGGGAGACCATTGCCACACAGCTCCAGCAGATCGCCGGAGCTTATCCCGGCATTTCCTTCCCGGTCTGTATTACAGGCTCGGCCGGACTGGGTCTGGCCAATTCCGCAAAGCTCCCCTTCGTCCAGGAGGTGCATGCGGCCTTTGTAGCTGTGAATCAGCGCTATCCGGATGCGGACGCTGTGATCGAGCTGGGCGGTGAGGACGCAAAGATCATCTTTCTCACCGGCGGCGTGGAGCAGCGCATGAATGGTACCTGTGCCGGTGGTACGGGCGCCTTCATCGACCAGATGGCGACGCTTCTGAATGTCACCGCCGATCAGCTGGACGAAATGTCCCTGAAGGCAGAAAAGACCTATCCCATCGCATCACGGTGCGGTGTTTTTGCCAAATCCGACATCCAGCCCCTGCTCAATCAGGGCGCACGGAGAGAGGATATTGCCGCCAGTATTTTCCAGGCCGTTGTGGACCAGACGGTCTCCGGTCTGGCCCAGGGACGAACCATCGAGGGCAAGGTGCTGTTTCTGGGCGGACCGCTTTCCTTCCTGGAGGGCCTGCGCAGAGCCTTTGTAAAAACGCTGCATCTCGACCCGGGCAATGCTGTATTTCCTGAGGACGGACGCACCTTTGTGGCCTATGGCTGTGCGCTGTCCGCTATGAATCAGAATGAGGTCTATTCCATTGACACGCTCATTGAGAAAATTTCAGGTGCGGTCAGTGAGAATAACGTTCTGGCCGATCCGCCCCTGTTTTCCTATCAGGAGGAATATGACCGTTTCCGTGAGCGGCATGCCTCCCACGATGTGAAAAGGGGAGATTACCGTACATATGAGGGCAAGGCCTTCCTCGGCATCGATGCCGGCTCTACCACGACGAAAATGGTGGTCATTTCCGAGGACCGCACCCTGCTCTATGAATATTACACCACAAACAAGGGTCAGCCCCTGGATTGCATCACAGTGGCTCTGGCTGACTTTTATGCAAAGAAAAGCCCCGGTCTTGTCATCGCCGGAAGTGCCGTTACCGGCTATGGCGAGGAGCTGCTCAAGGCCGGTCTGGGAATCGACCACGGTATTGTAGAGACGGTGGCGCATTTCAAGGCGGCCTCCTTCTTCTGTCCCGAGGTAGATTTCATCATGGATATCGGCGGACAGGATATCAAGTGCTTCAAGATCAAGAACGGTGCCATCGACAGCATCATGCTCAATGAGGCCTGTTCCTCAGGCTGCGGCTCCTTCATCCAGACCTTTGCCATGGCACTGGGCTATGACATTGCAGAATTTGCACAGCTGGGTCTCTTTGCGGAGCGCCCGGTGGATCTCGGCTCACGCTGCACCGTATTCATGAACAGCAGCGTCAAGCAGGCGCAGAAGGACGGTGCGACCGTTGCGGATATTTCCGCCGGCCTGTCCGGCTCGATCATCAAGAATGCCGTTTATAAGGTCATCCGTGCACGTTCCCCGGAGGAGCTGGGACAGCATATCGTGGTACAGGGCGGTACCTTCCTCAATGATGCCGTGCTGCGCTGCTTTGAGCGTGAAATGGGACGGGATGTCATCCGTCCGGCCATTTCCGGTCTGATGGGCGCATTCGGTGCGGCCCTCTATGCCCAGGAAAAATGCTCCGGCGAGAGCACCCTCATCGATGCGGAGGCACTCAAGCAATTTTCCTATACCTCACAGGCGGCCGCCTGCAAGGGCTGTACCGCCCATTGCAGTCTGAATATCGTCCGGTTTGCCGGCGGCGGCCGATTCATTTCCGGCAACCGCTGTGAGCGGGGCGCCGGCATTCAGCCGAAGGATATCCTGCCCAATCTTTACGACCGGAAGCTGGAGATGATCCTTTCCTACGATCAGAACGAACAGCCCCTCAGCCCCATTGCAACCGTGGGCCTGCCCCTGGCACTCCATTATTATGACCAGATGCCCCTGTGGGCGACCTTCTTCAAGAAGCTGGGCTTTCAGGTGAAATTCTCCGAAAGCAGCACCCGTGAAACCTATTACAAGGGACAGAGCACCATTCCCTCGGATACGGTATGCTATCCGGCCAAGCTTACCCACGGCCATATTGAGAGCCTGCTGAGTCAGGGTGTGGACTTCATCTTCTACCCCTGCATGAGCTATACCCTGGATGAGGGCGAGTCGGACAATCACTTCAACTGTCCGGTGGTGGCCTACTACCCGGAGCTGCTCATGGCCAATAACGAAAAGCTCAGCTGCAAGAATTTCCTCTATCCCTTCCTGGACCTGAACCGCCGCAAGCATGTGGTGCATGTTCTCCATGAATATTTTGGTGCATATGCTTCTAAAAAGGCCATTGCAGCGGCGCTGGAGGCCGGCTTTGCGGCGCTGGATAAGCACCGTGCACAGATCGCAGCAGAGGGGCAGGAAATCATCCGGAGTGCAAGAGCGGCCGGCAAGCCGATCATTGTACTGGCCGGACGCCCCTACCACATCGACCCGGAGATCAACCACGGCATTCACAAGCTCATCGCCAGCCTGGGCATGGCGGTCATCACCGAGGACAGCGTTGCGGCCCTGGCCCATACGCCCAAGCTCAATGCCCTGAATCAGTGGGTATATCATTCCAGAATGTATCGTGCGGCGGAATATGTCACCACGCAGCCTGACATGCAACTGATCCAGCTGGTGTCCTTCGGCTGCGGCATAGACGCCATCACCACCGACGAGGTGCGCCGCATCCTGGAGGAGAAGGGCAAGCTGTATACCCAGCTGAAGATCGACGAGATCAACAATCTGGGTGCGGCCAAGATCCGTCTGCGCAGTCTGGCGGCGGCCATGGATGCCTGATTTTGCGAAAGGAGTTTTCTTATAAATGGCATATGCTGAATTTACTGTTCCCATGCGGAAAACCCATACCATACTCGTTCCCAACATGCTGCCGATCCACTTCAGGCTGCTGATCTCCATTTTCAAGCAGTTCGGATATAACATGAAGCTGCTGGAGTCCACCTCCCGCACCGTTGTGGAGGAGGGCCTGAAGAACGTACATAACGACACCTGCTATCCGGCCCTGCTGGTAGTGGGACAGTTCATGGAAGCGCTGAAAAGCGGAGAATATGACCCGGACCGGACAGCGCTGCTGATCACCCAGACCGGCGGCGGCTGCCGGGCCTCCAACTATATCCATCTGCTGCGCCGGTGCGTAAACCAGCAATTTCCCCAGGTTCCGGTTATTTCCCTGAACTTTGCGGGACTGGAGAAATCCAGCGGCTTCCAGCTGACCGCTCCGCTTCTTCTGAAGCTGGTATACGGCGTGCTGTACGGCGACATGCTGATGTTCCTGCACAACCAGTGCCGTCCCTATGAGCTGAACAAGGGCGATTCACAGAAGGTGGTGGACGCATGGCAGGAGCGGCTGGAAAAGATGTTTGCAGAGGGCGGATACCGCTCCACAAAGAAGATCTACCGGGAGATGCTGGAGGATTTTGCGGCGATTCCCCGGAGCAAAAAGAAGAAGATCCGTGTGGGCATTATCGGGGAGATCTATGTAAAATACTCGCCCCTGGCCAACAACCAGCTGGAGGACTTCTTGATCCAGGAGGATTGCGAGCCGCTGGTTCCTATGCTGCTGGAGTTCATTCTGTACTGTGCAGCCAATTCCGACACGAATGGCAAGCTGTATCAGTATCACGATCTCAAGACCACAGCCTTCCGGATCGGATATAAATACCTCCATGCCAAGCAGCTGGAGATGATCCGGTGTATTGAGGAGCACGGGGAGTTTCATGCACCTCATGATTTTGACGATCTGAGAGCGGCCGCAGATAAATATATCTGTCAGGGCGTATCCATGGGAGAGGGCTGGATGATCACAGCAGAGATGGCGGTGCTGGCCGAGACGGGCACGGAGAACATCATCTGTACGCAGCCCTTTGGATGCCTGCCCAATCACATTGTGGCCAAGGGTATGGCCAGAGCGATCAAGAATGCATATCCCAATGCGAATATTGTGGCGATCGACTATGACCCGGGTGCTACGAGGGTCAACCAGGAGAATCGGATCAAGCTGATGCTGGCCAATGCGAAGATGGCGGCGAAGCAATAAAAAAAGAAAGGTCTGCTGTACCGGATCGGAATGGTACAGCAGACCTTTTTCTATTAAGCGTAAGCGGCTTTAACCCGTCACTCACTCTTTTTAAACAGAGACTTTGCCAGGAGTCCTGCGCCGGCTGCGATCATGCCGAACATCACTACATACTGCCACAAGGACGCCGAAATGGGACGGAAACGCACACTGGTAAGCAGCGTCACCAGAACGATCAGCAGGCCCATGCCGATCACGATACCCGGTACGACCTTCTTCTCCATGAAAAAGGCAAGACCTATGCCGACAAACAGCGGTATCAGCATCAGGCCTGTGGCCAGTCCCGCATGGATTCCCATGCCAGTCCACAGACTGCCCCAGGTGAATGTCACAATAAAGGAGTTCAGCACCCAGTATATGCCGGCGCCCAGCAGGATAAATCCCACTACAAATTCAAGCAGCGGATTGGACTTCTTCTTTGGCTGAGCGATAGCCTCTGCTTGGGTCCGGCGTGCTTTCTGCTTCTGCTTTTTGCCGTCCTCCTCGTTTTTTACCTCATCCTCCAGCTGCTTCATCTTTTCATCCAGATTCATTCCTCAAAGCCCTTCCTTCCGTCTATCATTACATACCACGGGTCTTCCCGCAGATCCAGCGGATCTCTCCGGTACAGCTGCAGATCTGCATCCAGCCCCGGCGCAATACTGCCCATGCGGTCCTCGACTCCCAGGATCTCCGCCGCACCTCTTGTAATGCTGTACAGCGCATCCTCCTCCGATAAGCCGCCCTTCACCGCCAGGGCCGCCGAAGCCGACAGATACTGCACCGGTATCACCGTATGATCGGTGCAGATGGCGATCTTCACCCCGTTTTTCCTGAGAATTCCAGCCGCCGCTATATCCAGGTTCTTCATCTCCGGCTTGCAGCGGTCACACAGGATCGGCCCGCAGATGACAGGCACCTCTGCTTCCGCCAGCACCTCCGGGATCAGATGTCCCTCCGTACCGTGTACGATCACCGCATCCAGATGGAATTCTCTGGCGATCCGTATCGCCGTGCAGATATCATCCGCACGATGGCAGTGGAAATGTGCCTTTATGTCTCCGTGGAGCAGCGGGATCAGCGCTTCACATTTGGCGTCATAGTCCGGCAGCTCTGTGTCATCATCCGCCGCTTCACAGTCGGACAGATACCGTTTGGCCTTGTGCAGTCCCTCCCGGATCAGCGCCGCTGTGGCCATTCTCGTTTTGGGGGACTCGTCCCGTCCGTTATACACATTCTTCGGATTCTCACCCAGGGCGAATTTCATGCCGGCCGTGCACACCGCCATGGTGTCCACACAGCTTCCCTTGGTTTTCATCACCAGCATGGAGCCGCCGCAGGCGTTGGCACTGCCCGGTGAGGTCATCACCGCCGTAACACCGCCCCGGATGGCCTCCGTGAAGCAGTAGTCCATGGCATTTACACCGTCTATAGCGCGCATGTGGGGCGTAAAGGGGTCCGAGGCCTCGTTGCAGTCGTCTCCCTCAAAATCCAGTCCGTTCTCCAGAATGCCCAGATGCGTATGGGCATCGATAAAGCCCGGCAGCAGGATGCTCCCCTGTGCGTCTATGTCCTCAGCGCCGATCTCCTCCGGCATACCTTCGGAAACCTGTGTGATCTTCCCGTTTTCCACGCAGACAAAGCCCCGCTTGATCACACCCCTGTCTGTCATGGTATGTATTCTTGCATTATATATCTTCATTTCTGCTCCTGTACCTCTGAAGCCGCACCTGTCGGCATGGGGATTCCCAGCAGCTCGATCAGCCGCTGTGCCGTTTCCTCCGGTGTATCTGCCGGGGGCACGATCAGATTGGCGTGGGCCCGGTAGATCCCGTCCCGTGCATTGAAGATCTCCCGGAGCTGCTCCTTGGTGTTTTTCTGTACGATGGGACGGTTGGTGTCGTCCTTGATGCGGCTGTAGCATACCTCAAAGGTCTGGTCGATGAGGGCCACTGTGCCGGCCGCCCGGGCCGCCGCTGCTGTGTCGGGATTGAGCATTGCACCGCCGCCGCAGGCCACAATGGCATTCCGGCTGCACAGACTACGGATGGCTTCGGCCTCCACCTTCCGGAAGTAAGGCTCTCCCTTCTTCTCAAAGATCTCCGGAATGCTCATGCCCTCCTGCTCTACAATATAGGCATCGGTATCGATCAGGGGCAGGCGCAGCTTCCATGCCAGCGCACGGCCCATAGCCGATTTGCCGCAGCCCATGAATCCGCATAAAAAGAGAATCACTTCTGGCCACCTCCGGACTGCTTCATGACCTCCTGCTCTGTGGCGCGGATGATCTCATCGATCTGCTCCTCGGTGTAGAGATCGCCATCCCACAGCTCGTGGGCCTTTACCGCCTGAAGCACCAGCATAGCTGCGCCGCCCCTGGCCGTCTTGCCCAGCGCCCGGGCCTTCTTCATAAGCAGGGTCTCCACCGGATTGTATATAACATCAAATACATAGCTGCACTTTTCGATGAGGGCATCGCTCACCGGGCAGGCGTCTGTCCTGGGATACATGCCCACAGGAGAAGCATTGAGGATCACATCAAAGCTTTCGTCCAGGTCCGCCGTCAGCACGGTGCGGATCCTTGCATCCGGCTTCATGTCAAGAATTTCCTGCGTCAGAGCAGCCGCTCTTTCCTTATCGCAGGGAATGATACCAATAGTAAGATCAGCGCCGCTGCGGGCCGCCTCGATGGCCATCATGCGGCCCACGCCGCCGCAGCCCACCAGGAGCACCTTGCCGTCCATGGGATAGTCCTCCACGCTTCGGCAGAAGCCGTCACAGTCGGTGTTGTAGCCGATGAGCCTTCCGCCGTCGTTTACCACGCAGTTCACAGAGCGGTAGCGTGCTGCCGATTCTCCGATCTCATCCAGAAAAGGAATGATGCTCTGCTTGTGGGGGATCGTTATATTAAAACCCTTGAATTCTCTCAGGGAACGGGCCTTTTCAGCCAGCTCCTCCGGTGCGATCTCTGTCAGATCATAGCTGGCCTCCCGTCCGGACAGGTCAAACAGCCTCTCATGGATCAGGGGAGACATGGAGTGTCCCAGGGGATAGCCGATCAGTGTATATTTTCCGCTCATAAAGAAACAACCTCCTCCAGTGTTGTGCAGCCCTCGCAGTTCAGTGCGGTCACGCCCTTGAGCGTTTTCTTTACCAGGCCTGTCAGGACATTCTTCGGGCCGAATTCCACAAAGGTATCAAAGCCCTGCTCCTGCATCTGTGCCAGCTCTGCGGTAAAGCGTACCGGCGATACGATGTGCTTGGCCAGAAGGGACGGCATATCAGAGAAATCGGTCAGCTCCGCACCCAGTACATTGGAGAAGAACTTTACCTCCGGCGTCTTGAAGGTCACATCCTTCACGGCCTGGTAGAATTCATCTGCCGCCGGCTGCATCATCTTTGTATGGAAGGCGCTTGCTACAGCCAGAGGTACGGCCCGGCCCTTCAGAGCAGCTGCGGCTTCGGCTGCTGCGGATACAGCGGCCTTTTCACCGGCGATGACTGTCTGGATGGAGGAGTTGTAGTTGGCCGGAACCACATAGCCCTCCGTCTCCTCACAGATCCGCTCCACGTCTGCTGCGCTGAGCTTCAGGATGGCGCACATTGCACCGCCGGCCGTCTGAGCCACCTTATCCATGGCGGCTGCACGGGCTTTGATTACACGGAAGCCGTCCTCCATGGACAGCATGCCGGAGGCCACCATAGCGGCATATTCACCCAGAGAGTGGCCGGCCACACCGCCGAAGGAAAAGCCCTTTTTCTTTGCGGCCTCCAGGCAGACCAGAGAGGTGGCCATGATCGCCGGCTGTGCGTAGATGGTGCGGGAGAGAGTCTCCGCATCACTTTCCCCGATGATTTTCTTCAGGTCAAAGCCCAGCACAGAGGAAGCGGTCTCATAGATGGCTTCCAGGGACGGATCGGCTGCGGCCAGATCCAGACCCATGCCCGTGTACTGCGAACCTTGTCCGGAAAAAAGAGAAATTGTCATATAAATCCAAGTCCTTTCTGTTTTCATTGGCGATGTTGTGCAAATCGTCCTGAAATGGGACCCGTTTTTTGTGAAAACAACATAAAACCTTCCCGATTTCCAGAAAAATGCCGGCGGAGTCATTGCAAAACCTGCCAAAATATTGTATAATATAAGAGTGTGTGATTTTCAGCAGACATCTGCTCCTTCCGGAGCACCTGCTTTTCTAATCATATCACAAAACTCTAACAAACACAATAGGAACGGAGGAATTTTTCCATGGGCCTTTCCATTTTAGGCACCGGCAGCTACACGCCGGAGCACAAGCTGACCAACGAAGATTTCACAGAATTTATCGAAACCAATGACGAATGGATTCGCACACGCACCGGCATCCGATCACGCCGTGTGGCGGACGGCGAGCCGACATGGTATATGGGTGCACAGGCCGCCAGGGCTGCTATTGAAGCGGCTGGAATCGACCCGACCGAGATCGGTCTGATCATCGATACCACCATCACGCAGGATTTTTGCACACCGTCCACATCCTGCATCATTCAGCGTGAAACCGGCGCTGTAAATGCAGCCTGCTTTGATCTGAATGCAGCCTGCTCTGGCTTTGTATACGCCCTGGATATGGCACACCGTTTCCTGAAGACCGAGCCTTCTGCCAGATATGCGCTGGTTCTGGCCAATGAGCAGCTGTCCCGTATCACAAACTATGAGGACCGTTCGTCCTGCATTCTGTTCGGGGACGGTGCTGCGGCAGCGGTTGTGGAATATAAGGCGGATGCGCTGTATTCAAGTCATCTGGGTGCAGACGGCACAGGTGCAAAGTTCCTGTTTGCCCGTACTGCTCTGCCGGCTTCTCCCTTTATCGATGCAGAAAAGGCGGCTCAGAAGTGGGATGATTTTGATGAAGGCATCATCGGCCGCTATGCGCACTGCATGAAGCAGGACGGCAAGGAGGTTTACCGCTTTGCCACACAGGCTATGCCCAAGGCGGCGGCGGCCGCTGCGGAGAAGATCGGCTTTGATCTTCAGGAGCTGGACCGGATCGTTCCGCACCAGGCCAATATCCGTATCATTGAGACAGCCATGAAGAATATGAAGCTGCCCATGGAAAAGGCCGTTGTGAACATCGCAGAGCACGGCAATACCTCCAGCGCCTCCATTCCGATCGCACTGGATGAGGCTGTACGCTCCGGTCAGATCAAGCGCGGTGACAAGATCTGTCTGGTCGGCTTCGGCGCAGGTCTGACCTATGCTGCTGTGATCATGGAATATTAAGCGATAGTCCCCCCCATGCAAATCAGGCACATACTTTTTTAATTTGCAATAGAGTATCCCCGTTTTTCGGAGAAAGGAAATGACTATGAAAACAAGAATTACTGAGCTGCTGGGCTGTACCTATCCCCTGCTTCAGGGCGGTATGGCCTGGGTAGCCGAAAGCACACTGGCTGCTGCTGTAACCAATGCCGGCGGCTGCGGCATCATCGCCGGCGGCAGCGCCCCCATTGACTATCTGCGTGAGCAGATCCGCATCTGCAAGTCCAAGGTGGGAGACAAGCCCTTTGGCGTGAACATCATGCTCATGAGCCCCAATGCCGACGATCTGGCCCAGCTGGTGATCGATGAGAAGGTTCCCATGATCACTACGGGTGCAGGCAACCCGGGCAAGTACATGGAGGCCTGGAAGGCAGCCGGCATCAAGGTGATCCCGGTGGTTCCGTCTGTGGCCCTGGCCAAGCGTATGGAGCGCAGCGGTGCAGATGCTGTAATCGCTGAGGGTACAGAGTCCGGCGGCCACATCGGCATGAACACCACCATGTGTCTCGTTCCCCAGGTCGTGGATGCGGTTGAGATCCCGGTAATTGCAGCCGGCGGTATTGCAGACGGCCGGGGCATTGCAGCCTCTTTCATGCTGGGTGCAGAGGGTGTGCAGATCGGTACACGCTTCCTGGCAACAGACGAGTGCCAGATCCACGAGAACTACAAGAATCTCGTTGTGAAGGCCAAGGATACCGACAACCAGATCACCGGCTTCTATTCCGGAAGCCCGTGCAGAAGCGTAAAGACCAAGTATACAAAGAAGCTTCAGGAGATGGAGAAGAATGCAGCTCCGCCGGAGGATTTTGAGGCTCTGACGGTAGGCTCTCTGCGCAAGGCTGCTGTGGACGGCAACATCGACGAAGGCTCCTTCCTGTGCGGACTGATCGCAGGTATGATCAAGGATATCCGTCCCTGCAAGGAAGTAATTGACGAAATGATGGCTCAGGCTGAAGCACTGCTCGGCCGCTGATTGAAAGGAGAAAAACAAATGGCTACAGCATTGATCACAGGTGCATCTCAGGGCATTGGCGCATGTATTGCAGAGCGTCTGGCCAAGGACGGCTATGATGTTGCGATCAACCACTATCCCAGCGACAGCGACAAGGCCAATGCAGAAAAGGTGGCAGAGACCTGCCGGGCCTATGGCGTAAAGGCCGAGCTGTTTGCAGCCAATGTGGCAGACTATGCACAGTGTGAGACCATGGTAAAGGACGTAAAGGCTGCTTTTGGCAGCATCGATGCGCTGGTAAACAATGCCGGCATTACAAAGGACGGCCTGCTGCTGCGTATGTCTGAGGAGCAGTATGATGCTGTTATTGCTGTCAACCAGAAAAGCGTATTCAATATGATCAAGCTGGTGGGTGCTGTCATGCTCCGTCAGAAGCACGGAAGCATTGTCAGCCTGGCCTCTGTGGCCGGCCTGTATGGCAATCCCGGACAGATGAACTACTCCGCTTCCAAGGCTGCTATCGTTGGTATGACCAAGACCGCTGCAAAGGAGCTGGGCTCCAGAGGCATTACGGTAAATGCGGTTGCTCCGGGCTTTATCAAGACCCCCATGACCGATGCTCTCACTGAGGAGCAGAGAGACAAGATGCTGGGTCTGGTGGCAATGGGCCGCTACGGCAACCCGGAGGAAATTGCAAGCGTGGTTTCCTTCCTGTGCTCCAGTGACGCAAGCTATGTGACCGGTCAGACCATCGAAATTTCCGGCGGCCTGATGATGTGATCCTGAAAAACCATTTTTACCGATAGAAAGGAGTCCTGCCGCTGCAAGGGCGGCAGTGTAATATAAACTATGAGAAGAGTCGTTATTACTGGTATGGGTACTGTAAACCCTCTGGGCAGCAATCTGGAAGCATTCTGGAAAAATGTGCAGGAGGGAAAGCTGGGTATCTCTGCTATCGATATGTTCGACACCACCGAGGTGGGTGTAAGCGTGGCCGGTATTGTCCGTGATTTTGAACCGACTGACTACTTTGACAAGAAGGAGATCCGCCACATGGAGCGGTTCACACAGTTCGCAGTTGCTGCTGCAAAGCAGGCGATGGCTGACTGCGGCAGCGATATGAAGGATCTGGACCCTTACCGCTGCGGCGTGATTATGGGCTGCGGCATCGGCGGACTGGAGCTGACAGAGGCTGAGCACAAGAAGTATCTGGAAAAAGGTCCGAACCGTGTTTCTCCCTTCTTCGTGCCCATGATGATCTCCAATATGGCTGCGGGTGAGATTTCCATGAAGACCAACTTCCGGGGCGATAATTATGCTACGGTAACGGCCTGTGCATCCTCCACCCATGCCATTGGTGAGGCCTTCCGCAAGATCAAGGACGGCTATCTGGATGCCTGTCTGTGCGGCGGTACAGAGTCCACCGTAACAGAGTTCACCATCGGCGGCTTTAAGACTATGAAGGCGCTGACCCGTGAGACCGATCCGGCCAAGGCTTCCACTCCCTTTGACAAGAACCGCAGCGGCTTCGTACTGGGCGAGGGCGCAGGCGTTCTGATGCTGGAGGAATATGAGCACGCAAAGGCCAGAGGTGCAAGGATCTACTGTGAGATCGCCGGCTACGGCGCAACCTGTGACGCATATCACATGACCTCTCCCTCTCCGGAGTGTGAGGCCGCCGCCAGAGCCATGAAGAATGCCTATGAGGAAGCAGGTCTGACTGCGGACGATATCACTTATATTAATGCCCACGGCACCTCCACCGGTCTCAATGATAAGTATGAGACCCGTGCCATCAAGATCGCTCTGGGTGAGGAGGCTGCACGGAAGGTGAAGATCAACTCCACCAAGTCCATGACCGGCCATATGCTGGGCGGTACAGGCGCAGTGGAAGCCATCGTTTCCGCTCTGTCCATCCAGAACGGCTTCATTCACCAGACCATCGGCTACACCACACCGGATGAGGAGTGTGACCTGGACTACTGCACAGATGGTCCGGTTGAAATGCCGGTATGTGCTGCTTTGTCCAATTCCCTGGGCTTCGGCGGTCACAATGCAACCCTGTGCTTCAAGAAGCTGACTGACTAAGGAGAGAGCGTATGTATAGCATTGATGAGATCAAGGAGCTGGCTAAGGCTGTCTCCGAATATAAGCTGGAAAAAATCAAGATCGAGACGGAAAGCGGAGCACTGACCATCGTAGGTCATTCTGCGCCGCCCATGCCGCCGATGCCGCCAGTGTGCGGTCCTTCAACTGTTGTTATGGCTGCGCCTACATCGGCAGAAGTACCGGCAGAAGCACCTGCTGCACCGTCAGCACCTGCGGCAGCACCGGCTGAAAAGGCTGCGCCGGCCGGCCATATCGTAAAAGCACCCATCGTAGGTACCTTCTATGCAGCGGCTTCTCCGGAGGATGCTCCCTTTGTAAAGGTGGGCGATACCGTCAAGAAGGGCGATGTGCTCATGATCATCGAGTCCATGAAGCTCATGAATGAGGTCACAAGTGACTTCGATGGTGTTGTAGAGGAAATTTTCGTTGCAAACGGCGATGCTGTGGAATATGACCAGCCGCTGATGCGCATTGTCTGAGACAGGAGGAATTGAATATGGCAGAGGTTCTGATGAACAGGCAGCAGATCATGGAGATCATTCCCCACAGAGATCCGTTCCTGCTGATCGATGAGGTTCTGGAAATGGAAACCGGCAGCCGCGTGGTTGCACGGAAATATATGCGTGAGGATGACTACTGGTTCAAGGGCCATTTTCCGGAAAAGCCGGTAACACCGGGCGTTCTGATGGTGGAGATGCTGGCTCAGGCGGGCGCAGTATGCATTCTCTCCCAGCCGGAATTCAAGGGCAAGATCGCACTGTTTGCAGGCATCGATAAGGTGAAGTTCCGCAGACAGGTAGTTCCGGGGGATGTGCTGGATCTGGAGGTAGAGATCATCAGCCAGAGAGGTCCCATCGGCATCGGCAAGGCGGTGGCTTCCGTGGACGGCCAGAAGGCTGTTACCTGCGAGATCAAGTTCGCTGTAGAAAAGTAAGGAAACAGTGCCCATGAAGTTTCAGAAAGTTTTGATCGCAAACCGTGGTGAAATTGCGGTTCGCATTATCCGGGCATGCAGAGAGCAGGGGCTTCAGAGCGTGACGGTCTATTCCACCGCCGACCGCTCCGCCCTCCATGCAAAGATCGCGGACGAGTCTGTCTGCATCGGCCCGGCCAGCACCAAGGACAGCTATCTCAATATGCAGGCGCTCATTGCGGCCTGTAAGAATACGGGTGCCAATGCCATCCATCCGGGCTTCGGCTTTTTGTCGGAGAGTGCGGAATTTGCGGCACTCTGCGCCGAGCACGGCATCACCTTCATCGGTCCGTCTCCGGAGTCCATCTCCATGCTGGGCGACAAGGCCCGTGCCAAGGAGACCATGAAGGCTGCCGGCGTTCCGGTCATCCCCGGCTCTGAGGGCGTTGTAGGCTCTCTGGAGGAGGCCAAGCGCATCGCTGCGGAGATCGGCTACCCGGTACTGGTAAAGGCTTCGGCCGGCGGCGGCGGACGCGGTATCCGCCGAGTTGATCATGCCGGTCAGATGGAGCAGCAGCTGGCTCTGGCCAAGGAGGAGGCAGGCAAATTCTTCGGCAACGATGAGGTATATCTGGAAAAGCTCATTGTAGGCCCGCACCATGTGGAGATCCAGATCCTGGCGGATTCCTTTGGAAATACCGTAGCTCTGGGTGAGCGTGACTGTAGTATGCAGCGCCGCAACCAGAAGGTGCTTGAGGAAAGCCCCAGCCCCCTGATGACGCCGGAGCTGCGTCAGAAAATGCAGGATGCAGCTGTCAGGGCCGCCAAGGCCTGCGGCTACTGCAATGCCGGCACCATCGAATTTCTCGTAGACCACGAGCGCAACTTTTATTTTATGGAGATGAACACCCGTATTCAGGTGGAGCATCCCGTTACAGAGTTTGTTACCGGCATTGACCTTGTGCAGATGCAGCTGCGGATCGCACAGGGGGAGGCGCTGCCCTTTGCCCAGGAGGATATTGCCGTGAAGGGACATGCGATCGAATGCCGTATCAATGCAGAAAATCCGGAGCTGGACTTCCGTCCGTCTCCCGGTACGATCCATGCGTTACATACGCCGGGCGGTCCGGGCGTGCGCATTGACAGTGCTGTCTATCAGGGCTATACCATTCCGCCCTACTACGATTCCATGATCGCAAAGCTCATCGTACATGCGCCGACCCGCAGGGAGGCCATTATGAAAATGCGCTGGGCGCTGTCGGAGTTTATTGTAGAGGGCATTGACACGAATATCGATTTCCAGCTGCGTCTGCTGAAGAATCCCAGCTTTGAGCAGGGCGATTATGACAACGGCTTCCTGACCGCCTATCTGGAGCAGCTGAAAAATCATAAATCATAAGGAGAAACGCAGTCTGCCGCCGGCAGCTGTTAAAAAAATGATACAACTATGGGTAATACAACGATGTTAGAAGAATTATTCAAAACGGTAACCAAACGTTTTAACGGAGACGAGCCGGCTCCGGCCGTCCCCATGTTTAAATGCCCTCGCTGCGGCGTATCTACGCCTCAGCAGAAAATGGCTGAGCTGGGCAAGATCTGTCCTGGCTGCGAGTATCATGCCAGACTGACGGCGGCGGAGCGTATTGCCATTACGGCTGATATCGATTCTTTCAGGGAATTTGACTGTGATCTGTGCAGCGCAGACCCCCTGGAATTTCCCGGCTATGCGGAGAAGGTCGCAGAGCTTCAGAGCAAAACCGGACTGAAGGATGCAGTTGTCACCGGTCAGTGCACCATCAAGGGAAGCCCGGCGGTGCTGATCGTCATGGATTCCCGCTTTATGATGGCATCCATGGGCAGCGTGGTAGGCGAAAAGATCACCCGGGCCTTTGAGTATGCAGCAGAAAAGAAGCTGCCGGTGGTAGCCTTTACGGCCTCCGGCGGCGCAAGAATGCAGGAGGGGATCCTTTCTCTTATGCAGATGGCCAAGACCTCTGCGGCGGTGCAGAAGCACAACGAGGCCGGACAGCTGTATATCACCGTTCTGACCGATCCCACCACCGGCGGTGTGACGGCCTCCTTTGCCTCTCTGGGTGATATTATCATCGCAGAGCCGAAGGTGCTCATCGGATTTGCCGGACGGCGTGTGATCGAGGGTACGATCAAGCAGCATCTGCCGGATGATTTCCAGCTTGCAGAATTCCAGCTGGAGCATGGTTATGTGGACATGATCGTAGGGCGCAAGAAGCTGCGCAGTACCCTGTCCCATCTGCTGAAGCTGCACGGATATACCGCAGAGCCGCTGAAACAGGAGGAGTGCTGATATGGAAAGAACCAATACGAGAACGGCCTGGGAGCGGCAGCTGCTCATCCGTGACAAGAACCGTCCCACCATCCGGGATTACCTGCCGCTGATTTTTGAGGATTTCTACGAGCTGCACGGCGACCGCGGGGTGGGCGACGACGGTGCGATCCTGGGCGGGATCGGCCGGCTGGACGGTGTTCCGGTGACCATCATTGCAGAGGTCAAGGGACGCAACATTCAGGAGAACAAGGCCTCCAATTTTGCCATGCCCCATCCGGAGGGCTACCGCAAGGCGCTGAGACTGGCTCATCAGGCGGAGAAGTTCCACCGTCCGGTCATCTGCTTTATCGACACGCCTGGTGCATTCTGTGGCATAGAGGCGGAGCAGAGAGGCCAGGGCGAGGCCATTGCCCGGAACCTGGCGGAATTTATGTCCCTGCGCACACCGGTGGTATCTGTAGTGCTGGGCGAGGGCGGCAGCGGCGGTGCGCTGGCGCTGGGTGTATGCGATTCGCTGGCCATGCTGGAGAATGCCCTGTACTCTGTGATCTCTCCCAGAGGTGCGGCCTCCATCCTGTGGAAGGATGCTTCCCGTGAGCAGGAGGCCTGTGAGGTTCTGCACATTACAGCGGAGGATATGGTAGAATTCGGCATCGCAGAAGCCATCATTTCGGAGTCAGATACAGGCGTTTCCAACGATTTGGACAAAATTGCAGAAAATCTGAAGGAATATTTGGTGAAAACGATAGGCGAAAAATCTCGAAAAGATATTGACCTTTTGCTGAAAGAACGGTATACTAAGTTTAGGAAAATCGGCGTGTTCAATGAGACAGGCCGATGAGATAAAAATCCGGTTCATCATGTATGAATCAAATACAATTTATGGAGGAATTTAAAAATGACATTTGACAAGGTAAAGGAACTCATCGTAGATCAGCTGGACGTTGAGGAAGACAAGGTTACTATGGACGCAAACATTCAGGACGATCTGGGCGCAGACTCCCTGGATATCGTTGACCTGGTAATGTCCGTTGAGGATGCCTTTGAGGTTAAGATCGAGGATGAGGATGTTGAGAACATCAAGACGGTTGGCGACATCGTAAACTTCATCGACAACGCTGCTGAATAATCAGCCGGATAAAAAATGAGGGCCGCTGCATGCATTTGCAGCGGCCTTTTGCATTTTGCGGCCCATGGCCTTTGACAGCAAAAAGCAGCACAGCCCGAAGGCCATGCTGCTTGGTCTGTCGAAAAAGTCAGATTTTCTGCACAAGGCTCCCCTTAGCAAGGGGAGCTGTCGGCACGAAGTGGCGACTGAGGGGATTGCAAGTAGAACAGCAAACTGTAAGCTTACTCGCTGCTTATAATCCCTTCCACCGCAGCAAGCTGCGGTCCCCCTCCCCTTATTAAGGGGAGGCTTTCAAAGTTTTTTCGACAGACTGAGCAGCACAGCCCGAAGGCCATGCTGCTTTTTTCATGCGGAACGGATCAGTTGTTGAAATCCGGACGGCACTTGTTCTGGTTGTTCTGCTGGTTTCTGTTCTGGCTTCTGTTCTGGTTCTTGTTCTGGCTCGGGTTCTGGTTCGGATTCTGACTGCTGTTCTGGTTATTGTTCTGATTGTTGTTCTGGTTATTCAGATTGCGCATGGTACACTCCATTTCTCCGCACACGCTCTGATAAACGCCGGCAGAATTCAGTGTGCGGAGCTGACTTCTGCATTTATCAGAGGACGCACAGCCTGCGTTTTTGCTGTGTCTGCACCTGTAGTATGTCACGGAGATTTTCTGTTATGCGCTGGGAAAATTTTCAAAAAAGAGCAGCGATATGAACCGTCAGCACGCACAGGATGACACCGCAGAGCGTCGGCAGCGCCATTCCCAGAAGCATCCACCGGATGCGGCCGGTTTCCTTCCGGATGGTGAGACAGGCTGTGGAGCAGGGGAAATGAAACAGCATAAAGAGCATGGTGCACAGGGCGGTTACCTGTGTCCAGCCGTTTGACAGAAGGATCTCACGGAGCGTATCCGTGCTTCCGGTTTCTGTGAGGACATTGGAGGACTGATAGAGCATAGCTGCAATCGGCAGGACGATCTCATTGGCCGGGAAGCCCAGCAGGAAGGCCGTGAGGATCTCACCGTCCAGTCCCATAAAGCGGCCGGGTGCTTCCAGAAATCCGGCAATATGGGAGAGGATGGACGCACCGCCGGCCGAGACATTGGCCAGGATCCACAGGAGCAGTCCGGCCGGAGCGGCTACTGCGCAGGCTCTTCCCAGGACGAACAGGGTTCTGTCCAGCAGAGAACGCACCAGTACCTTCAGCACCTGCGGACGCCGATAGGGCGGCAGCTCCAGGGTAATGGCCGAGGGCAGGCCCCGGAGCAGGGTCATGGAGAGCAGCTTTGATACGAGAAGCGTCATGACGATGCCCAGAAGGATCAGCAGCGTCAGACCGGCAGCAGAGAGAAGCGAGCCGCCGGCTCCGGCGGTAAAAAAGGCGGTGATCAAAGCAATGAGGGTAGGAAAGCGGCCATTGCAGGGAACAAAGACATTGGTCAGAATGGCAATGAGCCGCTCCCGGGGGGACTCGATAATGCGGCATCCGGTGATTCCGGCGGCATTGCAGCCCAGTCCCATGCACATGGTGAGGGCCTGCCGGCCGCAGGCTCCGGCGCATTGAAAGCATTTGTCCAGCTGGAAGGCCACTCTGGGCAGATAGCCGAAATCCTCCAGTAATGTAAACAGGGGAAAGAAAATGGCCATGGGCGGCAGCATGACGGAAATCACCCATGTAAGGACGTTGTAGATTCCATCCAGCAGCGCACCTCTGAGCCAATGGGGCGCATCGGCCATCCAGCGATGCAGCACCTCTCCCAGGGCAGAAAAGCCGGTCTGAAGCCATTGGGAGGGGACATTGGCCAGAACGATGGTGATCCAGAGGATCAGTCCCAGCATGAGCAGCATAATGGGAAATCCGGTATATTTTCCAAGCAGGATCCGGTCGATCCTCCGGTCACGGCTCTGGTGCTCCCGGGGCTTTTCCAGCACATCCCGGCAAATCTTTTCTGCATACTGCACTACGCCGGAAATGATCTCATCGCTGAACAGGCGGGCCGCGTTTTCGCTGTGCAGGCCGGTTTCCTCCAGCAGATCGTCCATAGCCGGAGCGGTCAGCAGGAATTCTCCGTGGAGTGCCAGCTGCTGGGCAAAGTCTGAATCTCCCTCCAGCAGCCGCAGAGCGGTCCAGCGAGGATTCAGGAGGCAGTCTGCATGGCGCAGAGCAGCCTCCAGCTTTCCGGCTGCTTCCTCCACGTGGGCCGGGTAGGGGATATGGACAGGCGGCACAGGGCGGTCTGTCTCCAGAAGGGCGCAGAGCTTGTTAAGGCATTCTGTCAGCCCCTCCTTTTTCCGGGCGACAATGCCGGCCACAGGGATATTCAGCTGCTGCTCCAGCCTTTCCAGATCCACGGAGATCCTGCGCTTTTGGGCTTCGTCTAGTAGATTGACGCAGAGCATCGCCTTGCAGCCGGTTTCCATGATCTGGAGCGCCAGGATCAGATTCCGTTCCAGGCACGATGCATCGCAGGTGATAATGGCCACATCTGCTCCGGCAAAGCAGATGAAGTCTCTTGCGGTCTGTTCCTCTGCGGACTGGGCCTGAAGGGAGTAGGTACCCGGCAGGTCTACCAGGAGCAGGGTGTGGTTCTGGTGTGTGCATCGGCCTATGGCATTCTGCACGGTTTTTCCGGCCCAGTTTCCTGTATGCTGGTGCATTCCGGTGAGGGCATTGAACAGGGTAGATTTTCCCACGTTTGGATTTCCGGCCAGAGCAACAGTAAATGCAGCTCCGGCTGATGGGCTTTGTGGCTTCATAAAACGAAAACCTCCCGCTATATTTGGAATTTCTACAGCATATGCACAGAAGCACGCTCTGTATTCCAGAAAGCGGGAGGATCATGATTTATTGGTTAGCCGAAGCCTTGCGGAGCGCACAGAAAGAAAAGCTTTCGGTCAGGCCTTTCTCATAAGCTCTGCAATTACGCCAGGTCTCGCCAGATGATGTAGGTCAGATATACAGCATAAAGCAGCAGGTAAACAATACCCCATGCACGTCCGATCTTCTTTCCGGCTGCCGAAATATAGCATACAACAGACGCACCCAGCACAACAAAGCCGTCAACCATGCTGTCCATCGTCACAGGAAAGGGCGCGATCACCATGCTCAGACCCAGAATCATCAGAACATTGAACAGGTTTGAGCCAACCACATTGCCCAGAGCCAGGTCACTGTTGCCCTTCCGGGCGGCCACTACAGAGGTGATCAGTTCCGGCAAAGACGTGCCCAGCGCCACGATGGTCAGACCGATCAGACTGTCGCTGATGCCGATTCCCTGCGCAATATACTTGGCACAGTACACCGCCAGCTGGCCGCCGCCGATGACCACAGCCAGGCCGCCCACCGCATAGAGAATGCTCCTGAGAGGGCGCATGGGCTTTTCACTCAGCTCCTCCGGCTGCTCGGTCTGCTTGTTCAGCTTCCGGCTGGCCAGCGCATCCCGGATCGTCCAGATCATGTAGAAAATAAAGATCGCTATGATGATCAGACCGGCCCAGCGTGTAGCCTGCATATCAAAGATCCAGAACAATACGGGCATGATCACGGCCGATACGATCAGCAGCGGGAAATCCTTCTTCAGCAGAGACTTGTCCACTGTAATGGGCACGATCACTGCGCTGATACTCAGAATGATCAGTATATTCAGAATGTTTGAGCCGAAAATGTTGCCCACCGTAATGCCGGCATTGGTGGGATCGTTGACAGCACTGGAAATGCTGACCGCCGCCTCCGGTGCGCTCGTGCCCATGGCTACAATGGTCAGGCCGATGATCAGATCCGGCACACGAAGCAGCCGTGCAATGGATACACAGCCGTCTACAAAGAAATCAGCGCCCTTGACCAGCAGCCAGAAGCTGAGCACCAGTCCTGCGGCCGCCAGAAGCATATAAAGTACAATTGTCATATATTTTTTCTCCTTTAAAATTCAATCAGATGCTGTACAGCCGCCGTCCGTTTTCCAGGGTCAGCTGCAATACCTCGTCTGCGGTAAGCCCCATCACCAACGCAGCGGCCTCTGCTGTATGTGCGATCATGCTGCTGTCACAGCGCTTTCCACGGTAGGGAACCGGTGCCATATAGGGGCAGTCGGTCTCCAGAACCAGCCGATCTTTCGGCACAGCCTCCAGGGCCCGCAGTGCCTTTTTTGCATTCTTAAAGGTCAGTACGCCGGTAAAGCCGATATACATCCCCAGAGCAATGACCTCCCTTGCGGTCTCTGCACTGCCGCTGAAGCAGTGCATAACGCCTTTCGGGCGGAATTCACGGAGAAGTTCCATGCAGTCGGCGGTGGCGTCTCTGGAGTGGACGATGACCGGGAGATCCAGCTCCTGTGCCAGCTGAAGCTGCATCCGGAATAGCTCGATCTGGGCTGCTCGGTCGTAGCCCTCGTAGTGATAATCCAGGCCGATCTCACCGATGGCCCTCACTTTTTTGTGTGTGGCCAGTGCCTTCAGCTGCTCATAGGCATTTTCCGGGATACCCTGGGAAATATTCTCCGGATGGATCCCCACCGATGCATAGAGGTAATCATATCGATCGGCCAGCGCCTGGATTTTTACCGCATCCTGCAAATCCGTGCAGGCCTGCATGACAAGTGCCACATTCTTTTCCGGAAGCGTTTCCAGAAGGACGTCCCTGTCCTCATCAAAGGCGCTGTCTGTGTAGTGGCTGTGCGTATCAAAAATCATTCCCATAAAAACTCCTGCAACACAAAATGCATGGGCGAAGAATTTTTCGCCCATGCTGATTTGCTTTATTTCAATTATTCAGCCAATGCAGCTGCTTCCTCGTTTACTTCATCTACGAAGTTCTGGATCTGTGCATCGATTGCATTTACAGACTCGGCCCACGGTGTGCCATGTGCAGCGGCCCGGATGCCGTTTACACTGCTGTCCAGAACGTCTGAAATATCAGAGGAAACACCCAGGTAGAAGTCAAAGGTCGGATTCTCCAGAGCCATCTCGTTCATGGTGTCCATCATTTCGATCATTTCATCTGTCCAGCCGTAGTCGTCCTTCAGCTTCTGGTTCTCCAGCTCCTGTACCTCGTCGCTCATCTTGGAGAAGCGCAGGCAGTCCAGATACTTGGCAACGCCCTCAGGATTGTCGCCGCCCTTTACAAAGAGGTAGGCATTCATCTTGCCGGCTACATAGTGCTCATCCGCTTCCGGATCCTTGGGCATGGGTACAAAGAACATATCCTCGCCGAAGGTTTCCTTCCATGTATCCGTGATCGCCCACATGCCGCAGGGATGGAACAGCAGCTTGCCCTCGCCGATATAGCTCGGGTTGGAGGTCCAGCCGTAGTCACCGTTGCCCAGCGCAATATAATCCTTTGTATACAGGTCGTACATCCAGTCCTGAACTCTTTCCAGGCTCGGGTCACGCAGATTGTTTACCAGCACGCCGTCCTCCAGGCCGATGTAGGGAACACCCGTTGTCTGGGACAGGCCGATTTCATAGTACCAGCTGTCAATACCGTATTTCTGCTCGGAGGAGTCGCAGAATTCCTCCAGCATTTCTTCAAAGGCATCCCAGTCCCATTCGCCCTCTGCAAACAGCTCGGCCGGATCGTCCAGGCCTGCTTCCTCCACAGTCTTTCTGTTGTAGATGACTGCGCAGTTGTCGCCGGTGATGTCGGTAACAGCAAGATAGTGCTCACCCTGCCAGGAAATATTTTCATTGGCCTCCTTCACATCCGCCCACAGTTCGGACTCAAGGTCGATATAGCCGTCATAGGGGACGAACATGCCGCGCAGCGCACCCTTGGGGAATGCATCGCCGTCGCCGCCGAAGAAGAAGTCGATGCCCTCGTCACTGTTGATGGCATTGGCCAGATCGTCATAACGGGTGTTGTGGTTTACCTGATACCACTCAATTTCGCCGCCGTAGCGCTCCTGGAAAATAGCCAGATCCAGGGGTGTGCTCTTGCCGCCCTCTCCGGAAGGATTGATATCCCAGGGAGACATCCACTTGATGGTTTTATTTTCAAGCTCACCAGTGAGATTGGGGTCAGATGTAGCGAGATCGATGATCTGCTGGCGGACATCCGCAGAAATGTCCTTCATGGACACCTCTTCCTCAGCCTGCCCGCAGGCCAGCAGAGACATGGACATAGCCGCCGCCAGAATGCAGCTCAGAACTGCCTTTGTATACTTCATATGTAATACTCCTTTTCCTGTTTTCCAGTGCGCTCGGTGCACTGCGATGTACATATAAAACATTATAACACGATTTGCCGTTTATTGCAAGACGCATATTGCACAAAGAACAGACCTGTCTTTTAGCACAATAAAACAGGGGACGGCAACATTGCTTCCAAAGCGAGGGCAATATTGTCCTGTCTTAGAAAATTCATACATATGCATGCTTATTTTACAGGGAAGCTCTTGACAATTGCGTAAAAAAAGTGTACAATAAAAGAGCTGTATATAGGCAATCCCGCACAAATAACGTTTCACAGCGTTTGTCCGGATTGGCTTAATATTACAAGATATGCAGGTTGCTGTGTGACAGAGCTTCACAGGCAGCTGCTTTTCATGCAATGCAGTATGTGCAGCTGACTTGATTCATAGAGTTGTCCCCGCACGAAGGGGTTTTGGCAGAGATGCCTCATAATTATTTGGAAAAGACGCAGCCGGGAGCTGTGGGATATTTTACAGAGAATTTCCTGTCGGGAGGCGGGTTTTGAGGAACAGACAGAAACAGCTTGTGCTGCATGGGGATTTTTGCAGCAAAGCGGCCTTTATATGAAATGAATAGAGAATAGCGGCACATACCGCCTGAATGCTTGTACGAAGATATACGAAGCAAATTTACAAGGAGGTTGTGCACAAAATGAATTTATGGATCACGATCGTGATCGGCGTGGCCGCTCTGATCATCGGCTGTGTGATCGGTGCCTTTATCATGAAGCAGAAGGCCTATGCAAAGGGTGTTGCGGACGGTATTGAGCAGCGGAAGCAGCAGGCGGAAGCGGCTATCGGCTCTGCGGAGAAGGAAGCCAAGAGAATTCTTTCTGACGCAAAGAAGGATGCTGAGAACAAGAAGAAGAGTGCGCTGGTTGAGGCCAAGGACGAAATCCACAAGCTGCGCACAGAAGCAGACAAGGAAATCAAGGAACGCCGCTCGGAAATCGGCCGTCAGGAAAGACGCATCCAGCAGAAGGAAGAAACGCTGGATAAGAAGACCGATAATCTGGAGCGCAAGGAAGAAAAGCTCCAGAATAAGCTGAAGGCCGCTGAGGAAAAGCTGGCTGAGGCCGAGGAGATCAAGAGAGACCAGATGAACGTTCTGGAGCGGATCTCTGAGTTTACCAGAGAGCAGGCGAAGGAATATATTCTCAATGCGCTGGAGAATGAGCTGGTACATGAAAAGGTGCAGAAGATCACTGAGTATGAGCAGTCTCTCCGGGACGAGTGCGAGGAAAAGGCTCGCAGCTATGTGTCCCTGGCCATTGCCAAGTGTGCAGCGGATCAGGTATCGGAGACCGCTGTTTCGGTTGTGGCTCTGCCCAATGATGAAATGAAGGGCCGCATTATCGGCCGTGAGGGACGGAACATCCGTACCCTGGAAACGCTGACGGGTGTGGATCTGATCATTGACGACACGCCGGAGGCCATTACACTTTCCTGCTTTGACCATGTGCGCCGTGAGATCGCACGGATCGCACTAGAGAAGCTGATCTCGGATGGGCGTATTCATCCCACCAAGATCGAGGAAATGGTGGAGAAGGCCAAGCGTGAGGTTGAGCACCGTATCCGCCAGGAGGGTGAGCGTGCGATTCTGGAGACCAATGTACACGGCATCAACAACGAGCTGGTAAAGCTCCTGGGCCGTCTGTACTATCGTACCAGCTATCGTCAGAATGTGCTGAATCACTCCATCGAGGTTGCGAAGCTGGCTGGTATTCTGGCCTCGGAGCTGGGCGTGGATGCAAATCTGGCACGCCGTGCAGGTCTGCTGCATGATATCGGTAAGGCGCTGACTGCGGAGATCGAAGGCTCTCATGTACAGATCGGTGTGGATGTATGTAAGAAGTACAACGAGAGTGCTGAGGTCATTCATGCGGTTGAGGCCCATCACAATGATGTGGAGCCGAAGACGGCGATTGCCTGTATCGTACAGGCTGCGGATGCGATTTCCGCTGCAAGACCGGCTGCGAGAAGTGAAAATTACGAGAATTACATCAAGCGACTCCAGAAGCTGGAGAGCATCTGTGCATCTTATGAGGGTGTGGAGAAGTGCTATGCGCTTCAGGCTGGCCGTGAGATTCGTGTCATGGTTGTACCGGAAGCCATCAACGATGAGAAGATGGTGCTGGTAGCCCGTCAGATCGCAAAGCAGATCGAAGCGGAGATGGACTATCCGGGTCAGATCAAGATCAACCTGATCCGTGAGAGCCGTGTAGTAGATTACGCAAAATAAAAACAGGCAGGAGGGCGGTCCGGATGGGCCGCCCTTTTTTCGTAAAAAATACGCATCTCCCTCTTGACAACGCTGGAAATCTATGCTATTATGTATATGGTTAGTCATTTCTAACTCGCATAGCAGGCAAATCGGCCTGCAATATTTACAAGAAGCAGTTAGCCTAAGCTAACTCATGATTCTGAAAAATCCGTATATCCTAAGAAAAACATTGAAACAAAGGGAGGAAACGATGTCATTGGAACAAAGTCTGATTCTGCACTGCGCACCGACACTGGCCTCTCTCAAGCCGGCCAGTCTGTTTACGATCGAAACAAAAAGTCCAGCTGCGCTGAATGAGGAGCTGCGTCAGTGGAACAGGACGCTCCGTCCCAAGGGGCTGTTTCTCTGCATACTGCGTCAGAGCGGCCGGAATGCGCTGGTTTATGTGTGCCGGATGTCCCATCTGGAGCAGATGCTCCGGAAGCCGGAGCTGGCCGACTTTCTCAGCGGCTATGGATATGAGGATACAGCTTTTGGAAAGGCGCTGGGGCGGCTGAAAAAGCGACTCAGCGAGGGAGATGGCTTCCCGCATGAGATCGGTGTATTTCTGGGCTATCCCCTGGAGGATGTGGTAGGCTTTATTCAGAGCGGCGGCCGGAACTGCAAGTGTGTGGGCTGCTGGAAGGTCTATGGGGACGAGGCGGAAGCCCGTCGGAAATTT
This sequence comes from Ruminococcus sp., assembly GCA_017472145.1. GTDB lineage: Bacteria > Bacillota > Clostridia > Oscillospirales > Ruminococcaceae > Ruminococcus_C. The sequence goes on along the minus strand of JAFUQX010000003.1, from coordinate 8,549 downwards.
GCCCAGTATAAAAAGTGCAGCTGTGTCTATCAGCGGCTCTGGGGTGAGGGACGGAGTGTTGCGCAGCTGACTGTGGCTGCATGACATAGAGGGCGGTATCGCCTGAAAGAAGAATATAAAAAGAAAGAGGTAATGTTTTATGAGTAAAGCAGCAGTTGTTTATTGGAGCGGTACAGGCAATACACAGGCCATGGCTGAGCTGGTTGCAGCAGGTGTGACCGAGGCCGGCGCAGAGGTCGCTGTAATGACCTCCGCTGAATTCCATGCAGCTATGATGGATGAATATGATGCGATCGCATTCGGCTGTCCGTCCATGGGCGCTGAGCAGTTGGAGGAGGAAGAGTTTGAGCCGATGTTCGAGGAATGCCGCAGCAAGCTCAGCGGCAAGAAGATCGCACTGTTCGGCTCTTATGGCTGGGGCGACGGCGAATGGATGCGCAGCTGGGAGGAACAGTGTGCAGCGGATGGTGCAGTTCTGGTCTGCGATTTTGTCATCTGCTGTGAAGCGCCGGATGATGCGACGGCGGCGGCCTGCGCAGCCATGGGCAAGGCTCTGGTTTCTTAAGGCATCATAAAAAAGAGAGGGCTGCTGCAAGATCGGACTTGCGGCAGCCTTTTTGTGCTGTGGATGTGAATTGAAGTTTATGTGGCTTATACGGCTTGACTCAGTGCACAGAAAGAAAAGCTTTTTGGTGATTCCCCACGGGGTGGGGAATGCTATTAACTTAAGGTGATCCCAGTTTGTCGAAAAACCTCTGAAAGCCTCCCCTTAATAAGGGGAGGTGGCACGCCGAAGGCGTGACGGAGGGGATTGTAAGGCATAAGAAAACTTACGATTTTGTGTACTTTTTGCAATCCCCTCAGTCGTCACTTCGTGCCGACAGCTCCCCTTGCTAAGGGGAGCCTTTCAAAGGTTTTTTCGGCACAACAGCCTATTATATCTGCTTAAGTGGATAACATTAACGGGATGTGGAAATTTCCGAAGGACAAAGAGGGCGGCCGCCGCAGACCGCTCGATCAGAATTGATCACTCGGCATACATCATCGTATCCGGTGTTACATGCTCCAGCACTGCCAGATATTCCCTTGCATCGGCCTTGGCCTGCGCCAGGTCATGCTCCAGATAGTTTCCGCATTCCTCCCGCTTATTTCCCGGGATCTCTCCGGTGAAATCGGCAATATACGCAAAGGCCTCCTTCAGCAGCGTGATCAGGGCCGCCTTGGATACGCTGTCCCGCAGGATCAGATAAAAGCCCGTGCGGCATCCCATCGGCCCGGCATAGATGACCTCATCTGTATAAACGGAGCTGCGCACGTAAGTAGCCAGTAGATGCTCGATGGTATGCAGGGACTTGGGTGTAATATAGCTCCCGGCATTGGGGGTTTTCATACGCAGATCATAGGTCACTGCATCCCCGTCCGTACGGGATACGTATACACCCGGTGTCAGGATGTCATGATTTACCGTAAAGCTTGCAATTTTTTTCATATAGATATTCTCCTGATTGGTTATTTATTAAAGGTCCAGCCCAGCTGCGTGAGACTGTCCAGCTCATCCTGAGGGAGATCCTCCCACGTACCCTCTTCCAGCAGCTCGGCCTTGTGGATGTGGTGGATCTGCATGGGGTAGCTTTCGGCAAGGCCGCCTGTAAAATAAATCCGGATCCGATCCCCGTCCGTAAACGCATCAAACAGGCTGTCCTCCCCTTCTGCGGACATCGTGGCCGCTCCGCTGTCGAGAAGAATCATTTCCGTGCCGGTATCCGTCCGCAGAAACCGGCCTTCAGCGGTTTCGTATGCCACAGACGGCTCAGAAGCGCCGCATCCGCTGAGAAGAGCTGCTGCTGTCCACAAAGCAAAAAGCAATTTTTTCACGGATATCACTCCTTAGTAATCGCCGGAGGTGTCCTCCATCAATTCAAATTCAATTGTAAAATCCTCGTATGTGCCGTCCTCGCTGTAGCGGCGGCATTCGGCCTCCAGCGGCACGCCAGCCCCGATTCCCTCGATGGCCGCGCACAGCTCGTCATAGTTATTGACCTTTGTGCCTTCCACGGAAAGGATGAGGTCATTCACCTCCAGGCCGGACTTTGCAATGTCACAATCTGCACTGATCTCCTGGATCCACACACCCTTTCGCTCCGGTGTTTTCTTCAGATTATACATTTCTGCAAATTCCTCAGCCACCATCTCCGTTTCCATGGAGACAAAGGTAATGCCGATGCGTACCCGTCCGCTGACGTAGCCCTGGCTCATCAGCTCCTCCACGATGGGAAGCGCCTGATTCACTGTGATGGCAAAGCCCAGTCCCTCATAGGTGCTGCCGTAGAGAGCGGCATACTTGGAGGAGGTAATGCCTACCACCTGACCGTACATATTCACCAGCGCACCGCCGGAATTTCCCGGACTGATAGCGGCATTGGTCTGAATGCATTCCATATAGAAGCCGGTCTGCTCGGTACGGATCTGACGTCCCAGAGCAGAGACGATGCCGTTGGTAACCGTGCCGGTCAGCCCCGCCGGACTGCCGATCGCCACGACCTCCTCACCCACGGCCAGCTCATCGGAATCGCCCAGAGTAGCCGGGATCAGTCCGTCTGTATCTGTGTGCAGAACGGCAAGGTCGGATTTGCTGTCATAGCCTACCAGCTCAGCCGGATACAGCTCCTCATCGCCGTAAACGATGATATCATAGGAATCGCTGTCGATGATGACATGGGCATTGGTGAGGATATAGCCCTCCTCAGAGAGGATGATGCCTGAACCGCCGCCGGTTTCCTCACCGTCCGTATAGGTCGTGATCTGCACGATGGAAGGGCCGACCAGAGCGGCTATCTCCTCCACAGAATATGCGCCGCTTTCGTCCGGCTCTGCGCTGGTCTGGAGAGCGGCTTCCGGCTTGCCCTCCTGATACATTACCACGTTTTCACGGGGCGGGGTGTATTCAGATGTAGATTTTGAGCCGCCTGTGGCATACAATACAGCATCGCTGATGATGCAGTACAGGAAGAGCAGCACCAGAAGAACGGCCGAGATCTGCAAAAGCCGTACGATCTTCTTCTGACCGGGTGTCAGGGGAGGGGCCGCCTTCTTTTTCTTGACCGGAGCAGGGGGCTGGGGCTGTGCGTACATCATACCCTGCTGCTGCGGATAAGGAGTATTGCGGCCGTACTGCTGCGGATAGGGCTGCTGCATCTGCTGCTGTCCGTAAAAGGCCTGCTGCGCACCATATACAGGCTGTGCAGCCCCATTCCACTGGGGAGCCTGGTTATTGTTATTATAGGCCGGCCCGGGCTGAACCGGCTGCTGAGGATGCAGTCCATAGCCATACTGGGGCTGATTATAGGGCTGAGCCGGATGGGGCTGCTGAAAGAAGGGCTTCTGGGGCGGTACAGGCTGATGCTGCGTCTGCACCTGGGGCTGCTGCCGGGGATTGGTTTCCGGTGCAGCGGTTTCCTCCGCCGGTACAGGCTCAGACGGGGCCTGCTGTATTTCCTCTGATGCGGGCGCTGCTTCTTCTGCCGGAATATTTTCGCTGTCAGCGGGAATTTCCTCGGCCGGTGCTTCCGGGGAAAGCGCTGTCTCCTCTGCGTCCAGAATGGGGCTGGACAGAGCATCCGCTGTTTCCGGCTCAGAAACAGGGAGTTCTTCCTTCGCAAGCTTCGGCTTGATGGTTTCGTCGTTCATGGGAACATACTCCTTTCGTGGAATCAAAAAAGGCGGAAACACCTGCATTTTCTGCATTTGTGCTCCGCCTTTCCATTGCTTTTAGCTTTCGTCGTTTTCCGCCTGCGGCTTCTTCGGGAAGGAGACCACAAACTCGGTAAAGACGTTTTCCTCGCTGCTGACGCCGATCTGTGCGTCATGAAGCTTGAGAATCTTGCGTATAATATCAAGACCCAGCCCCAGACCGGTTTTGTCCTGACTGCGGGAGAAATCCGACTTATAGAACCGTCCGAAGATCTTGGGCAGCTCATCCTTTGGGATGCCCGGCCCGGTGTTGCGGATGGCAAAGATGGACGCCTCCTTGGTTTCCTCCAGGCGGATGGTGATCGTACCGCCGGTATCAACGAATTTCACAGCGTTTTCCGTCAGATTATAGATCACCTGACCGATGAGATCACGGTCTCCGTATACACGGACGGTGTCAGAATCCAGACCCTCTACTGTAATATTCCTCTTTTCCAGACGATTGCCGAACATGAGCATCGTGCGGAAGATCAGATCGTTGATGGGGAAAAGCTCATGCTTGATCTGAATCGTTCCATTGTCGAACTTGGTCAGATTCAGCATGGATGAAACCAGGATCTTCAGCCGCTGCATTTCCTGAGAAACGATGTAGAGATATTCCGTACGCTTGTTTTTGGGAACAGTGCCGTCCAGAATGCCGTCTACGTAGCCGCTGATGATGGTCATGGGCGTGCGCAGCTCATGAGATACGTTGGATACGAACTGAGCCTGCTGCTCGCCGGTGGCCTTGAGATTGCTGACGATCTGGTTCAGGGAACGAACGATCTCCTGATATCTGGGGGAGTCAAACTTCTCCGGCTCCAGCTTTTCAGAAAAATCGCCCTGGGCATACATGCGTGTCACACGAGCCAGAAGCTCGTCCGGCTGGACCCGGTTTTTTGCAACATACCGGTAAATAAATGCAGCATAGGCCAGAAGCATCGCACCCACGGCGATGAAGCTTACGATCAGCACCTTCCGGATAAAGGCTTCGATTTCGTCCGGGTGTGTGTTTGAAAACAGGAAATACTTCGTTTCCGTACCATCCGGTTCGGTGATGCGGAAGGACGTACCCCGGCAGAGTACCGGCTTCCTGTCATTCTGGTTGAATTTACCCGATACCTCTGAGGTATATGTGCCCTGCGTATCCACGATATACATCATGGACGCTGTAAGCTGTACTTCCTCACTGCTTACGCCTGAGCGGCCGGAACAGGCCAGACCCTGACCCTGTGCATCAAACAGAAACAGATTGATGTCAGTCTGCTCACCCTCCAGATCCAGCATGAACTGGATGCTGTCATCCTTCATGACCTCTGCACTGGAGATAGAATCCTCCTGCACCGCCTTGTTTCCATAATTTACAATGCCCTCTGCGACCATCGTGCAGCTGGCTTCGATCCGAGCATGAAAGTCCTCCCGGTACTGATTGATTGCGATCAGACCCACGCTGACGGCAATGAGACTCATAGCCAGCAGCTGGAGCACCAGCATTCGGACAAAGACAAAGACACTGTATTTCCGTGTGACCGGATGCAGCTTGTCAGACATATTTATTCATCATCCAGGGATTCAAACTTGTAGCCGACACCCCATACAGTCTTGAGAGACCAGCGGTCGGATACATTTTCCAGCTTCTCACGGAGACGCTTGATGTGTACGTCAATGGTACGGGAATCGCCGTAGTATTCAAAGCCCCATACCTCGTCCAGCAGCTGGTCGCGTGTATATACACGGTTCGGATTGGAAGCCAGGTAGAACAGCAGCTCCAGCTCCTTGGGCGGTGTGTCCACAACCTTGCCGTCTACACGCAGCTCATAGCGGGTCATGTTTACGGACAGCTTGTCGTAGCGAACCTCCTTCACCTCAGCTTCAGGCGGAGCAGTTGTGATTCTTCTGGAAATCGCCTTGATTCTCGCAACGACCTCCTTGGTGTCGAAGGGCTTTACGATGTAGTCATCTGCACCCAGCTCCAGGCCCAGAACCTTATCAAAGGTGTCGCCCTTGGCTGTGATCATAATGATCGGAACAGAGGACTTCTTGCGGATCTCACGGCATACCTGCCAGCCATCCATGCTCGGGAGCATTACGTCCAGGAGAACAATGTCCGGCTTCAGTGCGTTGAACTTCACCAGGGCCTCTTCTCCATCATAAGATAAAATGACGCTGTAACCGTCATTTTCCAGATACATCCGCAGGACATCGCAGATGCTCGGGTCGTCGTCTACAACCAGTACCTTTTCAAGTGCCATAAATGAATCATCCTCTTTTCTTAATAATTTCTCGGAAATTTGCTAAGTTTATCTACAAAACTGTACCTTTATTGTACCATTATACAGCGTTCCATATGTAAACGTTCAGGGAATATTTCGTGTATATTCTGTAAAATATGAACCAAATGATGAACAGATATGTATTTGTTATATTATTTTCGAAAAAAGAACCTTTGTTCGCACTTTCAAACGGGGCGGATCGTGCGTTTGTGGCATGTGCGATAGATCAGGAAAAAGTCTGTGTTGAATTTGTGCAAATGGCTGAAAATCAGAAAAGCACTTGATTTTTCTGGAAAAGTTGGTAAAATAGAATTAGCACTTGATGACGGAGAGTGCTAACAGCTTCAAACCTAAAGTGATAACAAGGAGGAACATATTATGAATATCAGACCGCTTTCCGACAGAGTTTTAATAAAGATCGCAGAGGCGAAGGAAGAAAAGACAGCAGGAGGCCTGCTGCTTTCTCCGAAGACCGTGACAGGCGAGCCGGTTATGGGCGAGGTCGTAGCCTGCGGCGGCGGCAAGTATGCGACCAACGGCACCCTGATCCCTATGAGCGTAAAGGTGGGCGACAAGGTTCTGCTGAACAAGAACGCAGGTCAGACCATCAAGGTGGACGGCGAGGAGCTGACACTGGCCTATGAGAGCGAGATCATCGCTGTGGCTGAATAAGGGAAGCATCTTCCTGAATATATAAAGAAAAAGGAGATTTTTGATTATGGCTAAGACAATCAAGTACAATGCAGACGCAAGAGACGCACTGATCGCCGGCATCGACAAGCTGGCAGATACCGTAAAGATCACACTGGGCCCGAAGGGACGCAATGTGGTACTGGACAGAGAGTTCGGCGCACCGCTGGTAACCAATGACGGTGTGACCATTGCAAAGGACATTGAGCTGGAGGATGCATTTGAGAACATGGGTGCACAGCTGGTTCGTGAGGTTGCAACCAAGACCAATGATGCTGCTGGTGACGGTACAACTACTGCGACAGTACTGGCTCAGGCTCTGGTACATGAGGGCATGAAGAACATTGCAGCTGGTGCAAATCCGATGATCCTGCGCAAGGGCATTTCCAAGGCTGTAGATGCAGCGGTAGAGGCCATCAAGAGCAACTCCAAGGATGTGGAGGGCACAGAGGATATTGCAAGAGTTGCAACCATTTCCTCTGCGGATGAATCTGTCGGCCAGCTGATCGCAGAGGCTATGCAGCAGGTTACCACAGATGGTGTGATCACCATTGAGGAGGGCAAGACAGCCGAGACCTACAGCGAGGTTGTAGAGGGCATGCAGTTTGACAGAGGCTATCTGTCTCCGTATATGATCACCGACCGTGAGAAGATGAAGGTCGTTTATGATGATGCGCTGGTATTCATCACAGACAGAACCATCAGCAACATTCAGGAGATCCTGCCGCTGCTGGAGCAGATCGTGCAGATGGGCAAGAAGCTGCTGATCATCGCAGAGGATATCGAGGGCGAGGCCCTGACAACGATCATCCTGAATAATCTGCGCGGTGTATTCAAGTGTGCAGCTGTAAAGGCTCCGGGCTTTGGCGACCGCAGAAAGGATATGCTTCAGGATATTGCGATCCTGACCGGTGGTACAGTCATTTCCAAGGATCTGGGCATGGAGCTGAAGGATGCATCCATCGATATGCTGGGCAGCGTTCGTCAGGCTGTAATTGACAAGGAAAACACCATTCTGGTAGGCGGTGCTGGTGCGGCTGATGCTATTGCACAGAGAATCGCTGAGATCAAGAATCAGATCGAGATGTCCACCTCTGATTTCGACCGTGAGAAGATGCAGGAGCGTATCGGCAAGCTGTCCGGCGGCGTTGCTGTGATCAAGGTCGGCGCTGCAACTGAGGTCGAGATGAAGGAGAAGAAGCTGAGAATCGAGGATGCTCTGTCTGCAACAAAGGCTGCTGTAGAGGAAGGCATCGTAGCAGGCGGCGGTACAGCACTGATCAATGCAATGCCGGCTGTTGAGAAGCTGATCCCGTCTCTGGAGGGTGATGAAAAGACCGGTGCGAAGATCGTACTGCGTGCACTGGAGGCTCCGCTCCGTCAGATCGCTGCAAATGCAGGTCTGGAGGGCAGCGTGATCATCGATAAGATCCGCAGAAGCCGCAAGGTAGGCTATGGCTTTGATGCCTACCAGGAAGTATACTGCGATATGATGAGCAGCGGTATTGTTGACCCGACAAAGGTAACAAGAAGCGCACTTCAGAATGCAGCTTCCATTGCATCCATGGTACTGACCACAGAAAGTGCAGTGGCCAACATCAAGAAGGATGAGCCGGCTGCTGCGGCTGGTGCTGCTGCTATGGGCGGCATGGGCGGAATGTACTGATCGGCCGGATCTGATAAAAAATAGAAGGGCTGGTGCGGAAATCGCATCAGCCCTCAGCTTGTCGAAAAAGTCAGATTTTCCGCACAAGGCTCCCCTTAGCAAGGGGAGCTGTCGACACGAAGTGACGACTGAGGGGATTGCAAAAAGTACGCAAAATCGTAAGTTTTCTCATGTCTTACAATCCCCTCCGT
>JAFUQX010000016.1 GCA_017472145.1 Ruminococcus sp. | reverse complement strand
TTGAAATAGTGCCACATGGAGTGCTGAATCTGCTGTGGATCGGTCGCCCTCCTCGTGAGGGCGTGGATTGAAATTTGGAACATGGAACACATAGGGGGGGTGTCGTAGTCGCCCTCCTCGTGAGGGCGTGGATTGAAATTGTTTGTCAATCTTTTTTGCTTTTTTGTGGGGGGTGGTCGCCCTCCTCGTGAGGGCGTGGATTGAAATCGGTATGTACTTGCCTTGCTGTGATGATTCTCATCGTCGCCCTCCTCGTGAGGGCGTGGATTGAAATCTGATAAAACGCATAATCAGGTGCGAGCCGAACGGGTCGCCCTCCTCGTGAGGGCGTGGATTGAAATCCATTCCTTGGGGTTGTCCTCACGGAGACGATCAAGTCGCCCTCCTCGTGAGGGCGTGGATTGAAATTTATTATCTGCTGAGCGACAAAAGCGAGCAGAGGTCGCCCTCCTCGTGAGGGCGTGGATTGAAATTTCGTCCAGATCGTCAGCCATGATGCAAGGGACGTCGCCCTCCTCGTGAGGGCGTGGATTGAAATTTTGACTTTGCAATCGCAGATGCAGCGGACTGTGTCGCCCTCCTCGTGAGGGCGTGGATTGAAATCCATTTGGATGCTCATTCAAAGTTGATTGATGTCGCCCTCTCCATAAGAAGATGGACCGAAACGATTCGCTTGGTTATTGCAGCTTCGTTGTTCGGTCCGCTTGTACATACAGATCTGTTTTGTGAGCATCGCCCCCGGCTGTTTGCATATTTTTAAAAAAATGATTGTATGTCTTGAAAATCTGATAAAGTTGCGGTATACTTATAATAACACCGATTGCTTCTGCAATGATATAATTTACGCATACTGATTCAAAGGAGACAGGATATATGATATGGATGATTTCAGCTCTGCTGGTGCTGATTGCATTTTACAGCATCTATCTGGGGAAGATGCTTGTCCAGCGCAGAAAAGGGATTCAGACGGATCAGATCGCCAGGGGAGAGAAAAGAGGGCCGCTGTATTATACCGAGCTGCTCATGAAAATAGCAACCTATGCTGTGGTTGCTGCGGAGCTTGTCAGCATAGTCAGAAATTCCTCCATGCTGGGAAGCTGGGCGAAATTTCTGGGGCTAGCTCTGGGAATAGCCGGTGTGGCTGTGTTCGGCCTGGCGGTCTGGACGATGCGGGACAGCTGGAGAGCTGGCATTCCGGAATCGGATGAAACAGAAATGGTCACAGAGGGCCTCTATAAGTACAGTCGGAATCCGGCCTTTCTTGGCTTTGATCTGGTCTACCTGGGGGTGCTCCTGATGTTTTTCAATCCGGTGCAGCTCCTCTTTGCCGTATGGGCCGGCGTGATGCTTCATCTCCAGATCCTTCAGGAGGAGAGATTTCTTAAAACACGTTTCGGGGAGAAATATGCAGCCTACTGTAAAAGGACAGGCCGCTATTTCGGACGAAAAGGATAAAATCGGAGGAAGGAAAAATGAATCGTACATCAAAGGCCATATTGATCTGCGGAAAGATATGCTGCGGAAAAAGCTATTATACAGAAGCACTCAGAGTCCGGGAGAATGCCGTGGTGCTCTCCTGTGATGAGATCTGCTTTGCACTTTTTGACGGAAAGCTGGGAGAACACCATGATGAAATGACCCTGCGCATCCGGAATTATTTCTATGAAAAATCCCTGGAGATCCTGCGTGCAGGCACCAGTGTGATCCTGGAATGGGGCTTCTGGTCGAAGGCAGACCGGATGGCCGCACGGGATTTTTTCGAGAGCCGGGGCATTCGGTGTGAATTTCATTATGTGGATGTTTCGGACGAGGACTGGGCGAAGAATATTGCAGAGCGGAACAAAAAGGCAGCCGAGGGTCGCTGCTTTGCCTATTATTTTGACGAAGGACTGGCGCAGAAGCTGAGCGGTCTTTTTGAAGCACCGGATCCGTCGGAAATCGATGTGTGGCATAAGAATGCCAGAAGCTGAAAAGGGGAGAGGAGAGCGCATTTATGCCGGATATCATGGAAATAACAGATCTTTCTGCACCGGAGCTGGACTTCTACGCACGGCTCTCTGAGGTACAGCTGCGCCGATATTATGAGCCGGAGACCGGGCTGTTCATGGCCGAAAGCCCCAAGGTCATCGAGCGGGCCATGAAGGCCGGATATGAGCCGGTATCCATGCTCCTGGAGCGCAGACATATCACAGGAGAAGCAAGGGATATTCTCTCACGGTGCGGAGAAATTCCCGTATATACAGCCCAAGCGGAGGTGCTGACGCAGCTCACCGGTTTTCAGCTGACACGGGGTGCATTGTGTCTCATGCGGCGCAGAGCTTTTCCGTCTGTGGAGGAGGTCTGCCTGGGGGCCAGGCGCATTGCCGTTCTGGAGGATGTGGTGAATCCCACCAATGTAGGTGCGATATTCCGAAGTGCCGCCGCACTTGGAATGGATGCGGTTCTGCTGACTCCGGCTTGCAGTGATCCGCTTTACCGCCGGGCTGCCAGAGTGAGTATGGGAACGGTTTTTCAGATCCCGTGGACGTATCTGGATAAGAGCCAGGGGGTCGGTCTGCTCCGGAAAATGGGCTTTCAGACAGCGGCCATGGCGCTCTGTGAGGATTCCATTTCCATTGATGCGCCGTGTCTCTCGCAGGCGGAGAGATTGGCGGTCGTACTGGGAACAGAGGGAGATGGCCTTGCAGAAAGGACCATTGCCGACTGCGATTATACCGTGTGCATTCCCATGGCGCACGGGGTAGATTCCCTGAATGTGGCCGCAGCCAGTGCGGTGGCCTTCTGGCAGCTGGGGACAAGCAGGCAGGAACAAGGGAAAACATAAGCTCTGTGAAAAGCTGTTTTGCCGGTTTTGGTGTTTCTATGGTGTCTCTGCCGAAATTTGGAACACCAAGCAAATATCACGCAATTTGGCCAGATTTCGCTATTTGATGTATCTGGTGCATCAAACTGAAAAAGTCTTATATATACATAATATTATCTTGTTTAATTTGCGCAGTATATAAATTGAGATTTAGATGAATACATGCACCAAAAACGGGAAAAACACGCAATTTCGGACTTTTTTATGGTGCTTCTAATGGTGCTTCTATGGTGTTTCTGGTGTTTGGAATTATTTTAGCAACAAAAAACAGGCCGGGGAATGACTGTCCGACCTGCTGTGCCTGGTAATCATATTGTGTTGAAGCCGGCCCGGCTTACTCTGCACCGTAGTCCCAGGCGCTGTATTCTGCATCCATAGATTTCAGAAACAGCGCATGAAGCGTGGGATTCCGCTTTGAAATGCGTACGGGCTTCATACTGCTGTCCGTAAAGCAGTGCGCCGAGGAGGCCCTGGCCGAAAGCGTACCTGTCCTTGCGTTGTAGATCTCATATGCGATCTTCATCTTGAAACTGTTATATTCCGTGATTCTGGAGACAATAGCAAAGCGGTCGCCATAGGTCAGGGACTGGCGGTACTGACAGCGCACCTCCAGTACAGGGATCATCAGTCCCTCCGCTTCGATCTGATCATAGGCCATTCCGGCCTGTCGGAGGAAGTCCGTTCTGGCTTCTTCCATCCACCGGATATAGTTGGTGTGGCTTACCACGTTCATGCGGTCTGTCTCGTAATAAAATATATCTCTGCAATAGGGGATCATCTTCATTGTAACACATCCTTTTCTTTTGCTTTTATTTTATCACATGTGAAAAGCGCTGTCAAATCTGACCCTGAAAAAGGCCGCATACAGTTCTGTGTAAGGGGCCGCAGTCTGTCGAAAAAGTCGGATTTTCCGCACAAGGCTCCCCTTAGTAAGGGGAGCTGTCGGCACGAAGTGACGACTGAGGGGATTGTAAAAAGCGCATAAACTCAAACTTTTTTCACGCTTTGCAATCCCCTCCGACTTCGCTGCGCTCAGCCACCTCCCCTTACTAAGGGGAGGCTTTCAGAGTTTTTTGACAAGCTGAAGGCCGCCTACAGTTCCGTGTAAGCGGCCATGTTTGTTTTATTTGTTCAGTCAATCATCCAGTACAAATCCAGTGTGAGCAGCTTCCACCGGCTGTCCCAGCGCCAGGAAATACTTGTCCAGATGCTGGTGATATTCTCTCTGGAAGGTTTCATCTGTCTTCTTCAGATCGTGGAGATAGGCGTGAATATCCTGCTTTTCATCCACCTCAATAAGGCATCCTGCGATATTGGAGCAGTGGTCGGATACACGCTCAAAGTTGGTCAGCAGATCCTGATAGATATAGCCCAGCTCTACCGTGCAGGCATTGTTCTGGAGACGCTTGATATGGCGGTTTTTCAGCTCGATATTCAGTGTGTCAATGACCTCCTCCAGGGGTTCGACCTGACGGGCCAGGGTCAGATCATTCTGAATAAAGGCATCAAAGGCCAGTTGAATGGTCTGCGTCAGCGCATCGGTCACCACCCTGATCTCACTCATGGCATCACTAGAAAAGTGGATTCCCTTGTCGTGCGTCTCCTTCGCAGATTCCATAATATTCAGCGCATGATCGCCGATGCGTTCAAAGTTGCCGATGCAGTGGAGCATCTTGGAAACGGTCTTACTGTCCGCAGAGGAAATGCTGTGCTTGGAAATGCGCACCAGATAAGCGTTAAGCTTGTCCTCATAGGTGTCGATTTCATCTTCCAGCTGTCGGATTTTTTCTGCTGCGGCTTCATCATACTGGAATTGCAGCTCCATAGACTTGAGAATGGTGTCTCTGGCCAGCTCAGCCATCCGGATGGTTGTAGAGCGGCAGGCTTCAATGGCTACCGCAGGAGTATTGAGCAGACGCTCGTCCAGAACGATGATTTCCTTCTTTTCCTTTTCCTCGTCCTTTTCCTTGATAACGAAATATGCGATCTTTTCCAGCATTCTGGTGAAGGGCAGGAGGATAATGGTCGTCACTACATTAAAGATGGTGTGCACGATCGCAATACCCATATGATCTGCGGGCATATCAGTAAAGGCAAAGCCGATAAATGCATCCAGCAGCAAATAGAGCGGCAGGAGGATCAGGGTGCCGATGCAGTTGAAGGTGATATGAATAATAGCCACTCGTCTTGCGCTGCGATTTACGCCGATGCTGGAGATCAGAGCCGTGATACAGGTACCGATATTCTGACCCATGATGATCGGAATGCACATGCCATAGGTCAGCTGACCTGTGAGAGAGATGGCCTGAAGAATACCCACAGAAGCAGAGGAGCTCTGAATGATCGCCGTGATGATCGCACCAGCCGCCACACCAAGGATCGGATTATTGAAGGCGGTCATCAGCTCTCTGAAGGCCTCAGAATCCTTCAAGGGAGCAACGGCATCGCTCATAAAGTTCATACCAGTGAACAGAATGGCGAAGCCGGCCAGAATGTGGCCGATATCCTTTGTCTTGGAATGCTTGGCCAGCATGGTCATAATAACGCCGATGAGAGCCAGAACCGGAGCAAAGGAATCGGGCTTGAGCAGCTTCAGGAGGACACTGCTTCCGTCAATGCCGGACAGGGTCAGCAGCCAGGCTGTAACCGTTGTGCCGATATTAGAGCCGAACAGAACACCGATGGTCTGACTCAGCTGCATGATGCCGGAGTTTACCAGACCGACCAGCATAACCGTAACAGCAGAGGAGGACTGAACAGCCATGGTAATACCCAGACCCAGGGCCAGGCTCTTGATGGGGTTGGATGTCATCTTCCGGAGAATGCTCTCCAGCTTGCCGCCGGCCAGCTTTTCCAGACCGGATGACATGATATTCATGCCGTACAGGAAGAAGGCCAGGCCTCCGAACAGTGTGATTACAGAAAAAATATCCATGATGATATGCACTCCTTATTCTTTTCTTCAGGCCTCCGCAAGGGGACAGGCCTGCTGCATTTGCATAACACAGGTATTATACTCCTTTCATGTAAAACGCTTACGCAATCAGTGTAAAATCCGTGTAAAATTTCAGGCGGTATCTACAAGGAAAGCCGGATACCGCCCTGATATGTTTGTCATGTCTGCTTCAGCGGAAGAAGCACAGTGATTTCCGTGCCTGTTCCCAGCTCACTTTTCAGCGAGATCGTACCTCTGTGATATTCTGTGATATGCTTTACAATGGAAAGCCCCAGGCCTGTACCGCCCCGCTCTCTGGAGCGGCTTCTGTCCACCCGGTAAAAACGTTCAAAGATCCGACTCTGCGCCTCTTTCGGAATGCCGATACCGTTGTCCTTCACGCAGAGCACCGCCTGTTCTCCTTCCGATTTTATGACAATGCGGACCCATCCGCCGGGATTGTTATATTTGACTGCATTGTCAATGAGATTGATCAGCAGCTCCTGAATATAGCTTTCATTGCCCATAATGCAGACCTCCTGGCAATCGGATAAAAGCGTTACCTGATTCTGCTGTGCACGCTGAGACAGCAGGCTGGTCACCTCCTCCGCAGCCTTGCGCAGATTCACAGGTGTCAGGTGTGTCTCGATGTGTTCCTCGATCTCCGAAAGCCGGATGATATCATTCATGAGAAACAGCAGACGCTCGCTTTCACGCTGGATCATAGCGCCGTATTTCTGCACATCCTCCGTATCCCGGATCAGGCCGCTTCCGAACATTTCGCCAAAGCCCTTGATGACCGTCAGGGGTGTTTTCAGCTCATGAGAAACGTTTGCCGTAAATTCCCGCCGGATTTTTTCCGCCTTTACGGAATCTGTCACATTGATCAGCAATATAATAGTACCATTCCGGTCGGTCAGATCCACCCGCCGGATATAGGCGCGGTAATCCTCTCCGCCGATGCTTATCAGCTGTCGGGCCGAGCCTTCCTTTTTCGTCATTCGCACCGCATCCAGAAAAGGCTTGTAATCGGTCAGCGTGAAAATGGAATGAGTTTCCAGCAGCGTCCGGTCGATCGAAAACAGCTCCATAGCACTGTCATTGGCCAGTGTGATCTTATCGCAGTCATCCAGAATGAGAATGCTCTCTGTCATATGCTTCTGGATCAGCTGGATAATGCCCTGCTCTTTCTGGAGGTTCTGCTTCAGGCGTTCATTCTTTTGCTGGGCCGTTACCAGCTTTTTCTGGAGATGATGCCGTTCCCTTCGCAGTCTTTCCTCAAAGCTTTTGCAGCGGATGGCATAGCCTAGTGTACAGGTCAGAAGCACCAGACTCAGTATCAGAAGATATTCCATAGCCTGTGCTCCTTAAATCAGCTTGTAGCCGAAGCCGCGCACGGTCTGTATGAAATCCGTACATCCGGCCGCCTCCAGCTTCTGACGCAGCGTTTTTATATGTGCATCCACCGTTCGGGTCTCGCCCTCATACTGGAAGCCCCAGACCTTTTCCAGCAGCCGGTCACGGGAGATGGCATTTCCTCTGTGCTTGGCCAGATAAGCCAGCAGCTCAAACTCCTTGAAGGTCAGCACGGCTTCCTTTTCTCCGCAGAATACACTTCTGCGTTCCGTGTCGATCTTCAGATTCTCGATCTGTATAATAGAAGCCGCTGCATTGCTGTACGTTCCGCCTGAACGCCGGAGCACAGCCTTGATACGGGAGAGCAGCTCCATGATGCCAAAGGGCTTTGTGATATAGTCATCTGCTCCGGCCTCCAGACCGGTCACCTTGTCGATTTCGCTGGATTTTGCCGTCAGCATGATTACCGGGATCTCTCTGTAGACGGCACTGTCCTTCAGTCTTTTCAGAATGGAAATGCCGTCCTCTCCGGGAAGCATGACATCCAGCAGGATCAGCTGAGGAAGCTGCTTTTCCAGCCCCTGAAACAAAGCACGTCCTTGATCAAAGCTGGTTACCTCATAGCCGCCGGATTTCAGCGCACAGGCAATTAGCTCACGGATGCCGCCGTCATCCTCCACACAGTAAATGGTTGTCATTTTCCTCTCACATCCTTCTTCTCTCTATTCTATAATCTTAACACAAACTGAACAAAAGGTCAAGACGGAAATCTGCATGATTCAAATAAAAGAGATCCCCTGTTTCATATGGAAAAAACTGCTTGACAAAGAGGGTGGCATCTGCTATAATAATGAGGTTTAATGAGGGAGTAGCGAGCGCAGTATATGCGTAGCAAGTCAACATACTGGCCCTTTCCGGGTCTGGCTTGTTTTAAATTGCGAGACTCATGTATAACTGAAAAGCTATGCATGAAGTTCGTATATAGGTATAGTCCGGGTACAGCTTCTGCTGTGCCTTTTTATTTTACATTCTGGAGGAAATGGATATGGAATGGAGCTTTGTATTTTTCTTCAACAGCATCCTGCTGGGAGCAGGACTTGCAATGGATGCCTTTTCGGTGTCTCTGGCCAATGGCCTGAATGAGCCTTCTATGAAAAAGAAGAAAATGGCAGGAATAGCCGGAGTCTTTGCATTTTTTCAGGCGCTTATGCCCATGACCGGATGGGTCTGTGTGCATACCATTGTGCAGTATTTTCAGTCCTTTGAGCGCTTTATCCCGTGGATCGCTCTGCTTCTGCTGCTTTTTATCGGCGGCAAGATGCTGCTGGAGGGGATCCGGAGCAGGGACGGCGGGGAGGAGCATCAATCCGTCGGACTGGCTGCGCTTCTGGTGCAGGGCGTGGCTACCTCCATCGATGCGCTTTCGGTCGGGTTTACCATCTCTGACTACGGCTGGGTCATGGCTCTGGTCTGTTCCCTGATCATCGCCGTTGTAACCTTTGCTATCTGCATGGCCGGGCTTGCGATCGGACGGAAGTTCGGCACCAGGCTGGCCGGAAAGGCCTCTATCCTGGGCGGGGGGATCCTCATTTTCATCGGCATAGAGATTTTTGTGACCGGCCTGATGGGATAAGGCGCAGCGGCAAAAAGCATTATCTTGCTTACTTTCAGGAGTATTTTGCTAAAATAACGCAGATGCGTGGAAAAATGTATTTCTCTCCGTTGACAAGGGACTCAGAATTGTTTAGAATAAGAAGAGTGATTTTTCCGAAAAAACAGTGGGAGGATATGTTTTCATGAATATTGTTGTTGCACAGTCCGGAGGCCCGACCTGCGCCATAAATGCATCTCTGGTGGGTGTGTTCCGGGAGGCTATGAAGGTTCAGACGATCGATGCTGTTTTTGGTTCGATCAATGGAATTGAGGGCGTGATCAACGATCGCCTGATCGACCTGAAAACCATGATCCGTACAGATTGTGATATGGATCTGCTCCGGCAGACACCGTCTACGGTGCTTGGTTCCTGCCGGTACAAGCTGCCGGACAGCAAGGAGGATGATTCTGCTTATCAGAAGATCATCCAGTGCTTTGTCCGCCGCCAGATCGGGGCCTTTTTCTACATCGGCGGAAATGACTCTATGGATACGGTCATGAAGCTCTCGGCCTATGTGAAGGAGCAGGGACTGGATGTGAAGATCATCGGCATCCCTAAGACGATTGACAATGACCTGTGCGTGACCGATCATACACCGGGCTTTGGTTCGGCGGCCAAATATGTTGCCACGACCATGCAGGAGATCATCCGGGACAGCTCTGTATACAGTGTACCCTCTGTTACCATCGTGGAGATCATGGGGCGGCATGCAGGCTGGCTGGCTGCTTCCAGTGCTGTACTCCATGCAAATGAGCAGGCCGCTCCCCATCTGATCTATGTGCCGGAGCGCCCTATGACGCTCGAGAGATTCTTTGAGGATCTGCGCTGTCAGATGGCCAAGCATAAGGCGGTGGTCGTAGCCGTATCCGAGGGCGTGGAGGTGCCGGAGTCCCAGTCCCAGCAGTATCAGTCTGGTGTGGTGGACAGCTTTGGGCACAAGTATCTGTCTGGTATCGGCAAATATCTGGAGCAGGCCGTACGTGAGGAATTCGGCTGCAAGGTACGCTCTATTGAGCTGAATGTTATGCAGCGCTGCTCCTCTCATATCAGCTCGGAAACAGATATCCATGAGGCTGAGGAGATCGGTGCGGCTGGCGTGCGCTGTGCGCTGGCTGGAGGGACGGGACAGGTTATGGTGTTCCGCCGCATCCGGGATGTGCCCTATACAGTCGTTATTGAGCCGGCCGATGCAAAGAGGATCGCCAACCGTGAAAAATTCCTGCCGAAGTCCTATATTAATGAGGCCGGCAATAATATCACAGACGAGGCCCTGTCCTATTTCCTGCCGCTGATCCGGGGCGAGCGGAATATCATCATGAAAAACGGGCTTCCTCAGCACTTTCTCATCCGGGAGGATATTCTTCGGTAAAAATTTTCTATTTTCTGGAAAAGACGGCTGCGGCCGTCTTTTTGTTGCTTTTTGACAGAAAGTAGTCATTGACAAGGGGAAAAATGCGTGATATAATAAAAACGAAACGAAATGCGGCATATGAGACCAATAGACAGAGCTGCTTTCGGGTCAATGAGATGGGAGGTATGCAGCAGAATGCTTACATTTGAAAAGGTGCAGACAGAAGCGGATTTCAGAGAGTGCGCTGCTTTGGCGGCTGAAATCTGGAATCAGCATTTCAGCTCGATTCTTTCTCAGGAGCAGATCGACTATATGGTCAGCCGCTTTCAGTCGGAGCGGGCTTTGCGCCAGCAGATCGAGGAGGAGGGCTATTCGTATTATTTCTTCACCGCAGACGGCCGGAGAGTAGGCTATTTCGGTATCTGTCCCAAGGAGGATAAGACCATGTTTCTCTCGAAGATCTACATGAAGAAGTCGTATCGGGGCAATGGCTATGCTTCCAAGGGATTTGCCTTTATTCAGGAACAGGCCAGAGCACTTGGCTGCTCAAGGATCTGGCTGACCGTCAATCGTTACAATGAGGATTCGATTGCAGTATATGAGCACTGGGGCATGAAGCGGGACGGCGTAAAAACAACAGAAATCGGACATGGCTTTATCATGGACGATTATGTATACAGCTATGCGCTTACATAAAAATAAGATGAAAAACGGCAGCAGATGAATGCAGTCGTTTTTTCTGCACGAAACGCTTGTGAAATTTTTGTCAATCATGAACAGACGCTTGCTTTTTTCCTGCCGAGAACTTAAAAATCTATAAAATGAGATAAAATGTGCAAAATTACTTGAATGAGAGAGGATTTTGTGATATAATGATAGGTGGGTACGTAGGAGAGCTATGCCTTCCTGCCGGAAATAGCCGTCAGGTTCCGGCTGTGAAAGAGCGGGAGTGCAGAGCGTTTGTGTGAAAATTCGAAATTCACATAGAATTCCATCGCTTGGGGCCGTATCTGGCGGTGCTGCGGACAAGCAGAGTACTGGGGTGCGGCCTGTGAAAACAGAGCGGACGTGCGGACAATAGAGAAATGACAGAAAGAACCGAAAGGAAAGAAAGTAGGTAAAAGAAAATGGAATACCGTATTGAACACGACTCCATGGGCGAGGTAAAGGTACCGGCCGACAAGTATTGGGCTGCTCAGACCGAGCGCAGCCACGAGAATTTTCTCATCGGCGTTGGTATTGAGACCATGCCGAGAGAAATCACTCACGCATTCGGCATCCTGAAGAAGGCTGCTGCAATGGCCAACAACAAGCTCAAGCCTGAGAAGATGACGGACGAGAAGCTGGCTGCTATTTCTGCGGCCTGCGATGAGGTGGCCTCCGGCGTTCTGAATGACCATTTCCCGCTGGTCGTATGGCAGACTGGCAGCGGCACACAGTCCAACATGAATGCAAACGAGGTTATTGCCAATCGCGGCAACGAGATCGCAGGTGCAAAGCTGCTGCATCCGAATGATGATGTAAACATGAGCCAGTCCTCCAATGACACATTCCCGACTGCAATGCACATTTCTGCTGTAATTGCCATCGAGGATAAGCTGTTCCCGGCCATCGATCTGCTGATCGATACCTTCAAGCGCCTGGAAGCGGAAAACGAGGGCATTGTAAAGAGCGGCCGTACACATCTTCAGGATGCAACACCGATTTCCTTCTCTCAGGAAATCAGCGGCTGGAGAAGCTCTCTGGAGAGAGACAAGGAAATGCTCACTTCCTCTCTGCCGTATCTCAAGACACTGGCTCTGGGCGGTACAGCGGTAGGTACAGGCCTGAACACCCCCAAGGGCTTTGACACAGCAGTCGCAGAGGCTGTATCCGAGCTGACAGGCAAGACCTTTGTAACTGCTGAGAACAAGTTCCATGCACTCACCAGCAAGGATGAGCTGGTTTATGCACACGGTGCACTGAAGGCACTGGCTGCTGATATGATGAAGATCGCAAACGATGTTCGCTGGCTGGCCAGCGGCCCGAGAGACGGTCTGGGCGAAATTTTCATTCCGGAGAATGAGCCGGGTTCCTCCATCATGCCGGGTAAGGTAAATCCGACCCAGTGTGAGGCTGTGACCATGGTAGCCGTTCAGGTTATGGGCAATGACGTTGCAGTGGGTATGGCTGCATCTCAGGGCAACTTTGAGCTGAATGTATTCATGCCGGTTTGCATCTATAACTTCCTCCAGTCTGCAAGACTGCTGGCTGAGTCCATCGTATCTTTCAACAACAACTGTGCCTGCGGTATCCGTGCAAACAAGGAGAAGATGCATCACAATCTGCATAATTCTCTGATGCTCGTTACAGCACTGAATCCTTATATCGGCTATGAGAATGCTGCCAAGACAGCAAAGAAGGCGTATAAGGACAATATCTCTCTGAAGGAAGCCTGCGTAGAGCTGGGATTCCTGACGGCTGAGCGCTTTGATGAAGTGTTCCACCCGGAGCAGATGATATAAGATGTGCTGAGCAAATAATTTGAAGGAAAGGTAGTTTTGCTATGACATTCAGTTATTTTCCTGGCTGTACACTGAGAACAAAGGCCAAGGAGCTTGACCGGTATGCCCGCATCAGTGCAGAGGCCCTGGGCTTCACACTGGAAGAAATTCCGGACTGGCAGTGCTGCGGCGGCGTTTACCCGATGGCAAAGAATGAGATCGCAACCAAGCTCTCATCCATCCGGGCCCTTGCATCTGCAAAGGAAAAGGGTCAGCCGCTGGTAACTCTGTGCTCGGCCTGCCACAATGTGATCAAGCAGGTAAACAACGATATGCAGACAGACAGCAACATCGTCATGAAGGCGAACAATTATCTGAAGCTGGAGGAAGCATATCAGGGCGAAACAGAGGTACTGCACTATCTGGAGGTGCTGCGTGACAAGGTTGGCTTTGACAATCTCAAGGCCGCTGTGAAGAATCCGCTTACTGGCAAGAAGATTGCTGCTTATTATGGATGTCTTCTGCTGCGTCCGGGTAAGGTTATGCAGATGGACAATCCGGAAAATCCGAAGATCCTTGAGGATTTCATCAAGGCCATCGGCGCAGAGCCGGTACTGTATCCCCAGAGAAACGAGTGCTGCGGAGGCTATATGACAATGGAGGATAAGTCCGTTGCTGAAAGCCGCAGCAGCAAGGTGATGAACAGTGCAGCCGAAAACGGTGCGGATATGGTCATCACTGCATGTCCGCTGTGTCTGTACAATCTTCAGAAGAACAGCGGCAGTGAGCTTCCGGTCGTATATTTTACCGAGCTGCTGGCTGAAGCACTCGGCTTAAAATAAGGAGGGGCGAAAATGGCAGATTTAAAAGAACAGGTTCTGACAACCAGCGGGGTGAATCCGCTCAAGTGCATGCGCTGCGGAAAGTGCTCCGGTACATGTCCGTCCTATGATGCAATGGAATACCATCCGCATCAGTTCGTATATATGGTGGAAAAGGGCGATATTGAGACGCTCATGAAGTCCGAGTCCATCTACAAGTGTCTCTCCTGCTTTGCGTGCGTAGAACGCTGCCCGCGCGGTGTAGAACCGGCAAAGCTTGTGGAAGCAGTCAGACTGGCTGTTGTCCGTCAGCAGGGACAGAATCATCTGAAGCCGGAACAGATTCCTGCAATGTTGGACGAGGAGCTTCCGCAGCATGCAATTGTCAGCTCATTCAGAA
>JAFUQX010000015.1 GCA_017472145.1 Ruminococcus sp. | reverse complement strand
CGTCGCTCTGCTCCTCACTGCAAAAGGGGATTGCCAATTGTCAACAACAAAGCAGCCTGCACAAATTGCACAGACTGCTTCTGGTCACATCGCAGATTATTTTTGTTTTTTACACTGTCTACTTGACAGGGGGCGGGGCAGAAATGCTGGAACAGCGGTTTTTTGTTTTTATAAAGCAGCTCTTTCTATTTTTTCAGATAAGTCCTTTGTATTTTCCGAATCGTTCTGTCCCGGCCCGTCGGCCAGCTCGTATTTTCGGAGCGCACGGATGGCAGACATGCGCATAGCCAGAGCGGCGGCTGTGAGAATTACAGCGCCAACCACCAGCATCCAGCCCAGAACCGCATAGCAGGTATCAAAAATATCATCATAGGATACAAAGGCCGCTATAATATAATCCTCATACTTATGATAGCGCACCATGACTGTATCACCGGAAAGAACTGTGTCAAATTTGCTTTTATTCCGCCGGAACTGCTCTGCATCGATGGAACATTCAACACCGATTTTATTCTGGTCAGTATGGCTCAAATAGGTCAGGGTCTCTGCATCGATCAGCGCAGTTTTCCCCTCAGAATACAGCGGAAAATTCTTTGCGACAGAAGCAACAGAGGCGTTTTCCACCAGAGAGATCAGCGACTGGGCATCGTAAGTGATCTGAAGCAGATATCCTTCATCAGACAGCTGAACAGCAGCGGCTACATAAGGCTGCTGCGCTTCCTCGCGGAACACAGCATCACTATAATTCTTTTCGCTGAGATGCTCCTGAAAACGGGCATCGATCGCAACACTGCTGTCATATGTAGCCGTACTGGCCACAATGTCTCCTGCATGGGAGAATACACTTACCTCGTCTGCATCCACAGCCACACGGATCTCCTCCAGAACAGACTCATTTTCCTCCAGAGCAGATACATCCGGGATCATGACAGAAGCCACCCGGGTCTTTGTACGGTATTCATCCAGAAATTCCTTCTGGATCCGCTCGCCTGTC
The DNA here is from genome assembly GCA_017472145.1 of Ruminococcus sp. Classification (GTDB taxonomy): domain Bacteria; phylum Bacillota; class Clostridia; order Oscillospirales; family Ruminococcaceae; genus Ruminococcus_C. The sequence continues at coordinate 21,813 of JAFUQX010000015.1, read as the reverse complement.
TCTGCACCCTGTTCCAGATAGGTAATGATCGCATTGACGCTGGTATCAATCTCCCGTACCACATTGTTCCGGTCCAGCACACTGACCGCATAAACAGAAATGACATATATCACTGCATAAACCGCAGCCATTGTGAAAAATACAAATTTATGCGCCCGGCGAAGCATTTTCCTGTCCCGGGCCGCTTCAAGATTCTTCTCAAGCATCTGCAAAGTCCTTCATAATACGGAAGCCCTCCTCAATATACAGGCCGGTTTCCTTTGCTGTCTTTTCGTTAAATGTATCCACACCCTCAGCCGGCTTGGTGCTGTCGTAGATCATAAACGGAATCGGATCATTGGTATGCGTCTTCAGACTCAGGGGCGTTGCATGATCAGGAGTTACCAGAACCTTGAAATCGCCCATCCGCCGCAGAGCATCCACTACCGGACCCAGCACCTTCTCATCGATGATGGAAATGGCACGGACCTTATTCTCCACCTCGGCACGATGGCCGCATTCGTCCGGCGCTTCTACATGGATATATACGAAATCCTGGCCGTTTTCAAATTCCTGGATGGCAGCCGCGGCCTTCCCCTCGAAATTGGTGTCGATATAGCCTGTTGCACCATTTACTTCAATTACACGCATACCGGAGAACTTGCCGATGCCCTTGAGCAGGTCAACGGCCGAGATCATAGAACCCTTCAGGCCGTACTTTTCCTTGAAATCATCCAACTCTGCACGGACACCCTCGCCCCACAGCCAGATGCTGTTGGCCGGGCGCAGTCCCTTCTCCACTCTTGCAATGTTGATCGGGTGATCCTTCAGCAGCTCGTAGGACTGCTCCATCAGCTTCTGAAGCTTTGCACCATTGAGGCTCATCTTCAGGGGCAGATATTCCCGTACCGGACGGCCGGTGATATCATGAGGCGGTGTCAGGCCGCCCAGCTCCATCGTACCGTTGTTCCAGATCAGGCAGTGACGATAGGCCACGCCGGTGTAGAACCGGAACTCTTCACAGCCCAGCTTTTCCTCAATATACTCAATGAGCACACGGGCCTCCTCTGTGGAAATGTCACCTGCACAGTAGTCCAGAATGGTCTTATCCTCATAGCACGGCTCATCGCTGACCGTTACCAGATTGCAGCGCAGAGCCACATCCGTTTTCTTCATGTCAATACCGATGCTGCCGGCCTCCAGGGGAGAACGGCCGGTATAGTATACAGTGGGGTCATAGCCCAGCACCGAGAGATTGGCAACGTCACTGCCCGGCTTCATGCCGTCCTGTACCGTCTTTACCAGGCCTACAGTCGCAGTCCTTGCAAGTGCGTCCATATTCGGTGTGACAGCAGCCTCCAGCGGAGTCTTTCCGCCCAGCGCCTCGGTCGGATAATCAGCCATACCATCACATAAAACAACAAGATATTTCATCTTTTTCCTCCTTCTATCATAAGCGCATTTCTGCGCCGGCTTACAATGCTTTCCCATTATATCACATTTCTTTATTTTTGTCCAGTGGGCTGATCTGTATTCTGCAATCTTAACTTCAGATCATACCGCACATTCAGCACCGGCCCGGGATTTTGTTTTCAGCATATATCCATATCTTATGCTTTGTACAACACGAATTTTATTATTTCTATCTAAAAGTTGTTGACAATGCATTCAAAATGCATTATAATGGGATGGGGATGTATTTTCTGCCAGAATGCAGAAAATGATGGTATGCACCATTATACGCAAACTCAGAAATTTTATGAAAAACGGAAAAGAAAGGATTTGAAAACACATCATGACAAAACTATCGCAAGCCGCTAAGGGGATCGGCAGCATTTTTGTAATTGCTTTCGTACTCCTCGGACTGCTGGATCTGTTCTCTATTGTAGACTTCGGTACAGCCCACGGCGCACCCGCTCTGGCTGCGGCCGTTATTCTGCTGGAGCTGCTCCTGTACGGACTTTCCAGGAAATTCACCAGCAAGACCCTTAACTTTCTCGCAAAAGCGCTGGTAGTGGCCACGCTTCTTGAGCTGACACTTTTCCAGCTTCCTTCTTATTCCATGCTGTTTGGCTCCTATGAGGAGGATACGCTGCTGCCCTATCAGGCCTCCATTTCCAGTGCCACGGGGGTACAGAACTTTGAGACCGACCAGTCCGACGGCTCTGTCCAGATTTCCGGCAAGGATGAGGTTCTGCTCACGATCGAAAATGTAGGTCATACAGTAGGCTCCATGAAGGTAAATCTGGAATTTGCCGAGAATACCGACCGTGTCAAGATGGTCGTTGACATGGCTGATGAGACGCACGAGGACTACCGTTATGATGTAGCCCGGACAGTGATCATCAACGGCCAGGAGGACTCGGAATATATGACCTGTCTTTTCTCCGGCGATGTCTCCATGATGAGGATCAAGTTTACCGGATATAAGGACACAGATACATTCACCATCAACAGCATCGTCATGAACCAGGCGATTCCTCTTGATATTTCTGCGATCCGTTTTCTCCTGATCGTGGGACTTTCCACATTTGCCTATGCTGTGATCCATTCCGGATTCCTGAAGAAGTCTTACGGCAAGACAAAGGGCTTCTGTGCAGTCAGCGTGGCTGTTATGACATGTGCTGTGGTCGTTCTGTCTGTACTGATCACCGGCGTAAAGCTGGGAGATTCCGAGCTTTCCTCTCACTTTAAGCTGACATACGGAAATCAGATCACCCAGGAGCTTGTAGATGCCTTTGAAAACAAGCAGGTCCACCTGCTGAAGGAACCCAGTCGTGAGCTTATGGAAATGGAAAATCCGTATGACTGGAGCGCACGAAATACGGCTGGCGCAAGCTCTGAATGGGATCATGTATATTATGAAGGAAAATATTACTCCTACTATGGCATTGCTCCGGTTCTGACGCTGTTCCTGCCCTATCACATGATCACCGGATACTATTGCTCCACCAATCTGGCGATATTCCTTTTCTCTGCCATCGGCCTGGTCTTCCTGGCCCTGACTTATATGGCCATTGTGAAAAGATGGTTCCGGGATGTCCCATCCGGCTGCATTCTGGCCGGCATGCTGGTGCTTTTCAGCGTGTGCGGCATCTGGTTCAGCGTGAGCCGCCCGCTTTTCTATGAGATCTCCATTTCGTCCGGATTTATGTTTGTCACTACAGGAGCCTATTTCCTGATCACATCCAACATGCTTTCAGAGGGACGCATTTCGCTCTGGCGCACGGCCCTGGCCTCTCTGCTGATCGGTCTGGCCGTTCTTTCCAGACCCACTCTGGCTGTATATGCAATCTGTGCATGTGTCTTTTATGTGTGCAATATCCGCCGCTCCGGAAAAATCACAAACCCGGAGACGCAGGAAACACGCTTCAGTAAGCTTCGCATGATCGTATACATTCTGTGCGGCGCTCTGCCTATTGGTGCTCTGGGGGCCCTTCAGATGTGGTACAACCTGGAACGCTTCGGCTCTCCTCTGGATTTCGGCATTCAGTATTCACTGACCATCAATGACTTTACCCATGCGCAGTTCCATATTGTGTTTATGCTGATCGGTCTGTTCAATTATCTGTTTGCTGTACCGGGATTCTCCACAGAATATCCCTACATCAGAACTCCGTTCAGCAGACTGGATGTCAACGGATATTATTTCTCCGATTCCGGAAACACATCCGGTATCCTGTTCCTGGCCTTCCCGGTTCTGGGTTATCTGCTGGGTGGAAATGCCCTGCGCAGACTCCCCACAAACAGAGACCGCATCAAATACGGTGCAATGGTAGGTCTGCCCTGTGTGATCATGCCTCTGGTCATCATCTGTTCCGTATGGGAGAGCGGCTATGCCATCCGGTATACAGCTGATTTCTCCTGGGAGATCGTGATCGGTGCGCTGGCCATTCTGTTCTTCCTGTATACGCAGAGCAGAAATCGCTTCAAGAAGGATCTGTTCCGGTACTTCATGGCCATTTCTGCTGTAGCTGCAATCATCATCAATGGCGTTCAGATCTTCTACTTTGCTTTCCCTGTGGATGATGAGCCGGCTCTCTGCTATTATCTTGAATCAATTGTAGCCTTCTGGAAGTAAGGAGATGTAAAAAAATGGATACATTATATTTAGTAATACCCTGCTATAACGAGGAGGAAGTCCTGCCGGAAACCTCCAGACAGCTGCTGGAGAAAATGAACAGTCTCATGCAGAAGGGAAAAATCAGCGAAAAAAGCCGCATCGTTTTTGTAAATGACGGATCAAAGGACCGTACATGGGAGATCATCGAGGAGCTGCACCAGCAGAATCCCATCTATCAGGGTGTCAAGCTCTCCAGGAACAAGGGACATCAGAATGCCCTGCTGGCCGGTCTGATGACCGTGAAGGCGCATTGTGACATGACCATTTCCCTGGATGCGGATCTCCAGGATGATATCGATGCCATCGATGAAATGGTGGATAAGTACTATGAAGGATGCGATGTTGTTTATGGCGTGCGCAGCGCAAGAGACACCGACACCTTCTTCAAGAAGTTCACAGCGGAAGGCTATTACAAGTGCATGAAAAAACTGGGGGCAGATGTTGTATTCAATCATGCGGACTACCGTCTCATGAGCCGGAGAGCACTGGATGGCCTGGAAAGCTTCAAGGAGGTCAATATGTTCCTCCGCGGTGTTGTTCCCATGATTGGCTACAAGAGCGATATGGTTTATTACGCACGTAAGGAGCGTTTTGCCGGCGAGTCCAAATATCCGCTGAAGAAGATGCTGGCCTTTGCCTGGGAGGGCATCACCTCCCTGTCCACAAAGCCCATCCGCATGATCACCACCCTTGGCATTGTGATTTTTATCATCAGCCTGATCATGCTGATCTACTCGCTGATTTCCTATATCTGCGGCTCGGCGATTACCGGATGGACCTCTACCATCGTTTCCATCTGGGCCATCGGCGGATTGCAGCTCTTTGCGATCGGTATGATCGGTGAGTACATCGGAAAGGTTTATCTGGAAACCAAGGCGCGCCCGAAGTTTATTGTAGATCAATACCTGAGCGACGATTCCGATTCTGATAAGTAAAAACATACTCTGGGCTGCTGGTATTCCCCGGCAGCCCTTTCCCGTCCGAAAGAAAGGAGCAGCTGTATGATCTATGCAATGTCAGACCTTCATGGGCAATATGAAAAATATAAGGCTATGCTGGAAAAAATTGAGTTTAGCGATGAGGACACACTCTATGTTCTGGGTGATGTCGTTGACCGCGGGCCGGAGCCTATCCGGCTGCTGAAGGATATGATGGAACGGCCCAATGTTTTTCCCATCATGGGAAATCATGATTTCATGGCACTGCATATACTCCGCACGCTGGCTGTAGAAATCACTGAGGAGAATTACAGCTCCCATCTGGACAGTGACTTTTTACAGGGGCTTCTGGAGTGGCAGCGAAACGGCGGCCTGGTCACCATAGAACAGTTCAAGACACTGTCTCAGGCAGAAAGAGCTGACCTGATCGATTATATCTCCGAATTTCCCTATTATGAAATCGCTCAGACAGACGAAAGCACCTTTGTGATGGTACATTCAGGGCTTGGCAATTTTGCACCAGGCAAGAAGCTCCGGGAATATACCATCGAGGAGCTGGCCTTTATGCGCCCTCCGTATGACCGGAGATATTTCGAAGACGAAAGCATCTATATCGTGTCCGGACACACCCCTACCCTGAAGATCACAGGAAAGGCGGAGATTTACAGATCCTGCGGAAATATCTGCATTGACTGCGGGGCCTTCACAGAGGAAGGAAGGCTCGCCGGCCTGTGTCTTGATACCATGGAAGAATTCTACGTGTAAAATCATTTATAAAACCATCAAAGGAGGACAATATATGATCGGTGCAATTATCGGTGATATCGCCGGCTCACGGTTTGAGTTCAACAACTACAGAGCAAAAGACTTTGATATTTTCGGGGAGGGCTGCTTTGCCACCGATGACAGCATCATGTCACTAGGCGTTGCAAAGGCTGTTCTCGCCTATAAAACGGAGGGCGCAGATCTTTCAGCAGCTGCTATCCGTTATATGCAGGAGCTTGGCCGGCCGTATCCGGACTGCGGATATGGCGGCAACTTCTACTACTGGATCTACTCAGATCACCCCAAGCCCTATAACAGCTTTGGAAACGGTGCAGCCATGAGAGTCAGCGCCTGCGGATTTGCTGCCGAAAGCCTGGAGGATGCGCTGTACATGAGCGATTGTGTGACAGCGGTTTCTCACAACCATCCGGAGGGACTGAAGGGCGCAAGAGCCGTTGTGGAAGCCATCTGGATGGCACGCAACGGCAGAAGCATCCCGGAAATCAAGGCACACATCTGCGAAAATTATTATAACATCGATTTTACCATTGATGAGATCCGTCCCACCTATCGTTTTAATGAGACCTGCCAGGAGACCGTCCCCCAGGCACTGGAGGCATTCTTTGAATCGAAATCCTTCGAGGAGGCCCTGAGGATCGCCGTTTCCACAGGCGGAGACAGCGATACGCTGGCGGCGATCACCTGCTCCGTGGCCGAGGCCTACTACGGCGTGCCCAAGGCGCTGTATGAAGGCGCAGTCCGGTATCTTGACCCGGCACTGAGGGAGACACTGGAGGCCTTTGAGATCCAATACGGAAAAAATATGAAATAAGCCCTTGACAAACCGCATTGGGCTGTGTTATAATATCTCCAATCTAGTAAAAAGGAAGGTGAGCGGAATGCTTCATAACAAATATAACCTCTGCATACAACAGAATATTCCTACAACAGAAACAAACGCCGTGCGCCTTTCGGATGCATCGGTGCGGTAGGCCTGCGCCTTCGCCGCCGAATCTATATCGTAACCCCGGCACTTCTGTTCGATACAGGAGTGCCTTTTTGCGTCCGTAAGGCTCCGGCAGAAAAGGAGCAAGCATGTTTGAAATTCAAGGCGCATACAACTGCGCAAAGGTATTTACCGACCAGGCCGAACCGACTGCGGCCGCACAGATCCTGAAGCTGTGCGATCAGCCTTTTACAGAAGGAGAAACCATTCGCATCATGCCGGATGTGCATGCCGGTGCAGGCTGTACCATCGGTACAACTATGACCATTACTGACAAGGTCGTTCCCAATCTGGTAGGTGTGGATATCGGATGCGGTATGGAGACCGTTGTCCTCAAGGAAAAGCATATTGAACCCCAGAAGCTGGATAAGCTGATCCGTGCGGAGATCCCGGCGGGATTCAACGTCCGCACACAGCCCCATCCCTTTATGGAGGAAATAAGCCTTCAGGAGCTTCACTGCTTCCATCAGATCCATGCCCTTCATGCAGAGAAAAGCATGGGCACGCTGGGCGGAGGAAATCACTTTATCGAAGTGGATAAGGGCACAGATGGCACACTCTATCTGGTGATCCACTCCGGTTCCCGTCATCTTGGCGTAGAGGTGGCCAGCTGGTATCAGCAGGAGGCCTGGCGGAGACTGAACGGCTCAGACGAAAACAATATCCGGAAGGTGATCGCTGATCTTAAGAAGCAGGGGCGTACGCATGAGATCGAAGCGGCCGTTTCCCAGCTGAAGAAGGAAACACATACCCAGGTCCCAAAGGAGCTGGCCTACTGTGAGGGAGAGCTGTTTTCTCAGTATATCCATGATATGAAGCTGGTTCAGGAATATGCCATGCGCAATCGTCAGGCTATGGCCGATATCATCATCCGCGGCATGCACTGGCACGTTCGTGATCGCTTTGTCACCATTCACAATTATATCGATACAGAAAATATGATTCTGCGGAAGGGCGCCGTTTCTGCACAGAAGGGACAGCGGCTGCTGATTCCCATCAATATGCGGGACGGCAGTCTCATCTGCATCGGTAAGGGCAATCCGGACTGGAACTTCTCCGCACCCCACGGGGCCGGACGGCTCATGTCACGAAGCACGGCCCGTCAGAGCTGCTCTATGGCTGAGTACCGCCGCCAGATGAAGGGGATCTATACCACCTCCGTAAACACGGATACCCTTGACGAAAGTCCCATGGCTTATAAGAATATAGACGAAATCATCCGCAATATCGAGCCTACTGCGGAGATTATGGATACCATCCGGCCGATTTACAACTTCAAGGCCGGCGGTGAGGAGCTGCCATACCGCAAAAGAAAGAGAGAGGATATATGACCGAAAAATTTGTCCCCTACGAAAAGCTGAGCAAAAAGGCCCGGCGTGCGCTGAATGCCAAAAAGCGCAGGGATTGGGGAAGCTGTAATCCGGTAACCAGAGCAGAACCGAATAAAAAGGCCTACCGCCGTCATGAAAAATACCGTGCAGATGCGCTGAAGGAAGAATAAACAAAAAACCGCTGTTCCAGCATTTCACTGGTTCAGCGGTTTGCTTTTACGGCAAAGCGGCCTGTTTAAGACCGTTTATCGCTTGATGAAATATTCCTCATACCATACGAGGAAGGTATAGATCGTCCAGACCTTTCTCCAGTTGTCGGAGTTGCCGGATACATAATCATCGAAGATCGCATTGATCTCCTCCAGATTGAAGAACTGGGCGGCCATGTCGCTCTTGAACTTCGCCTGCACATCCTGATTGTAGCGTTCATCGGCCAGCCAGATGCGAATGGGTACAATAAAGCCCAGCTTTTTACGGAAGGCGATCTCCTCCGGAAGTACCTTTGCAGCGGCTGTACGGAAGGCTACCTTGTTCTGCTCGGCATTCACCTTGTATGCAGAGGGCATGCGGGAAGCAATATCAAATATTCTTCTGTCCGTCAGCGGCATGCGGATTTCCAGCCCGGCGGCCAGACTCATCTTGTCTACATTCAGATAGATGTCTCCCTCCAGCCAGATCTGAATATCTACATCAGACATCTTGGACAGCGGATCCAGTCCCTCCGTCTCCTCATAGATGTGCTGAACCAGATTGATCGGCAGAACATCCGGGTTATAGCTTTTGAGAATTCTCTGTTTCTCCTCCTCCTTCATGATGTTCGTGTTGCCCACATAGAAGGTCTTGAGATTCTCTCCATAGCGCTCTGCATTGCGGTACATATTGTAGCCGCCGAAAAATTCATCCGCACCTTCGCCGGAATAACAGAGCTTTGTGCTCTTTGCCGTTTCACGGCAGGCAATAGCAAAAGCAATGGCAGAAGCATCGCCCAGGGGCTGCTCCATGTTGTACATTACATAGGGCACGATATCGAAATAATCCTCCGGAGTAATGCGGCAGCGGGTGTTCCTGCGTCCCAGAAGGTCGGCCGTCTGCCGGGCCAGACCGGACTCATCAAACCGCTCGTCATCGTATCCGCAGGAATTGGACATCTCCACATCAGACATAGCCAGCACATAGGAAGAGTCTACACCGCCGGACAGGAAGGATTCGGCCACCTCATCCTCTGTTTTTACCTCAGCCATCATCTGCTGGACAGTCGTATGGATCTCATCGGCCCATTCCTCCAGAGATTTCGTGGTATCTGCGTGAAATTCAGGCTTCCAGTACCGTGTGAGGGACAGCTTTCCATCCTTCCAGACAAGGATATGGCCGGGCATGAGCTTTTTCACGCCCTTAAAGAAGGTATCCTCCCCTGCACCATAGGTCAGGCTCATGTAAATCTGGAGCATATCTATATTCAGCTCCTTCACGAAGCCCGGCTGCTCCATGATCCTGCGAATGGTTGTGCCGTAGAGCAGCTGGCCATCCGCTGTTTCATAATAATAAAAGGGCTTTGTTCCGAACGGATCCCGGATGCAGACCAGCTCCTGCTCCTGCTCATCCCAGATGGCCAGGGCGAACATACCATGCATATGCTCCGCCATTGCGCAGCCCCACTTTTCATAGGCCTTTTTCAGGATCTGAAGCTCACGCTCCTCCCGGCTCAGGGAAGCATCAACGCCAAGCTCTGCACAAAGAGCCCCCCAGTTCCGGATGTGACCTCTGTATTCTTTAATCTGTATCATAACTATACCTCACTGTGAACCAATATTACCGGCTGAACATTCAGCCATTTGATACAATAATACCACACTTTCTTAAAATAGTCAATAGCGTTATCAGACCGGAAGAGCCGCAGCATCGGCTTTTCAGGAGAATTTTACTGAAAAATGGGAAGGATGGGCGTGATCCCTTGAAAAAAAGAAATGCGGTTATTCTGAAGCTTTGTTTTTTCTATTGACAATTCAGGAAAATACGATTATAATAATAATTGTATAGCTGTACGTACGAGCAATTTATAGAACGAAAGGTAAAAGGGGGTATTATCGTATGAAACTATACAAAAAAATAGCCGGTCTCATGATGGCCGGTGTAATGGCCGTTTCCGGCCTGTCTGCAAGTCTGCCGGCGATGACCGCACAGGCTGCAGATGACACAAACGACGACTGGCTGCACGCTGTCGGAAGCAAGCTCTATGACAAGGATGGCAACCAGGTCTGGCTGACGGGTGCGAACTGGTTCGGTTTTAACTGTACCGAGAATTTCCCGCATGGTCTGTGGAGCGCTGATGCGGACGCTCTGCTGTCTACTGTAGCCGACCACGGTGTAAACTGCATCCGTTTCCCCGTCTCCACGGAGCTGCTGGTTTCCTGGATGAACGGCACACCGCTGGAGCCGGTGGGTCTGAATGCATCCAATAACCCGGATTATATGTTCAACCCGGATTTCTGCGATGCAGACGGCAACACTATGGACAGTATGGGTATCTTCGATGTGCTCATGCAGAAGATGAAGAAATACGGCATCAAGGCTATTATCGACGTACACAGCCCGGCCTCCCATAACTCTGGTCATAACTACAATCTGTGGTACTATGAGGCTTCTGCTGCGGATGCAGATAATATGGCTGTCGCAGCAGACGGCACACAGATGACTACAGAAATGTGGGTCGATTCTCTGGTATGGCTGGCTGACAAGTATAAAAATGATGACACTATCATCGCATATGACCTGAAGAATGAGCCTCATGGAAAGCGCGGCTATGACGGCACGACCTGCCCGTCTGATATCGCAAAATGGGACGGCTCAACAGATGAAAACAACTGGGCCTATGCTGCAACAGAATGCGGCAAGGCGATTCTGGAGGTAAACCCCAACGCACTCATTCTCATTGAGGGTGTAGAGCAGTATCCCAAGACTGAACAGGGCTATACCTATGATACGGCTGACCTGTGGAATGCTCCGGCCAGCCAGTCTCCGTGGCATGGTGCATGGTGGGGCGGAAACCTGCGTGGTGTAAGAGACTACCCGGTCGATTTCGGCTCTGATACGCTGAACAGCCAGATCGTATATTCTCCGCACGACTACGGCCCGTCTGTATACAACCAAACCTGGTTTGACAAGGACTTCACCACACAGACCCTGCTGGACGACTACTGGTATGACACATGGGCCTATATCAACGAGGAGGACATTGCTCCCCTGCTGATCGGTGAGTGGGGCGGCCACATGGACGGCGACAAAAACCAGAAATGGATGGAGCTGCTCCGTGACTATATGATCGAAAACCACATCAACCACACCTTCTGGTGTCTGAACCCCAACTCCGGCGATACCGGCGGTCTGCTGGACCACAGCTTCTCCGTATGGGATGAGGAAAAGTATGCGCTCTTTGAGCTTTCTCTGTGGCAGACCCAGGAAACCGGTAAATACATCGGCCTGGATCATCAGCATCCGCTGGGTGTAAACGGCACAGGTCTGTCCCTGAGCGAATTCTACTCCAGCTACTCTTCTACAGAGGGCAGCAACATCAACGGCGGCACGATCGTCAACGGCAATGACCCAACCGACCCGACTGAGCCGACCGATCCGCCTGTAACCGTATACGGCGATGTTACAAGTGACAGCAAGGTTACACTCAACGACCTGGTAAAGGTTGCAAAGTATATCACGCAGGCCAGCAAGTCTGCCATTGACAAGAGCGCCGCAGATGTAAATGCAGACAGTAAGCTCAATGTTTATGATATGACCTTGTACAAGCAGTATCTGAACGGTACGATCACCAAATTCCCGGCGGAGGAATAAGGGCTGATGAAAAGAACCGACTACCTTTCCTGGGATGAATACTTCATGGGTGTAGCCAAGCTTTCTGCTCAGCGCAGCAAGGATAACAACACGCAGGTAGGCGCATGCATCGTCAATGAGGAAAACAAGATCGTAGCTGTAGGCTACAATGGAATGCCCATCGGGTGCAATGACGATGATATGCCGTGGGAGCGCACAGGTGATTTCATGAACACGAAGTACGCCTATGTGTGTCATGCGGAGCTGAATGCGATCCTGAACCGCAATGACGGAAGCCTGAAGGGCTGCCGCCTGTATGTGACGCTGTACCCCTGCAATGAATGTGCCAAAGCAATCATTCAGAGCGGCATTCGTGAGGTGATTTATGGGGACAACAAGTATGCAGATGCTGACAACACACGGGCTGCACAGATGATGTTCCGGCATGCTGGTGTAGAGACACGAGCCTATAAGGCCAGCGGCCGGGAGCTGACGATTACATTATAATAGCAAAAGCAAGAGGGCTGCTGTGATGAAAATTCACAGCAGCCCTAAGTTTGTCAAAAAACAGTTTGTCAAAAAAACTTTGAAAGCCTCCCCTTAGTAAGGGGAGGTGGCACGCCGAAGGCGTGACGGAGGGGATTGTAAGACATGAGAAAACTTACAATTTTGCGTACTTTTTGCAATCCCCTCAGTCGTCACTTCGTGCCGACAGCTCCCCTTACTAAGGGGAGCCTTGTGCAGAAATTCTGACTTTTTGACAAGCTGTATTCCGCAGGTAAATTGATCTTACGACTTACTCTAATGATAAATCTTCTTCCGTTACAACAATTTCGCCATGTTCCTTTTCATATTGCTGAATTTGATTCTTAATCAGAGTTTCAATCATATTCGTCATTGAACGATTTTCACTTTCTGCAATTTTCTTGATTTTAGCGTGATCGGTCAAGTCTAATCTTAATGTAAATCGTGATTTGATTACAGCCATATCATTACCTCCTGTTTTTGATACAGCATTATGATACCATTTTGGTGTTCATTTGTATTCCGTCTACTTGACACCACAATGACACCGTGTTATAATATAGATATCAATTTCAACACAAGGTGGTATTCAAATGACACTCTATAAAAATCCCTATTTCACATTATTCTATGCGATCTGCGACACGATCGAGTCTCTGGAAGAGCTGATGCAGTCGGAAAATCTTCCCGAAACGGCCAGACAGACCATTCAGGCCGAAATCGACCGGCTGAAGGCTTCCCAGCAGGAGGCCGAGGAGCTTCTCATAGCAGACTGAATAGAAACAGGCTTCCGCAATCGTCCTTGCAGAAGCCTGTTTTTTTATTGCAACAAATGAATCTTCCTGCGCTGAATACGGAAGCAACTCTTCTACCCTTCCTGAGGAGGGCTTATCCAGTTACATCATGATTCAACCCTATAATGGGTGGGAAGACAGTCCAGCGGCACGCTGGTTACTGCATTTTGTAGGCATCGATCATCTTCTTGACCATCTGGCCGCCGATGCTGCCGGCCTGTCTTGCTGTCAGGTCGCCGTTATAGCCCTGCTTCAGGTTAACGCCTACCTCACTTGCAGACTCCATCTTAAAACGCTCCATGGCTTCCTTGCCCTTCTGTGTGAATTCGCCCTTCATAATCGATTCTCCTTTACTTGTGTTCCATCAAACGATGCTGAACTCAGTGTTTTTTCAGCAGGTGATTTCCTGCTGCACGAATAGTATGACCAGCCACGCAAATTCTATCACAGGGAATTTCTCAGATATTTTTTTGTCAGATATATGCTTTGTCAGGAAGCCGGAAGCCGCTGCTGTCCGCTGTCAGCTCCACACTGTCTCCCGGCCGGATACTCTGCTGCAAAATCTGCGCCGCAAGAGGATTTTCCACCTGCTCCGTGAGATAATGCTTCATGGGACGAGCCCCATATCGGCGTGTACCCGGCGCTGAAGCCAGCTGCTTTACCGCTTCCGGTGTGAACTCCATGGCGATCTCCAGCTTCGCCATACGGCCGCACAGCTCCTCCAGAAGCTGTCTTGCGATCGCCTGAAGATGCACCGCCTCCAGCCGGGAAAAGGGAATCACGCCATCCAGACGCCCCAGAAACTCCGGTGAAAAATGCCTGCGCAGGGCGCTGTCCGGCCTGGATGAATGGGACAGGCTCTGCTCCTCATGAAAGGAAAAGCCCACTGGCTCACCTGTGCCGCTCATCTCCGCCGCTCCTGCATTGGAGGTGAGGATCAGCAGGGTGTTTGTAAAATCAATATGCCGGCCGTTTGCATCCGTCAGTGTGCCGTCATCCATGATCTGAAGCAGCAGATGCGTAATATCCGGATGCGCCTTCTCAATTTCATCAAAAAGAATCACACTGTATGGATGCTGCCGCACACGCTCACAGAGCCGTCCGCCCTCCTCATAGCCCACATATCCAGGAGGTGCACCGATGAGCTTGGATACCGCATGCTTCTCCATATATTCCGACATATCAAACCGGATGAAGCTGTTTTTATCATCGAAAAGATGACACGCCAGCGCCTTGGCCAGCGCCGTCTTGCCTACGCCGGTCGGCCCGGTAAACAGAAAGCATCCGATGGGACGGCGCGGCTCTCCTAGTCCCGTTCGTGCACGAATCAGAGAGGCCGTCAGTCGGTCAATGGCACTGTCATGCCCCACGATCTGCTTTTTCAGCTCCGCCGAAAGAGTCATCAGCTTCTGCTTCTGCTCCTCGCCGATCTTCTCCGCCGGAATTCCCGTACGCAGGGCTACAATTGCGGCCACATCCTCTGCGGTCACGTCTGCTTCCTTGCTCCGTATCCGGGTGCGGGAACAGGCCTCATCCAGCAGGTCAATGGCCTTATCCGGCAGGCTTCGCTCATGGAGATACCGCACAGAATAGGATATGGCTGCACGCAGTACCTCATCACTGATTTTTACATGATGAAAATTTTCGTAGGTCTCACGCAGTCCGCATAGAATAGAAAAACAACTCTCCTCGTCCGGCTCGTGAATCGCAATGGGCTGGAAGCGGCGCTCCAGTGCACTGTCCTTCTCTATAAAACGGCGAAATTCCTCTGTGGTCGTTGCACCGATGATCTTGATCTCTCCCCGGGCCAGCTGTGGCTTGAGGATATTGGCCGCATCAATGGCCCCTTCCGCTGCGCCTGCTCCTACGATCGTATGAAGCTCATCTATAAAGAGAATGATATTCCCGTTCTCAGCGGCCTCCTGCAAGCAATGCTTGAGCCGCTCCTCAAAGTCCCCGCGATATTTGGCTCCTGAAAGCAGTGCTGTCAGATCCAGAGAAAAAATATGCTGCTGCGCCAGAGAATCCGGCACATCCCCCTGCATGATCTTCATCGCCACGCCCTCTACCAGAGCCGTCTTTCCCACACCAGCCTCTCCGATGAGACAGGGGTTGTTCTTCGTACGTCGGCTGAGAATCTGTATCATCCGTTCCAGCTCCTTCTCCCGGCCGATGAGCGGATCATAACGATGCTCCTGCATAGGGTCGGTCATGAGCTTGCCAAACTGAAAGAGACTGGGCAGATTCTTTTTGCTGATCCCATCCGGCCGTCTGCGCTCCATCCGGATTCCGATTCCGCTCTCATCTCCGCAGGATACACAGAGCTGATTCATGCTTGCGCCCAGCTTCTTCAGAATCGCCGCCGCTGTGCAGCAGGGCGAATGGATGATCGCACTGAGCAGATGCTCTGTCCCGGCCAGCGTCCGGCTAGCATCCTGCGCACGCATTTTGGCATCCTCAATGATATCACGAAGAGCCGGTGTCAGACAGTCCTCCAGAACCTGCGTGGGTATACCGCAGCCTACCAGCTCCACAACAACACTGCGTACACGCTGCGGCGTAATATGCTGCGCACCCAGAATCGCCGCTGCTGCATTGCGTCCCTCCTCCAGAAGCCCCAGCAGCAGATGCTCGCTTCCGATATAAGTATGGCCCATTTCCTCCGCTGCACGGATCGCTTCCTTCAGCGCAAGGATCGCCTTCCCGGTAAATCCATCTGTATATCGCATAATCCATCGTCCTTTCGTGAGAAATTCTTTCCAGAATAGTATGCCACAAAAGGACGGCGTTATTTGTCAAAGAGAGTAACACATTTTCCGGATTCGCATATGATGTACTATGAAACAGACAAAAAGACGTTTGTTTCAAAATCTTACGACAAAAGGAGATATGTATTATGTGTGGTTGCGATGGAAATAACGGTTGCTGGTGGATTATCATTCTGATCGTTCTGTTCACATGCTGCGGCGGTAACAGCAGCTGGAACAACAACGGCTGCGGTTGTGCAAACAACACTGGCTGCGGCTGCGGCTGCTAAGATTCAGTAAGCAGCAAACAGAAAGGGCCACGTCCATTGCGGCGCGGCCCTTCTGTTTTTCATTCTTATTCGGCAAATGTAGCAGAACCCAGAACCTCCTCCAGGCACTCTGCAATTGTAGAATCGGATGTCAGCGCAGTAGCCGTCACTGCAAAGATGTCCTTGGCCTCCTCTGTAAAGTTCGCAAAGTAAACAGAGGTGTTTGTTGTTGTAATATCACTGATTACATATGTATAGGAAATGATATAGCACTTCTTGCCCGGAACAAGCTCCTCGTTCCAGCCGCTCTCTACCACTTCCATACCCTCGATGCCATCCCATGCACTCTGGCTTTCTTCAGCCAGCAGCTCAACGATTTCATCCTCTGTCTCTGCAACAGAGCTGACGATGGAGCTGTCTACCAGCTGGAAAATCAATGCACCGCTGTTATCCGGCAGTGTATAGCTGGTCTGGCTTTCGCTTTCAGAAAGAACCCACTGAGAGCCATAGCGATAGGTCATTGTACCCATTGTAGCCTCTGAATCGATCTCACCATTGTCTGCTGTCTCGTCCGCAGAAGCCTCCTCAGAAGCTTCCTCGCTCTCCTCCGCTGCTTCTGTTGCAGCTTCGGTCGCCTCTGTTGTTGTCTCAGCAGCAGAAGACTCGGAGGAGGACTCCTCAGAGCCGCCGCATCCGGTCATAGCCGCTGCCATACACAGTGCGCAGAGCAGTGCTGTCCACTTTGTTCTTTTTTTCATAATCCAATCATCCTTTTCTGTATTCATATCATTCGTTTCCAACGAAGGAATAATCCTTATTATACCGCACATACTGCAATTTGTCAAACAATCCGCTTATATTTCAGCGCATTTATGAAAGAACGCCTTCATTCCTGTTTATTTTTAGGGATTCTGTCGCATTCCAGTGTTTCTCCCTCTGAAAAGGCCGCTGCACCTTCTGATACAGCGGCCCTCTGATGCTTTAGAAAACATCGATGTCAATATCAAAATTCGGACGGTATACCGGTGAATCCTCCGACTCGGCCGGCATTGCAGTGGTCATCGGCGCACTCTTAACCACCGGAGCAGGCGTGGGCTGACCCATGGGCATTTCCTCTGTGATCTGCTCAAGCACACTGCGGTATACTGTTTCCGGCTGATGAACCTCTGTATGTACGGTCTCAGCAGAAATCTCCACGGGAGGCTCTGAGCCTGAGCCGGCTTCCTCCGACTTTTTTGAAACTGCTTCCACGGAGGGCGAAATTTTCTCCGCTTCAGCCACAGTCATAATCGGGGTCATGAGATCTGCAAATTCCGGCACGATCTCCTCGACCGGCGCCGTCTTCTCAGCCGGTGCAGGAATCTCCTCCGACGCCGGAGTCTCCTCTGTCTCCTCCTGCACCTCAGAAATCTCTGTACGCTCTGGCTCGTCCTGAGCTTCCGGCTGCTCCGGTTCGGCTGTCTCCGGAATTTCCTTCTTGGATTCTTCCTTCTCAGCCGGCCTGGGCGCTTCATCCTGGATTGGCTCATCAGCCAAAGACTCCACCACCTGCTCCAGTGTCCGAGCGGCGGCCGCAGCGGCCTGCTGCTGTGCAACTCTCTTTTTATAAAGCTCCTGCTCACGCAGATCCGCAGCAGCCAGAGCGGTCTGTGTTACCACCAGAAGATCCGGCATCATTACATGATTCTCTGGAATTTCCAGAACGTCCAGCTTGAACTCACCGCTGATCAGCGTCACATGAAGCGTATGCTCGCCCGGCAGCAGCTGATCGATCACAAAGCAGGCCTGACGGGGCGCACAGTAGGATACAAAATGCTCTGTATACATCGGCTCTCCGTCTACGGTCACATCAAAGATCGCATCCTGGGCCGTACCGATCACAGCAATGCCGGTACCGGTGAATTTACAGGAAAAGGCGGCATTTTCCAGCGCCTTCATGGAGGTGCGGTTATAGAATGTATACTTCTCAGCCGGGCAGACCTCCCAGTTTTCGTTGTAGAAAATGCCCTCGGTGAAGCAGTCCGCACGGCGTACATACAGCGGCAGAATGGGCATGGGATCAACGCTGAGTCTGCGGAAGGTATTCATCTCATAGGCACTGAGCAGGCTGACACGGCCGGAGTTGACAATGCACTGGGGACGATAGCTTGTGATCATGCTGCCGTTGACAAAGAACAGAATGGAATCGCCCAGGGCCAGCAGCTTGAGCCTGCACCAGTTCTGCCCCGGCAGACGGCTGAGCCGGCCTTCCGCCGCTACGGAATCCATATCCATCAGCTTCCATGAACCATCGCCGTAAATCAGCGCACTGTATCCGCAGCGTGAAGTAACCTCGCAGGTAACGGAGGAATTATAACGAATACCCAGACCGGCATAATTGTCCGGATGCATATTATCCAGACGCACGTCCACCTCAACGCTATAGCTTCTCCAGCGGTCATCGCCCAGACAGGTGATGGGGTCGGGCGTTCCGCGGAAGCGCCAGTTTGTAGGAATCTTGCTCTTGGTGATCCTCTGGCAGACAATGTCACCATCCTGATCGGAATGAATCAGCTCAAAAGCGCCGCCCTGATCTGTCATATAACGAGGAGAGCAGCCCCGAACCATCAGCTCCTCCGGGCGATACTGGAAATTGTCTGTATAGGGAAGCGCCAGGCGCTCGGACTTGGGGGGATTCTTATGGAAGGTTTCCACACCGTTTACCCACTCTGTATCCAGCGTAGTGACCGTCATGATCGACTGCGGCGGTACCTTGATAAGATAGGTTTCACCGGTGCGGTGACTGGGACGGATGGCCTTGCCGCGGATAAACCAGTTGGCATCATATTTCTGTCCCGGATTCGGGCCGGTGGTGATGACCGTGGACAGAACCTTATTATCAAAGGCCATATCTTTGACCAGCACAGAATACACACGAGGCTCTGTGTCCTCATTGGTGAAATGCATAGTCATCTCACTCCGGTCCGGAGACACCAGCGTCATAAAATTGTTGGTCGTATTGGTGATGAAGTGATTCTCCTCACCATCGCCGTAGCATGCACCGTTTACAAAGAACCAGCCCTTGGGCGTGAAGCGGTTGAAATGCATGGCCATCCAGAAGCCGCTGTCCAGACGGTAATTTCCCGACCACGGCTCCCATGCGCAGATCAGATGCTTGGGGGCATAGCACGAGCCATCATAATAGGAAGCTACGGCTGGCTGGAATTCATACATGCACATCTTGCCATTATAGTAGCTGTTGATAATGCGGTTGGCAACGTCAATTGCACCATTTTTTCCGGAAATACCGCAGTTATCCGCCTGCACCGTCAGATGGGACAGATTGCATGGGGCAATGCCCTCACTGTACCAGATCTCCTTGCCATAGGCCTCGTTGAGCAGGTTGGTGTAAGAATCGCCGTATGTATTGTAATGAAGGCCGATGATATCCACCGCATTGCGCAGCTTGAAATTCTCCACCATCTGTGCGGCAATGTTGCGTGTACCAACCTCGTCAGATGCGATCAGCTTGATTTTCTGGAAATCATAGGGAGCGTCCTTTTCCTGATCCAGTCGTCCCCGAAGATAAAGGATCCACGATTCATCAGCGGTATCTGTTTCGTTGGCATCGGCACTGATAAAATCAAACCGCAGGCCATATACACGATAGGCCTCCACCAGTGTATCCCGATACCAGGAATAACGTGCTTCAAATCCCTGCTGCTGGCTGAAGGCAAAGGCCCTTGTGACCCAGGCCGGTTCACCCCATCTCAGGAAATCCAGTGTAATATCCGGATTGATGGCCTTTGCATCAGCGGCAAACTGAAAGCCTGCACCTCTTGTTACATCTGCCCGTTCCTCCTGGGAACGCTTGGTGGCCGGCTCTGTACCGGAGGAGGAATTCACATCTGCGCCCAGCTCGATTTTGATGTGCCGCAAGCCTGCACCGTAGTCCTTCTGAAACAGCAGGCGCATGATCTCCTCATATTCCTTGGGATGCTCTACCTTATAATCAAGAAGCAGCCGTGAAGAATTGTTTGCTGTAATACAACCCAGGCCGCGATACCATGCAGCCGGATTTTCATTGGCCTGCATGCCGTCCGCAACGATTTCCATGGAAACATGCTTAGCCCGGCCTTTCATTGCTTTTTCATTGTATGCCATATTCGTATAGTCCTTTCCTTACGAATTTTCATTGTTATGCAGAATCGGCTTTGCAATCAGGAACTTGA
Source organism: Ruminococcus sp. (assembly GCA_017472145.1). Lineage (GTDB taxonomy): Bacteria > Bacillota > Clostridia > Oscillospirales > Ruminococcaceae > Ruminococcus_C. The sequence goes on along the minus strand of JAFUQX010000015.1, from coordinate 1,303 downwards.
TGGTTTTTCCCATCTCGTCAAACATTTTCTCATGCTCCGTCTGGAAGCTCTCAATGCCCTCCTCCTGATGAAGGTTCAGTGTCCGGAAGGTGATCTCAAAACCAGCCTCCTCAAAATAGGGTATGGATTCCTCAAAGAGCAGATCATCATCGGTCTTGAACCAGATCTCTCCATCCAGAACGGTCTTGTACTGCAAAAGCTGGCGCAGATGAGTCAGCCGTCTTTTGTTGTGCTTGGGACGAGGCCAGGGGTTGCAGAAATTTATGTAGATCCGGTCCACACGATCCTCCGGAGCAAAATGCTCTGAAAACAGCATCAGATTGCAGATGAAAATGCGGACATTATCCAGGGGCTGATTTTTCTCAGCATAGGCCTGCTCCAGCTTTCGCTTGGCCAGCACCAGCATTTCATTCTTTATATCAATGGCGATATAATTGTATTCCGGATGGGCCGGGGCTTCCTGTGAAATAAAGCCGCCCTTTCCGCAGCCCAGCTCCAGACGCAGAGGCTGTTTTTTCGGAAACACCTCGCTCCAATGTCCGGCCTTTTCCTTTGGTGAGCACACATAAAAGGGACAGCCTTCCAGCTCCGGCTTGGCCCAGGGTTTGTGACGTATGCGCATAAATGCGTCTTCCTTTCTGATTCTATCATCGTACATCAGGACATAAAAGCCCATTTTCTCTATTATACCACATTCCTCAGAAAAAACAAAGGGGGTATTGAAAAAAACTTACATATTTTTTAGATTCAGCAGCCCGCTTCAAAAAACATACACTTTTCCGGAAGGATTTTACAGAAAAACAAGCGCAGCTAACCCTTGCGGCGATGTCCGAATGCAGAGCAGCCGTATGTTTTCATTTCTCAAGCTGTGAAGGCCTTCCCAGAGCAAAAGGGATGATGCATGCTATATGCACATCCCCCAGTCTGTCGAAAAAGTCTGAAAACGCCGTCTTATTAGCAAGAATAGTAGCGTTGAAAACGTCCCACCGGGACGTTTTCAAGAGAAACTTGCTTCGAATCACAGCAAGGGGAAGCGGTCTTGTTCGCTTCCCCAATGAAAGCTGTCGCTTTCATTCCCCCTTTCTCCGTGCGCCGGAAGTACGGCGCAGGGAATTTCGCTCTCTGCGGAGAGCGACCAGGGACGCTGTCCCTGGACCCTGGCAGCATTTTCGAGAAATTGCTACACCAAAAAGCTTTTATAACTTCTTAAGCTGATGAGGAGGTTTTTTGACAAGTTGAGGGATGCTGCAAGCTATGTGCAGCATCCCACTCTTTGGCTTGTATACTTATCTTTCCCACTTTG
>JAFUQX010000014.1 GCA_017472145.1 Ruminococcus sp. | reverse complement strand
TATAAAAGCTTTTTGGTGCAGCAATTTCTCGAAAATGCTGCCAGGGTCCAGGGACAGCGTCCCTGGTCGCTCTCCGCAGAGAGCGAAATCCCCTGCGCCGTACTTCCGGCGCACGGAGAAAGGGGGAATGAAAGCGACAGCTTTCATTGGGGAAGCGAACAAGACCGCTTCCCCTTGTTGCGGTCCGAAGCAAGTTTCTCTTGAAAACGTCCCGGTGGGACGTTTTCAACGCAGCTATCCTTAAGTTGATGACATTGCCTTTACTAAGGGGAGGCTTTCAGAGATTTTTCGCAAAACAGAAAGCCGCATCGGGTTCAGACCGATGCGGCTTTTTCTTATCTCCAGAATTCGATCATTTGTTCAAAGCTGTACATGATCTCTGGACAATCATAATGTGCCCATACGTAACGGAACATCTGATTTGCCGATTGCACACCGCTCACGATCAGTGCCCATACCAGAGAGAAGCACAGCAGTCCCCTCAGGATGCGGCGTACTAATTCCTGCTCTGTCTTGTGATAGATGAAGAATAGTATTGCCAGTGCGCCCAGTACAACCTCCCAGGAAAAGTCCAGCATGTAACGTACTGCATAGCCGCTTTCCCATACGGAGCCAATGATCACCAGCGGCATTACCACGCAGGGCAGTCCGATATACACCAGTGATTGCAGCCGTGCTGTGCGGCCATCAAGCTTTTTCCATGCCTTTCCGGCCAGCAGATATCCAAATACCGGCAGGGCCAGGAAAAGCAGACCGGATGTGTTTCCTGTGGCCGGAACATCATCATAAAAGAATCCGTGCGTTTGCATATCCTGAAACTCTGTTTGAATGAACGGATATTCTGGCGTGAAAATCGGCGGGTTAAACAGATAGTTGTACAGTGCCATCCAGACAAACTGGAAGTGAAATTCGGATTTTGTAAAGTCATTGATGGTCATGGAATACTGAATGCCAAAATCAAAAGGGGAGTCAAAACGTGCCATGTTATACCACATCTGCACCCCTGCGAGACAGATCATGGGTACAAACGCACAGGCCAGATACCGCAGACCGCCTTTTGCAAAGGTGCCTCCCACGCACAGCTCTTTTCCCTTCCGATACCGGAATGCTGCTATGAACAGGAACAGGGCCGCACAAATGGTATAAACGGCAAGAGTCGGCCGGCACAGTACCATCAGAGAAAGCAGAAAAGAGGCGGCAGCAGCCCGCCAGAGGGAAATTTTTCCGGAGCCGATGACGCCCGATTTTATAAGGAAATATGTGCCCCATGTAATGCAGGCAAATCCGGCGGAGATTGCATTCTCATAAAAGTCCGGTCGGCCCACACTGAACCAGATACCGCTGATAACCTGAAGCAGGATCAGACAAGTCAGCGTAATGCCTGTTGGCGTTTTTGGAAACCATCTTCTTACAAAGGCAAGGAATACCATGGTCAGTCCGATTATGCCGATAATAGAGAACAGCACAATCGCTAGCTTATCTGAAAAATAATGTCCGGTTATCATATGATATGGGAGATATATCAGCACCACCGGAGCAATGCCATAATAGGAATAATAGTGGCCGTCATACAGCACGTGATCCCAGATCACATCCGCTCCGGCACTTTCACGTGCGTTTCTGTCGTAAGGGTTTTCCACAGCAAGGAGACTCTCCGATGGTTCAGCAAGAAGATGAACCTGTCCGGCCTCAAAGGCCTCTACCAGCTCCTGCGTCATCTGATTTCCGTTTTGCAGCTCGAACTGGTAATCCCAGCCGCCCTCGCCCACCTCATAAGACATGGAAAAGAGTACCACTGCACAGAATCCAGCAGAGATGACGGCTGCTGCGATTCGACAGAATATCCGGTTATCATCCGTTCCCTTCTGCATGAAGGAGACGTTCATCACCATATAAATAAAGACCGGTATACCCAGCAGAAACATCACCCGCGGCCAGGAAACCTCAGGCGGAACGGTTCGATTCAGCGTTACGCTGTGCAGGGTCAGGGTTTTGCCGCTGATGGGAGTCAGCTTGACACGCAGCTTGTCTACATTTCCTGTAAATTCGCAGCACACGATCTCGGAGGATTCCCAGTTACTGACCACCGTCTCATCGATGATATTATAGCGGTAATCCAGACTCTGGCTTTCGTCGGTCACATCCACCTTCAGCTGTGCAGCCTGCTGATCTCCTGCAAAATCCACCTCTGTATCGATCGTGCCTACCTTATGATCAATCTCCTCAAAGGTCAGAACCATTTCGGACTCGCCGGAAATGGTGATGCTGCCGTCATCGTTGCGTGTGCCGTTTCCTTCCAGCAGGGCATTGGCAACGGAAAGCTCGGTTTGCGGATAATCTCCGAAGCACAGCCGATAGGTAGGCAGATTGAATACCGTCATTTCCAGGATCAGGACAATAAGGGCGGTTTTGGCAGCAAAGCGGAATAAGCCGGAAGAACGTATGCGCCGGAGCAGGCATAAGCACCATTCCAGAAGGCAGATGGTGGCCATGAGAGAATAGGCACTGGAAAACTCGCCAAAGTCCCCCGGATTCAGTATACTCAGCAATGCAACCGGCAGAAGCAGGATGGTGACCGCTCGTGCAGAGAGAGGCAGGTATTTCAGGACGGGAGAGCCTTTGGCGGCTGATTCCGGAGCACATATTTCATGCAGAAACACAGCCGATGCAAAGACCGAGAGCAGAACAAAAGCGACAAAAAGAATCATATAAATTCCTCCTTATTTAATTTTTTCACTGTAAATCCCCTAAATTTTACAGCAAAAAAGCACTATTTAACATTATACACGTTTGTTCTGAGAAAGTCAACCTTTTTTTCGAAGCAGCTATGTCTGCATTCCACAGATAAGAAATTTTTTCGTTATACATTATAATAAATGTGCAGCATGACCGGAGAGGACAGGAGAGACACTCATGGAGCAGAAGCTCCGGCTGGTTATAGCTCTGTGATTCCCAGGTGCTCGCAAATCGTCCGCACCACGCCATTTTCATCATTGGACGGCACGATGAACCGGGCCCAGGCCTTGACCTCCTCTGTGGCATTGGCCATGGCACAGCTGTAGAAGGCCTCCTGCATCATGGTGATGTCATTTCCATAGTCTCCGAACACCATGGTCTCCTCCGCAGTGATCCCCAGCTGCGCCTGAAGCGCACGGATAGCCGAGCCTTTATGCACGCCTTTGCACATAATATCCATCCAGAGTGCACCGGAAACCGCCAGCTCATACTGCTCTCCGATGAGCGGCTTCAGAATGGGGTATATGTGTCTGGCCGGATCCTGCATATCACACAGGGCGATCTTCATGACCGGGTCGGTCCCACGATACAGCGCCTCATAGGGAAGCGTATTGAACTGATAGTAGAAGTTGTTGATCTCCTGGCGGAACTGCTCCTTTGCGCTGTCCGGGTAATAGATCCCTCCGGTGCAGCAGAGCACAGGAACAACGCCCTCCTCCTGCTGACAAATATCCAATACCCGATGGACGATCTCAAAGGGCAGGCAGCGATAGAACGGTTCTGCACCAGGTCTCTGCACACAAGCGCCGTTGTCACAGATGAAGATGATATCCTCCATCTGCTCTGCAAAAAGTCCCTCCAGCGCAACCAGAGAGCGTCCGCTGGCGACAGAAAAGGTCACGCCCTTCTCCTTCAGCTTCCGGAGCAGCTCCGGGAATTCACGGGGCAGACGCTTCTGGCTGTCCAGCAGGGTTCCGTCCATATCACAGGCAATCAGTCGAATCATACGCACACATCCTTTTTTACTCGTTTTTGTTATAAAATAGTATAGCACACCGGGACTTGACAAAAGTGTAGAATTTTAGTACAATAAATGAGTAGCTTTTTAAGAGCAGGTTCTTGAATGAGAAAGGATGTGAGGCCATGCTGCAGCTGGAAAATCTCGGCGTGCGCTATGGAAATCAAATCGCTCTGGACGGAATGTGGTACAACTTCCTTCCGGGGCATATCTATGGTCTGGTGGGGCCGAATGGCTGCGGAAAGAGTACGCTTATGAAAACCGCGGCCGGACTGCTGAAGAACTATACTGGTACAGTTCTGTATGAAGGAAAGCGGATCGGTACAGCCACCCGGGCCAGAGTGGCCTATCTGCCTACCCATCCGGTCTATTACCGTTATATGAGCGTGGAGGATATGGGTGCGTTCTATGAGGATTTCTTCAAGGACTTCGACCGGAATGAATACCGCCGGATGATCTCCTTCTTCGGACTCGACCCGGAGCAGAAAATGGTGAATATGTCCACGGGTATGGTGGCCAAGGTTCGTGTAGCTGCCACCCTGTCCCGCAGAGCGGGTGTGATCCTGCTGGACGAGCCGCTCAACGGCATCGATCTGATCGGTCAGGATCAGGTGCGGCAGATCATTCTCTCGCTGGAGCTGGAGGGACGTATCATCATCATTGCCAGTCATATGTTTGACCAGCTGGAAGCGGTCTGTGACCATGTGGTGATGATGAATGCCGGCAAGGTTCTGATACACGGCGATTTGCAGAGCCTGCGTGAGCAGTATGGCATGTCGGTATCCGATCTGTACCGTTCTACCTATGCGCAGCTGATGCAGATGCAGGCCGGAGGAGGTATGCGGACATGGTAAAGCTTCTGAAAAATGAGTGGCGCAGATATTTCCTTTCCCTTCTGATCCTGCTGTGCTGTCTGGTGGGGATCGCCATTCTGATCGCACTCTGTATGGTTTTTTCCATATCGGTGGGAGAGGACGAGAGCTATAACGAGCTGCTGAGCAATGCCGGAACAGTGGGCCTGCTTTCCATGCTCATGATGATGATCCCCTTTGCCGGCTATGTCTACCCGATTCTGTCCTATGCAACCGATGTGGGCAAGAAGGGAATGATTTTCCTGACGCCCAGTCCCACATGGCTGGTGATCCTTTCCAAGCTGATTTTTGGCGTGGCAGCCCATGCAGCCCTGCTGCTTGTGGGGGACGGCCTGACCTGGCTGCTGGGATTTCTGGCGGATTCCTGCACCAATCAGGATGTGGTAGAGGCCTTTTATTCTGTGAGACTCTGGGAGACAGACCACGTTCTGGCCTGGCTGCTTCTTCGCGGGCAGGGGCTGATTTTCCTTGTACATACAGCCCTGCTGATCATGGGCAGCATAGCTCTGGGACGGTATGCGTCCAATTCTGCACCGGCCCAGGTGCTTCTGGCGATCGTATTCTATTATCTCATTGGTCTGATCGAGACGCTGCTTCAGGCGATCGTTGTATTCATCTTCAATGAGGGGGATGGACTGTTTGACTGGTTCGTGGGGCTGTTTGAATCCACCAGCTATTCCATTCTGTTCTATCTGGCCTATGCGATCATCCTGTACATTATCTGCACGGTTCTGACAGACAAAAAGGTAAATCTTTCCTGAGTATGTAAAGCGAGCCGCAGCTCAAGGTGACATGCGTCACTGAGCTGCGGACTTTTTTGTATATTTTTCATAGCCGGGCGCATTTGCTACGATGTCAGATCCTCCACCAGCATGCGCAGCTCACGCTCTGTCTCCACTGTGATCCCGGCCTCCACCATTTTCCGGTCATAATCCGACAGAAGGGTCAGGGGCATGTCCAGCTCCTGATAGGGCCTTTCGCTGTCTCCCCGGAACAGCCCGATATGCCCATCCCAGGCCCGGAGCACATAGCTCACATTGATCTGTGTGGTGGCTGCGGCCGACTCCTCCGCTGCTGGTTCAGGGCTTGTCACAGAAGCCGCCATAGAGCCGGCCGCAATGACTACAGAAATTACAAGTGCTGTCAGAAGCATCATCCAGATACGTGTTTTCGTCATCTTATTTTTCCTCCTTTTTCAATAAGTAACATAATCAGTATGGGCTGCCGGGCAAAGTTTATACATTATGTATATTTTTATAGGAAATTTTTCGGAATCGCTTAACATCCACGGATTTCTGTGGTATAATAGGTATGTATATACTGACGACAACCGACAGCGGCATGGCATCCTTCTGCAAATGCCGCAGCTCATGGAAGGATATAAGAGCATATGGAAAACAAGCAGCAAAATCCAAACAATCCGAATTCACCCAAAAAACCATCCGGTGTGCCCAGCAGCAGACGTACCGGATCCGGTACTGGAAAGCGTCCGGCCCGGCCAGCCGGCTCATCCGGAGCAAAGCCGGCCTCCCCGCAGGGAGGTCAGTCCCGCAGAAGCAGCGGACGTCCGGCTCCGCAGAAGCACAGCGAAAAGCCGGCCGGCTCTGCACGCAGCATAAGCAAAGAGCAGTCTCTGCCGAAAAAGCCTGATCCCTCTTCAAACAACAGCGCCTCCCAGAGCGGCTACCACAAGGAGACGGATGAGGAGATCCGCAGCAAGCCCCCTACCGGTACGCCGGAATATCCCTACTACAAGGGCAGCCTGGCCGCAGCGAAAATCGGAAAGTTCCCGGCTCTGCGGCGTACCTTCTCCATTCTGCTCACGACCATTATGTCCCTGTTCCTGATCTGTGTGATCACAGGTACGATCGTTGTGACCGCACTGACGGTTTACATCATGGACTTCAGGGATGAGGTCTCCTCCGTTACCATTGAGGAGCTGGAGCTGCAATATAATACCTATGTTTATGCGACAGATGCAGAGGGAAACGAGGTCTGCCTGTATGAGGTCAACAACGATGCCGAACGACGTCCGGTTGAAATTGCCGACATTCCTCAGCATGTCCGGGATGCTTTCGTTTATGCAGAGGACGGACGCTTCTATACCCACGATGGTGTAGACTACAAGCGTACCTTCTACTCCTTTGTCAATATGTTCGTGCATATTTATGATACCAACATCGGCGGTTCTACCATTACACAGCAGCTGGTCAAGAATATCACCGGGGATGATGTACAGTCGCCGGCCCGTAAGATCCGTGAGATCTTCCGTGCTATGGAGCTGGAGCAGAATTATACCAAGGATGAGATCTTGGAAAGCTATCTGAACTATATCGGCTTTGGCGGTGCAACCAACGGCATTCAGAGTGCATCTGTAAAATATTTCGGAAAGACCGTCGATCAGCTCTCTGTTGCAGAGGCCGCTTGTCTGGCCGCCATTCCGAAAAGCCCGGAGGTCATCAATCCCTTCGCAGGCTATACAGACGAGGTGACCGGCGAATGGGTCAACACCGGACGGGAAAACAACCGGGTTCGTCAGATCTATGTTCTGGAGCAGATGTACGAAAACGGTGCGATCACCTATGATGAATTCCAGGAGGCCCTGAATGAGGAGATGATCTTCACCGATTCTGAGGAATATGTGAAGGCCCATCCGGATGAGGAAGAAAATGCCTACCTTTCTGCTTCTGTTACAAGCTGGATCGTGGATACGGCGATCTATGAGGTGGCTTCCTATCTGGAAGAGCTGTATAACATTTCCTCCTCCGAGGCGATCTCCCGTATCAATGACGGCGGTTATCGGATCTATACCACGGTAGATATGGACATGCAGGAATATGTGGAGGAAAAATATAAGGATCTGGATAACCTCATGCTGTCTACCTCTGTGGCCCATTACGGTGATCCCAACGGCGACGGTCAGTATACAGTGGATGAAATCGAATATCCTCAGTCGGCCTTTATTGCCATGGACTATGATGGAAGCATCCGGGCCATTGTGGGCAGTGTGGGCGAGAAGGACAGTTCCCTCTGCTGGAACTATGCAACCATGGAGCCGCGTCAGCCCGGCTCTACCATCAAGCCCCTGACGACTTATGGTCTGGGTCTGGAAAATGACCTGATCCACTGGGGTACGATGTTTGAGGATTCTCCCCTGACGCAGATCGGCGGTCAGGACTGGCCCATCAACTACGGCCTGGACAGCTACAGCGGCAACTATTCCTACAAGAAGGTCTCTGTATTCGATGCTCTGGCCCAGTCGCTCAATACGGTTTCTGCACGCATCTGCAATGAGCTGACGCCTCAGTCGGTGTTCAACTTTGCTACGGAAAAGATGGGGCTGGAGCTGTCAGAAAGCTCTCCGGACGGTCTGACGGACAATGCCATTTCACCCTTGTCCGTAGGCGCACTGACCTATGGCATTACCCTGGAAAATCTGGTCAGCGGCTATATCCCCTACGGCAACGGCGGAACATACTACAATCCGCACATTGTCAGCAAGGTGGTACAGGGCACAGGTACAACGGTATATGAGGATGACGGAAGTCCCCGCAGGGTCGTCAGCGAGGAAACCGCCTATGTCATGAATCAGCTGCTTCAGAATGTTGTCAAGAACGGCACAGGCTCTGCGGCACAGCTTGGAAACAAGCACGTGGCCGGAAAGACCGGTACGGCTGAGGAATGGAAGGATCTGACCTTTGTGGGTCTGACCGAGGACTTTGTCAGCGGTGTATGGATCGGATACACAGGAAGATATTCCCTGCCCAGCTCCCTGAAGTCCGCTCAGATATGGTATAACATCATTGGCGAATATGCAAACCAGATCGAATCCGGCGCATCCTACCCGGGCTGTGACAGCGTCATCACCGGAAATGTGTGCCAGCGCACCGGTAAGATCGCCAGCGCAAATTGTCCCACAGCGGGAACCGGCTACTGGAAATCCTCCAATGCCCCTGTCTGTGACGGCTGCTGGAAATATACCACTACAACCACCAAGAAAACAGAGGGCTCTGTGCAGTCTCAGACCACCTATACGGAAACAGTCGCACAGACGCCTCCGGCGGACAGCGGCGAAAGCGCCAGCGGTGAAAGCAGCGAGATTCCGGCGGCCTAATACAAATAAATGAGGTGTTTCATTTGACACAGACCTTTCTCATGTGCTGTCCCTGTCATTTCGGACTGGAACGCACCCTCCACTTTGAGCTTACAAAAATCGGCGCATCGGACATCTCCGTGCAGGACGGACGAATTCTTTTTCGCGGGGATTATTCCGTCCTGGCCAAGGCCAACCTCTGCCTTTCTACAGCAGAGCGTGTGCTGGTTCAGCTGGGCGAATTCCCGGCCTATACCTTTGAGGAGCTGTTTCAGGGCGTGAAGAAGCTTCCTTTGGAAAACTGGATCGGCAAGGATGACGCATTTCCGGTAAAGGGACATGCCCTGGACTCCAAGCTCCACAGCGTGCCGGACTGCCAGTCCATCATCAAGAAGGCGGCCGTAGAACGCCTGAAGCTTCACTACCGCACCAGCTGGTTTGCAGAAACCGGCAGCGTGCATCAGATCCAGTTTTCTCTGCGAAAGAACATCTGCGCAGTTTATCTGGATACCTCCGGGATCGGCCTGCACAAGAGGGGATACCGGAGAAATTCCAATGCCGCTCCCATCAAGGAGACACTGGCGGCGGGTATCATTGATCTTGCCCGTGTACGCTCGGACAGCATTCTGGCAGATCCCTTCTGCGGAAGCGGTACCTTCCTCATCGAGGCGGCCTTCAAGGCTATGCATATTGCACCGGGTCTGAACCGTCACTTTGCAGCAGAAAAATGGGGCTGTATTCCGGAGCAGATCTGGCGGGAGGCCCGGGCTGAGGCGATTGCTGCCATCCGGAGAGATTCTGCCTTCGAGGCCTATGGCTTCGACAAAGATCCGGAGGCCATTGCCCTGACTGAGGAAAACGCACGGAAGGCCGGCATAAAGAAGCGCATTCATCTCCAGCAGAGGGATATCGCAGACTTTGAGCCGATTGAAAACAGCATTACCGTGTGCAATCCGCCCTATGGCGAGCGGATGCTGGACATTCAGGCGGCTGAGTCTCTGTACCGGATCATGGGCTGTGTATTTCCTGCGGACAAGGCACACCCCTGCTATGTGATTTCGCCGGACAGCGAGTTTGAGACCTTCTTCGGCAAGAAGGCCTCCAAGCGGAGAAAGCTTTACAACGGCATGCTTCAGTGCCAGCTTTACATGTATTTTTAAAATAAGAAGGGCAGCTTCGGCTGCCCGCAGTTTGTAAAAAAAGCCAGATTTTCCGCACAAGGCTCCCCTTAGTAAGGGGAGCTGTCAGCGGCAGCTGACTGAGGGGATTGCAAGCAGAACAGCAAGCTGCAAATTTACTCACTGCTTACAATCCCTTCCACCGCAGCAAGCTGCGGTCCCCCTCCCCTTAGTAAGGGGAGGCTTTCAGAGGTTTTTCGACAAACTGAGGGCAGCTTCGGCTGCCCGATTCTGTATATGGAGGAGAAGCTGAGATGACAGAATATAAGGTGCTTTTATTTGATCTGGACGGAACGCTGACGGATTCCCAGGAGGGCATTCTGAATTGTGCCCGGCACGCCCTGGTCACAGGCGGCTATCCTGTGCCGGAGGAGGATGTGCTGAAGTCCTTTATCGGGCCGCCGCTGCTGGATTCCTTCCAGGGGCTTTGCGGCATGCCCTATGAGGAGGCCGCAGCCGCTGTAGTACGGTACAGGGAGCGTTTTTCCACGGTGGGGCTGTTTGAAAACCGGGTATATGAGGGCATTCCGGAGCTGCTGGAGTGTCTCCGGTCGGCCGGATATCGCCTGGCTGTGGCCACCTCCAAGCCGGAGACGTACACCCTGCGGATCCTGGAGCATTTCGGGCTTCTGGAATATTTTGAGACCGTGGCCGGATGCTCTCTTGAAAAGGAGGGTGAAACCAAGGCCGATATGATCCGTCTGGCGATGCATCGGATGGGGCTGACCGAGGAGGAAAAGCCCTTTGTGCTGATGATCGGTGACCGTAAGCATGATGTGCTGGGGGCGAAGGAATGCGGCCTGGACTGCGCAGGTGTGTATTACGGATATGCACCGGAGGGAGAGCTGGAGCACTTCGGCGCAAGGTATATTGCCGCCGATGTAGCCGGGCTGAAAGCACTTTTGTTATAAAAAATATAAGCCCATCGCCTGAGTGTGTGTTCTTCCGCTCAGGCGATGTTTTTTTGTCCGCCGCCCTATAAATGCAAAAAAACGTTCATGCCGTCGAACTCTGCGATAACTTTATGGCGTCCCTCTCTTGTTTTGACAACATTCTCGCTTCTGCTGCCGTACAATATCAATATACCATTCCAACGCTTGAAGGAGGCGACCCACTCTATGGCAGCAGCTCTGCATCAGGAAAATTCCTGCCTTACCGCCGTGCTCAGCGGCGAACTGGATCATCATAATATCCGCTCCATCCGGGAGGAGATCGATACCGCCGTTATAGAACAGCAGCCCCATACGCTCATCCTCGACTTCCGCCAGGTCACCTTTATGGACAGCTCCGGCATCGGGCTGATCCTCGGCCGCTGTAAAATCATGGGCGGTCTCGGCGGAAGCACCATCGTCCGGAATCCTCCACCCCATATCAAACGAATCATGCGCCTGTCCGGTATCGAGCGCATCGCCAGAATCGAAACCACACCCGCCGGAAAGGAGACTATACAGTGAAAATCGAAAACTCCATCAAATTTGTATTCCCCGGGCTTTCTGTCAATGAGCACACCGCCCGGGCCGTGGTGAGCGCCTTTCTCATTCAGACCGACCCTACCGTGGAGGAGCTGGCCGATATTCGCACCGCTGTATCCGAAGCCGTCACCAACTGTATCGTCCACGGCTACCGGAATACCTCCGGCGATGTGGAGCTGATCATCAAGATCCTTCCGCAGCGTGAGATCTACATACGTATCAAGGATAAGGGCTGCGGCATTCCCGATGTCCAGAAGGCAATGGAGCCGCTCTTTACCACCGCACCCAATGAGGAACGGGCCGGCCTGGGCTTTGCTGTGATGCAGAGCTTTATGGACTCCATCCGTGTGCGCAGCAAGCCCGGAGAAGGGACGACCGTTACTATGCGCAAAAAGCTCAGGAGCAGCTCATGCAGGATCAGTTAAAGGAGAACAAGCCCCGTGCAGAGGATCATCTGGGATTGGTGCACCACTGTGCCAACCGCTTCCGCGGACGGGGCATTGAATATGAGGAGCTGTACTCCACCGGCTGTATCGGCCTGCTCAAGGCCGTGCAGGGCTTTGATCCGGAGAGAGGGGTACAGTTTTCTACCTATGCAGTTCCCGTCATTCTGGGGGAGCTGAAGCGAATGTTCCGGGACGGCGGAGCGATCAAGGTCAGCCGCCGCCTGCGGGAAAGTGCCATGCGCCTGCGAAGGCTTCAGGAGGCCTACCTCAAAGCACACGGGCAGGAGCCGACTCTGTCGGAGCTCAGTCAGCTGGCCGGGATCAGTGAAGCCGATGCCGCACAGGCGCTATGTGTGACACAAGCACCGCTTTCCCTGACCTGCGCCGATGACGAGGAGGCTGCCCAGATCGATATTCCCGTTGAGGCTCCGGACAAGGCGATCGGCGACCTGATTGCCCTGAGACAGACCATGGCGCAGCTTCCCAGGCAGGATCGGCAGCTTCTGGAGCTTCGGTATTTCAAGGAATGCACCCAGACCCGGACGGCTCAGCTTCTGGGCATGACCCAGGTGCAGGTCTCCCGGAGAGAAAAAAAGCTCCTCAGACAGATGAAGGATTCGCTGCTGCAATAAATATTTCAGACCGGATACAGGCCCTGTATCCGGTCTTTTTGCGGCCTCTGAAGGCGCATTGTTCACAGAAAAAGCGGTTGACAATCCAGGGAAAATATACTATAATAAGAATGTTATACTATCTTTAAAAGGAGCACTTGTATTATGGCTAAGAAGCAGATTTCACAGAGCGGCTACAATAAGCTGAATGAGGAGCTTGAGTTCCTGGTAACAGTCAAGCGTGCGGAAATGGCACAGAAGCTGAAAGAAGCCCGTGCGCAGGGCGACTTGTCCGAGAACGCTGAGTACGACGAGGCGAAAAACGAACAGGCCATTCTGGAAGCCAGAATCAATGAAATTCAATATACACTGGACAATTCCGAGATCGTTGACGATGATGACATCTCCATTGATGAGGTAGGCCTTGGCTCTACCATCCGCCTGCACAACTTCCGCACCGGAAAGACCGAGACCTTCCAGATCGTCAGCAGCAACGAAGCAAACTTTGCAGAGGGAAAAATTTCGGACGAATCTCCCATCGGTAAAAGCGCTCTCAAGAAAAAGGTGGGCGATACCTTCCTGGTTGACGCTCCCGTTGGTGAGCTGAAGTTTGAGGTTCTGGAAATCAGCAAGTAAAATTATATAAAGGGGCTGTAAAATATGGCTGAAAATATGACACCGCCTGTTCAGGAGATGGAACAGGATATTCACGAGCAGAAGAGAATCCGTCTCGAAAAGCTCGCTGAACGAAAGGAAAACGGCATGGATCCGTTTACCATTACCAAGTTTGATGTAACAAAGAAGGCGGCTGAGGTAAAGGCTGAATATGAGGCGGCTGAAGCCGAAATCAAGGCGAAGGCCGGCGATGACGAGGAAGCACTCCAGGCCGGTCTGGATTCCCTCAAGGAGCACACGCTTTCTGTGGCCGGACGTATCATGAGCAAGCGTGTAATGGGCAATGCGATCTTCATCCACATCCAGGACAGTACAGACCGCATTCAGGTTTATGTCCGTGTAAATGATATCGGCAAGCCGGCCTTCAAGGAATTCAAGAAGTGGGATATCGGCGATATTGTGGGTGTAAAGGGCTATCCCTTCCGCACAAGAACCGGCGAGATCTCTGTGCATACGCTGGAGATCACCCTGCTTTCCAAGTCTCTTCTGCCCCTGCCGGAAAAGTGGCACGGACTAAAGAATCAGGATACACGCTATCGTCAGCGTTATCTTGACCTGATCGTCAATCCGGACGTAAAGCAGACCTTTGTGACCAGAAGCCGTATTCTCAAGGAGATCCGTAATTATCTCGATAATATCGGCTATGTAGAGGTTGAAACTCCGGTTCTGCTGCCGCTCCAGATCGCAGCTGCGGCCAGACCCTTCAAGACGCATCACAATACACTGGATATGGACATGTTCCTGCGTATTGAGACCGAGCTGAATCTGAAGAAGCTCATCGTGGGCGGCTTTGACCGTGTATATGAGGTTGGACGCATCTTCCGCAACGAGGGTATGGACCCGTCTCACAATCCGGAATTTACTTCCATTGAAATGTATCAGGCCTATACCGACTACAAGGGTATGATGGATCTGATCGAGGATATGTACAGAACACTGGCCAAGAAGATCTGCGGAAAGGATATTATTTCCTATCAGGGCGTGGATATCCGTCTGGGCGAGCCGTGGGAGCGTCTGACCATGGCCGAGTCTGTAAAGAAGTATGCCGGTGTGGACTACAACGAATGGGCTACGGACGAGGATGCAAGAGCCTGCGCAAAGGCACACAATGTGGAGGTTGAGGAGGGTGAGCATGCCACAAAGGGACATGTTCTGATCGCTTTCTTCGATGCCTTTGTTGAGGAGAAGCTGATTCAGCCGACCATCATCTATGATTATCCGGTTGAGAATTCTCCGCTGGCCAAGCGTAAGCCGGAGGATCCTGCCTTCACCGAGCGTTTTGAATATTTCATCTATGCCCGTGAGATGGGTAATGCCTTCTCCGAGCTGAACGACCCCATCGACCAGAAGGAGCGTTTTGTACAGCAGGTTGCTGCAAGACGTGCGCTGGGTGACCCGACTGGTGAGGTGGACGAGGATTTCGTTACTGCTCTGGAATATGGCCTGCCGCCTACAGGCGGTCTGGGTCTGGGTCTGGACAGACTGGTTATGCTGCTGACCGACAGCGCATCCATCCGTGATGTACTGCTTTTCCCGACTATGCGTCCGCTGCCGAAGCAGGGCGGTACTGACAGCGGCGAGGAGACAGAATCCGCTGAGGCTGCTGAATAAGCTGTAAAATAAAACAGGGGTGAGCCGGGCATTCTGTGTCCGGAGCACCCTTTTCTTCTATAAAAATGACGACAGAAAAGAGGAATTCCAATGCAAGAGGAAGAGAAGCATCTCGTCCAGCCGGAAAAGCCGTCCGCCCAGGAGCCGTCTTCCGGAACAAAGAAAAAGAAGAATAAGGGAAAAAGCTTTCTGGAGACCGTACGTGAGATTGACGAGAAGGAACGTCAGCGGGAGGAGGAGCTGGAGGAGAAGCGCCAGCAGATCCTGGAGGAGCGCCGGAAGAAGGAAAAGGAAGCCTATGAAAAGAAGATCCGTGAGGAGCGGATCGAGCTGATGCGCCTGAAGCAGGGCGTGATCACCGAAAGTGAGATCATTCACGAGGAGAAGGAGGAAAAGCCCAGGCTCTCCGTCTGGAAGAAGATCACCAATTTCCTCTATCACAGCAAATGGTGGCTGGGAATCACGGTCTTTCTGGTGGGCGTGTTCGGATATATGATCGTGGACTATATCCTCCAGGTGCGGCCGGATATGATCGTCATGGTGCTGACCGATGATGCAAACCTTCAGCTGTCCAGCAAAGCCCTGTCGGAATATTTTGAGCAGTATATTGAGGACTATAATGAGGATGGCAAGGTCACGGTGGATATTTACCCCATTCCGGTAAATGATGATACCAGCGTTTCTGATTACTACACCGGAAATATGACCAAGCTCTCCTCTCAGTTCCAGCTGGCTGACTCCATCATGGTCATTACCGATGCCGTGGCCGACGAGGTGGTTCTGGCCGATGAGACCATGGTGAATCTGGAGGAGCTGTTCCCGGAGAATAAAAATGTCCGCGGCACAGGCTTCTATCTGCGCAACACGGACTTTACAGAGCAGATCGGCTCTCCGGAGCTGGTGCTGGATCGGGATATCTGCGTGAGCCTGCGCAAGGTGGTGAGAACCTTCGACAGCGAGGAGGAAATGCAGGAAAACTATGATATTGCCTATGGTGTGCTGGAAAAGATGATGGAGGATCTTCCCTACGAGCGCAAAACGCGAACCCTTGAACCGGCCGCAGAAGCAGCTGAAGATACAGAAGGAGGTTTACAGTAATGCTTTATATCGGATGTCACCTGCCCTCATCGAAGGGCTATCTGGCCATGGGCAAGCACGCCCTTGCACTGGGTGCGAATACCTTTGCCTTTTTCACACGGAATCCCAGAGGCGGCAGCGCAAAGCCGATAAAAGAATCGGATGCGGCGGCCTTCCGGGCGCTGGCGGAGGAAAACGGCTTCGGTACGCTGGTGGCTCATGCGCCCTATACCATGAATCTCTGCTCGGCTGACCCGTCCATCCGGGAATTTGCAAGAAACATGCTGGCCGATGATATGCTCCGCATGGAGTATACACCGGGGCAGTATTACAACTTCCATCCGGGAAGCCATGTACAGCAGGGCGTGGAAGCGGGCATCGGCCAGATCGCTGATGCGCTGAATGCGGTTCTGAAGCCGGAGCAGACCACCACGGTTCTGCTGGAGGGTATGGCCGGAAAGGGCAGTGAGATCGGCTCGAAATTTGAGGAGCTGCGTGCGATCCTGGATCGTGTGGCGCTTCGGGAGAAGATGGGTGTGTGTCTGGATACCTGCCACCTGTGGGAGGCCGGATTTGATATTGTAAACGACCTGGATGGTGTACTGGAGGAATTTGATCGGATCGTAGGTCTTCCGCACCTGAAGGCTATGCACCTCAACGACAGCAAGAATCCCATGGGGGCCCACAAGGATCGCCACGAGAAGATCGGTCAGGGGCACATCGGCCTGGATGCGCTGGCCCGGGTGATCAACCATCCGGCTCTGCGGCATTTGCCCTTCATTCTGGAAACACCCAATGAGGATGAGGGCTATGCTGCGGAAATTGCACGGCTCCGGGAATTGTATGTGGAGTGAGAATCTGTTCTGAAGGTTTGCGGGCTTTTATCAGAAACCGCCAATAAACAAATAAAAAAGCCCCGGCTGATCTGCAAAAAAATCAGTCGGGGCTTTCTTCTGTAGAAAAACCTGATTCTATATCAGAGCATACAGGCCCTGTATTCGGGACTCTGCCTTATTCCCACTCAATGGTAGCCGGAGGCTTGGTCGTGATATCATACACAACCCGGTTGATATTCTTCACCTCATTGACAATACGTGCAGAGATTTGCTCCAGGATATCATAGGGAATCCGGGCGAAATCCGCTGTCATAAAGTCCGTAGTGGTCACGCCGCGCAGGGCCAGGGTGTAGTCATAGGTTCGTCCGTCGCCCATAACGCCTACCGAGCGCATATCTGTCAATACAGCAAAATACTGATGGATCTGACGATCCAGGCCAGCCTTTGCGATTTCCTCACGGAAGATCCAGTCGGCGTCCTGGAGCACCTCCAGCTTTTCATCCGTGATCTCACCGATAATACGGATCGCCAGTCCCGGTCCCGGGAACGGCTGACGCCATACCAGCTTCTCAGACAATCCCAGCGCAAGACCCAGCCTGCGCACCTCGTCCTTGAACAGCAGCCGCAGCGGCTCGATGATTTCCTTGAAATCCACATAGTCCGGCAGACCGCCCACATTATGATGGGACTTGATCACAGCGGCATCGCCTGCACCGCTTTCGATCACATCCGGGTAAATCGTACCCTGTACAAAGAAATCAACCTGTCCGATTTTCTTGGCCTCTCTCTCAAAGGCACGGATAAACTCCTCGCCGATGATCTTCCGCTTGGCCTCCGGCTCGGAAATGCCCCGCAGCCTTTCCATAAAGGCTTCCTTTGCATTCACCCGGATAAAATGGATGTCCCAGTCCGCAAAGGCCGATTCTACCTCATCGCCTTCATTTTTCCGCAGAAATCCATGATCTACAAAAATACAGGTCAGACGTTCGCCTACAGCCTTGGACAGCAGCGCCGCCGCTACAGAGCTGTCTACACCGCCGGACAGAGCCAGCAGCACCCGGCCGTCCCCGACCTTCTCACGGATCTGTGTAATGGCCGTCTGCGCATAGTCCTCCATAGTCCAGTCCCCCACGCAGCCGCATACATTCTTCAGGAAGCGGTCCAGCATCTCCAGGCCATGCTCTGTGTGATTGACCTCCGGATGATACTGCACGGCATAGAGCTTCTTTTCCGGATTGGCCATGGCCGCAACAGGACAATGGGCCGTATGCGCTGTAACTGTAAAGCCCTCCGGCAGCCGGGAAATATAGTCCGTGTGACTCATCCAGGAAACCGCCTTCTCCGGAAGGTCTGCAAAAAGCGCACAGTTTGTGTCATAGTATGTCTCGGTTTTTCCATATTCTGAGGTAATGCAGGTGGAAACCTCTCCGCCCAGCGTATGTGCCATCAGCTGGCAGCCATAGCAGATTCCCAGAATCGGAATTCCCATCTCAAAGATGTCTTTTGCAATATGCGGTGATGTCTCGTCATAAACACTGTTCGGGCCGCCGGTGAAGATGATTCCCACGGGCTTTCGGGCCGCAATCACATCGAGGGGCGTTGTGTAACGCATTACCTCACAGTATACGCCGCATTCACGTACACGTCTCGCAATGAGCTGATTGTACTGGCCGCCGAAATCCAGAACGATTACAAGCTGGTTTTTCATAAATCTGAAATCCTTTCAACCGATTTGATTGACATCGCTTTCGCAAATCCATCGATCCTCTCTATTATACTCCTTTTTTCAAAAAAACACAAGTGTCTCCGCATTTTTTTTGCCGCAGCCCTGTTGAGCGGCTTTCAGCTGGATTTAAGGTATGCATATTAATATAGAGTGTATAAAATGGAATATGTTTCCGAAAAGGTCGCTGTCTATTCACAAAAGTAACTTGAAATCTATGGGCGTTTCTGCTATTATTATCTTGTAACGGTTGATGTTTTTGGTGATTTTGAATAGACAGAAAAACTTGCATGGAAAGGAGAATGCAGATATGAACGCACTTAAAAAAATAAAAGCCGGACTGTTTGCAGCAGTGATCGGTATCACCGGATGCGCAGCATCTATATCTGGAGCAGGAATTTCTGCATCGAGTGCTGATGCGGTCGTGTACGACCAGCAGGATCTGCCGGCCCTTGAAGGGCGTACCATGCAGGAGGTAGCAGATCAATATTCTGCTGCGCTGTACGCAGGCGAGACCTATAACAATGCAGATCCTTCCACATGGTATGCTGTGCCTGCTTCCACATCAAGTCCCTATGCAGCCGGTGAAATCACAGCAGATACCCATAAAAGTATGGTAGCCATGACCAATTTTTTCAGATGGCTTATGGGAAACAACGCACTTACACAGGAATCTGTTCATTCCGATGCGCTCCAGGCCGGTGCACTGGTGCGCAATTTCCAGTTTGACCACTCAGTAAACCCGACCAGCAAGCCGGCGGATATGTCCGATGCACTTTGGGAATCCGGTGCCGGTTGCAGTCACAACATTCTTGCCATGGGCTATTCCCCCCAGATTGCTGTTATGGGGTGGATGAACGAGGGCTATTCCCTCATTGATGAAACATGGACGACCATCGGCCATCGAGCCATTATGATGGAAATGGAGCTTTCCAGCCTTCAGTATGGCTATTCAGGGGATGTGGCTATCGGCGATGCTGCGGAGCGTCTGAACAGAAGAACTCAGCCCTTTGCAGCTTTTCCTGCACCGGGCTATATGCCGTCCGAGCTGGTCAATTCCAGAACCTGCGCATGGTCAGTCGATCTGAATACAGACAATATTGAGCTGTATGACGAATATGATGTAACCGTAACCATTACCAATCGTGAAACGGGTGCGCAGTGGATCCGTACAGCAGATGATGAGTCCCTGAGAAGCAGTTATGGCTGCGTGGTATTTATTCAGCCGGATGATCATGTCGAAGGCCGGTATTCCGGTACCTACGATATCGTCATCACGGGTCTTGTTGACACCGAAACCAGCAGCGATGCAGAGATCCGGTATTCTGTCAGCTTCTTTAATGTTGAGGATTATGCAGCTGCTCGTGTCCGGAAGGTACTGACGTTCAGAGAGTATGCAATTGCGCCGGACATGATGAATGAGGAAAGCCTTACAAAGGTCGCCTCCATTCTTCCCGAGGAGGTCATTGTCGAAACCGATAACGGCCAGAATCTCACGGTTTCTGTAACAGGCCCGTGGCAGGTAGATATGGCCAACAGCTGCTTTGTCAACTCTGCGGATGTGTCTGATCTTCCGTCCCGTATTTCCGACCCGGAGCACATTATGAGCCGGGTGACTATTCCGTTCTTTGAGAAAACAGACTATACAGCGCTGTACGATACCATTGATATTCTTCCTAATGTTGTGGAGGCCGGAGAATCTGTGACAATGACGATGTACCGGACCAATATCAACACAGATCGGGTTCAGGTCTATAAGATCCGGGAAAATGCGGATGGCAGCTATTCCTCCAGCACCCGGTTTGATTCCTTTGAGGTGTATCCTGAGGGCATTACGGATGTATGGATCGACTTTACAATTGAGCAGGCTGCGGCTATGGATTCCGGCGAGTACATTTCTGCTTACCAGAATCAGAGCTGGATAGACGGCTTCTATACATCCACCATATTTGTGGGCAATTCCATACCGACGCTCACGGTCAACGGCGGCGCATCCGGCGGGGACATTGATGGAGATGGTACCATCGGGCTGGATGATCTGGTCATCATGACAAAAATCATCATGGGTGATTCTCCCATGAATGAAGTGGCAGACTGTAATGGAGACGGCCGTGTCAATGTATTCGACATGTCGTTCCTGAAAGAGCTGGTTCAGTGCTGATTCAGGTCATTCCTGATTGGCACAATACAATAGATTCTTTATTCCTTTCTTTTTATGATTCACAAATCGGATTCTGTCTGTCAGAGTCCGATTTGTGTTTTATGGTTCTATTCTGAAAATTGGGGTATAAACTATAATTCAGACTATCGAAAAACCTTTGAAAGCCTCCCCTTAATAAGGGGAGGTGGCACGCCGAAGGCGTGACGGAGGGGATTGTAAGGCATGAGAAAACTTACGATTTTGCGTACTTTTTCAATCCCCTCAGTCGTCACTTCGTGCCGACAGCTCCCCTTTCTAAGGGGAGCCTTGTGCGGAAAATCTGACTTTTTCGACAAGCTAAACTACAATTTACCCCAATATCTGAAAGAGAACCTGTTTTATGCAGATTTCTGTCCGTCTGATTTATGACAGCGCACAGAATGGGATGATCTGCGGCGGATGGGGCTTATGGACACCGATCCATTTCTCCATCCAGACCATGTCATACCAGCGGCCGAACTTGCAGCCGCACTTTCGGAATTCTCCCACAAGCCTGTAGCCCATACGTTCATGGAAACGGATGCTGTCCCGGGTGAGGGATCCGTCCTCGGTTTCGGTGCTGGCGATACAGGCGTAGAGATTTACAATATTCTGTCTTCTGAGGCGGTCCTCCAGTGCGGCGTACAGCATCCGGCCGATTCCCTGACCATGATGCCCTTTTTTTACATAAATGGAGACCTCCGCCGACCAGTCATAGGCCGACCGGCTCTTAAAGGCCCCGGCATAGGCATAGCCTGTGATTTTTCCATCCTCTACAGCAGCAAGATATGGATATCGTGTCAGCGTGCTGCGGATTCGTTCCGTGAATTCCTCCGCTGAGGGTACATCATATTCAAAGGTGACGGCTGTATTCTCCACGTAAGGGGCATAGATTGCAAGCAGCTCCTCTGCATCCGTTATGCTTACGGGACGAATGTAAGTTTTTGTATCTGACATTTTGGCTGAGTCCTCCGTAATTGGATATTTTTATAGGGATATCCTCATTATAGCATATTTGTTCTGCACGTTCAAGCCGGATCGAATCGGCATAATTTTTGTAGAAAATGCCCTTTGACAGAGGGCTTGAAATATGATAGAATAAAAATAAAGATGTGTAGCCCGGAGCGTAAACCCAATCTGCTGGCGGCTGCACATCTTTTTTTTTGTTATGATGTAAAAAAAGGAGAGATCTGATTCTATGGAACACGCAGTCGAAAATAACAAAATGGCCGTTATGCCGATAAAAAAACTCATGCTGACCATGAGCATTCCCATGATTCTGTCCATGGTTCTGCAAGCGGTCTATAACATCGTGGACAGTGCCTTTGTGGCCAATATGGAGGAAAATGGCGAGGCCGCCCTCAATGCGCTTACCCTGGCCTTTCCGGTGCAGATGCTCATGGTGGCCATTGGTATTGGTACAGGCGTCGGCGTCAATGTGCTGGTTGCCAAAAGCCTGGGCCAGGGCGATCCGGAGCGGGCCAGCCGGGCCATGGGCAGCGGCGTATTTATGGCGGTGGTCATTGATCTTGCATTTATTCTGTTCGGACTGTTCGGCGCAGAGGCTTATATCGGAACACAGACAGACAATCCTCTGATCGCAGGCTTTGCCGTGGACTATCTGCAAATCTGCTGCATCGCCTCCTTCGGTATCGTTTTCTTCTCGATTTATGAGAAGCTGCTTCAGGCCACAGGTCATTCTGTCTGCTCAACCATTGCACAGATTGCAGGTGCAGTTACCAACATGATCCTGGACCCCATTATGATTTATGGATGGCTGGGCTGCCCGGAGCTGGGCGTAAAGGGAGCGGCCTATGCCACCGTCATCGGCCAGGTTGTTTCCTTCCTCATTGCACTGCTGCTGCACCTGAAGGTGAACAAGAGCCTTTCCAACAGACTCTGTTACTTCAAGCCCTCCGGCAGCATGATCAAGGCCATCTACTCCATCGGGTTTCCGGCTATTATCGCTCAGGCCCTCATGTCCGTTATGACCTACGGTCTGAATATTATCCTCGGCGGAATCAGTGAATCCATGGTTACCGCCTATGGCCTGTATTATAAGGTACAGCAGTTCGTTCTGTTCGCTGCATTCGGCCTGCGTGATGCCATTACACCCATCATCTCCTTCAGTTTCGGCCTGGGCAGCCGGAAGCGGATTCAGGACAGCATGAAGTATGGTATGCTGTTTACGCTCATTATGATGCTGGCAGGTCTTATAATTCTGGAGCTGTTTGCGGTACCCTTTGCGCAGCTGTTCGGTCTGTCGGGAGAAACACAGGCGCTCTGCATAAGCGCTATGCGTGTGATTTCTGTCAGCTTCCTGTTTGCCGGTGCAAACATTGCCTTTCAGGGGATCTTCCAGGCCCTGGATGCAGGTCTGGAATCCCTCATTGTCTCCGTATGCAGGCAGCTTCTGTTCATCTTTCCCTTTGCATTTGTTTTTGCGGAGATGGCAAAGAACGACAGCGGCCTGACCAGCCTGGTATGGGCGGCCTTCCCCATTGCAGAGCTACTTTCTGCCATTGCAGCCTGTATTCTGTTCAAGCGGATCTATGGAAAGCGCATGGCGCTTTGTAAGGATCCCGCAGCCTGACCAATGGGGCCGAAAGACTCCCTTTCTGAAAATTGCTCTTGAAAAATCACAGCCGCTGTGATATACTGGAGATATACAAAGGCTTTGCAGAATATATCATGTAAATCCGGAAAAGGAAGGGGAGAATACAATGCGTATACTTACAAAAGCGGAAGCAGTTCCAAAAAATCTGAACCAGCCGGTGTCAAAGGCCCGGCTTGCATGGCTTGATATCTTAAAGGGAATGGGTATCATTTTAGTGGCCATTGGTCATATCTACCAGAATGATGTGGTCTATGACTGGATCTATTCCTTTCATATGCCTCTGTTTTTCCTGGCGGCCGGCTGGGTCTACAAAGTGACTCCTGTAGTGGAGCATATAAAAAAGAGATTTTTTACGGTGATCGTTCCCTATTTCTCTTTTGGCCTTCTGGTGCTGCTGTACTGGCAGCTTCTTGAACGGCGTTTCCGTGACTCCGATATGACCTTTGCAGAAGCGCTGATCGGACTGCTCCGGGGACAGTATGACTATCTCGATTTTAACGTACATCTGTGGTTTTTGCCCTGCTTTTTCGTAACCGTTGTGCTGTATAATATACTTGTGAATATCCATAAGAAAAAATGGCTGGCCTATGGTGTTTGTTTTCTTATGAGCGCTGTATTCGTCCTTGTGGAAATGCCGGAGCTTCCCTGGGGCCTCAATCGGGTTTTCCAATATATAGGCTTCTATGCGCTGGGGGATATTCTTGGCTCAGCAAAGGCGGACTCCGTCCTGTCCGGGGCGCATAAGGCGGTCTGGTTTGCAGCAGAAATGGCTCTGCTTGCACTGAATTTCGGACTGGCCTATTTTGATCTGACCAAGGGGATCATGTGGTTTGTAACCGGTACGGTGGGTGTTGCGTCCTGCATTCTGTTCTCTGTGCGGATCCGTAAATGTGCGCCGCTGGAATATCTGGGCCGGATCTCCCTGACTGTATTGTGTATTCATGGTCCGGTCTATCGTGTTCTTGTAAAGATCGTCTCTGTTCCGCTGAATATGAGCACTGACGAGGTTCGGGCCAATGCGGCTCTGGCTCTTGTGGTAACGGCTGTGACACTGGCCATCTGCAGCCTGGCCTATGAGATCATCATTCGTATTCTTCCATGGATGGTCGGTGCGAAAAAAAGTGTGAAAAAAACAGCAGCTTGACAATTCCGGCTGCACATGCTATAATACATAACAGAATAAAGTCTGCCACCGGGTAGAAAGAATGCAGAGCATTCGCCTGCACATCGTTAGGTCTTTGAAGATGTGCTGTGCGGATGCTCTTTTTTTGGAGGTATTTTTATGTTACAAAAGCACAGAAACCCTTTCCGGGATCTCACTCGATTTGAATGGACGCTCTGGCTCGTCTCTGTGATCGTCGTGACCGGATCCTTTCTCCTGACCCCATCCCCGGACTATCTGACACTGGCCGCCTCACTGGTAGGCGTGACCGCTCTTATCTTCGTGGCCAAGGGTTATATCGCCGGACAGGTGCTGACTGTTGTTTTTGCTGTTTTCTATGGGATCATCTCCTTTTATTTCCGCTATTACGGGGAGATGATCACCTATCTCTGCATGACTGCACCCATTGCCGTTCTGAGTATCATCACATGGCTTCGGCATCCCTATAAAAAGACGGCTGAGGTGGAGGTGCAGCGCATGACAAAGAAGCAGACTGCGAAAATGATTCTGCTGGCCCTGCTGGCAACCAGCATCTTTTATTTCATTCTGAGGGCACTGAACACGGCCAATCTCCTGTTCAGTACCATTTCCGTGACTACGAGCTTTCTTGCGGTATATATGACGATGATGCGCAGTCCCTATTATGCAGTGGGGTATGCCGCCAATGACATTGTACTGATCGTGCTCTGGGTGCTGGCCGCCATGGAGGACCGATCCTGTCTGCCCATGGTGCTCTGCTTTGTCATGTTTTTTGCAAATGATATCTATGGCTTCATCAACTGGCAGAAAATGCAGAGACGGCAGGAGCAGGGCGCCTGATCTTCGGAATACAGCCTTTCCCCGGGGATTTTGCTTTTTTGTTTTTGCAGAAAATACATCTGTTCCGTGTCAGAATACAAATTGTAGAAAAAAGCAGATTCATAAAAAATTTCTGGAATTTGAAAAAAGAGTGGACATCCTAAGAATTTTGCTGTATAATAAAAGTATAGCAAACGATGTCAGGAGGGATGGCTGTAATGGCTTCAAAGCTCATAAAGTCGAAGGATAAGACGATAAAGGAACTGACAGATAAGGTTGCTGGTCTGGAGGGCGAGGTCAGCGGCCTGAAATTTGACAAGGAAACGCAAAAACGGAAAATCGAGGAACTGGAAAAGGAGAATAAAAATCTGAAGGCATCCGTAAAAAATCTGCGTTTCTATCTGTATCTGGTACTGATCGTAGCGCTGATCGGTTTTGCATACTTTTTCCAGGGACAGGCTTAAAGGAGAATTTTTGCGGCAGTACAAGTGACTTTTAAAAGCAGAAAGGAATGAAGAACGATGAAAAAACAAAGACGAACGGGGATTCTTATATGCATCCTCACAGGCCTGCTTCTGGCGGGGATCCTGGGCGGCTATGTATACATAAAGCGCAGCGGTGTGAGGGTGGAATCCACCATAGAATGTGTGCCGGATTCTGCTGTATATTTTTGTCAGAAGGATAATCGATGGAAGGACGACCCCCTGGGGGATTCCGAATATCACATGGGCGACTCCGGCTGCCTTACCTCCTGTCTGGCCGCTGAGATCCTTATGCAGGAAATGGAGATCGAGGGCCTGGAGGGCGAGCTTACGCCGGGTACGCTCAATCAGTTCTTTTCTGAAAATCAGGTATATGACAGCGAAGGCAATCTTCAGTGGGATGTACTGGAAAATGTAATTCATACAGAAATCGAAGGCAAGGAGGCGGCTGCGCTCAGGGACGGCGAGCTGGAGTCCCTTCTGGCCGATGGCTGTTATCCCATTGTATGTGTGAAAATGCCGGAATCGGGCAATTATCATTTTGTACTCCTGATCGGAAGTGAAAACGGGACATACTGGTGCATGGATCCGCTGAATCAGTCGGAATCACCTGTAGCCCTGTCTGAATTTGGTGACCGTATTTTTTCCGTAAGATATATCAGGGATTGACCGCTCTCAGAAAGGCGCAGGCTGCACAAAAAAATTTTCTTCTGCCTATTGCAAAACGAGCGGATTTATGTTATATTATAACTATGTTTTTTTGCAGGAAATATCCTGCCGGGAAATACCCGATTTCAGGTTGAGGAGAGTGTATTATGACAAATGTAAGACCGGATTCTATGGCAAGAATCAATACCCCCGAGCTGGCTCAGCAGTTTATTGAAGAACAGGTTGCTGAGGTGCGCAAGCAGGTTGGCGACAAAAAGGTTCTGCTGGCTCTGTCGGGCGGTGTGGACAGCTCTGTTGTGGCTGCTCTTTTAATCAAGGCCATCGGCAAACAGCTGGTATGTGTACATGTAAATCACGGACTGATGCGTAAGGGCGAAAGTGAACAGGTTATCGAAGTATTCCAGAATCAGCTGGATGCAAACCTGATTTATATCGATGCAACAGACCGCTTCCTCGATCTGCTGGCTGGTGTCAGCGAGCCTGAGTCCAAGCGTAAGATCATCGGCGGCGAATTCATCAAGGTATTCGATGAAGAAGCACGCAAGCTGGAGGGCATCTCCTTCCTGGCTCAGGGCACGATCTATCCGGATATTCTGGAAAGCGACGGTGTAAAGGCACACCACAATGTTGGCGGCCTGCCGGAGGACATGCAGTTTGAGCTGGTTGAGCCGGTTCGTCTGCTGTTCAAGGATGAGGTAAGAGTCGTAGGCAAGGCGCTGGGCCTTCCGGCCTCTATGGTTGATCGTCAACCGTTCCCGGGTCCGGGTCTGGGTGTACGCTGTCTGGGTGCGATCACTCGGGACAGACTGAATGCACTGCGTGAGGCCGATGCGATCCTGCGTGAGGAATTTGAGAAGGCCGGTCTGAATAAGACTGTATGGCAGTATTTCATTTCTGTACCGGATATGAAGAGTGTCGGCGTAAAGGACAGCAAGCGCTACATGGGCTGGCCGGCTATCATCCGTGCGGTAAATACGACAGACGCAATGAGTGCGACCATCGAGGAGATTCCGTATGCACTCCTCCACCATATCACCAATCGCATTACCACTGAGGTTGAGGGTATCAATCGTGTTCTCTACGATCTGACTCCCAAGCCGGTGGGTACCATTGAGTGGGAATAAGGCAGAGTCCCGAATACAGGGCCTGTATGCTCTGATATAGAATCAGGTTTTTCTACAGAAGAAAGCCCCGACTGATTTTTTGCAGATCAGCCGGGGCTTTCTGGTTTATGGGATGCATTTGACAGGAACGAGGGATGGAGTACTTTTCTCCTCTCATTAAGGGAAGCCCTGTGCGGAAAATCGACTTTTTCACCTTTTTTGTGTTTTTTGTCAAAATCTATTGAAAAATGGATAACAATATGATATAATACAACTTGATATTGTCTGTCCGGGCCTGTGCGTTTGCTGGATCGGAATGCAGGCGGCCGGACAGAAAAAGATTGATTATGAGCATAGGGAGGATCGATGTATCTTCCTATGATTTACGAGGTGACATTCTATTTATGGGAAGACTGATCGGAGCGGGCCATTCCGAAAACTATGGTGAGAAGCTGTTTGTCACCAGGCTGCAGGAATATCTTGACGATACAAATATCATTTATTGGAACAGACAGGTTTTTGGGAGAGAATTTGATGTTTGCATCCTGATGCCTGAAAAAGGGATTCTTGTGGTCGAGGTGAAGGGCTGGCGGGAAGAAAATATTCTGCGTGTAAAAAACAACGAAGCTGTCCTTATCAGAACGGATGACGGCGAAGTGTCTGCATCGCCGCAGAAGCAGGCCAGGGGATACCGGTTCTCTATTGAGCGGTATATCCGCCAGAGCATTGGAAAATTTCCCCTTGTTTATCAAATGGTATGCTTGCCTCAGGTTACAAAGGCATATTACAGATCCCTCCGCCTGGATGTCGTGATGGAAGAACGCTTCACGATCCTCAAGGAAGACCTGGCTGATAATACTGCATTTTTTAACAAGCTGGATCAGGCCCTCAGAGAAGTGAACAGCTGGAAACGGACTCCGTTTGACTGTCAGACTATGCTGGAGGTACGCAGTCTTTTTGAGACGGACATTGATCCGGATGACAAAGCAGGAGCCGATGCCGGCGCACCTC
This sequence comes from Ruminococcus sp., assembly GCA_017472145.1. GTDB lineage: Bacteria > Bacillota > Clostridia > Oscillospirales > Ruminococcaceae > Ruminococcus_C. The sequence continues at coordinate 41,673 of JAFUQX010000014.1, read as the reverse complement.
CTGCGGCTGCTCATCACTCGCATGATTATTCCCGGTTTTACTATTTGAACAGCAGGGATGGATTCAGCGAAACAGATATTAAGGATATAACAGAACAATACCTGCAGGGCTGCAAGCTGTATTGCGTTTTTTCCAGCAGAGCACAGCTGCTCTCTGTTGCCGGAGCGCTTGATGCGGCCCTCTCTCAGCGCGGCTTGGTACGGGATCGGGACAATATTGCAATTGCATTTGACGACCAGGCTTCTCACTCTCCGCAGCTGTCCTCGGACGCTGATTCGTTCATGTGCTTTCATTGCTCTATGAGCGTATTAAGTGAGCCGTTTGATCAGAATGTGGACTCCTTTATCGTGCGCAACGGAAAGCTGGAGGATTCTCAAAAAAGCATTCTCAGGCAGCTGGGAGCTGTAAGCCAGTTTAATGCAGAGCAGTATCTGGTCGAGCATGCTGCGCCTGAAAAGAATATCGTGATCCGGGCCGGTGCAGGTACAGGCAAGACCTATACAATGATCTCCCGTATTGGTTTTATCTGTTACGCTCAGAAGGTTCCTCTCCGGAAAATGGCAAAGCGGATCGTGATGATCACCTTCACCAATGAAGCGGCCGACCAGATGTCGGAAAAGCTGAGGGCCTATTTCCGGAACTGTTATCTGGTCACCTCCTGTGTGGAGTATCTGGATATGATCTCTCAGATCAGCAGTATGCAGATCAGTACGATCCATTCCTACGCAAAAAAGCTGATCGCACAGCTGGGTACGTCCTTTGGCTATGGAATCGATGTGGATATCACGTCCAGTGAGTTTTACCGGCGCAGAAAGATCTCCGATATTCTGGATGACTATATCCATCAGAAAAGGCTTCAGTACGGTGCTGATTTTACCGATAAGCTGGGCCTGCCTGTTTATGCCATTCGGGACAGCATTCTTGACTTCATCGGAAAGCTGCATAACAAGAGCATCGACATCGGTTCTATCGAGGCCGGCGATTTTGGTCTCCTCAGACCGGAGGATACGCACGGGGAGCTGCATGCGCTTCTTGCGGCCGTGATTCCAGCTGTTGAGCGGGAGTATGATCAGGAGCTGCTGCAAAATAACCGTCTCCACCTGAGTTCCATGATGTCCATTCTGAATCGATTCATCAGCAGGCCTGAAAGCGAAGGAAGAATCCGTAAGCTTAAAGAGGACAAGGACGCTTTGCAGTTCCTGTTTGTGGATGAATTCCAGGACACGGACGATACGCAGATCGAATCCCTGCTGATGCTGGCCCGGCTGCTGGATTACCGGATGTTCCTGGTGGGCGATATCAAGCAGTGCATCTACCGTTTCAGAGGCGCAAAGGAAAAGGCCTTTGATCAGCTGAAAATTCATGAAAATCCTTCCCAATGGCTTGAATTTTCGCTGCAAAGAAATTATCGTACCGATACGGACCTGCTGAACCTGTTTGACCTTTCTTTCTCCAGTTGGGGAGCCAGGCCGGATGAGCTGCTTACTTATGATGCATCAAAGGACCGGCTGATCGGTACAAGGGATTATAATGGATATATCAGCTCCTGCAAGGAACGCTTTTTCAGGAAGCTTTCTATAGAAAATGATGCTTTGCGTATCCCTGCGCTTGTGGAAGAGATCAGACGGCTTCAGAAGCGGATTCAGTATGAGGAAGAACAGCTTCACAGGAAGCTCTCGCCGAAGGAGCGCAGTATAGCCATCCTTGTCAGAGAAAACTGGCAGGCAGAGATGGTGCGCACAGAGTGTGCAAGGCTTTTCCCGGAGGTCAGCATCCAGACCAACACCGGCGGCGATCTGTACATGTCCCAGCCTGCACTGGATATGATGATCCTGGTCAATGCGCTGGTTCATTTTGATGAAGCGGATTATCTGTACAATCTGGCGACCTCCAGCTTTTTCGGCCTGGATATTCCCAAATCGAATCTCTTTGCGCTTCGCAGGAGGATCCGGAACGATGGCTGGAAAGCACGGGTGGATGAACGGGAGCAGGTAAACTATCTGATCCGCTTTATGAATACCAAGCTGGCTGGGGCGGTCGATACGTGCAGCAAATGGGAATATATTGTGGCCGGCTTGCGCACCGATCCTGTCCTGCAGGTACTTCATGAGATCTATAACACCTTGGAGCCGTGGCGCAATTTCAGCGAGGATCCCTGGAAGCAGCACTATTATCAGCTGAACGTGGACCTGCTGTTTGAGCAGCTGATCCAGGCCTGTAATGTGGATCGGCTTACGATCAATACACTTCAGGAACGTCTCAGCAGCTGCATTGTTTCACAGGTGTCTGTTGACAGCCGCATTCCGGCTTCGTCTCAGACTGAGATCCCGATTCAGTGTGTTACGGTGCACAAGGCCAAGGGGCTGGAGTACGGACATGTTATTCTGCCCTTCTGCTCGGCTCCGATCGACATGGTTAAGAAATCCCAGCTTCATATCAGCACGGAGAAGGACGGCGATCGGTATCGTATCGGCTACAGTCTGAATATCCCTGAGACCGGCGCTGCTGTACAAAACACGTACTATGATGAGCACATCGAAAAAGCTGAAAAAAGCAGAGAAGAAGCGAGAGTTCTTTATGTTGCAATGACACGGGCCATGCGTTCCTTCTCCTGGATCGAGATCGAAGGAAAACAGAATTTTTCATGGCAGAATCTGATTGAAACGGAGGCCTGACGTATGCCATATAAAATCTATACATATGCAGATCCTTACAACCTGGAGAAGGCAGACTTTTGGAGCGAAATATCAGCACTTCCTCATTTTTGCAGTGCAAGAACACTTGTAAATGGCCTGAAGAATGTGCTTGGGGATAACATCCGGGGACTTATCTGTACCCTGGACTCTCTTGTCGGACATGAAGAGGTGTATAAAAGCTGGACAGACAACATCAGTCTTCGTGTACAGCAATACAGCGCTCTGTCCTCGGCCTTCAGACAGCTGCTGGATAAGGGCCGGATCGATGAAACGTTCCATATGGCGCTGTCTCAGAATCAGACCCATTTTCTGGAAGCAGTCCGGCTCTTTATTGAATTGGATATACAGGCTTCTGCGGTGGATCGGACGAAAGGCAATCTGGAACAGCAGCTGTTTGTCTATATTCTGAGCAAGGCGCAGAAAAGCAGACTTTTTGCGTTTCCGCCTGCTCCCGACAGGGACATGCTGAAGGAGATCGTTGTGGATCTGGCGGCTGCGGAGGCTAAGGCGTGCCGGGGTCCGCAGCGGGAGATCAGGCGCTGTGAACGGGCGGTTGAAAGAACAAGGCAGCAGCCGCTTGATGCGATCGTTGTTCATGGTGTTCATCAGTTTACGCCGGCCCAGCTCCGGCTTCTGACTGCCATGGAGAAAATGGGCCTGACGATCATTTTTCTGTTCAACTATCAGAAGAAGTATTCCCAGATATACGCATCCTGGAATGATATCTACAGTTGTTTTGATGCAAAGGTCCATCACGATACGGCTGTTCCGGAATATCATCTGCCCACCATGCAGAATCCCAGCAATGCCCTGGCCTGTGCACTGGGTGAATTGTGCGAGAACGGTCACACGGCCGGACGCATGCAGCTGCGGCAATGGAGTCAGCTGTATAAGAGCATAGAATGGATGGAATTTGCCAATATCACAGAATACGCTCATTTTGTATCCAATCATGTAGAGGCTGCAAAAAATAAATACCACGATGCTCAGAACGTTATGGAACGGGGTCAGAAGGTCTGGGATAATGCAGGTGTTCTCCGGTGTCTGGATGAACAGGTTTATACAGCCAATCGGGACATTCATACGCTTCTGAGCATCTATTACCCGGAGTTTTCTCAGGACAGACATTTTCTTTCCTATCCCATAGGACAGTTCTTCTCTGCGATTTATCGTCTGTGGGATTATGAGAAGGGCTGTATCCGCTTTGACAGCGCCGCCATAAAAGAGTGCTTATCTTCCAACATTCTTAAATCTGCTCCCGGAGAGGTGCTGCTTCGTACATTTTGCAATACAGAGGTTCTCTTTGAGCATATCACCGCCTATGAAGAATTTGAGCGGGAGATCGCAGGGAATTATCTCCGTAATTATGACCGCATAGTCAATGCAAAGAGCACAGATGCTGTTTTTTCGCTGAGGTCACTTGTAATTTACAACAAATACAAGGTTTCAAGGAAAGATATTGCTGCTCTGGTTCAGGCTGTCCGAGAGATCAATGAGATTGCCGCCGGCCTGTTTGCACTGGATCATACCCGGGAAGACTTCATCAATTTTGGAAAGCACTTTGAAAATCTGGAAGCATTTCTGAAGCAGCGGGAGCCGGCTTTTGCCAGCGAAAAGGAACGGGAGCTGATCTCGGCGCTTCAGGCCCGGCTTGAGCGGATCAAGCCCCGGAATTCTGCGTTTTCCGGAACCTTCCACGATTTGAAGGAAGGGATCCATTATTACCTCAAGCAAAAGGATCAGACGGAGCAGGAGCCGGACTGGATCGTAAAGAACTTTGAGCAGATCGATGGTGACATTCTCCAGAGCAAGCGGCAGTTTGAAAAAGAGGAGATCAAGACCTATCACTTCGCCGGCCTTTCTGACCGGGATATGAATCAGACGGTGAATGATCAGCTTCCCTGGCCCTTGACAGATGAATTCCTGAGTGCGGCCTATCTGCCGCAGGATCTCCCGTTCCAGGTCTATTGCAAGACCCTGGACAGGAGGAGTGAATTTCTCAGATATGCGCTCTTTTATGGCCTGTATTACAACCGGGGAAATGTCCGCCTGAGCTTTGTGAAGCAGTACGGGGATGAAACGACTGAGCCGTATGCGCTGCTGTCCATCCTTGGTTTGCAGCCGAAAGCCGGGATTATCGAGAACATAAATACTCCTGCACCATTTGCGGTTTGCGACAGGCCGGAGGAGACGAAGGACATTCCATACGACCGTTTTCAGATGATGGATATGTTTTTATGCCCCTATCGATATTTCCTTGATTATGTCATGGAGAATGAGCCTGTGATCCATGGAAGCTTCTTATTCCAGAAGTATTATGAAAATCTCCTGATAGAGGCCGTGTGGAAGCGGATCGGCGGTATGCAGCGGGAAGAGGCGTTAAAATGTGTGAAGCGGTTTATTGATCAGGAAAGCCGGAAGCTTGAGCCGTATTTTTCATTCTGGAAGGCCACGGAGATCTATGATTTAAAGCGGCGCGCATGGAATTACCTTGTTCACGGAATGATCGATCGTGGATATGGCTCTGCGGCTGCGCCCTATAAGCCAGTGCATATGCAGATGCGGAAGCAATTCGGTGCTGCAAAATTTGTTATAGACATCTCCGAATCAGAGCGCAAAAATCCCTACAGCAGCTTTGAGGACCTGGCCGTCCGGAAGTACCCGAAAAAAGAATATTCGCTGTATAAGCTTCCGGAGTCCGGAAATAAGCCCTATGAGCAGCAGGCCCGTGCGCTTCAGGATGAGGTAAAGTGCTATATCAGCCAGAGCAAAGACAAAGGAAAAGCGGCCATTCCTTCGGACTGGTGCCATTATTGCTCTCACAAGGGAAACTGCATGGAATTCTATCTTACGGGAGATTCGGCTGAAGCCTGAAGGCGGAATGCTTATGCAGATCCGAACAGAGAAAGGAGAAACTGCACATGTTAAAAGGATGCTACTACCGCTGTCCGGTCGTGATCGAGGAAGGGGACAGGGAACATCCGAGATTTTTTGTTCTTGCGCAGGCTGCTGCATATAATGAACTGGCAGATGCGGTCAGGGTTCAGATGCACGATCTGCTGGGCAGCAGGGACTATTATGGGGATCTCTTTCAGCATGATGTATACCGGGCGGATGCTGTTACGCGCTGTGAAGCAGCGCCCGGCGGTGCGGTCGAAGGGCCTTGGGGACGCGGTACGATCGTAACCCGTGCGAAGGAGTCCTGTTCGGAGGATCAGCCCTATTGGTATTGGATTCAGCTCCCCAGCGGAAAATATGTCAAGGCCTGCGAGACGGAACTCAGGATCGAGTATTCGCAGATGAATTACGCCCCGGAGAAGCAGCTTCGTGCCTATGAATTCCAGCATCCCACGTGGTTTATGAACTATCTTAAGGTCAGCCGGAACCGCCATCTGGTCAGCCATGCAACCTATGGCTTCCATGTTCTTGCAGGGTGCCGGGCCTACCTGATGCCCCATCAGATCAGTACGGTGGCCCGATGCTTTGAAACCCGGCCGGTACGGTATATGCTTGCGGATGAAGTAGGCCTTGGCAAGACAGTTGAAGCCTGCTCTATTCTGCGCATTCTGGTCAGCGAAAATCAAAGCCTGCGTGTATTGATCGTTGTGCCCGGGGCCTTGATCAGTCAGTGGAAAAACGAGCTTCACTATAAGTACGGGCTGAACGCAGAAGCAGCTGACACAGGGGCGAAGCTGTGCCTTCTTCCTATGGAAGAGCTGGATGCGTCCGGAGCGCTTCTGCGTGCAGATTGGGATCTTGCGATCGTTGATGAGACCCACCGTCTGCTGGAGCACGAATCCTGGTATCAGAAGATCGAAGCGGTAAGCCGCAGCGTGGAGCATATTCTGCTTCTTTCTGCAACGCCCATTCAAGACCGAAGCGAAGAATACCGGCGTCTTCTGGCGCTGCTGAGTCCGGAACAGTATGCCGGCATGAGCCCCGATCGTTTTGCCTGGATGGTAAAAAAACAGAAGCGGATTCAGAAAGCTGTGAATCAGCAGCTGGGGCGTCTGGACCGTTATGAGGAATACAGCGACATTATCATCGACAAGCTGAAAGAGATCGCTAAAACACTGGAAGACAGCACCCTCAACAAGCTGGCGGCCTCCATTGATCAGACCGCAGCGGACAAGGGGCTGGAGCAGGTAAGGCAGGCCCTTGCCTATATTTGTGAAAACTACAGAGTGGAACGGAACGTGATCCGCAATCGCCGCCAGCTGATCACAGAACGTATGTCCAGGAGAACGCTTCAGGCCGTTCCCTATACACCCCTTTCTCTGAACGAAAACTATAATGAGATCGGTGTGATCCAGAATACGCTTGCCTATCTCTCCGAAAATGGAGAAGAGGATAAGGAATACGTCACCCAGGCGGCGATCCCTCTGCTGGCGGCCTTGTTCAGCAGTCCATGGGCCTTTGAAGAAGCGCTCCATGAGCAGGGGATAGAGGATGATGTCCTTCTGGAGGGCGTATCTGCCTGGAAAAGTCAGGCTGAAAATGAGCATGCGCTTGTAAATGCTGCACTGGATGAGGATCCGGATAGGATCAAGGGCCGTCTTATGACCGCCATGAACTATATCGATCAGGAAACGGATATCCTGGACAGCAGCAAGTGTAAGATCGTTGTATTTACCGCACACAATGCGACTCTGTCTGCTTTCCTGAAGCTGTTTCGTTCCCGCTATACGGCAATGGGAATTCATGCGGTTGCTTTTGGAAAGCATATGAGCCGCACTGAACTGGAGGACAGTGTCTATGCCTTTCAGAATGACCCGGACTGCAGAGTGATCGTGTGTGATGAGACCGGCGGAGAGGGACGGAACTTCCAGAATGCGGAAATGATCCTTCATCTTGATATGCCCTGGAATGCCAACGCTCTGGAGCAGCGCATCGGCCGGTTGGATCGGCTTGGCCGTGATCCGGATATGGATGTGCGTTCTGTTGTCCTGTATGCTGAGCACTCTGTTGAGGAGCAGCTGTTCCGTATCTGGCGGGATGGAATGAAGCTGTTTGAGCAGTCCCTCAGCGGCCTTGAGATCATCACAGGAGAGCTGAACGGTCTCATTGCGGAGGCTTTGCTGGATGATTATTATACCGGGCTGACCAATGCTTTTGATGATATTCTTGAGCAGGCGGAGGAAATGCGTGAGAGTGTGGAGGACGAGCAGGACTTTGACCTTGGCGCTGCCTTGTACCGACCGTTGTCCCAGGGGATCGATCATATTCTGAATATGTACGCCTCCCGGGAGGATCATTTGTTTGCGTCCGCTATGCTGGGCTGGGGCGAACAGGCAGGCCTGCATGCGGAGGAACCTACGTCAGCCGGTCTTATCGAGTTCCGTGAAAATGCCTTTCGGGTAAAAGCCGCAAGACAATCGCTCTTTGTCCCTCCCGACTGGGAAAGATACGATCATTCTTCCATTCTGCTTCGTGAGGGAAAGCTTCTCGGTTCATTTGACCGCAGAACGGCTGCACTCAGAGAAGACATTCTCTTTTTTGCGCCCGGGGACCCTGTATATGATTCGATTCTTTCCAATGCGGCCGGATGCAGCCGGGGCCGATGTGCCGCAATTGCAGCGGCCGGCCGATTTAATTACGATGGAATCGTATACATCTATAATGTTGAACCGCAGATAGACGGCCTGCTGGAGGCTGGTATGGGGCTGGAGATCCTTTCTCAGTATAAGATGTATCTTCCGTTGGAACAGATCATGATATCCATGCCTTTGACAGCAGAAAGCCGCAAGGTTTCCGAGCAGGATGTGATACGCACGCTTTTATCCCTTACCGGGTCGAATGCAGAGCATCTGGGACGGCGAAGCGCCGGCCGGATGTCCCTGTCTCCTCTTGAACGCTTCATGGTGCAGACGCCGCCCGGCCAATGGGAACCTCTGGTCGACCGATGCTCTGCGGCTGCGTATAAAAAAGCGGTGGCTGCTATGCAGGAAGCATCGGATCTGGCTTCAGCCAAGAAAGAGATGCAGCGTGTTCTGAACGGATATCGTGCAGAGTGTATGTATTTTGAGCGGGATAAACGTATTGCAGACGAGAAGGTCAGGATTTTTAATGCGGTGTGGAAAGCTCTGACATCCGCAAGGCCGGTGCTGGATGCGGTTTGCTTTTTAAGGGTGAGAAAGAATGGATAGCAGAGAAATATTTCGACAGTATATAATGGGCGCAATGAGAAGTCATAGTGCCGTTCAGGAGCTGAAAAAGCTTCTTGCGGATACATCGACGCGGCCAAAGCTTCAGGAAGCAGCCAGGGCACGGTATGTCATTGGATTCATCCGCCGCTGCTGCCAGTATCAGATGGATCAGGCTTCGGCGCAGGATCTGTGTCTGAATATCCGGGATATCGTTCTTGTCCTGGGACGTGTGAAGCTGACAGAAAAGCTCTATAGCCTTGTACAGACATATGGAAAACACTTTGACCTTGTCTGTGAAAATGATCTGCAGGTTTCCTGTCTGATGCACATCCCTGAGTGGCTTGAGCCTGCAAAATACATTCAGGATGTCTATGGGATGAAGCAGGATGAAGGCGCAGCGTATGTTTCCCCCTCGGCCGGGGATGAGCTGCTGCGTCGGAATACAATTTTTTCTTCTTATAAGAGCTATGAGCAGAAGCTGGCCGTTCATACCGCTTTAAAGCTGCCGGCCGGACACACCCTGCTGATTTCACTGCCCACCGGCGGCGGCAAAAGCCTTGTAACGCAGATGCTGTCCGGTACATCCGCCGGACTGACGGTCGTTATTGTACCTACTGTAGCCCTGGCCCTTGACCAATATTATGCAGCCAGGCAGAATCTTCGGGATGACAGCGGGATCTATTGCTATCGGGGGGAGCAGTCTGCTGCGGAACGGGACGCCATCATTCAGGCCCTGAGGGAGCGGAAGGCCGGAATGCTTTTCACTTCCCCAGAAGCCGTTTTCAAAAATCCTGAGCTGTTCCGGCTTCTTGATACAGCCGCAGAAGAACGGTATCTGGCCGATATTGTTGTCGATGAAGCCCATGTTGTTCCGGACTGGGGCGTTTTCTTCCGGCCGGATTTCCAGATCTTTTCCATCGTTCTGAAAAAATGGAGGAGAAGCTCCGGAAATCATATACGCACCTTTCTGCTTTCTGCTACCCTGTCGGATGATGTGGTCGATACGCTGTTTTCCTTGTTCGGCTCAGAAGGCTGCAATGTTCAGGTGCGGTGTGATGCGCTCCGGCCGGAGCCAAGATTCTATTTCAGATCGGTAAAGTCCAAAAAGGAACAGGAGGACAAAACGGCAGAGGCTGTCCGGCTTTTGCCCAAGCCGATGGTCATTTATGTTCTGGAACCGAGAGAGGCCAGTGCTTTACAGAAACGTCTGAAGCAGGAGGGATACCAGAATATTCCTTTGTTTACAGGTGAGACCCGGGAAGCTGAACGGGACAGAGTGCTGAAGGGATGGAAGGACAGCGAATTTGACGTCGTTATTGCCACATCGGCCTTTGGCATTGGTGTGGATAAACCGGATGTCCGTTCCGTCCTTCATGCCTGCTGCCCTGAAAATCTCAGCCGCTATTATCAGGAAGTAGGCCGGGGAGGCCGGGATGGCCTTCCCTCTGTCAGTCTGTTTCTTCCTTATCAAAGCCAATATGATAAAAGTGCGGATGTGCGCCGTGCACTGGGACTGGTCAATAAACGGGTCCTGACTGTTGCGCGTGCGGTTATCCGCTGGAATGGCATGCTGAAAAGCCCTCATGCCATCATTGACGGGGATGAATGTATCCTGGACACCTCGTCTACCCCGTCTACCATGACAGAGGAGGAGGCCGAGTATGCCGGAAACCGAAATGCTGCATGGAATATCAACCTGCTGCTGTTTCTTTATCGGGTCGGCTTTATCGACCTGGAGGATGCCGGCTATATGCCTCAGAAAGGGGCGTATACAGTTAAAGTAAAGCTTCTCAGGCCGGATATTTTAGGGAACTCCGATCGGTTTGCAGAGGCCTTGGAAGCGCCAAGACAGGCCGAGTATGAGACACAGATGAAGGGCTATTCGATCATCCGGGATCTTGCAGCCTCGCCCAGAGCCATGTGCTGGGGACGGATCTTCAGGCATCTTTTTCCTCTGTCCAGAGAGATCTGCAGCGGATGTCCTTCTGATCCGGAGGGACGCATATCAGCAGATGCAAAGTATAAGCTCCGTCTGCCGCCGGCCATACAGCTTCCTCCGGCGCCGGTCTCCCGCAGGCTGGAGCGGAATATGGGAGCCTTTGACGAGCTGGTTGTGAGAAGGCAGCGTTCCGGAGCCTGTACACTGGAAGAAGCAGCGGATGTTGCTGCACGTGCTTCCCGATGCGGCCTTGGCTGCATGGTCCTTCCCAAGCGACTTGCCGATGAGGTAAAGTACGAGGGCCTTGTTCTGGATTATGACGAGTTCTATTTTGCAGCGGCCAATACGCCGTATCTGTTTGCAGGCGGTGTGCTCTGTGTTTTTGAGAATGATGCCCATACAAATCTCACGCTGTATAAGAACCTGAGCCGGTTAAGGAGTCTTGGCTATCGGACAATATTGTATTGCAGCGAAAATATGGTCATTACATCCAATGGAAAATCAGTACGGGAATGCATAGATGGCTACACCATTCCCGTTGAAAAATTATAAGGAGGGATCCGCATGTTCAAGACGAATCCAGATGGAATGCGAATGGAGCCTACCCCTGAGCGGGTTTTATCTGTTTGCCGGATGGCGGCCCGCGGGAAGATCACACGTGAGTCCCTTCGGGATGCGCTGACATTTGGGAAAAATGAAGACAAGGGGCTGAATCAAGAGGTGGACCGGTCCATTGATGTGGCCCTTAAGGAGCTTGGCATTCTGAAAATGAAGGACGGCAGCCTGGAGCTTGCTGAGCCTGCGGAGGTGATCGCTTCAGCCCGGGCCTTCAGACGGTACGTGAGTGCGAAGGTGTTTTATCAGAAGGATACTACATTTTTCATGTTCAGCAAGTGGCTGATCGCACAGAATGAAAGGCTCTTTTCTCTTCACAACTGGGAAGTCATGGCGAAAACCTGTGCCGCAGAAAACAGCGAATTGTCTGGTCTTGATGAAAATGCGGTTCTGGGATGGCGTTTCTGGGCTTCATTTCTGGGGCTGGGGTATCTGAGCAGGACCATGTTTCTGCCGAACATGAAGCTCCGGCTGCAGGATCTTCTGGCTGCCGAATTTGCACAGACCTTCCGGTACGGCGAAACGATCCGGGGGACGGACTTTGCATTCTGGCTCAGCAGCAGGCTTCCGGAAGCGGATATAAGCAGCAGGTGGCCTCTTGCGGTGTCTGCGGGCCTTCGCACGCTTCGTGATCTGGGGCTGATCAGACTGGAAACATGGCAGGATTCCAGCCGTATCATGCTCTATTCTGTTGACGGCGATCCGAACAATGATTTTTCTCATATTACCGTTTATGAGGAGGTGTGCAGATGAGCTGGGAACAATATCGCTCTGTAATGGAGCGTTACGCTATTAAGACAGATGACATGGCAACGGAGGATGCATACTTTATAGCGACGCATATGCCATTCTCTCAATTGGATGTATACCTGGGCGGCAAAACCGAGTCTGCGCCAAAGCACATGACAGAGGAGGAGATATTCGATAACCTCGTTTATAATCCCCGGAATGCACACAGACTGATCATCGTTCGCGGCGACAATGGCACGGGCAAGTCGCATCTGATCCGGTATCTGAAGGCCAGGCTGGAAAACAGTGCTTCGACCGTATATGATCCGGCCAAAGAGCAGCTGATTTTTCTGCGCAGACTGAACAACTCTGTCCGGGGTGTTTTTTCGCAGCTCCTTGAACAGCAGGTGATCAGGGATCCCGAAGTAGAAGAAAAGCTCAGGCGGTTTGTTCGTTCGTCTGATTCCAGGGATGAGGCCTCTTTTAAGACGGAGATCCTGTTTGCCTATGTGGCGGCCGTGAGCAATGACCTTTCGGGCTCTGTATACAAGCCGGTCATTTGCAGAGACATTGCAAGCTATCTTTCTGACAGCCGTGTAAGAGAGCATCTTCTTAGGGAGGATGGTGCAGTGGCCCGGTGCTACAATATAATAACGGCTCCGAGCAATCAGGTGCTGAAGGATACAAAGGTATTTTCTCCTACAGATTTTCTGGATGAAAGAGGAAAAAGCAGCATCATCAAAGCCGTTAAAAGACAGGGCGATCCGCAGGCCTCTGACTTTGCAGCGACTCTGCTGGAGGATGACAGTGAGATAGACAGGCTCGTGAATTACTTAAACCGGTTTACACGGGAGGTCATTCAAAGATGTGCGGATATTTCCAGTGAGAGCACAAAGTCTGTTTTTGAGCAGCTGCGCCGGGAGCTGAAGCGGCAGGGCCGGAACCTCACGCTGTTTATTGAAGACTTTACCGGCTTTACGGGCATTGACACGGAGCTGATCACGGTCCTTTCCACGGAGCACGGCGGGGACTATTCGGATCTGTGCCGTGTAACCGCCATTATCGGTATTACGAATGACTATTTTGATCAGTTCCGTGATAACTTCAAGGACAGAGTTACACATCAGATCAGCGTCACAGACCGATCGTATGGTACAAATGAATTTCTGATTCAGATGGCCGGGCGTTACCTGAATGCGATCTATTGTGATCCTGCGGCACTCCGGGACTGGGAAAGGAATGGTGCGGCGCTCGAGGACCTGCCGATAAGCACGTTCAGACCGCCGTGTGCGTGGGAAACCGTGAAAATAGCCGGCCGGGATGTGACGCTCTATCCCTTTAACAGCCAGGCTCTGACTGCGCTGTATGAAGGGCTTATTGTAAAAAGCCCCCGTGCATTCCTGAAAGAGGTGCTCCGTGCGCAGCTCAAAGAATATTTTGACGGAAAAATTTATGGGGACGGCTGGGATTTTCCTCTGAATCCAAAGCATGTTCAGATGCACAAGGGTGAGCATGCTTCGGCCATCGACCGTCTTGAAGGTCTGTCCTCCAAGGACAGAAGCCGCTTGAAATCGGTATTTGCTTTATGGGCGGACGGCACAGCAGCCGGCGTAAAAGAGGCGGATGGAGCTATTACCTTCGGCGGACTGAACAAGGCATTTCTGGATGACATCGGTTTGTCTCAATTTAATGGCATTGGTGCGATCGTTGATCAGACAACAGGCGAAAGTGCAGCACCGCAGTCTGTACCGGCTCCGGATTCCGATTCAGTTTCTGAAGCGGTTCGTCCGGCTGAAGCCAGGAAATCTGTCTCCCGGGCCGAGCAGGACTATATTCGTTTCCAGAAGGATATCGATGCCTGGTACAGCTCCGGAGCACCGCTCCAATACCATGCGGATTATCGTAAAATGCTGCAATCCTTTATCTGCGGTGACAACAAGCAGTGCGGCGCAGTCAACTGGCAGGATATCGGTGTGCCGGCCTATGTAGCCGCAGAGAGACTGAGTGATATCAGCTGCTTTTCTATCGAAGGCCAGGACAATGCACCCGATCCGGAAAAGGTGCTGGTGCATATGGAGCGTTCTGCGGAAAGCAGAGATGCACTTCAGGCGCTTATTAAGCTGAGGTATTTCAAGGGATGGGACTTTGACGGCTCTGCCTATTACCAGCAGCGGCTGCTTACCTGGCTTGAGAGAAACAAGGCGGCGATCATTGAAAAGGTGACAGCTGCAAATGATCAGCAGCAATTGTCCGTGATCAAATGGTGTCTCGCTTTGCAGTATCTCCGGGCCATGATTTTTGGCCGGAGGGCCGATACAGGCAGTCCGGCTGAAGCGGTAAAGTCCCTCTTTGTTCCCTTCCGGAAGGATGACCAGATCCGACGGGAAACGAAGGAGTGGAATGATCTGGTCCAGTTTGTTCTTAGCAGAAACCCGGAGTTTGACAGTGCGCTGGCGATGCTTCAAAAATCCTCTGCTGCGACAATGGGCGCCATTCAATTATCCAGAGATACAAGTGACAGGCGTTTTTACAGAGGGGACGAGCTGATAGAGGCGGCAGAGCAATTGATCGCCTGCGGCTGGGATATTGAAAGTGAGCTTCCCGCAGATATTCCGGACAAGCACCTTCTTTATAATCCTGCATCGCTGCTGAAAAAGCTCTATCCCAAGATCCGGTCTGTAATGGCGGCCGAACGGAAGCATGCGGATGCAGCTGCGGCCAGGCTCACGGAATGGATCGGCGAGCTGAACCAGGAAAATCTGATCAGGACACTGGCCTCCGTTCAGGAGCTGTTCAGAACATTTAATGCCAACGGAATTCTTGGCAGCAGTGCCTTGAGGATCCGATTTGAAAAACCGCCGGTTGAGATGGCCAGGGACGTTATGAAATGGGTTACGGTTCTGACCTGTAATGCAGAGGATATGCCGGTTCAGCAGCTGTCTGCCTATTCTGGGAACGCATTGAATTCCCTTTGCGATTTTTTAAGGGATATTCAGACCATTGCGCAGCTGGCCGAACAGGAGGAGGCCAGGGCGAAGAAGGAGCTTGCCAAAATCAGCACCTTTACGGGGATGGAAGCGATCTCTGAAGCAGCCCGGGCCTGTATGGAAGCGCTTTACGATCAGCTGGAGGGAATGGAGGTGTATGACGATGCTGCTGACTGAAACGATCGGGAAAAGTATTTCTGCGATTCAGCATAAAAGAGACGCACAGGAACAAAGACAGTCAGATGAGGCTTATGGAAATGCGCTTGCGCAGCTGAACAAAGCCAGCCAGGAGCTGAAGAATATATTGGAATGCGCAGCGGCCATGAAAGAAAAGGGGATCGTAGATCATCCGGTCATGGCGGCCCAGCTGCGGGATGAGCTGCTGGAATGTGTCAATAACTGTGGAAGAGGTGTCTCTGATGGAGCATTGACCGCAGATATGGTGCGTGTTCTGAAGGCCAAGGGGGATGCGGCAGCGGTTCAGATAAAAATCGTCTGGAAGGAGGCGTCAGCTGCATATGCGGAGGGGACAAAGGGCTATCTGTTGATGATAGGCGGCCTTTCGGATGATCCCGGGCAGGCCGGGGCCCTTGCAGATAACATCACCAGGACTGTCGCTGGAGAACCGTCTGTCAGGGCGGTAAAAAGTCTGGCGGCCGATGTGGCTGCGGCAAAAAAAATCACCGAAGCATTTTCTTTGAATCCTGAAATCGAGAGCTTCCTGAAGAAGGTGTCCGTTCAGCAGGCTACCGCTGCGGATCTTACCCCGGGCATTCTGACCTGGCTTCAGGAGAAGCGGCTCACCAGCAAGCTGAAAATCAGATTCTGACAAAAAGACTCTCGTCCGGGCTTATCGTTCCCCGGGCGAGAGTCTTTTATTGCGCTTAATCCGTCATAGACTTTATATAGTTTACGAGTGCTGTGAAATCTGCTTCTGTATTGTGATTCCATGAGATCCGGACGGCTTCACTGATACGGCGTTCATCCAGCCCCATAGCGGTCAGTACATAGCTTGGCGCATGGCTTCCCGAGCTGCAGGCCGAGCCGTTTGAAAATGCATAATCTTCTTTAACTGCAAGGAAAATACCTTCTGCGTCCACCCCGTGAAAGCTGATGTTGATCGTAGTGGGCAGGACGTGCTTCTGGTCGCCGTTCAAGGTATATTCCAGACCAGCTACAGCGGACAGGAAGTCTTTTTTTATGGCACTGCACTTTTCCATATGCCGTGCTTCTTCCTGATCACACAGCTTTGCTGCGAGTGCAAAGCCGGCCACCAGTGCGACAGGCGTTGTACCAGGACGATAACCGCGTTCCTGCTGTCCGCCATACAGAAGCGGCTTGATGGGCGGCCGTCTGTAGGTACGGTCCCGGCGGAGGATAAATGCGCCCACCCCCTGCGGGCCGCCAAGCTTGTGGGCCGTCACGCTCAGCATATCATATCTGGTGTTCCTCAAGCAGTCATTCAGCTTCCCGAAGCTTTGCGTGGCATCAATGTGGAAGTAGGTTTTCGTTTCAGCCAGGGCTGCGCCGATCTCCTCAATGGGCTGAATGACACCCGTTTCACTATTCACGTGCATCAGGGAGACAAGCAGCGTTTTATCCGTTACCAGATCAAGGATCTGGCTGGCTTTTATACGTCCGGAGGCGTCGGGCGATACAAAGTCGACCCTGCATCCCTTCTCCTGCAAATGCTTCATGGCCTCCAGAACGGATTTATGTTCAATGGACGTGGTGATGAAATGGTTTCGTCCGCTTTCAAGTGCATAGTCAAGGAGTCCCAGAATCGCCATGTTGTTGCTTTCGGTAGATCCGCTGGTGAAGAAAACATCTGTGCTGTCCACCCCTAAAAGCTCTGCAAGGGTTCTTCTTGATGCAGAGACGATCTCTTTTGCGTCCGTGCCAAAAACGTGCGTTCTGCTGTCTGCGTTTCCATAATGAAAGCGGTAGACCTCTGTCATTTTCTCGAGAACACGCTCGTCGATCGGCGCAGAAGCGTTATAGTCCAGATATACAGCCATTATTTCTCCTCCTTTAGAAGGGCAGATTTAAGCAGGTCTGAGCAGCTTTTCAGAACATCTCTGGTGCTGTAATGGTTGATCCCTCTGCTCAGATGCAGCCTGAAATACTTGACAAGGGTCTTTTCATCATCGCCCAGGCCATCGTTTATACAGCGCTGGCGGAGGATCGCTTCGTATATTTCAGAATATTCACCGGCAAAGGTGGACCAGTCCATTTCAACATTGCTGTCGGAGAGCGGATCCACACCGCCGGGGACAGAAGGCTCTGCAAGTGACCAGCAAAGTGCCCAGCGGCACAGGATATTCCAGTTCTGGATGCCGGTTTTGGCCTTGATACGGATGAGTCTTTCCTTTTCAGGCTGAGAAAGCTTGAAATGCTTTATGATCATGATTTACACCTCCCCGAAGTATCCATGAACAATGGACGTACATTGCTCCTCCTCACGATAGAGGAGCGTGTAGGAATCCACTACATTATCACGGATCAGATCCAGATAGCGTCCATAAACCTCTTCATCAGTGGACAGCACCATTACCTGCGAACTTGCAGCCGGCAGATATCTGGTCACGAAGTTGGCTCTGTGAGAGGAGTCCAGACGGGCCATAGGCGTGTCGATGATGACCGGGGCCTTATAACCGGATGTCAGGGCAAGAGCCCATACGATCGAGATCGCAAACATCTGCTGTTCACCGGCTGAGAGCTGGCTCTTTAACAGCTCATTTCCATCCAGGTCGAGAATGGTAACATCCAGGGTGCTCGGGTCAATACGGATCTCGCTCACCAGGGAGTCTTTTTCCACAAGTGCACGGAAGCAGTCCGTGGCCGTGCCGGAAAGCCGGGCTGCCTTTTTACGCTGCAGCCGGACCTTGAACTCCTGCAAAACCTCCATGGACATGGCCGCATATCGGATGATCCGGGCGTTATCATCATTTGCATGTTCCTTTTCTGCGATCGTCTTAAGCAGCTGAATCCGTCTGGATACAAGCGTTTCACGCTGACGCTTCAGGCTTTCGATCGAATCAAGCTGACGCTGGTATTCAGCATCGGCCAGCGCTTTATCGGCTTCGATCGCTTTGATCGTCTCGAAAAGCTGCATAGCAAGCGTCTTTTCATCGGCTGCACCAAGATGGGCGTCCAGGCTCATCAGCTCGCTTTCCTGCGCATCAACACGGCTGATGTGCGTTTCGATTTGCTGTGCAAGGCTCTGGAATACCTCTGCGATCAGATGCTGATAGAGCATCATGCTTGCTGCGGATATATTCTGAACCGGCCTGCGGTCTGTATTTTCAGATGTATGACCGTCCAATATATCATCAATGATGTCCTTGACGTTCTTCAGGTCCGGAGCGCTTAGTCCGCAGTCGGCCAGCCGCTCCAGGATCTGCTGATGAAGCTCCATGATGATCCTGTGCGAATACGATTTTGCTTCAGACTGCTGGGAGGAGCATGCATCATCATATGACTGCTTCACCAGACTGCGGCACATAAACAGAGGGGTAGAGGCTTCGGCTGTCAGCTGCAGGATCTCCTCCTGGACTCTTTCGACCTCTGAAGAAAGCTTTTGCATTTCCAGCTTTATAGCCTCACGGTTACGGCTCAGATCGCCGCCGGATGACCAGAAATCCTTTTCTCTGGCCTCCAGTGCAGCAGCAAGGGCTTCGCATTTGCGCTCCAGCTCATTGGCCTGTCGGTCCGCTTCGTCCAGACGAGCGTCGATATCTGTAATCTGCCTTTCAACCTCCTGATACCCCACATTCTCCTGACTGCTTTCAAACGCAGACAGTGCATTTTTTTTGCGGCGGATCACTTCGTCCGTGTGCTCGATCGCCTTTTCAATGGTGGAGACACCGATTGCAGACTTGATGGAGCTTTTGATCTGCTCAAAGGAGGTATCGTCCGCCAGCTGGGTAATTTTCTCATTGTTGAAGAAGAAGAATCGTGCAATGCCAAACGGCAGGATCTCTTCGATATAATAGCTCCAGCTTTCGCCCAGGTACTTATCGACCACACCGTTTTTTTCAACGATCGTCGCCTGCTCGATTTTCCGCCCCCTGGCCGTCCAGACCCGCTTTACACGGAGCTGTGTGCCGTCATCCAGACAAAGGGAGACTGCAACATAGGTCTCATCATCTGTTGCGTGCTTATTGATATGGTCAAGCAGAAGCTTGTCGTAGGATCGTGCTTTTTCCTGTATGTACTTCAAAGCCTGCTTGCCATAAAGCGCGATCAGAATGGCATCATGAAAGGTCGTTTTGCCGCGGCCGTTCAGGCCTCCGACAAGCGTTATGTTTCTATTGCCGATTTTATCTGTCAGACACATCTCGTGAGTGCCCTTATATATACCAAAATTATGAAGCTCAACCTTTGTAAAATACATTTTCACGCACCTCAATCCACAAAATCATCCGGGCCTGCATCATCCATAATACCAATGATCCTGTGCGCACGGGCTTCGGCGATTTGTTCGGCCTCTGTTTCGTCTCTGTAAAAAGCCTTCTTGATTTCTTTTTCAAAATTCAGAATCACATTGCGCTTGTTGGAAATGGCAGCGGCCTTGGCCTCTGTATCCAGAAGTGCTCTCTGCATTTCTGCAAGCAGCTGCTCATCGGGATAAAGCTCTGCACAGACTTCCTTCAGAAGCTCTGATTCCAGTGCACCGAAGTATTTGTTCTTACTGATGATGCTGTCTGAATACTTCTTTCCGGTTACTTCCTCATAGATCCTGGGCAGAGAGTCGTCAAACTCATGAAATTCATCGAGCCAGAGCTGACGGATAAACTGAAGCTCCTCCATCGTGATCAGGGGGACGTCCTTAATCTCATCCGGGCCGATCTCATGAACCAGAAGCTCTGTTTCTAAAAGCCTTCGCAGGAAATATTCTCTTGTTTCCTTGGTATATGGCCCATGGACGAGCCGGTTGTTATACCACTGAAGACGGCCGTCTCTCTTCCGGAAGTCTCTGCGGTCACGGTCAGTCTGCCAATCACCGGCGATCTCATTCCGGAATTCGAGCATGGGCAGCATCCAGGCTTTTTCTTCATCGTTCTGAATCATAGCAGCCATGGACTTATCTTCTGTAACCATGGTACATACCCAGCAGCCGAAACGGCTGTTGCCGCAGCTGGGAGCAGATGAGTCGATAACGAGGGGACACTCACCATCCGCAGAGGCCCCGCTGTACATGGCCAGAAGGTCCTTGTTGGAATGTCCCCAGGGATTGGGAACCTGTACGAGATACTGCCACACATTGTCATTCAGCCAGTTTTCGATCGGTGTAAAAACATATGAATTCGGGAATGATCCATTGGGGCTTAAATGCGCTCTGTATCGCTTTTTCTCATATCCTTCAAGAACTGCCTTACGTACAGTGCTTTCGGCCTTGCGGGAGCCGAGCACCATGATCGCTTCGCTTTCCGCATCAAGGATGCTCTTGATAAAGCGGTTGGAAGTATCGATTTTCATTCTGTCGGTACACCAGCGGAAATCACGGCGAGGATACGGATAACCGCGTCCGATCAGGTTTACCCAGAATGTATTTGTCGTTGTGGGAGTCAGTCTGTGCGGAACAATAGGCAGGCCCTGCTCTTTTGCAGTCTGCTCCATCTTTTTCAGGGACTCGGCCGCCCAGATCGCAACGACGGGAGATTCAACCAGTGTGTCGGTGCTGATGACATGAACCGTCTTTTTCCGCTTGTCCTTTGGCAGCTCCTGGAGTGCATACCACACGAGCTGAACGACGGCCGTGGAGTCCTTGCCGCCGCTGTAGCCGCAGATCCAAGGAATCATATCTTCGAGGTACAGCTCCTTGATGATTTCTATAACCGCTCTTATATCTTCTTTTGTTAGATTCGCCATTTTATTTACCTGCTGCTTTCTATTCGCACTTATGATAACCCTTGAATGCAGCACAAGTGCATTCAAGGGTCACATTTCGATTTGTACTTTTTCTATTATACCACATCTATCGGAAAAATTCAACCAAGAAAGAGACGCCCTATGGAAAAAGAAGCAGGGCCTATATTCGGCTGGGACATCAGCGGAAATAGAAAAAATCACTTAAATTGGAACTGTCGAATCAATATGGGCAAAAGTGCCATATAAATGTTTACCTGTGGTTTAAAAATAGTACATGCATATTTTTTTGGTAAAATGCTATACTAAATATACGAAATACCGATTTGCACGGGTGTATGTATATTGAGGAGGTTTCACATGAAAAAAGCGTTTGTAATGATGCCTTATGCGAAGGACTATGATAGAGTGTACTCTATGATCATCAAGCGTGCACTTGAAGAAAAGGGCTATGAGTGTATCCGGCAGGATATGACCGGTCAGGGCGGACATGTTATGAAGAATGTCATACAGAACATTGCTGAATCCGAGCTTGTGATTGCAGATCTGTCCGGACTGAACTGGAATGTGGCCTATGAGCTTGGAATCCGTCATACCATGAATCGGAATGGTACGATCATCATGTGTGAGCGGGAGCAGGGGGCGGAGCCGAGTACAAAGCTGCCCTTTGACATCTATGGAATGAATATCCTGTATTATGACAAGAACTGGATGCAAAGCTATTCAGAGGACAAGATCGTTGAGGAGCTTAAGAAAAGGGTAACGGTGTGTGAAAACAGTACGGCCTCCACATCGGACAGCCCAGTTCATGATGTGTACACGGAGCTTCCTGACAGTCTCCTGCATATCCGTGAGTCTGATCAGGATAATAAACAGGCTGAACGCATCAAGCAGCTTCAGGAGGAAAATGTAAAGCTTAAGGACCGGATTGAAAAAGCGGGTCTTGATGCGGATGAATCCGGGCAGACGGAGGATATCCGAAAGATCTTCGCAGAGGCTATAGAGAACAGTGTCTATTACAGTGATGAGGCTGTAAAGAAACTGCAAGAATTTGCATTGAAGGGGCAGAAGAAGGAGTTTGCAGATTTCCTGGCTGATGTACTGGAAAAGGGCTACCTGGATGAAACAGACTGTAAAATCGTCTATGCGCTGTGCAGAGAGAAGATTGGTATTCCGCCTTTGACAAAGGTTTTTTTGGAATGTGCGATAAAGCTGCATCCGGACAGCGAGGAGCTGAACGTATACTTTGCCGATGAGCTTGGAAGAGACTATAAAACCCGTGAGCAGGCCTTTGTAATCGCCAATGAGATGATCGGTGTGAGCCGGAAGAATGGAAAGTATGAGCTGACCAAGCATGTATCCTCAAGAGTGATTCGTGCGTTTTTCGATGTGTACATCAAGCTGAAGAAGTTCAATGAGATCATTCAGCTTTCTGAGACTCTGCTTGAGGAGTATAGTCAGAGGGAAATGCATGCACTTATTCACAGAAATGTAGCGAATGCCTATCTGAATCTGGACAAGCTGGAGGAAGCAGAAAAGGCGTGCAGAGTCTCTCTTGAGTATGCGCCGAATGATGATATGACCTACCGTGTACTGTACAGAATACACTGTGCAGCGGAGAACTATGCTCAGGCTTACATAGAAGCAGAGAACAGCATTAACTGCGATCCTACAAACGAGAATAATTACTACATTATGGCCGGATTTATATGTGATGAAAACTATGCCAGAACCTCTGCGGAGGACGAGCCGCATCTGATCGATTCAAGAGTGAAGCGCGAATACGCTGTTCCCTTTATTATCTACGCACTGGATATGAAAAAGGAGAATTATGGCAGAGCCCTTGAATTCCTGAACAGAAACGGCTTTGAAAAGGAGGTCCAGAGATGTATCGAGGCTCTGCAGAGCGGTGAGGATCTCTTTGAGGCGTTTAGCGATCTGGATTTCAGCATGGTCGAGTACTGCATAGAGAAGGAGCTTTGATCGTCGGAAGGTCATATTGACGCTGAACAGGACTAAAATGAACCAATAACGGCCAGCCGCATCCAGGGATGGATGCGGCTGTTTTTGTCTGTCCCCGGTGTACAAGAGAATGGGCTGCAGGCAATAAATGAGAGCATTTCCGGAATCGGGAAATGGATTTGTAGAGTTATAACGAATCGTATTTACGGAAGGGGAGGGCAATTTGTATAATTGGTGAAATTCCGGAAATTTTGTTGACGTTGGCGGAAATGCGTGATATAATTAAGGTGTGTGACGTTATGTTGAATGAAACCAGAATGGATTTGACCGATAAAAATGATCGGTTTACAGGAGGAAATTATACATGGCCGAAAAGAAGAAGATCCTGTTCATAGTGGAAGCTATGGGCGGCGGCGTTTTTACATACATAGTAGATCTGGCCAATAAGCTTGCAGATCGCTATGAATTTTACATAGCCTATGCCACTCGCAAACAGACACCGGAGAACTATAAGGACTATTTTGATAAGCGGATCCATCTGATCCCTGTAGAGAATTTCGGACGCTCTGTGAATGCGTCAAAGGATCTCAAGGCCTTTTCTGAGATCCGGAAAATTGCACAGGAAGTAAAGCCCGATATCATTCACCTGCATTCGTCCAAGGCCGGTGCACTGGGCCGGTGGGCCTTCAGCGGACGCAAGGTCCCGCTGTTTTATACGCCGCATGGTTACAGCTTTCTGATGCAGAATCAGAGCGGACTGAAAAGAGCCATATACAAGGCCATAGAATATATCTGCTCCAAGCGGCGCTGTACTACGATCAGCTGTAGTCAGGGAGAGCATAATGAGACACTGAAGCTGACCAGAAATGCGGTATATGTGAACAATGGCATTAATATCACGGAGCTTCAGGAGCTGATGAATATGGTTCAGGTACAGGAGCAGCATCCGTTTACTGTATTTACTCTGGGCCGGATCTGCGGACAGAAAAATCCGGAGATGTTTAATCGGATCGCCATGGCCCTGCCGGATATCCGTTTTGTCTGGATCGGGGATGGTGAGCTTCGTGAGCAGCTGACTGCACCCAATATTGAAATTACAGGATGGGTCAATCGTGAGACAGCGCTGAGATATTCGCTTCAGGGAGATGTATTCCTTCTGCCGTCTCTTTGGGAGGGGCTGCCCATGTCGCTTCTGGAAGCGATGTATATGAAGAAGGTTTGTGTTGTCAGCAATGTAATTGGAAACCGTGATGTGATTCATACGGGTGAGAATGGATTTGTCTGTGATTCTGTTGAGGAATATGCAGCTGCGATCCGTGCAGCACAGGCCGGCTCTCGGACAGAGCAGCTGACAGAGAATGCGTACGCAGATGTTCTGCGGTCCTATAATACCGATGTAATGGCCAAGAGCTATAGTGACATATATCAGTCCAGGCTGTAAGGGAAATGACCCGAAGCAGCGGAAGAGAAAAATCCGATACATTATATAAGGGGTGTTTTTTTGAAAAAGGTAGGAATTGTTTCGTGCTATTTTCAGCGCAACTACGGCAGTATGCTTCAGGCGTATGCCACACAGAGAATTCTGGATCTGTGGGAGATTCCCAACGAGACCATCTGTATTGATGGCTTTGCAGGGGAGATCAAGGACGCCAAGATGAAATATTTCAAGAACAGAATGTTCTCGCCGGATGTCATCAAGGATAAGTGGGGCTTTGTAAAGCTGGCCCTCACCAAGAAGCTCAACAGGGAGCTGGCAGGGAATATTGCTGTGCGTGACGCAAAGTTCAAGGCCTTTTCGGAAAAGACCTTCACGCTCTCCAAGCGGTATGCCTCCAAGGCCGAGCTTGGAAGCAGCAGCAGTGACTATTCCGCATTTCTGGTGGGAAGCGATCAGCTGTGGCTGCCGTCCAATATTGCGGCGGATTACTATACATTGAATTTCGTACAGAACGATGTGAGAAAGATCGCCTATGCCACCAGCTTTGGCGTTTCCTCTCTGCCGGAGGCACAGGGCAATCTGGCCAAGTCGTTTCTGGCGGATATTGACTATCTTTCTGTCCGTGAAAAGTCCGGACAGACCCTCATCCGGAATCTGACCGGGCTGGAGGCCGAGGTAGTATGTGATCCCACCCTGCTGCTGACAGCAGAGGAGTGGATGGCCATCCAGAAGAAGGAGCGGTTCATTGAGGAGCCGTATATCTTCTGCTATTTCCTGGGCAGCAACCAGTTTGCAAGACAGTGTGCCGATGCGCTCCGGAAAAAGACCGGCCTGAAGATCGTTGCACTCCAGCATCTGGATGCCTATGTCAAGAAGGACAATGGCTTTGCCGATATTGCACCTTATGATGTAGACCCGGCGGATTTTATAAACCTCATCCGAAATGCAGAATATATCTGTACCGATTCCTTCCATGGAACGGTATTTTCCATCATTAACCAGAAGCAGTTCTTCTCCTTCAGAAGATTTCTGGAAAACACTACCATGTCCACAAACAGCCGTCTGGACTCCATTCTGGAGGCTGTGGGACAGAAGAGCCGGATCGTGACCAGCCAGGCTGCGTTCGAGGCGGCTCAGAATCAGAAGATTGACTATTCAGATGTAAGCGAAAAGCTGACAGCCTTCAGAGCCAGCTCCATGGAGTTTTTGAAAAAGGCTCTGGCCGGTTTGGAGAATGTATGATTACGATTGCAGACAAGAAGGATTGCTGCGGATGCGGCGCCTGTATGAATATATGCCCCAAGGGCAGCATTGCAATGCAGCCGGATCACGAGGGCTTTTTATATCCCAGGGTGGATGAATCCACCTGTATCGGGTGCGGCCTTTGTGAAAAGGTCTGTCCGGTGCTGCATGTAAAAAAGGATGAGCCGATGCAGCAGGCTGCCTATATTGTGCAGATCAAGGACGAGACCGTTCGCCGGGAGAGCACAGCCGGCGGCGCATTCACGGCCATTGCAGAGCATGTGCTCAGACAGGGTGGCGTTGTTTATGGCGTAGCCTATGACAGCGAGTTCCATGTGGGACATACTTCTGCGGAAACGGCCGGGGAGCTGTTCCGTTTCAGAAACAGCAAGTATGTACAGAGCGATACAAAGAACACCTTCCGTGAAGCGGAAGCCCATCTGAAGGCCGGCCGTATGGTCTGCTACAGCGGTACACCCTGTCAGATCGAGGGACTTCGGCAGTATCTGCGGAAGGACTATGAGAATCTGATCACAGTGGATGTGGTCTGTCATGCAGTGCCGTCTCCGCTGATCTGGGAGAAATATCTGGAAATGCAGCGGGAGCGGCTGGGAGACGGCTTTACAAATGTGCTGTTCCGTGATAAGCACTACGGCTATAAATATTCCACTATGACCATCAAGGGCCAGGACGGAAAGAATGTCTATAACTATGGGATCGACACAGACCCCATGCTGAGAGCCTTTTTCTCAGATATCTGTGACCGGCCATCCTGCTATGAATGCGCCTTCAAGAAGCGGTATCGTGTGTGTGATTTCACCATCTGGGACTGCTATTCTGTAGGCAATTTTGATAAGAAGCTGGATGACGACAAGGGCACGACCCGTGTGCTGATCCATTCAGAAAAGGGCAGAGATCTTTTTGAGCAGATCAAGCCCCAGTTGCGGTATACAGAGGTAACACCGGATCAGCTGACAGCCGGTGTCCGGGAGATGTTCCATTCTGTCAGCGGCAATGAAAAGAGAGAGCAGTTTTTCCGGGATGCAAACAGCAAGTCCGGGGAAGCGCTGTTCGGACAGTATTTCCCTGAGACCATGAAGGTCAGGCTGGAAAGAACGGTCCGCATCGTTTGCTATAAAACAGGAATCTACAGCGCTGCAAAGCGTGTGTTCAAGGCGATTACAGGACGATAAAAGGAGTGTAACATGTCACAGCCGTTGGTAAGTATTATCGTTCCGGTCTATAAGGTGCCGGAGGAGTATCTGAGAAAGTGTATTGAAAGCTGTATGGCTCAGACTATGGAGGAGATCGAGGTTCTTCTGGTGGATGACGGCTCTCCGGACAGCTGCGGAGAGATCTGTGATTCCTATGCGGAAAAGGACGCACGCATCAGGGTGGTTCACAAGAAAAACGGCGGCCTGTCCTCCGCACGGAATGCCGGCTTTCTGGCCGCATCCGGACAGTGGGTCATGTTTGTGGACGGCGACGACTGGATCGATGCAGATATGTGCGAGACCATGTACAGAACCGGCACGGAGCAGGATGTCCAGCTGGTTCTGTGCGGTATTATGAAGGACTATAAGCACAACTCCGTTGAATATAAATTCTATCTGGAAGAAAACAAGGTTTATGTCGGAGATGAATGCAAGTGGCTTCAGCAGCAGCTTCTGGTGTATAACTGCAACATTGCCGTTGCCTACTCCAAGCTGATCAGACGGTCTCTGCTGGCGGAGAACCACATTCTCCATGACGAGGTGCTCAAGCAGGGGGCTGAGGGTCTGGAATTCAACCTGCGGCTGTTTGAAAAGCTGGAGCGTGCGGTATTCATCAACAAGCCCTTCTATCATTATATCTATAACGAGGAGTCTATCTCGGCTTCTCACAACGAGGCCAACCACGAGTTTGTGGTAAAGTGCTTTGAGCAGATCCAGGCCTTTATTGAAACGAGCCAGAACCGGGAGGCCCTGCTGTCCTGGTTTGACAACCGCCTGCTGTATGTCATCATTACAACGGCCATCAGCGGTTATTTTAATCCGTCCAATACAGAGCCTTATGCAGACAAGAAGGCAAAGTATAAGAAGTATCTTCAGAAGCCCATGATCGCTAAAGCACTCAGGACGACCAATCTGGAGGGACTTTCCAAGCAGAGAAGGGTGGTTCTTTTCTGCATCCGGCACAAGCTGTTCTTTGCCCTGAATCTGCTGGGTGTCATGAGAAAGCAGCAGAAAAAGAGCAGGAAGGCAAATCTGTAATATAGTAATAAAAAGGAATGTGTGATATGAGTAAGAAAAATGTGGAGATCTATGTGGTATCTCACAAGCGGTTCAATCCGGTGGCCGGCGGCTGCTACAAGACCATTGCAGTAGGTCCGGGGCTGCTCTCTGACAAGAGCTTCCATGAGTATCTGAGAGATGATTCCGGTGACAATATTTCTTCCAAAAATCCGAACTATTGTGAGCTGACGGCTCACTACTGGATGTGGAAGAACAGCAAGGCGGATGTGATCGGTCTGTGCCATTACAGAAGATATTTTACAACAAAGGTATTTTCGGATGATCCGGCTTATATTCCGGATGAAAAGCAGATCCTGAGCATTCTGGACAGCGGTTATGATATCGTCCTGCCCTATCGTCCGGTGGCCAGAAGAACGGTAAAGGAGATCTACTGTGATTTTGGCTTTACAAAGGATCTGGATACCCTCAGAGCGGTGCTTTCTGAGAAGTACCCGGAGTATCTGGGTGAATATGATGCGCTGATGGAGCGCCATTCCAACTATCCGGCCAATATGATGATTTGCAGCAAGGCGCTGTTTGATGAATATTCCGCATGGCTGTTTGATATCCTCTTTGAGGTAGAGAAGCGGACCGATCTGACCGGCTATACACCGCAGCAGGCCCGTATCTACGGATTTATGTCTGAGCGGCTGCTTGAGGTATGGGTTCGTCAGAAGAAGCTGAAGATCAAGCATCTGCGTCTGGTGAACACAGAAAAGACCTATACCCTCAAGTCCAGATGCACAGAGGTTCTGGGAATCGCCCTGAACCGTTTTAAGTATTAAGCAAATGAAAAGTAGCCCTTGGAGTGTGATGCAATGCAGTTGAATATCAGCCACAAAAAAATGGCAGACGGCCTTTACTATGCTGCATATACGCTGTATGTTTTCTGCGGCGTGTTTGCCTACAGCATGATTTCCTATGATATTGGCTTTCAGGGGATCCATAAGTATGCCAAGCTGGTGAGTCTGCTTCTGGTTTGTGCCAGGTTTCTGCTGATCACAGAGCGGCAGAAAAGTCTGCTGTACTGGATCTGCGGATTTTTCGTCACGCTGGTGCTGGTGGTGCTGGCCATGGAAAGTACCATACCCATTTTTGTGATATTCATCACCGTGGGTGCATTCGGTGCAGATCCAAAGCTGCTGGCCAAGATTTATTTTGTGATTTCGGCCTTTATCCTTTCTGTTTCCATGGTGCTTTCCCAGATCGGAATCATCGAGGACCGTACCTTCCCAAGACCCGGTTCGAATGTGCTGCGTCATTCCATGGGCATGAAATATATTACCATATGGGCTGCGCTGATGTTCTTTTTGATTGCAGTCTATATTTACATCCGGGGTCTTTCCATCACCAAAAAGGAAATTGCCGTGCTGTTTGGAATCACGCTGTTTACCTATGTAATGGCCAACAGCCGACTGGAGTTTATGGCCATGCTGGTCTTGCTTGCGGCGGTGCTTTTCTATAAAAAGCTCAGAAAGAGCCGGCTTGTGCAGAATATCATGACCTATTCCTTCCTGATCGGCTTTGGGATCTCCTTTTTGCTGACCTTTGCCTATATGCTGTTCCCGGCTCAGCTGGCCGGTCTGGATGATGTCTTTTCAGACAGACTTTCTCTGAGTGCACAGGGCATTGAGGAGTATGGCTTCTCCCTGTTTGGTGAGGTCATTCCCATGCAGGGCTATGGAGAGATTGAATTTGACTGGAGCAAGGGTTATTTCTTCCTGGACTCCTTCTATATCAATTATACCTTGCAGTATGGTCTGGTATTTGCAGTGCTGCTTCTTGTGTTTATTACCATCATTTCGGTACAGCTCAAAAAGAAGAAGAACACATGGCTTCTGATGTTTGTCTTCTTTGCAGCTATGCACGGTGTTATTATTTCTTCTATCATGGCGGTGGAGATGTGTCCTTTCTTTGTCATTGCGGTTGCAGGAGCGACCTCGAACATACAGGAGCTGCCGTTTGATCTGAAGAGGCTGCGGAAAAAGAGGATCCGGGTCGTTATCTGAAAAGGAGTTTTTATGTCAAAAACAGGTATTATCACATATCATTCAGCCTATAACTACGGCTCTGCGCTTCAGGCTCTTGCAACACAGGAGGCCGTAAGCGCTTTTGCGCCTGGTGCTGAAATCATCAACTATCGTATGAAGTCCCAGAAGGATGTCTATACCCTGTACCGCACTGCGTTTGGAATGAAGACCCTGGTCAAGGATCTTATGCAGCTTCCGATCCAGAAAAAGAGAAAGCTCCGGGCTGAGCGCTTTGAGGATTTCTTTAAAAGCTATTTTGCTCTGACCGATGCGTGTGAAACACCGGAGGATGTTTATCGTCTCTGGACGAGGTTTGATACCATCGTAAGCGGCAGTGACCAGATCTGGAACAAGCATTCCCTTGAGCTGGAAAACTGCGGATGGGAATATATGCATCCCTATCTTCTCAAGGGATTTTCCGGGAAAAAGGTATCCTATGCTTCCTCTATCTCCAATATGACCGATGAGGAGCTGGAGGAGATCAAGGCCTGTGTGAATGAATTTGATGCTGTTTCCATGCGTGAGATCAGCTCGACCGAGCGTATGGCTGGGATCCTGGATGTGGATGTAACAAATGTTCTCGATCCTACCTTCCTGCTGACAAAGGAGGACTGGATCCGTAAGCTCGGGCTGAAGAAGAATACCGGCGAAAAGTTCATTCTGTACTATTCTCTGGGCGGCGTCAGCTACATCAAGAAAAACCGGCCGCTTCTGACCAAGTTGGCTCAGCAGTACGGCTGCAAGGTCCGGGTGATCATGCCCTTTGTTCATGTTACAGGGGATGATACGATCGAGCCGCATCCGGAGTATGGTCCGGTTGAATTCCTGAACAGCATCTATAATGCGGAGCTGGTGGTAACGGACTCCTTCCACGGAACGATCCTTTCTGTGAATTTCGGCAAGGAGCTTTATTCACTCTGCAAAAAGGGCGGTTCGACCTTCAGAAAAACGGATATACTGGGTGCGCTTGGCATTGGCGAGCGTGCGCTTTTTGAGTCATCCGATATGGTGACAAAGCACTTTGAGCCGATAAACTATGACGATGTATATGCAAGGCTGCATGAAATGCGCTGGAGCAGTCTGGCCTATCTGAAAAGCGCTCTGACCGAAGGATAAAACAATGCAGAAGGAAATATGTAATAAGCTGGAATGTACAGGCTGCGGCGCATGTGCTGCGGTCTGTCCCAAAAAGTGTATTGAAATGAAAGAGTCCTCCGAGGGCTTTGCGTATCCGGAGGTGGATGCGGCGGCGTGTATCAACTGTGATCTCTGCACGAAAACCTGCCATATCAACCAGACGCTGGAGACCTCCAAGGCGGACTTTTATATGGGCTGGCATAAGGAGCAGGCGGTTCAGCTGAAAAGCTCCTCCGGCGGTGTATTTACAGCTCTGGCTCAGTATGTTTTCAGCCGGGGCGGCGTTGTGGCTGGTGCAGAGCTGAATTCCGGAACAGGTGAGGTCGTACATACCATCATCACAGACTGCGCAGAGCTTCAGAGAGTCCGCTCCAGCAAGTATTACCAGAGCAGCACGAAAGAGATTTTTGCTCAGGTAAGGAGATATCTGGACGACGGCCGCTATGTACTGTTTTCCGGTGTAGCCTGTCAGATCGCAGCCCTCAAGGCGTACCTGAAGCACAAGCCCTATGAGAAGCTCATTACGGTGGATGTGCTTTGTCACGGCGTTGCCAGCAAAAAAACTGTTGATGCCTATATCCAGAGCCGTGAAAAGGCCTTTGGCAAGAAGATTATCCGTTACAGCTTCCGTGTGAAGGGCGGAAATACAGCCTGGGAAAACGGAGGTTCTACAAGAACACAGCTGTTTTTTGAGGATGGAAGCGATATCATTGAGGATCAGTCCACAGGCACCTTCTTTAAGGGCTTCAACAACAATCTTTTTCTGAGAGAGTCCTGCTATAAGTGCCACTACTGCGGAACCGATCGGATCGCTGATTTTACCATTGCCGATTTCTGGGGTGTATCCCGCAGCAAGGTGACAAAGGAGCAGCTGAAAAACGGCGTTTCCCTGATTCTGGCCAATACCGGCCGTGCACGGGCGATGCTTCCTGAGCTGAGACAGTATATGGAATTTGAGGAGATCGGAGCTGGGGAGGCCATTCCCTATAACAAGGCTCTGGTTCAGCCCAATACCCGTCCGGCCGACAGAGACCGCTATTTTGCTGAAATCGGCCGCAAGAGCTACGATTCCCTGATTCACAGATATTATCGTAAATATTACATCAAGCTGAAGCTTAAGCGGCTTCTTTCAGGGATTCTGGGGGAGAAAAATTTTGCGAAGCTGAAATCCGGCGGGAAAGACAGCTGATCGTCTCTGAAAGGAAAGGATTCTCATGGCCAATAAAGAAAAAAGTCTTGTAAAAAATGTTTTGTTATTCTCCATCGGCAATGCCGGCTCAAAGCTGCTGATGCTGGTGATCGTTCCGCTCTACACCTATTTTGTTACGGCAGAGCAGATGGGTATGTACGATGTGGCTCATACCTATATCGGATTGTTTGCTCCGCTGGCGGGAATGGCCTTGTATGAGGGCATCTACCGGTGGCTGCTGGACGATAAGGGCGAAAAGCGGAAGATTCTCAAAAATGGTATTTTTCTGACAGTGATTTTCGTTCTGATATTCGATGTCATAGCAGCGGTTGTACTATGGCTGGTCCAATATGAGTTTGCAGTGGAATTCATACTGGTTGTGGATACCACAGCGGCCTATACACTGGCGCAGTTTGTCACACGAGGCCTGCGCAACAATAAGATCTACGCCCTTCAGGGTATTATCTATACTGGCACGCTGATTCTGTGCAATATCATCATGGTGATCTGGCTGAAGATGCAGGCCCAGGGTCTGCTGCTGTCCATTGCAGCGGCCGGAATCGTGGGTACGGTCTATATGCTGCTGGTTCAGCGGAAAGGCCTGCGCAGTGAGGAAAAGGGTACATTGGATAAGCGCTTGTCCATGGATCTGGTGAAATATTCCGTTCCCATGGTGCCCAACAACATTGCATGGTGGCTGGTTTCGGCCTCTAACCGACTGGTCATCAACTGGAGTCTCGGAAACATCGCAAACGGTGTATATGCCATCTCCATGAAATTCCCTACGCTGGTTAATATGCTGTCCACCTTCTTCTATCAGGCCTGGCAGGATCAGGCCATTACAGAGTATACCAGCGAGCAGAGAGACGCTTATTACACGAAGATCTTCAATATCTACATGAAGCTGCTGCTGTCGGGAATCGTCGCATTGTTCCCGGTGACCAAGTTCATCATTGTGTATTTTATGGATGCAAGCTATCATGATGCATATAAATACATCGGACTGCTTTATCTTTCCGGTGTGTTCAATGCCTTTGCGGCCTTCTATGGAACGGGCTATCTCAGCTCCAAGAAGACCGGCGGTGCATTTACAACGACGATCATTGGTGCGGTGGCCAATGTGCTGCTGACCTTTATCCTGATCAAGCCCTTTGGCCTGTATGCTGCTGCGATCGGCAACATGGTAGGCAACATTGCGATCTGGGTGGTTCGTATGATTCAGACCAGAAAGCATTTCCGCATCAATCTCAGCTACGGCATTTTTGCTCTGCTGATTGCGGTTTGTTTGGTATCTATGATTCTTGTCAATCTGGCAAATCTCCCTATGATGATCATCCTGGAAGTGGTTCTCTGTGTTTTCTTTGTGATCATAAACAAGGAAATGATGAAGAAGCTGCTGGGAATGCTGAAATCCAAAGCAAAAAAATAAACAGGAGGCAGAATATGAAGTATGATTATTTAGTAGTCGGCTCTGGCCTGTATGGTGCAGTTTTTGCGCAGAAGGCCAAGAAGCGGGGCAAGCGTGTTCTTGTCATCGATAAGCGCCCGAATATCGCCGGAAACATCTACACCGAGGAGATGGAGGGCATCCATGTGCACATTTATGGTGCGCATATTTTCCATACCAACAACAAGAAGGTGTGGGACTATGTAACACAGTTTGCGGAATTCAACCGCTTCACCAACAGCCCGGTGGCCAATTACCACGGCGAGCTGTACTCCCTGCCCTTTAACATGTACACCTTTAATAAGATGTGGGGTGTTGTGACTCCGGAGGAGGCGCAGGCCAAGATCGAGGAGCAGAAGCAGGCCGCCGGCATTACCGAGCCGAAGAATCTGGAGGAGCAGGCCATCAGCCTGGTGGGTACCGATATCTATGAGAAGCTGGTCAAGGGCTACACCGAGAAGCAGTGGGGACGTCCCTGTACAGAGCTGCCGGCCTTTATTATCAAGCGTCTGCCGGTGCGTCTGACCTTTGACAACAACTACTTCAATGCGCTTTACCAGGGAATTCCCATGGGCGGCTACACAAAGATGGTAGCGAACATGCTGGAGGGAATCGAGGTTCGTCTGGGCGTAGATTATCTGGAGAACAAGGCAGAGCTGGATGCACTGGCGGACAAGGTGGTTTATACCGGTGCGATCGATGCCTACTTTGATTATAAGCTGGGTGCGCTGGAATATCGTTCGGTGCGCTTTGAGACTGAAGTTCTGGACAAGCCCAACTTCCAGGGCAATGCGGCTGTAAACTATACAGACCGTGAAACACCGTGGACACGTATCATCGAGCACAAGTGGTTTGAGTTCGGCACACAGCCTAAGACGGTTATCAGCCGTGAGTATTCTTCCGAGTGGAAGCCGGGCGATGAGCCGTACTATCCGGTGAACGACGAGAAGAACGGTAAGCTCTATGAGGAATACAGGAAGCTGGCAGAGGGTGAGAAGAACATGATCTTCGGCGGCCGCCTGGGTGAGTATAAGTATTATGACATGGACGCAGTAATTGCTTCGGCACTGGCCAAGGCCGAGGAAGAGTTGGGCGCATAAGCTTTATAGGACGAAAAACGCATCTGCTGCTCAGAATGAGTGCAGGTGCGTTTTTGTGCTGCTGGGGAGGAGACCGGGTCAGCTGTACCATATGACCATATTCCGGTTATTGTTTCCGGATATGAAAGCAGCTCAGCGAGGAGGAAAAGCATGAAAGTAACGGATCAGGAAAGAAAGGAAGCTGCACAATATGCCGCATGGCTGTCCGAGCAGCTTGATGAATTGGGTATCAGCCAGAAAGAGCTGGGAGAGGCCGTCGGATTAACTCCGAAAACGATCAGCCGCTATGCGCTGGGGGAGAATAATAAACGGCCTCCTGAGCGTATCCGGGCTGCAATTGCCGCATATATCAAAAAAAGGGCCGTGTATGGTGCATTTGAGCATATTCCGTGCGCTGAATTCGCTGAAATACTTAAAATGCTTCTGAAAGAGTTTGAAATGTCACAGAGTGAACTTGCAGAAGCAGTCGGAAAGAGTCAGAAGGATATCAGCAAATACGTCAATATGGAAGCGAAAGCTGATACAAGGACGCAGTATAAGATACTGAACCATTTCCATACCTGCAGCTATGCTGGTGATTTTTACAGCTCGCTTCACTTTGACACAGCGGTGAATCTGGAATATATGCTTTGGGGCGAAGAAGAGGACAGCAATCTGACATACTATCTTCGTGATTGCGGATGTGAAGGAAAAATAGGGAAAAGGGGCAATTATCGCCATTGTCTCTGTTACATTCTGACCCTTCCTGTAAAGCTTCAGGATTTCATATACCAGCATTTTTATGCCTTCTATGATGATATGTACTTCACGCAGACCGTCTATGGCGGCAGGGAGATTCTGGATTTTCGACATTATGCCTATGGAATGGATCTGTTCAGACAGCTTTCCAAGGAAAAACAGAGCGTGATTGTCGGTATGCTTGAGAAGCAGTCCTTCATTGGATTTCCGAGGGATAGCTTTGAAGAAAACTTTTTTTGCCGCATCCGTGACTACTACTGCGTAATTTCCGCCGATATTCAGGGTATGAAACAGAGCAGAAATTGCTTCAGAGAGGAAAAGAGCAAGAAAAGCTTTGCTGAAAAATTTGAAGCGCTTATCAACTACGAGAAGGTAGATGATAAGCGTTTTATGAAAGAGCTGCAATACAAGCTTACTCTGACGAAATATGAATGGTATGTCTGGATGCTTTTTCTGATATATGATTTCAAAGGGCTGGATCTGCTTTCTCTTTGTAATGAAATGGTTTCCATGATCCACGATTTCTGATAATATAACAAAGCAGCTCCGCTGAGGTTTCAGCGGAGCTTTTTTGTCTGAAAACAGTATAATCACCATAGACGATATGGGTATTTTGTTTGTTTCTCCGATGTGTTATAATGCAGATACAGCAAAAATAAACCACAAAGGAGCAGAGAATCATGGTAGATATCAAGATCGACATACAGGATACAGACTGCGCATTATGTCACAGTCCTTTTTACGACGGCGATATCATCTGCCGCACAAATTCCGACAGAAACTATTGCAGGAGATGCATAGGAAGGGAAGCTGGCTTTAAGGATGGTGAGCGTCAGTATGTGATGTATTACGCTGAAAACGGGATGGGCCGTCTGGTTCTTGAGACACTCGCCTTTTCCGGACTCGACAGCGGAATTTATGTCATCAGGCCTATAGAGGATCATCTGCTTCTGGACTGTATGAAAGCATCCTCTGTATCTGCACAGTGCTTTCTGGAAAGTGTGGACAGCAAGGACTATGTACTGGAAAAGCAGGATGAGAAGGCTGTGCTGCTCTTTCCGGGTGCAGCTGTTCTGAATCAGTATGATTTCCTTGATCAAAGAGAAGAATACAGCACGATCATCAGCCGATTTGAACGCTTTACCAATTGCAGCTATATCCGTTTTCTCATAAGCAGAGACAACCAGATCATTGGCCTGTCGAATATGCACATGCTCGAAATCAGATCTCTGCATTTTGAAATCACGGGCAAAATGAAAATGACTCCGGATATTGCTCAGCTGGAGAAGCAGTGCAAAGGCGATATCGGCCGATGTGTGCAGAGATTTCTTGAACGTCACGCCCCTCAGGAGCTGCTTTCCTATTGTCAGAACAGAATCCAGGGTCAGGGCCGGCAGCTGAAAGCCGCTGTTTATCAGATCTACCGCTATTTGCAGCAGGTGGCCG
This sequence comes from Ruminococcus sp., assembly GCA_017472145.1. GTDB lineage: Bacteria > Bacillota > Clostridia > Oscillospirales > Ruminococcaceae > Ruminococcus_C. Next base: position 4,688 of record JAFUQX010000014.1, on the reverse strand, counting down.
GCGGAGAAGCCTTCACGGCTCTTAACTGGGTTCTGACAGCGCCCAGCGGCTCCGGAAAAACGGAATTCTACAGAGCGGTACGGGACTTCTTTGCCATCCATGATATCCCTATTGCAGTTGTACAGATCGATCTGAGTCAGATCACCGAGGAGGGCTTTAAGGGAACCAATTCATCTGCTATACCGAAGCGGATCCTTCAGGAAAATCCGAAATGCAACGGCATAGGCATTTGCTTTCTGGATGAAGCGGATAAAAAATGCGTTCCCTGCTATGGCGCTCGGGGCGGCAATATCAACGCTGCGGTCCAGTCCAATCTGCTGACGATGATTGAAGGCAGCAAAATGAAGGTAGAGCTTGATGATGATCCTTATGACTTTGATTCGGGTCAGACAATGTTTGTGCTGATGGGTGCGTTTCAAAGCATCCGTCATCAGAAAACACGCAGGGAAACAAGAAAACTGGGTTTTCTTTCTGATGCTGCTCCTTCGGAGGAGGCGGATGCAATGAACAAGACCGCAGATGATTTTTATGAGGACATATCCTTACAGGATATAATCGATTTCGGAATGCAGGAAGAGCTTGCAGGACGCCTGTCCCAGGTAGTAAACTTTCACAAGCTGTCCAGAGAAGATATGCAGGAGCTGATTCAGTGCAAGGTAAAAGAGATCTCCGACGAGATCGGGATCACCCTTCAGCTTACAGAATCAGCTGAAATGGAGCTTCTGGATATTGCCTTCGGAAGTCTTGGCGTGAGACGTCCCATGAACCTGATGCGTGAGCTTGCACAGAATACGGTGGCCGATGTATTTTTCGACAGCGGCTTTGATAACGATAAGGATAAAGTCGTGATCGATTCATTGACCTCTGCACACATAGAACGGAGGAATGAGAAAAACGGTACAGCAAAGAGGACCGCCGTACAGAACAGCAGCCCTTGATCCTCTTATTCCATTTCCCGTTCGCGTTTCTTTTTCTTCGAGTGACTGTGCTCCAGATTTTTCTTGCGGAGCAGCGCCGCCGTATTTTCCAGAACCTGAATATCCTCATCGGTAAGATCACTCAGATCCAGCGTCTGCGTCTTTTCCTCGATGCCCAGAAGATAATCCGTGGAAACGTGGAAAACCCTTGCCAGCTTGATCAGAATTTCCGGTGAAGGATTGCGTTCGTATAACTCATAGTTGCTGATGGCCGCCTTCGACACCCAGATACGTTCAGCCAGCTGCTGCTGTGTCAGGCCTGCCTTCTGACGGAGTTCCTTGATTCGCTTGCCAAAATCCTGCATATTGTATCGCCTCCTGTTATTATCAGTGTACCATATAGTGGGTTTAACTTCGTGGATTTTAAACACACAAACTGTTGACTTTTGCGGAGGGATATGATATAATAAAAAAGTTCCGGATTGTAGAAACAGATCAGAGGGGGGAGCGGGCTATGAAAAAGAAAAACTTGAAAATGTAACCTATGCTTCTATTTCGTTCTCGAAGGAGGGGATCATACATCGTCTTACATTGTAGATTCAATCAGAATCTGAATCCAATATCAAAAAGAAATTTCAGGAGGTAAAGTAAAATGATTCATATCGAAGAAATGCCGGTATCGGCGCAGAAGGCCTATGAAAGAAGAAACAAGATCAGAAAGGTATTTCTGTTCATCGGATGGGGGCTTTTTGTGATTGCGCTCATCTCGGATCTGGTGAGAACAGGTGATTTTATGGGATCCCTGCTTTCCGCATTCGGCTCGGGCGGAATGCTGCTGGGAATCGTACATTTTGAATTCTATTTCAAGAAAATGTGGAAAAACGGAATTGGAATCGCTCTTCTTCTGGGAATTTTCGCTTTACTTGCAGCTGCACTGCTTGTATTCGTTGCCGCTCTTGTGGGATGGGTCTATCTGATTGCAGATACAGTGCTTTTTATCATGAAAAAGCCGCTTGTATATCCCTTTGAGCACAAGTATTTCCTTGAAATGAAGAAAGTACAGGAGGAGATAGAGGAAAATATCTACCGTGAAACAATGCATTCAGCAGAGAGCACGGCGGCCGCTGAACAGCTCAGTTATCTGAACCGACTCAAAGAGCAGGGGGCCATTACAGATGAAGAATTCAACGTCAAGAAAGCAGAACTGTTGGAAAAAATCTGACCATGAACCACCGCTCTGATGCATGTTGAAAATGAGTCGTATGTCATTCGATCAGACCGAAAGAAGCATAACAAAAAAGGCAGTGGACGAAAAATCCACTGCCTTTATCATTCGTTTCACAACAAATCGGTTGTGTAAGCTCTCGGATCTGCCGAAAATACGGCATTTTGAGAGGGGTTCTGTTATCTCTTGGAGAACTGCGGAGCACGACGAGCGGCCTTGAGACCGTACTTCTTTCTCTCCTTCATTCTCGGGTCACGAGTGAGGAAGCCTGCCTTCTTCAGAACCGGACGCAGCTCCGGATTGAATTCCAGCAGAGCACGGGAAACGCCGTGACGGATCGCACCAGCCTGTCCGGTAACACCGCCGCCGCTTACTGTGCAGATGATGTCCATGGACTCCAGATTCTCAGTCAGAGCCAGGGGCTGACGAACGATCAGCTTCAGAGTATCCAGACCGAAGTAGTCATCGATGCCTCGGCCGTTGATTGTGATATTGCCGGTACCCGGATACAGTCTAACTCTTGCAACAGAGTGCTTTCTTCTGCCAGTACCATAATAGTATTTAACCTTAGATTCGTACATGTTCAATGCTCCTTTCCTTAGAATTCACAGATTTCCGGCTTCTGAGCAGCCTGCTTGTGCTCTGCACCCTTGTATGTGCGGAGACGAGTCAGCTGTGCAGCGCCGAGCTTGTTGTGCTGGAGCATACCCTTGATGGCGATCTTCATAGCTTCATCAGCCTTTTCAGCCATCATTTCCTTGTACTGAGTCTTCTTCAGACCACCGATCCAACCGGTGTGCCAGTAGTAGTACTTCTGCTCCAGCTTCTTACCTGTGAGAACAGCCTTGTCGCAGTTGATAACGATTACGAAATCGCCGCAGTCAACGTGCGGAGCAAAAGTAGTCTTGTGCTTACCTCTCAGAATGTGAGCAGCCTTTGCTGCAACACGTCCCAGCGGCTGGCCTGCTGCATCAATAATATACCACTTGCGGCTTACTTCTGAAGCCTTCGGCATAGTTGTTGCCATAGTCAATTCCTCCTAAGAACTTCTATCAAAATATCTTCGTTTCCGGTGAAGCCTTGGCCTCATCGGGAAACCAGGCAGAGGGCAGCTGGGTTAGACTGCACTGCCGGTGTTTCGCAAGATAGTAACCGGTCTCTCTGACAGTACATTCTTAATTATATACGAAAACTGCTTTTTTGTCAAGCATTTTCTGAGAATTTCCCGGCATGGATCCTGTTAATTTTTTGGTGCGAAATCTCGCTTTTCCTGTTCAGTTTGCTGATATTTCTGTGGGATGCTTGTCGGCCTGTAGCTGCGCAAAAAGTCCCCAAAGCAGCGCTTTGAGGACTTTATTTTTTACGATCTGTTTCTTTTACATCATCATGGATTCAACGCAGGTCTCAATCAGAGATGCTGTTGCATATGCAGCATTTGCATCAGCCGCACTTGTACAGGATCCAAGCATAGCCGCTCCCATCAGAATCAAAAGAGAAACCAGAATACGATTTTTGCTGCTCATCAATCAGCACTCCTTTCCAAGCAGAATATCAATCATAATAATACACTTACATGATACCATATTCCTACGCTGAAAGCAAGCGGATTTGCGAACTGTAATCTTTGTTTTCCGGATTGGAATGATTTTTAACCGAAATGTAATTTTTAGCCGTGGCTGTATCAGAAAGGCCTGTAATATCTATATGCGTCGGCTTTCGGGATTATTCCGGAAGGGGCGCATGCACAGCCTTTCCCTGACGCAGGCTTTCCCTGGCGTCCAGATACCGCTGGTTGGAGCTGCCACGGAAGCGGATCTCATAGCTTTTGCTGCCCTCCAGAAACGGCCCGTCTATGAGGATATCCGTTTCCTCCAGGAGGGCTTTCCACGCTGGATTCTGGTCGAAGCCCTCCAGCAGCTGTTCAACCGTATAGCCTGTATAGGTGATGACATCAAGGCCGCCCAGAGCGTGGATATCCCGTGCAAGGCTGGCCAGGACTCCGGCCTGTGCAAATGGCTCACCGCCGCTGAAGGTCACGCCGCTAAGCAGGGGATTGGCCTTGATCTTTTCCAGCAGCTCCTCCGGAGTGATCTCTGTGCCGCCGTCAAAGTCGTGGGTCTGGGGATTGTGACATCCGGGGCAGCGGTGCGGACAGCCCTGCGTGAAGATGGTGAACCGGAAGCCCGGTCCGTCTACGATGGAATCATTCACGATTCCAGCGATGCGTATGTTCATGCATATCACCTCTAAAAATGCAGCTGCGTTACTGCAGCTGCCCAGTCTGTCGAAAAAGCTCCTCATCAACTTAGGCAGGTATAAAAGCTTTTTGGTGCAGCAATTTCTCGAAAATGCTGCCAGGGTCCAGGGACAGCGTCCCTGGTCGCTCTCCGCAGAGAGCGAAATCACCTGCGCCGTACTTCCGGCGCACGGAGAAAGGGGTGGAAAAATGCGACAGCATTTTTCAGGGGTGATTCCCCGCAGTGCGGGGAAATGTCAGCGCAGCTGACAAAGGGGACGGGCGCCAGTTAGGCGGCGAACAAGACCGC
>JAFUQX010000076.1 GCA_017472145.1 Ruminococcus sp. | reverse complement strand
GTGACGGAGGGGATTGTAAGGCATGAGAAAACTTACGATTTTGCGTGCTTTTTCAATCCCCTCAGTCGTCACTTCGTGCCGACAGCTCCCCTTACTAAGGGGAGCCTTATGCGGAAAATCCGACTTTTCCTACAGACTGAGCACCTACCCTCACAGGGCAGGTGCTTTCAGCTTGTCAAAAAACCTCTGAAAGTCTCCCCTTATTAAGGGGAGGTGGCACTGCGAAGCAGTGACGGAGGGGATCCCTATCAGCCGCCCGCTGTTTTTCCGCACCTTTAAGTTGCCTTTTCTGCAAAAAAAGAACCCGCGGGTTGGTGGAAAATCCCGTGCTCATGTGATAAGATTGATATATCAGATATAAAGGAGTTGAGCCATTATGAGTTTTGGACAAAATTTACAGTTTTTGCGGAAAATGCGGAACAGAATGACACAGGAGGATCTGGCGGAACGGCTGGGGGTCAGCCGTCAGACTGTTTCAAAATGGGAGCTGGACACAGCATACCCCGAAATGGATAAGCTGATAGAAATATGCAGGCTGTTCTCGTGCAGTATGGACGAGGTCGTGCGTGGGGATATGAATGTCTATGATGAGTCATACTCCGATATCCGCATAGAAGAAGTAGATGCCTTCAGGTATGTCAGATATGCCGTTGTCAGCAGAGAGCCTGAGGAGGACGCAATCTGCCATATGCAGAGAATGGCGGAAAGGATCGGCATAACCCAACCGCAGATAATCGGCTGGGATTTTCCTTTCCTGTCCCAGGAGCAGATAAATGTGTTCAATATGCACGGCTATGCCGCCGCATTGATATTGCCAGAGGATTTCAGCGCCGAAAGGGACGAGCTGGAAATTGTAAGTCAGAAAAAACAGAAATACATTGCCATAACAATCAAAAACTACACCGATGCACCTTTTCACACTATTCCCAATGCATACAAGGTGCTGATGACCCATATTGACGTAAACGAAATACCCCACAAGGAGGATAAAAGAATTATTTCCTGCTTTGAAAAGGAATATGTTGTTGACGGAACGCCGTATATGGACGTGTATGTTGCGATTGAATAATCGATATATTAAAACAATACGGATGGCTAATCGGGCGCTCCTTTTGTTGCAATATCAGGTGAAATCTGCTATATATAGAAACAAAGGACGGTGATACGATGAAAGTGAAAAAAAGTCCTGTTCATCACAGGACTCATTGCAATACTCCTCGATATGAGCATACTTGCGTTATTTGGCTGGAATCGTATCAGCCATGAGATCGAAAAGCAAAGACTTCTGAAAGAATGTGTGGTCTTTGAGATTCCAGACCTTGACATCAAATCTCCTGTCATGGACGGCACAGAGCATGAGGTGCTGTCAAAAAGCAGCAGGGCATTTTCCCGATACAGGTGAAGTCGGAAACGGCAATTACTGCATCGCAGGGCATAACAGCACCATTTATGCGGAGAGCTTCAACAAAATGAAGCATGACGAGAATCGTACCAGATATATCTACACCGTTACAGAACATGGATACCGGACGATTTCGGCGATAATCGCATTACCATTGTGACCTGCACCAATGATGCACACAGCGGCAGATTGTGGTGGGGGAGCTTACTGAAAACAAAGCAGAAAAGAGCTGATCTCGTATGAAATCAGCTCAGTCTGTCAGATAACAGGTCTTTTTCTTTTGCCTTTATAAAACAGAACAAAATACAACAAACCGTCCGCATTTCAAATACGGACGGTTTCTTTCATGCTATATCATCATCGCTCATTTCCGGAGCATCTCCTTCATGACGCTGAGATCCAGTACATTGATGTCATAATCCTCGCAGACATTTCCGGCCTTCTGGTTCACAAGCTCCTTCTGCCCCAGAAGAAACTTCTGCATGAGAACTGCATCGGCGATGCTGAATGTACCATCGGCGTTTACATCACCCGGCTGCCACACATCCTCCTCGGTTTCCGTCAGAGAAAGCAGATAGGTCAGGGGCGAATTCCAGTAGATGGTGATCTCATTGGTGGAATAGCTCTCCGAATGATCCACATACCGCTTCGCCGCAGGGACGCTAGCCAGATAGGCCTTGGCCGCACTGTCATCCAGATTCTGGTTTACGCCGCCCACCAGCATGCCCTTCATGGACTGCTTCATGGCCATGGACGGACGATGATGCGGATTCTGCGGAGAAACCGTACCGTAGCCGGTAACATAGCAGACACCGTTGGGATTGCGCCCCAGCAGATAGCTGAGAATGGACTCTGCCGCCTTGCTGTACTCGGAATTTCCCGTCAGCTCATAGCCAAGCCCCAGGATCACGCCGGCATTGGCAATGGTCATATTGCTGCCCCAGTTGAAGCTGGTCACAGAGATGCCATAGGGGTGCTCCTCCACGGACCCGGCCAGCTTCTTCGCCTGAGATGTGACGGAATTCAGACACTTTTTGTAGGCAGTGGAGGTCTTGTCGATGCCGTCCATGGTCAGAATGGCAATGTTTCCATAGTCCCCTACCGTTGTCCAGTCCATTCCCCTGCACACGATCATCGCATCAAAGGCCGTCTTATAGACTTCCTCTCCCGTTGCACGGTACATCTGCGCCGCCGCCCAGTACCGCTCATCCCTGTCAGAGCTGTCCCCGTATTCACCCGTGGTAATATCCTCGGGATTATCAAAAATCAGGTCAGGATTCTCCTCCAGAAAGGCCCAGGCCTTTTCCGCAGCAGCAAGACAGGTCTCTGCAAAGGTGCGGTCGATGTCATAGTAGAATTCATAGCCCATAGCCATGGATGCGCAGAAATCCGCCGTAGCTGTAGTGGAAACCGGTGTTGCGATGAGCTGTCCGGTCTCAAACTGCGGCATTACATAGCCGGGGAAATTTTCACAGGTGACCTTGTGGTATACACCGCCGGATTCCGCCTGCATCTTCAGCATCCACTCCAGCTCATAGCGCACCTCGTCCAGAACGTCCGGCACACCGTTTCCGCTCTCGGGAATGCCGATATGGTCGCTGTACAGCTCCGGCGCAGCAGCATAGGCATACAGCAGGTCGGCTATGGATTTTGCACCCGGCACAACATAGCGTCCATAGTCTCCGGCATCGTGCCAGCCGCCGCTGACATCGATGGTTTCGTTTGTGCCATAGACCTTTGCAAGTCCGGTGTGGCAGGCTGCGTGCCCGAAGTCATCATCCTCCACGGCCTCGCCGCACCGCTGGAGATAGAGCATTCGCACAGAATCATCCAGCAGGGAATCATACACCCCGTCCCCTACGGTGAAGGTGTAGGAATCATCCAGCCCTCCACAGGTGATATAGTACGTACCCTCCTCTGTAACATCGGAAAAGTCGCCGTAGAAGTCCGTTTCGTCTGCGCCGGGATATTCCGTCTCCCCATAGAGCATTCCGGTGAGAACGGTTTTCTTTGTATCCGCATTTACTACGGAAAATTCTGTCTCATCCGTGACATTCCGGAACACGGCGATCTTCTCGCTCTCCGGCTTATAGCCCACCTGATTGGTCATGATATCCGGCTCATAGGGCATGAACGCATCATATTCCACCTGGCTGTCATCCACCAGCTCAAGGACAACATTATCCAGATAGATCGTATGCTCCGGAAGCTCTGTCCCTGTATCGCCGCAGTTGAACAGGAACTTGGCCATAATATCCGTTTCGTATTTCATGGTAAAGGTATAGTCCACGGTCAGCGGCTCACTGGTGATGTTGAGCCCCTTCCAGGTGTAGGCCTGATAGTTTCCGCCGTTCAGCTGGATCAGCCCCTCCACATAGCGATCCACTGAGGATGAGATCTCATAGCTCAGGTGATACACGCCGTTCTGATACATCGGAATGATGTCATAGTAGACCTGAACCGCATAGTTTTTTGTGCCGGTGTTGGTGACATTCAGCGCCAGCCGGCCATTGTCCGCAGTGAGTGTGGCCGCACCGCCGCTCTCCTTATAAGTGCCCCATCCGGAAACAGAGCTGTCGAATGTGCCGTTGCTGATAAGATTGCCCTCAGCATCGGCTGGAAGCGGTGCATAGACAGCCGCTGAGGACAGCATCAGTCCGGCGGTCAGCAGCGCCAGACCCTTTCTGAATACATGATAACCCATTCAATTTCCCTCCTGTTGGTAAATCAGTACAAGCTTTTGTACCTTCAGTGTACCAGATTCTGTAGGATAAGTCAATGATAAATCATGTCAGCTTGTCGAAAAAAACCTGAAAACCTCCCTTTGGCAAGGGCCATGTCATCAACGTAAGGCGATCGTGAAAGGCTCCCCTTAATAAGGGGAGGTCAGCTTGTCGAAAAACCTCTAAAAGCCTCCCCTTAGTAAGGGGAGGTGGCACGCCGAAGGCGTGACGGAGGGGATTGTAAGACATGAGAAAACTTACGGTTTTGCGTACTTTTTGCATCCCCTCAGTCGTCACTTCGTGCCGACAGGCTCCACGAGCCGGTCCCCTTTGTCCTTCGGACATTTCCCCACACTGTGGGGATTACCCCTTACTAAGGGGAGCCTTATGCGGAAAATCCGACTTTTTTGACAAGCGGAGCTTCCCATTCTAAGAGGAAGCTTTCAGAGGTTTTTCAACGCAGCTATTCTTAAATGGAAAGAGAAAGTCCGCAGCGCAGAGCGACACTTATCCCTGCACTGAGGACCTCCCTGCATATTCATTTTATACAATACGGCTTATACTGCGCCCTCTCACACATAAGACGCTTCCAGCTCATTCTTCTTTTTCTTCACCTTATAGAGCTTTGTCTGGCGCACGCAGTTCCGGACGCCCTTGTATACCAGCTCTGTCACGACCGCAGCCGCAATTCCCAGTACACCCAGAGCTATGATGAGCCATGTAAGATTTTCCCGGCAGAAATCCGGCTGCTCCTCCAGAATGGTCATGCCCGTTGAGTAAATAATAGCACCCGCCATATAGCCTGTAAAGCCCAGCACAGCATAAACGATATTTCTCGCATTGCTGCCAGCTCTGAAGGAGGAACGTGTGAAAATATACAGCACCAGCTGAGCCACAATATAGAGCATTACATGCATGCAGACCTTCAGCAGGATCTCCTGCCTGTAGCCCGTCGCCAGCATGGCGATCACATCCAGTGCCATACAGGCAAAGCTTGTCAGGTCTACCACGCCCACCATCTGGGCCGGAACGGTAGAAGCCTGCATGGGCATGGTGTAGATCAGCTTATAATTCTGGGCAAAAATCGTTGATACCGCCGCAGCCGCAATCATATAACACATGCTGCTGCCCACCGTCAGCCCGACCCACAGACCGCCGGCCAGCTCTGTCATATACCCGAACCATGCATTGACCGCATTTACAGCTGTGGTGAAAAGGATGATGAAGGCCATCATCCGCCCGACCCCGAACAGCCGGAATACACCGGAAATGCCCTTCAGGCTCTTTTTCATGTCAAAGTCCTTTTCCCTCTTTGCATATTCTCCCATATCCGTCTCCACTCTCTTTCCTTAGAATTCCCATGCCGCTTGTATCTGATTCTTTTCCGCACAGAGCTTCTGCATCACGGCAACGGCCGCAAGGAGCACCACATTCACACAGATGGACGGGGCACCCGCCAGCATCCGCAGAACCTCCCAGTCATATACCGCATGGAACACGTCAAACATCGAACCCAGCCAGATCACATAGAACAGAACGAAAACAACAGTGCATACCTTAGTGGCTGTCTTTTTGTTCAGACGCAGCACGCCGAAATAAACCATATAATACACCGTAAACAATATCGGAAGCACGATGCACATCATAGCAGCAAAGCCCTTTGCAAAGTCCAGCAGCGGCTGGATCTGCACCATCACATTGATGAACAGTCCCGGCTGAGAGCCCAGCAGCATCACCAGAAAGAAGGGACGGAAGCTCTGCTTATAGAGCGCCACCCTTCGGACCGGCAGGTGCATGTAGGTATCCACAAACCGATAGCTGCCCTTTGCTATATTTCTCTGCGCACGATCCACGGTATTCGCATTCTTGCTGAAGGGCAGCGCCGTATGCAGCATGAAAAGCATAAACAGCATAAACACACCGCCGCAGCCGAAAACGCACAGCTCCTCCACGCCGTCCTCAAAGAAATACACCGGATCCAAAATACATCCGCACACCAGAAAGCCGAACATCATCCCCGCCAGAACGGTGAATGCAATGGCCACACCCATGTTGGAAGGCCCGGCCAGCGCCCGTCTCACCTTTTCCACCCGCTTGGTCTCTGACCAATTGGGATTGAATTTTACCTGCTGTTTTACCTTAGCCATTATTCTGCTCTCCTCCCAGCTCTACGATCTCCTCACGATGACCCCAGATGCTGAAGGTCAGAAGATTCTCAATATTCGGGGTATGTACGCCCACACCAGTGAATTTATCCAGATGCTTTCTCTCCACCAGAGCCTCAAAGGCCTGTGTGCCCCTCCGGATACCCACACAGAGCCGCTCATTTCCGGCATTTAGAACGCTGAGACTGCCGCTGATCACTGCATATTTATCCTCGATCTGGTCGATGGCCATGCTCTCTGTCACCCGGCCGTCGATCAGCACAGTCACGCTGTCTGCGATCTTATCCAGATCTCCCGTAATATGGGTGGAAAACAGCACCGCACGCTCACCCTCCGCTACGATCTCACGGAGAATATCCAGCACCTCGATCCGGGCCACCGGGTCCAGGCCTGCGGTCGGCTCATCCAGGATCAGCAGATCCGGGTGATGGGCCAGGGCCAGAGCCAGCATAGCCTTGGTCTTCATGCCCTTGGAATATTCCGAAAACTTCTTCTTCGGCGGCAGCTTCCACATTCTGGCGTATTTCTCAAACAGCGCCTGATCCCAGTCCTTGTACACATAGGCAAAGGCCTTTGCATACTGCTTCATGTTGGACGTGATCAGCAGGTAGTCATCATCGGCCACATAACCGATCCGCTCCTTGGATTCCACTTCCTTCTCCACATGATCCATTCCGAAAACACGGATGTTTCCGCCGCTCTTTTCCATCGCATTGAGGATCAGCTTGATAATGGTGGTCTTGCCAGCGCCGTTTTCGCCCACCAGGCCCATTACCATACCCTTTTCCAGGCGGAAGCTCACATTATCCAGCCTGAAGTCCGCATATTCCTTGGATACATTCTCCACTTCCAGTGCATACTGATTCATCATATTGACTCTCCCTTTCCATTCACTCTGTATGTGTCCTCGATTACCTCGATCAGCTTGTCCTTTTCAACGCCGGCCTTGCAGCACTCCTCTGCAAGCGTCCCGGCCTTCTCCATCAGCTCCCGTTCCCGGTTATCCTGAAGCTGGGTGAGCTTGTCCAGCCGCACGAATGTGCCCTTGCCGGAGATGGTATATACAAACCCCTCATGCTCCAGGTCGATATAGGCTCTCTTTGTGGTAATGGCGCTGACATTCAGATCCTTGGCCAGCTGCCGAACGCTGGGAAGCATCTCCCCGTTCTGGAACTCACCGTCATAGATGGCCTTTTTGATCCCTTCCTCGATTTGCTCATACATCGGCTTTGCGCTTGTATGGCTGATGATGATATTCATTCTACAGCTCCTTTCTTTCTGTGCGTGATATACTGTGTATATCCTGTATATACAGTATATCACCTATATACACACTTGTCAAGCCCTTTTTCAAAAAAATTTTGAATCCTGCCGAATTTTCACCTGAGTCCTGTCTGCACCTGTGCAATTTCAATAAGTCGAAACCGATTATTTTGTGTAAAATGGAGAATATTTCCAAAAACTGTAATGTTTGATGCGATTTCCGGATTATATAAGTGTATGCTGGAAATATATGCAGCCGTGAATACAGACTGTGAAAGGATTTCTGTAAGTGCAATTTTTCGCTTTTCCGGAACGTGTAAGAACTTGTAATCGATCGTAAGGAGGTATTATTATGAAAAAGAAGATAATGGCGATTTTGATGACTGTTGTGATGGGCCTGTCCCTGTGCGGAATGAGTCCGGTCTCTGCGGAGGAGACAAAAGCAGATTTTCTTGGGGCCTATACGCTGGATGAATTTCTTGCGATGGGT
>JAFUQX010000013.1 GCA_017472145.1 Ruminococcus sp. | reverse complement strand
TCCTTCGCCGGAAAACAAAAAAGGCGAGTCCTGTCAAACCAGACAAAACCCGCCCACAAACTTCTACATATATGACAAAAGGCGAATCTGAGAAATTTTCCTCAAATTCGCCTTTATATCCTTTATTTTTGCCCTCAAAACCCAGACCCCTGCGTTCGAATCTTGTTAGTCGTTCAAAATCGCCCAATGTCATCTATGGTTTTGAAGCCACTTTTTTCGCCCCATAAAACGCAAAAAACCACGGAATTTCCGTGGTTTTTTGGTGTGTCATCTATTTTGCAGAGACCTAAGATGGTCGAGGTGACAGGATTCGAACCTGCGGCCCCTACGTCCCGAACGTAGTGCTCTACCAAACTGAGCCACACCTCGTTATGATTTATACTCTCGTGAGCTGACTTAGATAGTATACCATATTCCTCGAAATTTGTCAACCGGTTTTTTCTGATTTTTCAAAAAATAAGCAAATGCGTATTTAATATTGTTTTATTTAAGCGTACAAGCTGATATATTGCATATATAGAGCTGAATCAATTTGATTTGCATATTCAGAGAGCCGGGAAGAATCGATATAGCCCCCTGTAAACAAAGAGAATTTTGTAAAATGGTACAAGTTACAAAACATTCACGAACAGTTCATTGCAAAGAGGGTGTAGAAATGCTATACTGAATTCAAGAAATGGAAGTAATTATTGTGCAGGTTCTACATACAAAGGCCTGCGTGATCCATAACACACATTCTAAAAATGCAACATCAAGGAGGACGATTGAAATGGCAAGATTTACACTTCCCAGAGACGTGTACCACGGCAAGGGCTCTCTGGAAACACTGAAAACACTGAAGGGCAAGAAGGCTGTCATCGTAGTAGGCGGCAGTGCAATGAAAAGAAACGGCTTTTTGCAGAAGGCCGAGGACTATCTGAAGGAGGCCGGCCTGGAGGTTCTGCTGATCGAGGGCGTAGAGCCTGACCCGTCTGTTACTACCGTTATGAACGGTGCGGCCAAGATGCTGGAATTCGAACCGGACTGGATCGTAGCGATGGGCGGCGGCTCTCCCATCGATGCAGCTAAGGCGATGTGGATCAAATACGAGTATCCGGACTGCACCTTTGAGGATATGTGCAAGGTGTTCGGCATTCCGGAGCTGAGAAAGAAGGCGCACTTCTGTGCGATTCCGTCCACATCCGGTACGGCTACGGAGGTTACGGCCTTCTCTGTTATTACGGACTATGACAAGGGTATCAAGTATCCTCTGGCCGACTTTGAAATCACTCCGGATATCGCGATCGTTGATCCGGAGCTGGCTGAAACCATGCCCCAGAAGCTGGTGGCTCACACTGGTATGGATGCTATGACTCATGCGATCGAGGCCTATGTTTCTACCGCCAACACGGACTATACCGATCCGCTGGCCATTCACGCCATTGAGATGATCATGAAGGAGCTGATTCCCTCCTACAACGGCGATATGGAAGCCCGGGCCAAGATGCACAATGCACAGTGCCTGGCCGGTATGGCCTTCTCCAATGCGCTGCTGGGTATCGTTCATTCCATGGCGCATAAGACCGGTGCGATCTTCCAGGATTATGGCGCTCATATTATCCACGGTGCAGCCAATGCCATGTATCTGCCGAAGGTGATCGCATTCAACGCAAAGGATGAGACGGCCAAGAAGCGTTATGGCGTGATCGCAGACTATATGGGTCTGGGCGGCGCTGATGACGATGAGAAGGTGACTCTGCTGATCCAGTACCTGCGCAGGATGAATGACGACCTGAACATTCCGCAGTGCATCAAGAACTATGGCGCAGACAGCTATCCCTGTGAGCAGGGCTTTGTTCCGGAGGAGGTATTCCTGGAGAGACTGCCGTCTATTGCAGAGAATGCAATTGCGGACGCATGCACAGGCTCCAATCCGAGAATCCCCACACAGGAGGAAATGGAAAAGCTGCTGAAGTGCTGCTACTACGACCTTGAAGTTGATTTCTGATCCATAACGGAATCAGAATTTATTTTAAAGCCTATCCGCTGTCTCGGCCTGAGTCGGGACAGCGGAATTTTTTGCCCTTTACAAACGCCGGCATCCATGTTATAATGGAAACCAGTGAAATCTTATTTGTACAGAATGGATATAAAAGGAGGATGTTTGTGCAAAAATTGAGTAATCGTCTGCTGCGGATGGCGGCGGTTTGTCTGGGAGCGGGAATGATCTGGGTGAGTCCAGGAAATGTGTATGCGGCTGAAGCACCCTTTCCCATCGCATGGCAGCAGGGTGAGGCGGACGGAGCAGAGGCGCAGAGAATGAAGTATCTGCCCTGGGCCAGCAGCTGGTATGACTACCCTTGGAACAGAGGTACGGAAACAGGCAATACCGTGGGACTGGCCGGATGCAGTCTGTTCTCTGTGATCAATGGCGTATATTATCATACGGGGCAGTTTATTGAGCCGAAGATCCTGGCAGATTTTGCCCTGGAGGAGGGCTATCGCACACCGGGTGTATCGGGCGTGCTGGTGGAATTTTTTCCGGCGTTTTCGGAGGCCTTTGGCGAGGAATACGGTGTGGAATTTGTAGGCGATACAAAGGAGGCCGAGGAGGTGCTGGCGCATGTGCGCAGCGGCGGAACGTCCTCCTCCAATGTATACGGCCACTGGATCACCATTGCGGATTATGACGAGGAAAATGACCTGTATCTGATCCTGGATTCGGCCATTCACTGTCAGCGGTGCGCCAATATCGAGTGGACGGACAAGGAAAACGGTATAGCCTGGCTGACGCCGGAGGAGCTTCTGGAGGAAGGAAAGTCGGGCTACTATGGCATTGATCAGCGGCATTCGGCGCTGTTTGTCTTTGAGGAGCACACCTTTGCGGCCGAGCCGGGGGATGCAAACGGAAATGGTGTGGTGAATATCAGCGATGCTACGGCGGTGCTTACATACTACGCACAGTCGGCCGCTGCCCTTGACCCGGATGTGCTGCATCTCCACCCGGAGCAGAATGCAGTCTGTCTGGAAGCCGCCGATATGGACGGAAACGGTGCCCTTGATATCAGCGACGCCACGGCCATTCTGGAGCTGTATGCCAAACGGGCTGCGGGACTTGCATAACCCGTATATACATAGAAAAAACGCTCTCTTTCGGCTGAAGGAGAGCGTTTTGCGCAGGGGATATATTATAAGAGTGTCTTAAGCAGGCTCATGTCAAAGACATTCACTACGCCGTCTCCGTTGATGTCCGCAAGCTGCATCTGCTCAGCGGTCAGGGATCTGAGCGACAGCAGATGCTTCTGGAGCAGGACGGCGTCTAGGAGGGAGATGGAGGTGTCTTGGTTGATGTCGGAGGGAGTGTAGTCTATAATAATTGCACCGCTGCTCACATTATAATACATTAAATTGCCATCCGCTGTGGAAACTTCGGCACGTGTACCATCAGGGGCCGTGTCTAAAGCAGTGATTGTGTATTCATCACCGGCCGCTGCGGAGGGATTTACAGTAAAGGTTATATTGAGAAGGATGCCATCTTCCACATAATTTTTCGTTCCATCCGCTTCAGCTATAGCGACTGCACCTGCCCAGAAAAGATCCATGTCGTTGTGTATTACCGGAGCATTAACCACTGTAATATCATCCATTAACGCTTGATAGATTACAGTGCCATCGCTGGTGCTATATCCTTCCAATTCATCTGGATTCCAGGAAGCACCGTAGGCTAATTCGTACCAGCCGCCGGTACCGGATATACGAATCGGTACTTTCACTTTATAGTCCGCTGCAATCAGTTCGTCCAGAGTCAGCTTTACGGTGTCAATGGATATATACACACCATCCGCCTTCCATTGTGCATACAATGTCAGTTTGTCCTCATTGGGTACAAGTGTATCAGAGGTGATTTTTTTACCATCAAATGTATACCAGCCTCCAAAAATAAAGCCGGGTCTGCTGACATTGTTCGTATTGGCTGCTGTTCCGAATTTGTCTCCTACAGTGTATTCTGCATAGCGGATCGGGCCGCCTTCATAATTGCTGTTCCACTTTACAGTGCATTTGTTTTCGATTACGGTTACTTTGACTGTTGTTGTTGCAAGGATTTCCTCTGTGTTGGAATCGATCATTTCAAATACAATGTTGTCTACGCCGCTTGAAAGGCCTTCCAGTGTTAAAGGCAATTGGCTATTGGACCATGTGCCCCAGTCCAGAGATACGTTATCATAGCTGTCCGAGTCGGCGTGAATGTATAGAGAGCTTGCGCTAACACAATCATAGGTAAATATGATCTGTTTGGTTTCGTTTTCGGTTTTATTGATCGTTACAGCAGATTCAGAAGCATAAACTGCATCATTCAGCATCTGCACAGAGAGCGTTTTTTCCGCAAGGCGTTCGCCGGTTTCTGTATTTTTCAGATAAACGGTCAGCAGTTCCGTACCGTTTTCGCATCCTTCAATCGCAGTTACGGTTAATGTTATGGAATCGTTCTCCCATTCTCCCCATTCGCAGATCGTCTTTTGATTTTCTCCGTGTTCAAATCCGATCGTTACACCTTCTGTGTAATTATAATACCAGAATTCAATCTCACGGCTTTTCACGTCTTCGCAATCTGTGCTCACCAAAAAACTGGTAGAAGAGCAATAGAATTCAATGGGCTTTGGTGCGTTTACGGTTATTGTTGCCGTATCCGTCAGACTTCCTTCACCTTCAAGTGACCCCTGTGGCGTTGCGTATGTTGTGATGGCGTAGTCTCCGGCTTGCGAAGCTGCAAATGAATACGAGGTATTTAAATTCATTGTACCGCCGTAAACATATGTACCATCCGGAGCGATAATGGTCAGCCAGTAGTGGGACAGATTGGAATTGGACGGAGAAGCGGCCCATGAAATATTTACCGTATCACCAACTGTATAGGATGATTTGTCTGTAGTAATCGTCGGAGTGACAATGGCAGAGGATGAGGCATCCGGATTGATGAGTGATCCTGCTTTCAGAAGATTAAGCATTGTTGTATTCTGGTCGGCCGTGCCGGAATAGTTATTGATGCCGTTTGCAGCTGCAATAGTCTTGCGATAAGCATAGGAAGAGTCCACGCCGATTGAGTTAAGTGCTTCAACTATTGATGTATAACCAGAACCGCAGGCGGGGAAATAGGTTGCATTGGCGGGTGGCGTGATGTCTGGAACTACCGTTCCGCCGCTATAATTCGGTCTAAGTACACATACTGGCGAACCGTGTACTCTTGGTGAGCATACAATACGGCTGTATAGTGTACTTCCGCTTCCCGTATTTCCACCAACGGATTTTATGGAACTGCCTGAACCCGAATACACGATTTCCACATGCCCGGAGAAGAAAATAATATCGCCCGGCTGTGCATTTGCCAATCCTACATCCACACCGCCAGCTTTCAGAATGGTTTGTTTCAGGCCATACCATTTCTCAGAACTGGTATATTCATGATTTACCGCACCCGTTCTTGGAACAGCTGCGCTTTGTCCAGCCAGGTCTGCACAGTCTGAAACGAAGTTAGCACACCACTCCTCAGTATACCCAAGCTGACTGCCCGTTTTTCCGACCTGAGCCAACGCAACATTCAGAATATCAGTTGCGCCATCTCCAGTTAGGGTATACGCTGTTGAGAAATTAGCCTTTTTGGTCTGTGTAGCTTCAGCATTCATTGTAAAACCAGGGACAAGCAGCCCCAGCATCATCACAACCGTCAGCACGATGGCCATGAGCCTTGTTATCCTCATTTTCCGCATAAAAACCAACTCCTTTTATTGTACTCAAATACAACAATTATTGTATTTATAGCTTTATTGTACATCATTTGTTGTAAAATGTCAAGACTAAGCCCGTGTTTGTGGTATAATTTCGTTAAACCAAATAAAAGAAAGGGGCGGGGCTTATGCAACATTACCAGCGTATCCGTGACCTGAGAGAGGACAGCGACCTGACGCAGAAGGAGCTGTGCGAGAAGCTCTACATGCACAAAACCACATATACCAACTATGAGCAGGGCAAGCATACCGTACCGCTGGATTTTGCCGTGCTGCTGGCCGACTTTTATGGCGTGAGCCTGGACTATATCGCCGGACGGACAAACCATCCGCACGGGGCCGGGGAGTCCCTTCTTCCGGAGGATGAAAAGCTTCTTCTCCGGAAATACGCCGTCCTCACTGAACGCAGCAAGGGCAAGCTGGAGCTGTTTCTCGATCAGCTCTGCGATCAGCAGGAGCAGCAGCTCCATTCGCTCAAAGAAGCCAGATAAAGCATCTGCGCTGTAAATAGGATCAGAAACAAAAAACGCTCTCCTCCGCAAATGGATGAGAGCGTTTTTGATTCAGGCCTACGGCTTTTTTCGGGTACGCAGAATGGTGATGACGATCAGCGCAGCCGTGATGCCGCCGAACATGGAAAAGCCGACAATATATTCTGCAGAGGAATTTTCATGATTGATAACAGAGAGTGCAATGGAAAAGATAAACTGGCACAGCTCAATGACAGTCAGCACAAAGGCTGCTATATTCAGAATGCGATCCTGAGTGCGTTCATGGATGAACTCCTTCACATCCATAATATGCTCCATGACCTCCTGATTCCGGTTGTAGTCCTCAATCAGCTTTTCTATCTCAAAGGCCGCGTAATATTTCTGAGCCGCCGTCTGGGCTGTGAAAGATTTGAAGATATTGATGTTCCACAGGGTGATCGTCTGGGCATACTCCAGATTGATATCCTTTACAATTTCAAAGGAAGGCTCTGCACCGGATATCAGTACCTTTTTGACACGGATATTCGTTCGGTCGATCGCCGCAATGTTCAGCATCATCAGCTCCGCAATGAATATAGACAGACCCTCATAATAGATCCGCTCTGAAAACTGACTCTGGAACAGCCGCATGATATGTACTACGCTTCTGGGAGAGGCGTAGCACTTGAGAAAGTCGTACTGGGACATGTCCGCATTCAGGATCCTGTCAATTTCGCTGGACTCGATAAAGGCCTCATCATCATGATCGTAGAATTCTGCGGCCACCAGATAGGCCAGCTCCCTGTCTGAAGGCGTTTCCGACAGGAAAGAACAGCACTTGGGCAGATCCACCGCCTCAAGCCCCTGCATGCGCAGATAGTCCCGCATGTTCAGCTCTCCCATCTGCGGGTCAAGAATGTTCACATCATCCTTGGACACCGCATCCAGATAATAGGACAGACGGCCCGAATGCCTGAAATTGAATATGATTTCACAGACGCATAGATTGGTTCTGGTTTCCAGAGCCAGATACACCTCTCCGAAGACCTCCGCCAGCAGCTCCGAGTGCAGCTCCGGAAAATCCTTATAGAACCGGAACCTGTGCCGCCCCAGAAACCGCCGTTCTATACAGCTGCTGATATTGTCCGAAACCTCGTTGCGCAGGATGTAGTCCATGACTTCTATATAGGCATTGCTTTTGCAGCCCAGGCCCTCAGGGCTGTGTGCCGAATCCTCATACATCAGCGGATAAAGTATAACCAGATCTGATTTCATAGCGCACCTCAGAAATAATATTTCACAAAGGCCTTTTCCTTATCATCGGAATAGCCGAGGGAGCGGTAGAAGCTCTGGGCCGAGTGGTTATCCTTCAGGCAGGTGAAGTAGATGATCTCGCAATTCTGCTCCATTGCGATCCGCTCGATCTCATCAAAAAGCTGCCGGCCGATTCCCTGTCTCCGGCAGGTCTGATCTACGCAGACATACCACAGCGTCATGATCGGGCGTTTGCCGTCAAAGAGGTTATGGAAGATATTGGCCGATGTGTAGGCAACGATCTTCCCGTCCAGCTTTCCTACAATAAACCGATAGGCCGGATTGCCCTTGCACATCCGGAAGGTTTCTTCGATTTCAGAAAAGGCAAAATCCTCCCCGAAGGAGGTCATGCACAGGTCATAGCACTCCTTCAGATCTTCTTCCTTCAGTTCTTCAAATACAACATTCATAGCCATTCTCCTATTCTGAGTGGGTTATTTCTGTGCATTCAGTATAGCATACTCTCCTGAATCTGTCAACGCCGCTGACACCGGACAGCCCTTTATTGCATATACCGTACCAATTGTTGCAATTTCTGCAATTCCATGGTATAATGTAGCTAAACTGCATGACAGGAGGGAGCGTATGGCACTTCAGAAACGCATTGGAATTATCGTGGGAAGGATCTATAAAAATATCAACAAGGAACTTCTCGAGGGAATCCTTGAACAGATGTATTCCAAAGGGTTCAGCGCATATATTTTTACATTGAATGAAGAGTGCACGAATCAGAAAATCACGCTCGGAGAGCTGAATCTTTTTCATGCCATCCGATTTTCTCTTCTGGATGGGATCCTGTATGCCCCGTATACTTTTGCATCTACACAGTATTATGAATATATCGAGCAGTTTCTGCTGGAGCATTGTCCGATACCGGTCATCCGGATCGGTATTGAGAAAAAGAACTTCATCCCGGTGTGGTATGAGGACAGAGCAGAAATTGCAGAAATTACATCTCATCTGATTTGCGAGCACCAGTGCAGAAAAATATATTTCCTTACAGGTCCGGAGCATCTGGAGATCTCGCAGAACCGGCAGCTGGGCTTCCGGGATGCGATGGAAAAGGCCGGACTGCCCTGTTCTGAGGAGGATATCATCTACGGCGATTTCTGGTTTTTTGCCGCACAGAGGCTGGCGGAAGAAATTGCCGGCGGGATCCGTCCCAGGCCGGATGCAGTAGTCTGCGCCAATGATACCATGGCCATTTCCTTGTGCGATGCACTGAAGGAGCATGGGATCTCTGTTCCTGAGGATATATGCGTAACAGGCTATGACGGCTATACAGAGTCAAGGATCCATGTTCCGGCGATCACCACCTACAAGACCTCATGGAGACAGCTCGGAAGGGTCTCCATGTGCCGCCTGTATTCAGAAATAACAGGCGATGAAATGCAGCTTTGCGGCAGCGAGAAGGGCGTTCTTTATCCGCGTGAGAGCTGTGGATGTGATTCCAAAAGGGAATACTTCGACAGGCATGAATTTGATTATCTGCAATTTGCGGAACGGTTTATGGATTACAGCCTTTCGGCTGCACTGCATGATGCAGAAAGCCTGAACGGTTTCATTGACCGCATGTTTTCTATGACCTATACCTTTATTAATGAAGAGCGTTATAGGGATGAGCATTTTTATCTCTGCCTGTGTGAGGACTGGGATCGCACAGAAACAGAGGACGGAGAACGATTCTACCGGACGGAGGGCTATTCGGAGCAGCTGCTGTTTATCAGTGTGGAGCATGATCGGGTGATGTTTCCGGCCGCTGAAATGCTGCCTGCTTTTCTGGATACTTCAGAGCCGAAGGTGACCTGCTTTACAGCGGTGCATTTTCAGGAGCGCTGCTTCGGCTATGCCTGTTTTGAAATCACCGGAAGCATTGAGGATTTCAGCATGGACTATCTCAGGTTCTGCCGGGAGGTCAACAACGGGCTGGAGTCCCTTTGTGCGCAGAATGAATTGAAACGGCTGGCCTACCGGAAGTATATATCCGAAAGCCGTGATGAGCTGACAGGACTTTATCTGCTGGAAGGCTGCTCCCGTATATGGAAGGAGACAGCTGAAGCAGCAAAATTGTACGGCAAGGATATTTATTTGACCGTGCTTTCTATCGGAGGTCTGCGGAGACTGGAAGATACAAGCGGTCCGGTTGAAAAAGAGAGGCTGCTTGTCGCATTTTCGGATATGCTTTCCAAAAGCTGCCGGAATAAGGAAAATATTTTCCGGGTCGGGGAGACCGGCTTTGCAGTGATCGGTGCAGAAAGACCGCCCTGGACGCAGCATAAGGCGTTTATTGAAAGAGCAGAGGAACAGTTCAGGCAGTATAATCTGACGATGGACGTTCCCTGTTATCTGTATATCAAGCAGGATACGGCGATCGTAAGCGGTACGGATATCTGTGACAGTGTAAAGGCGACGGAGATGATTGAAAAAATGCTGAGCAGCCATGCGTCCTCCGGAGAGCCGTCCCTTTCCGAGCAGCTGCATTACACTGAGCTTGTGAAAATACGGAAGGAGATCTATCTTTTTCCCGAAAGGGAGTGGGGGATCGAAGCGTGCAGCCGCCGGCTGAATATCAGTGAATCCTATTTCCATAAGCTGTATCGGCGCATATTTGGTGTGAATTGTATGAGTGACGTACATCGGAGCCGTATGAATCTTGCCAAAAAGCTGCTTGTGACAACGAATGAGACACTGCAAAGCATTGCCGCAAAATGCGGCTATGACTATGCGCATTTTATGAGAGCCTTTAAAAAAGATACAGGGGTGACACCCACACAATATCGCAGAGGGAAACAGAGCTGATACAAAGCTGCAAAATTCCAGCGGACAGAGGTCTGCTGGAATTTTTTCGTTATAAAAAGCGCCGGAGCAAGGGGGAGTCCATTCATCCGGCAAAGCGATGCAGCCTTTTTTGGGAAAAAATGAAAATACAGTGCGAAAAGTCAGGCGCAGCTGTGTCTAATAGACAGAAAGCAAATTTGCAGCAGCGAAGGGAGGAAATCATATGGGCAACGATGCGGATCGCTACCGCCGTTTCCTGGATGGTGATGATGATGAACTTGTTGAAATAATTGATACCTACTATGAGGGCTTGTCACTTTATCTGAACAGCATTGTGAGAAACATCTGCGAAGCGGAAGAAATCATGCAGGAAACCTTTGTGAAGCTGGCCGTCAAAAAGCCGAAATTCAACGGGAAAAGCACGTTTAAAACCTGGCTCTATGCCATCGCCCGGAACTGCGCATTGAATCACCTCCGTCAGCGCTCACGGTATGCGGATCGTCCGATGGACGAGGCGTTCTGCTTATCCGATGAAACGGATATTGAACAGCAGTATCTGATGGAGGAACGCAAGATCCAGCTGCATAAGGCCATGAAGAAAATAAAGCCGGAATATGCACAGGTCCTGTATCTGAAATACTTTGAGGATTTTGACACGGAAGCGATCGCCAGGATCATGAAGAAGTCAAAGCGTCAGATCGGAGATCTGACATACAGAGCGAAAAAGGCGTTAAAGCTTGAACTGGAAAGGATGGGATTTATTTATGAAGAACTCTAAGGAAATTGCAGATGCCGTTTTTAAAGCACGGGACAGATATATGGAGCAGAAGCAGATCAGCAGCAGACGCATCCGGACAGCGGCTGCTGTCAGCGGAACGGTCTGCGCACTCGGGCTGACCATTGCAGGGATCGGCTATCTGAATCCCATGCAGAACAGCCGTCCCTCTGTAACGGCGGTAACAACGGATACGGAAAGAGAGATGGTCTCTGATATGCAGAGCCTGGAGGTGCAGAAGGAGGAAAGCATGGAGACAGAAGCACAGGAAACCACGCTTTCTTCAGCAGAGAAGAAAAAGACAACAGAGACTGCTGCGGGAATTCCGTCTGAACCGGCTGACACACAGGCGGTTCATACACAGCCGGAGATACCGGCCGCGGCTGTACCGGAGACAGAGCCTGTGGATCCGATCGGAACGGATGCTCCGGCGGCCGGGAATACGACAGAGCCGCCGGCACAGACAGAGCCTCCGCTCAGTGAGCGCACAGAAGAAACGACCACAGAAACGGAGGAACTCTTTGAAGTACCCCGGTGGGATGAAAAGACGATTTCGGAGCAGTTTGTGGAATTTACAGTGGACGGTGCGATCTATGTGACCCGATGTGTAAAAATTTCCAATGCGCATGTCGGCGAAAAGCTGTATGACACCATCGTTACAGGATATGACGAATATGCCGATGAGATCCGCTGTGCGGATGCATCCGTTTACCGCATTGAGGGGATTTCTGCGGAATGTGCCGTGTCGGTGTATTTTCAGGGACAGGACACCGGCTATGTCTAC
This sequence comes from Ruminococcus sp., assembly GCA_017472145.1. Lineage (GTDB taxonomy): Bacteria > Bacillota > Clostridia > Oscillospirales > Ruminococcaceae > Ruminococcus_C. Next base: position 6,373 of record JAFUQX010000013.1, on the reverse strand, counting down.
ACCAACCGCCGCTATTCCCCCGAAACGCTGGGCGAGATGATGGAGGACATGAGACTGGATGAAACGATCTCATTCCATACCCTCTATTCGGCGCAGGACGGTATGTGGATCACGGACTATGACGTCTCTCTGCTGATGGAGCTGCTGAACGGACACAGAGATCTTGCAAGATTGGAGGATGACACTTATCATAAGCCCCTGTTCAGCGTCAGCACAAATGTGGAGCTGCTTGGTATTACGAACAAATCGCTGCGGGTGACGGAGGACGGGTATCTGATCACCAACATTATGGAACGGGGTTATACCTTCTATATTGGGGAGGAAACGGCTGCGGCTCTTGCACAGGCCCTGGGCCTTGAAAAGGACGACACCTCCGACGCTCAGACAACGGATGCGGTTATAGTGACCACGCCTGCGAGTGAACCGATGGAAGAAGTGATCGTATTTGAGTAAACAGATGCACCCCATTGAGCGGCCGTCCTGCTCAATGGGGTGTTTTCCGGTTTTTCTCTTGACAGAAGCCATGCCTTGTGGTATACTTGTTTCAGGAACACAAATTGTTGTTCCTGCACCTTACCGATTGTGGGATTGATGCGTTCTGATTCATAATTATAATCTCCTTTGTATTAAATGTTTGCACCTTACCAATTGTGGGATTGATACGAAACTTGAGTGATTGTTGTATGAATTTCGACTGAAAAGCTGGATCTGCTTGCCCCCTACCAATTGCAGCCTATCAAAACAAAAAACCGCATCCACCTGTCTGAAAACAAGTGAATGCGGTTTTTTGGCATATCCGGAATAGAAAATAACAAAGGCAAACCACTCAAATGGTCTGCCTTTGTTCAGTATGGCTCCCCCCCAGTTGGACTCGGATCGGTTCTTACTGATATTGCATCTTTAAGGAGCATGAAAAACATGGCTATATTACGCCAAAATACGAGAACTTATGAAAATACAGTTACCCTATTTCTGTATAACAAAACGCAGCCGTATCTGACTTGACCAAATACGGCTGCGTTGATTTGTCCCTGAAACCAAAGGAATACAAGGATAGCAAAAAGGAAATTCTGGTTTTGACATTACATCGGCTATCCGGCAATGTGTGTCAAATTGTAGGGGGAATATTTGAATAAACCGCTGAAAGCGATATCGGATAGAGAAAGACGTCTTTATTCTTTCCTGTGCAGAATCCGATATTCAGCTTACTTTTGCGGATATCGCCTTACTTCTGAAGCAACATCTGCTTCATGATACAAAGATCAAATATATTCAGCCTGCCATCCTTACAGAGATCACCGGCCGTCCAGTCTGTAATATCACCGGTATTCACAAGCCACTTCTGGAGCATCACGACATCAAGCATTGTAAATTCGCCGTCTGCATTGACATCGCCGGATACCATAGGCACGGTCGCAGTTGTAGTTGTCGTTGTCGTGGTAGTCGTTGTGGTTGTAGCAGGCGTTGTGGTTGTAGTTGTAACAGCGCCCTTCTTCTCGGCCGAAAACACGGTGAAATTCACACATCCGGAGGACTGTCCGTTCTCGCCGAGAATGACGGTTTCTCCTGCATTCACGTCCTTTGCATACAGCTCAAATACAACATCCTTGATGTTGGTTGCTGTCATCTCTGTTTTTGTATAGTCCGCAAGCCATGCAGGAGCATTTTCCACTCTGACATCCAGCGCAACGTATACGGTCATATCCGCACCTGCTTCAAATGCAGCAAGCTCGCCGGAAGTATTCTTGGAATCACAGGCTGTTATGATCGCTTCACCGCCTGTCAGCTCTTCCGGAACTGCGGTATAGGTTACACCTTCACGGTCGCCGAATACGATATCACCTGTTTCCAGGCTGTCATTCAGAGTCCAGCTGGCCGCATAGGTCAGATCACTGACACGAAGTCCGGTAATGAGCTGGCCCTCTGTACCAAGCACGATCTCAGGGATCCACTTCTGGTCATCGGAATCGTTGCACTCCCACTGGCAGACATTTGCGCCTGTCTCTATGGAAGCGGCCGCCACGCCTACACAGCCTGCATCACTCGTTGCTTTTGTTGTAATGGAATAAGTGCCTTCCTCGTTTTTCACAAACTTGAATTTTCCTGCATCAGATTCGCTGTCGGCTGCAATATTGATATCCGTTCCGTTTGCTGTATCGCCGTTGGTGAGATTCAGGAAATAGGTGTTTCCATCTCCTGTGCAGGAACGAATGTAGTAATAGCCTTCGCCAGCGTCCACGAGCTGCCATGTATTGGCAGCTCGTACACCAGCTGCACCCTGCTGTACGTTTCCGTCCTCTGCGGTCTCCAGATACAGATCACTGTTTACATTTCTGAACATATAGGTGCAGCTTGTATCCATCACTGCGCCCTCTGCACCCTTATCAACAGGATCATCGCCAACATCGATACTTCTGAACGGGCAAGCGTACTGTGTCTTGACCCACTTTGTCATATCGCTGTCTGTGATGTATTTCAGCGCAGAATCAGAACTTTGCTTGCCCGAATAGGTATTGCAGAAATCCTTAATATCCGTACCGCTTGTATTATAGCCCGATACAAGTGAATAGCCGTAGCATTTTGAAGGTGTCCATTCGGACGTATTCAGATTGGTGAATTTCAGTGCCGACACACTGCTTGTCGGTGTTTCTGCTGTGTATGAGCCTGATTCAATACAGGAGATCGCTCTATTCCTGTCCGGCTCAATCTCGCTGCCTGTATATCCCTCAAAGCGGCAATTCTCGTTGACAATGCGTGAACCCTCACCGCCGATCACCTGTGCGGATTTATTCGGATTACTGCCGCCTGTTACGGTGTGATAGTTGTTATAATTGTGGTCAAAACCGTTGGAATACTGCGGACATCTTCTCGAACACTGCTCCCAGCGATTGTACATGACACTTGTGTGCAGTCTGGAGGTATCGGTATTCTGCGAACCGAAAGCAACTGTCCAGTAGCGGTTCAAAAAGCCGTTATAGCTTATCGTGATATAGTCGGGGTTGTAGGTGTTGTACTTATCATCTGACCAGCCAACGGCAGGCGTGTTGATCCAAATGAACTTGCCGACTTCAACATCACGATTCTGTCCGAAGGTCGCCTGAAAGCTGTTATGGTCTATCCAAAGATTACGAACACCGTAGAATTGCAGAAGAAGATTGCCAGAATTGGTGCTGTTGAGATATCTGCCTGTGAATTGCAGATTGCGGATCACGATGTTTCCGCTCGGCTTATCGTCCTTGCCCCAGAAGTCATCGTTACGGAGCAGACTGTCATAAATCGTAACACCCGAATAGGCTCCCACAAGCGTTTTATTGTCACGGATTCGCTGTTTATCCTTGTCCTGATTTACGAGATCGATGTCCTTTGTCACAACCACTGTTTTCGGCTCTGTGCTGTCCAGTGCAGAAATGAGGTCAGCCACCGTATCGACATAGACTGTTTCGCCAAGCAGTCCGCCAATCGTTCCGGCTTTCATTTTCCCATTTACCAGACTTGCCGCCGCAAAGCCCTCTAAGCCGTCAAGGTCAAGGCGGAATTTCTGGAATTCATCGCCTGTGTAGCTGTCAACGGAAACGGAATTACTGTTTGCATTGAATGTCAGTCCGACGCTTGAATCAGCATTGCTGACAATTTTGTAGTAGAGGTCAAAGCCGTCAAAGTCCTGTTCGACCGCCTGTATTTTCCAACGCTGATTTGCTCCGTCCACATCGGGCTTCATCGCTGCAAGACCGCTGTCATTGGTGACAATATAGCCTGTTGCAGAGCTGACGATCTCATACACGCCGCTGCTGATATAATTCAGATAGAACTTTTCGTTGTCCGTACCGTTCAGCGTCCACGAATTGAGGTGCGAACCCTCATCAGAATTGTAGATGTTCAGATTGCGGTTCGTATCATTGATCGCAATGCGAAATTCCTGCACAGGATAGCTGAAATCAGCCGCCTGTACATCCAGTGTAACGTCTATTCCCATATCGGCCGGAAGTGCAGCTGAGGACAGGGTGAGCACTGCTGCTGTGACCAGCCCGAGTATTCTTTTCATCTGTTTCATGCGAATAACCTCCTGAAAGCGATCTTATGTATCGTTTGATCTCCTGCCCGCTTTCGGATCGGACAGGAATTTCCTGAATCTCCTATCATCATTATACATCTACAGTAAGTCAAGCGTCAATGTAAAATTGTGCTTTTTGTGAGCAGGATCATTATATTTCTGCTTGATTTTGCTGTACTGATATGGTATAATCAAGTAAAGGAGGGATCGTCCTGGAAGTTACAGATATGGGATACAGCCACAAGCATAATGGTTATTTTATGACAGACCGTCCCTACGGAATCGAAAACTGGCTTTTACTGATCGTGAAAGCACCTGTTGTTTTTGTTATTGATGGAAAAAATCAGTCCTTCTTTGAGCCGGTATTCATGCTCTATCCGCCTGGTACGACCCAGTATTATTATGCAAATGGTGACAGCTACTGCAATGACTGGATGGAGTTCCGGCTTACTGAGGATGAGCTTACGCTGCTTCAGGATTTCCGCACCCCTGTCAATACACCTGCCGTACTGCCGGATGCGGCGGTGATATCTTCGTTTATGATGCATATGAACAACGAGTTCTTTTCTTCGAATCCTCATAAAAACCTCAGTATTTCTCTGTATTTCAGACTGATGCTCTGTAAGCTGAGTGAAATGACGATGTACAGTGAATATAAACATACCAATATTCAGTCACAGCCTACAGGCCATACTGACTTTCACTCTAAATATTATGACAAGCTGCTCCGTGTACGCTCAGATATTTACCAGTGGCCCGGAAAGGAGTGGCATATTGAGGATATGGCAAAGGAGGTATCTCTGAGCAGCTCTTATTTTCAGCATTTGTATACCAAGTGCTTTGGAATCAGCGTCAACCAGGATATCATCACCAGCCGTGTCAATAAGGCATTCCGGCTGCTTCGTGATACCGACTGGCCGGTAAAGGAGATCGGACTATACGTAGGATATCGCAGTGTTTCCTACTTTATCAAGCAGTTCAAGGCCGTCATCGGCAGTACGCCGGAGCAGGTCAGGAAGAAAAAAAGATAAAACGATCTATTGTTTGCAGGCTGTAGAAAAAGTCGAATTTTCCGCACAAGCCCCCTTACTAAGGGGAGGCTTTCAGAGGTTTTTCGACAGACTGAGCTGCTTTCCCGCTTCATGAGAAAGCCGCTTTTCTTTTGCCCTTCATTGCGAGAGACGAGCATAATACACGAAAAGGAATGATGCAGTTTGTTACATCCTCCAGACTTTCAAAATCAGTCCTTCATAAGTACCAAAGGTAAGTACGAGGGCAAAACAAAAAAGCTGAAACGACATATTTTCGTCATTTCAGCTTTGTGTTAATGGCTCCCCCAGTTGGACTCGAACCAACGACAACTCGGTTAACAGCCGAGTGCTCTACCTCTGTATACAAGTTACAACGTAAATGGAATCCATAAAATTCCGAAAGCTCGCAGAATAGTCGTTTTCGCTATTCCCAGATTCAAGCTTTCGGTCTTTCTTCATCAGGCAATGACTACACTGCCTCTCTGTAAGGTATCCCAATCCTTGCAGAACTGCTCATAATCCATGTTCAGTTCAACGGTTATCTTATAACCCTTGCTGATTTCAATGCGGGTGACAAGCTGGATATGATTATCTTCTTCTGCTCAATGCTGCATCTGTTGAAGTCGTCAGACCAGCCTTTGAAACGCTCGTACATCGGTTTTATCTGGTCGATTGCAGATTTCTTGTCAGACATTTCTGCATGAAGCAGCTGCAATTGCGTATTCGTTTCAGCCACCTTACCCTCTACAGCCTTTATCGCCTTTGAGAGCTGTTCTGGAGTATAGAAGCTGTCCCCCGATAAGGTGTTGGCTATTTCGTCCTCCAGCTTCTGAAGCTGTGCAGTGTGCTTTCGCAGTTCAAGATTCAGCTTTGTCTGCTTCGCACCGCAGCTTGCTATCTCCTTCTGAAAACGCTTGTTCAGGATGTCCTCATCGGGTGTTTCTCCGATACGGCAGAACATATTCTGAATCACTGTACATACTGCTCCGTCCACTTTCGCAGCAACATAGGTGCTTTGTCCGTCACACTTGCACAGCTTTCTGCTCTTATGATAACAAAGATATTTCAGCTGTTCAATACGGTATTCCGTACCATCCTGCCTTGTGTAGTGGTCTTTGTAAACAATCGAGGTCAGCCTGCCTCCGCAGTGAGCGCAGTACATCATGCCGGAAAGAAGATTCTTGCTCTTGGTTGTCAGTGCAATCTGTCTTTCGTCATCATTCTTCTTTGCCCTCTGGTCAAGGATGTACTGTGCCTGTGTAAAGGTTTCAGCGTCAATGATCTGCAATTC
>JAFUQX010000075.1 GCA_017472145.1 Ruminococcus sp. | reverse complement strand
CAACTTAAGCAGGTATAAAAGCGTTTTGGTGCAGCAATTTCTCGAAAATGCTGCCAGGGTCCAGGGACAGCGTCCCTGGTCGCTCTCCGCAGGCTCGCCATCCTTGGGCGAGTCTGCCGAACGCATTTCCGTTGGCGTTCGGGCTGAGAGCGAAATCCCCTGCGCCGTACTTCCGGCGCACGGAGAAAGGGGGAATGAAAGCGACAGCTTTCATTGGGGAAGCGAACAAGACCGCTTCCCCTTGTTGCGATCCGAAGCAAGTTTCTCTTGAAAACGTCCCGGTGGGACGTTTTCAACGCTATTATCCCTGCTAGTAAGGATGTTTTCAGAGGCTTTTGGACAGACTAGGACCTGTTTTCGGACAGGTCTGTTTTTTTGAAAAAAGGCCTTGACAAAACGATTCTAATGTGATATCATTTTAATATCATAATACAAATGGAGGCTGTTACTCATGGAACTGAAACAAATCACAGAAAAGGAACTGAATCCCCGGAATGGCTTTGGCGCACTGGCTGGTGTTATCCTCGGCTTTCTGGTGTCCATTGCGCTGCTGGTCGGAGGTATTCTCCTGACGGCCCTGCTGGAGATGATCGCTTTGGGCGTGGTGCTGAATGTGGTCAGCTCTCTGCTGATCATCCTGCTTGCTGTGCTCTGCGGCGGCTTCAAGATCGTCCGTCCCAACGAGGCCCGTGTGCTGACGCTGTTCGGCTCTTATTATGGTACGATCAAGAAGTCCGGCTTTTATCATGTAAATCCCTTCTGCACGTCCTTCAGCCCGGCTTATAATGCCGCCAAGGCCGATGCGGAGGCTCATACAGTAGAAACCGGAAAGATCGCAGCGATCGGCGTACCAAAGACCATTTCTCTGAAGATGCAGACGCTGAACAATTCCAAGCAGAAGGTCAACGATGTACTGGGCAATCCGATCATCATCGGAGCTGTTGTCATCTGGCAGGTGGCGGATGCTACCAAGGCCGCCTTTGCGGTAGAGAATTATGAGGAATTTCTGAGCATTCAGACGGATTCGACCATCCGGAACATCGCCAGACTGTATCCGTATGATATCTTTGATGAGGATGAGGGCGGCGATGATGTACAGGAGAAGTCCCTGCGCGGCAGTGCAATGGAAATAGCGGATATGATGTGTGCAGAGCTTCAGAAGCGTGTTTCCGATGCCGGTCTGCGGATCGAGGAGGTGCGCATTACGCATCTGGCCTATTCGGAGGAGATTGCGGCTGCGATGCTTCAGCGGCAGCAGGCTTCGGCTATTATTGCAGCCCGTCAGAAGATCGTGGACGGTGCAGTGGGCATGGTGAAGATGGCCATTGATAAGCTGGGCGAGGATGAGATCGTTGTGCTGGATGAGGAGCGCAAGGCCGCCATGGTCTCCAATCTGCTGGTGGTACTCTGCGGAAACAAGGATGCTCAGCCCATTGTCAACAGCGGCAGCATTTATTAAACCTTAAGGGAGGTGCTTTCTTGGAGGATCTGGAAAAAAAGGAAGCGCAGCTTCAGGAGCGCCTGGAAAGGATCAAGGCTCTGGAGCAGGAGATCAGGAAAAAGGAAACGGCCGTGAAGCAGAAGGAAAGTGCAAAGAAGCAGGTACTGCTGAGACTGTCGCCGTCCTTGTGGGAGAAAATCGCAGCCTGGGCGGAGGAGGACTTCCGCTCGATCAATGGACAGATCGAGTATATTCTGAATGAGGCCGTCCGGAAGCGGAACAAGCCGTAAAGAAAAGGGGCTTTTGCAAGTGTAAATTTGCAGAAGCCCCTTTTATATGATTTTGTATTTTAGGAAGAATTACTTCTTGCCGAACAGGCCGCCCAGAGCGTCTCCGATGTTGTCCAGCTGAATCTTGGCCTTGATGCCGTCTGCGATCTTCTCTATCTGATCATCCGGCAGATCCACGCCGATCAGACCTTCCAGTGCAGCTACCGGATTGTCCTGGAACTTCTTGAGCAGGTTCTTGTCGCCCTTGATCTTGTCGGTCAGTTCATCGATTTTTGCCTTGATATCCATAATAAAATATCCTTCTTTCATATGTATTGTCAGGAGACCGCTTGTCCCTGCCTTTCCAGTATAGCATAAACCGGATGATTTTTCAACCATTTTTGCGGAATTTTATGAAAGCTTGACCAGAAAGAGTCGTTGTGCTATAATATAATAAGTAAAACATTATAGGAGGAAATCTCATGAAAATACTGGAGTTTGGCAATAAAGAAAAGGAGAAGCTCCTGCTGATACACGGCTTTCAGACCCCCTATCAGATATGGAATGAATATATTGCACATTTCAAAGAACGGTATCATATCATTGTGCCTGTATTACCAGGCCATGACCCGGAGCAGATGGAGGATTTTATATCCTTCAGTGAATGTGCGAAGGAGCTTGAAGACTGGTACATGAATCGATGTGGAGAAAGTGTCTATGCGATATATGGTATGTCTATGGGTGGTGTTCTGGCGGCTTGTCTCTGGCGAAATCGAAGGCTGAAAATACAAAAGCTCATTCTGGAAAGCTCACCGCTGTTGGGGACGGGACGGCTGATGACAGAGGTTCAGATCAAGCTGTATCAGATGATGACTCATAAGACGCAGAAACGAGATCCGAAAATTATCAGGCAGGCTGTAAGCTCCATCGTTCCGGAATGCTTGCTGGAGGATTTTCTGAAAATGATGGATCATATGCCGGATGAGACGATTGAAAAATATATACGATGCCTGGCGGCCTATCGAATGCCGGGAGATATGGATATACCCGGAACAGTGCTGTATTACTTCCACGGTACAAAGAGCAATGAGATCCTGGCGAAAAAGACGGCACGATTTTTAGAACAGCATTATCCGGATACTCATGTGATCTGCTTTCAGGGGAAGGGACACTGCGAGGATTCGCTCCTGAATCCCCAGGTGATGCTCCGGAAACTGGAGGAGGTATTTACAGATGCGTAGTGATATGAGATCAACCGCCGGCAGGGTGATTCTGGGTGCAGTGGAAATGGCTGTCCTGTTTGTGCCGGCGGTCTTTCTGAATGTACTTCTGTCCTGGTGTATGGATGATCTGATGTGGTCGATGCTGCTGTTTCCGATGATGGGCGGCGTACTGACCGGCTTTGCTGTTTTCAGCGAAACACTGAAACAGGCTCTTTTCAAGGTCCTGCTTTTCATTCCGGTCACACTGATCTTCTGGTTCTATCTTGTAAAAATGGAATTCTATATAAGGGCCTTGAACTGGGTATTTGAGGATTACGGCGAGCCGTCCGCAGGGGGCAATTTTGCGACCTTTATTCTGCTGATGGCAACTGTATTTTTCAATTTTATCGGCGTTGCAGTGGGCATAAGCATGGCCTACTTCGGAGATCCCGGGAAGAATAAAACGGCCTTTCCAACGCTGCGAAGGATCATCATTCCGGTACTATGCGGTTTGATTCTGGCCGCCGTTCTGATCCTGAGCATTGGAATGCCCCAATATGTACGGGTGTACGGCTGATCCCCGGGCTTTCTGATCATCCATAATAAAAGAGCGGCTGCAAATTCACACTTGCAGCCGCTTACTTTTTATTTATCTATTATTTGAAGTAATCTACACCGCTCTGGAAGATCCTCTGATCCTTTTCGCCAGGAACATTGCGGTAGAGGTTCTTGCCGATACGTTCGCTATGGCCCATCTTACCCAGTACACGGCCGTCCGGAGAGGTGATACCCTCGATGGCCGCCATGGAGGTGTTGGGGTTGAAGTGGATATCCATGCTCGGTACACCGTTTCCGTCTACATACTGTGTTGCGATCTGACCGTTTGCAGCCAGCTGGTCAATGAGCGCCTGCGGTGCAACGAAGCGGCCCTCACCGTGGGAGATGGCCACCGTATGCACATCGCCTACCTGACAGCCATACAGCCACGGAGACTGGTTGGATGCAATACGTGTATTTACCAGCATAGACTGGTGACGGGCAATGGTGTTGAAGGTCAGTGTCGGAGAGCTGTCCTTCATATCCACGATTTCGCCGTACGGTACAAGACCCAGCTTTATCAGAGCCTGGAAGCCGTTGCAGATACCCAGCATCAGACCGTCCCGGTTCTTCAGCATGTTGTGAACCGCATCACGGATCTTCGGGTTGCGGAAGAATGCAGTAATGAACTTACCGCTGCCGTCCGGCTCATCGCCGCCGCTGAATCCGCCCGGGATCATGATGATCTGGGAGTTCTTGATCAGCATGGCAAAGGTATCGATGGATTCCTCGATGGCTGCTGCGGAGAGGTTCTTGATGACAAATACCTCTGCACGGGCTCCGGCTCTCTCAAAGATGCGTGCGGTATCATATTCGCAGTTTGTACCCGGGAATACCGGAATCAGTACACGGGGACGGGCCTCCTTGATGCCGGCCGACAGAGTGGCTGTGCGCTGGAAGGAATAGGTCGGCGGTACTTCTGCTGTAGTCTGAATGCGGCAGGGGAATACCGGCTCCAGCTTCTTTTCCCATACGGAGATCAGCTCATTCAAATCCAGTGTATAGTCCGGAGCAGCAATGGTCTGTGCAGCTGTTGTTGCACCGATGACCTCCTCGCCGTCCTGTGCATCGCCGTTCAGCTCGATGATGAATGCGCCTGCGCACGGCTGGAACAGCTCCTTAGCAGACAGCTTTTTGCTGAATGCAAAGCCGATCTTATTGCCGAAGGCCATCTTAGCGATACCCTCAGCCACGCCGCCGAAGTCTACGGCCCAGATCGCAGCGGCTCTGCCATCGGAAATGATCTTCTCCACCTGATCAAAGCTGTCACGGATGCTGTCGAATACCGGCAGACCATTTTCATCATACTGAGGACGGATCTGGATCACGGTGTGGCCAGCCTTCTTGAATTCCGTAGAAACCACCTTGTCTGCCTTTGCAGTGGAAACAGCGAAGGAGACCAGAGTCGGCGGAACATCGATATTCTCAAATGTACCGGACATGGAGTCCTTACCGCCGATGGAGCCGCAGGACAGCTCCAGCTGGGCCTTGAACGCACCCAGCAGAGCCGCCATGGGCTTGCCCCAGCGCTGCGGATTGTTCTGTGTTCTTTCAAAATATTCCTGGAAGGTCAGCCAGCAGTGATGCCAGCTTCCGCCTGCTGCGATTACCTTGGCAATAGAGGAAACGACTGCGCACATAGCACCGTGATAGGGGCTGCTTTCGCTGATCAGAGGATTGAAGCCCCAGCCCATGAGAGAGCAGGTATTGGTCTCGCCGCGCAGAACCGGAATCTTGGCCGCCATAGCCTGAGACGGAGACAGCTGGTGTACGCCGCCGAAGGGCATGAGAACCGTTCCAGCACCGATGGTAGAGTCAAACTTCTCGATCAGACCCTTCTGAGAGCATACGTTCAGATTGGACATAAGATCGGTCCAGGACTCTGCACAGTCCTCCATGGCATTGACAGCCGTCAGCTTGGGCGCATCAATGACAATATCTGTATATTTCGGAGCACCATTGGAATTCAGGAATGCTCGTGACAGGTCGACGATGGTGTTTCCGTTCCACTTCATCTTCAGACGAGGCTCTTCCTTTACAACTGCTACAATGGTAGCTTCCAGATTTTCCTTGGCAGCCTCACGGAGGAATCGGTCAGCCTCACGCTCGGAAACCACGACAGCCATACGCTCCTGAGACTCGGAAATTGCGATTTCTGTACCGTCCAGACCCTCATACTTCTTGGGTACTGCGTTCAGGTCGATCTCCAGACCGTCGGTCAGCTCGCCGATGGCCACGGACACACCGCCTGCACCAAAGTCGTTGCAGCGCTTGATCATCTGTGTTACAAAGGGATTGCGGAACAGTCTCTGGAGCTTGCGTTCCTCCGGTGCATTACCCTTCTGAACCTCTGCGCCGCAGGATTCCAGGGATTCAATGGTGTGGGACTTGGAGGAACCAGTCGCACCGCCGCAGCCGTCCCGTCCGGTCTTACCGCCCAGCAGGATGACAACATCACCCGGAGCCGGGGCTTCTCTGCGGATGTTGGCCGCCGGAGCTGCACCCAGAACCGCACCGATCTCCATACGCTTGGCCATATAGCCCGGGTGGTAAACCTCGGCAACATGTCCGGTAGCCAGACCAATCTGGTTGCCGTAGGAGCTGTAGCCGTTTGCAGCGCCCTGTGTGATCTTTCTCTGAGGCAGCTTGCCGGAAATGGTATCCGCAACCGGAACCAGGGGATTGGCCGCACCGGTCACACGCATAGCCTGATATACATAGGAGCGTCCGGACAGCGGGTCACGGATCGCACCGCCCAGACAGGTAGCCGCACCGCCGAAAGGCTCGATCTCCGTGGGGTGGTTGTGGGTCTCATTCTTGAACATGAGGATCCAGTCCTCTTCCCGGCCGTCGATGTCCACCTTGATCTTCACAGAGCAGGCATTGATCTCCTCGCTCTCGTCCAGATCGTTCAGCTTGCCGTCGGCCTTGAGCTTGCGCACAGCCAGTGTAGCCATATCCATCAGGGTGATGGGCTTGGCCTCCCGGCCCAGCTCGCTGCGGATGCGCAGATACTCATCATAGGTCTCCCGGATGTAGGGCGTCTCGATTTCGGCGTTTTCAATATTGGTAAGGAAGGTGGTGTGACGGCAGTGGTCAGACCAGTAAGTATCGATCATGCGGATCTCGGTGATGGTGGGATCCCGGTGTTCTGTATCCCGGAAATATTCCTGACAGAACCTGATATCGCCCAGATCCATGGCCAGACCGTAGTCCTTCACGAACTGATTCAGCTCAGCAACGGTCAGATCAATAAAGCCATTCAGGGTCTCAACGGTAGTGGGGATCTCATAGTTTGCATCCAGGGACTCCGGCAGCTCCATGGAAGCCTCACGGCGCTCCACCGGGTTGATAAGGTAAGCCTTTACCTTTTCAAATTCCGCATCGGTAATATTGCCGCTGATGATATAGATCTGTGCAGAGCGTACACGGCAGCGCTCACCCTGAAGCAGGATCTGGATACACTGCTCGCAGCTGTCTGCTCTCTGGTCGAACTGACCCGGCAGATATTCCATAGCGAACATACGCTGGCTTCCGCCCAGAGCCGGCAGCTCTTTATAGACGATGTCTACAGCCGGTTCGGAGAATACGGTGGGAACCGCCTTCTCAAAGGCCTCCTTCGTCAGCTTGTCCGCATCATAACGATTGAAAACACGGACGCCGGTCACGCTGACACGCAGAGCCGTCTGGAGGTCGCTCAGTACAGACTGGGCCTCAACGGCATATTCCGGCTTTTTTTCCACATAGATTCGATAAACAGACATAGTTATACTCCTTTATGTTGGATTTGCAAAGCTGTCCTCCGTCAGCTGACCGAAGCAGCATGCATCATCACTCTCTTCTATTCTAACACAAAACACGGATTTACGCAAACTTTTTTTTCGGTTTTTTTGGGGAATTTTTATGACGGAGCCATCGGGCGCATGTCCTGTGTGAAAACCGTCCCCCTTTTCCCGTTCAAAAAGCACCAGAACCTCCCGCCCCACGCAGGATTTCAGGTGCGCTCTCTGCATGGCCGCTCCCAGGGCCTGCATTCTCTTCATCCGCTCGGTTTTTATATTTTCCGGAATCTGCTCCGGACTTCCGGCGGCCGGTGTGCCGGGCCTTGGGGAATAGCGGAACACGTGCATTTTTGCAAAGCGGATTTTTTCTGCAAAGCGAAGAGACTGCTCAAAATCCTCCTCGGTCTCTCCGGGAAAGCCGACCATGATATCTGTAGTAATGGCGCAATCCGGGAAATGCTGCCGTACCCTCCGGCAGATATCAGCATATTCCTCTGCCGTATATTTCCGGTTCATGGCACGGAGCGTCCGGCTGCATCCGCTCTGAAGGGACAGGTGAAACTGAGGACAGAACCCCGGAAGGCCGGCCAGCCCCTCCAGAAGGGACTCTGTCATACGCTCCGGTTCAAGGGAGCCCAGGCGGATGCGTTCTGCGCCGGCTGAGGATACGCATTCTGCGGCATCCAGAAGCGTGCCGCCCCATTCAGCGCCATAGAAGGCCAGATTGATGCCGGACAGTACGATCTCCCTGTGTCCGGCCCTTACGAGAAGCTCTGCCTGCTTTCTGAGAGCAGAGAGCGGCATGGAGCGGCAGCGTCCCCGTGCGTATGGGATGATGCAGTAGCTGCAAAAGGAGTTGCAGCCGTCCTGGATTTTCAGAAAAGCTCTCGTATTATGGGCAAATGTCTCACAGGGAAGCAGCTCAAAGGGATCATCCTTTTTATAGGGAGATATGCCTTGGGTATTGCAGGCGCTGGACGGCTTTTCCAGAAACTGCCGGATCCGCTCCGGGAGCTGCGCCTTGTCCTTGTTGCCAATGAGGAGATCGGCCTCTTTAATTTGTCCGGCCTTCTCCGGAAAGGCCTGCACATAGCATCCGGTGAGGACGATGATAAGCTCCGGATTTTTCTTTTTCATCTGCCGCAGCAGAGAAAGCATACGGTGATCGCCGGAGGATGTCACCGTGCAGGAATTGATCACAGCGATATCGGCCTCCTCCGGGGAGTCGGCGATGGTATATCCGCTGTCCACAAGCAGCTGCTGCAGGCCGGCGGTCTCACAGGTGTTGACCTTGCAGCCAAAGGTGTAAAAATAACAGCGCATGCGGTCTCTCCTTTCTGATTCTGCGTGATAGGGTATATGTAAAAAAAGTACGGAAATTGCTACAAATCTGTGATGAAAGGTTACGATTTGTAACCAGCTGGCGGGGCGTTTGTAATGGATTTGTACCGGCTTTAGTTGGAATGAATAAAAGCCGGTTTCCATGAGCCGATTCTATTATACTATAATCACGAAAATAATGCAATCGTCTTGACAAAAAAATCGATTCGTGGTATGCTATGTACAACAGAAAGGGAAGCGGATGGATAGCAGAATCTGCGGAGATTTCTGAAAAAATAACCACGATAGGACATCAAGACAAAAGGTTCTTGGGAGGTAATTATTATGTTTGAGACAATGATTGAACTGAAGGCCATCAACGACGTAAAGGATTTCGTGAACACCGTAATGCTGTTCAGCTACGACATCGATCTGGTGTCTGGCCGTTATGCAGTAGACGCTAAGTCCATCATGGGCATTTTCAGCCTGGATCTGTCCAAGCCGATTCAGCTGCAGGCTCATACAGAGGATCCGGAGAAGCTGATCGCAGCACTTGACAGATTCATCGTAAAGTAAGCTTGAATTTCAAAGATTGAGTAGAATAGTAGAAGAAAGACAAAAACGGCACGGTTGTGCCGTTTTTCTTGTTTTGCGCTTCTTTGGGAATGTATAGAGTCTCGTTTGCGGGCATAAAATAGAGCGATGAAAGCATAAAGAGGAGGGACGGCTTGTGAAGCGGTGGATCTGCATGATACTCTGTCTGATTCTGGGGTGCAGAGCTTTTTTATGGCCTGTTCAGGCGGAGGAGACTCAGCCGGAGGCATCGGCCTATGTGCTCATGGAATGCGAAACCGGCACGGTTCTGGAGGAGCAAAGCAGCCGTGAAAGGCGTCCCGTGGGAACCATGGCGAAGCTCATGACGGCCCTGCTGGCCGGAGAAATGCTTCAGTCAGGGCAGTGGCAGCCGGATACGCTCCTGACGGCCTCGGACTGTGTAAATGGCATCAAGGGGGCGGTTATCTGGCTGCTTCCGGGAGAGACCATGACGGTCGAGGATCTGCTCAAGGGGCTGATCATCGGCAATGCAGGAGATGCTGCTGCGGTTCTGGCGGAGAATATCAGCGGAAGCGTGGATGATTTTGTTATGGATATGAATGCCCGTGCCTTTGATCTGGGACTCCGGGATACCTGTTTTACAAGTCCGCAGGGCTATGATGACGAGGCGGCCTATTCCACTGCACATGACATCGGGCTGATCTGCTGTGCTTTGTCCAAGGTAGAGGCGCTTTCCGCCTATTTTACGATATGGCGTGATTTCCTCCGGGATGGTGCAACGGAGCTTGTCAGTGAAAATACCTTTGCCCGTACTTATGAAGGGATGACAGGTTGGAAGGCCGGCCATTCCGACGCGGCCGGATGGTGCATCGCAGCCGGAGCGGAAAAGGATGGTATGGAGTGTGTAGTGGTTGTTCTGGATGCAGCGGATGAGGATGTACGCTTTGCGCTGGCCAGAACGCTCCTGCGGCAGGGCTTTTCTCAGTACCAGGTGACGCTGCCGGGCTATTCATCAGAATTTATGAAGCCCATTTCCGTCCGGGGCGGTCTTTCACGCTCCGTGGAGCTGGAGGCCGCAGGTCTGGAAGGATTGGTCGTGCCGAAATCCGATCCATCCCTGACGACCGTTCTGGTGCTTCCGGACTATGTGTATGCACCTGTGGAGCAGGGGCAGACCGTGGGGATGGCTGCGTTCTACAATGGAGATACCCTGCTGCTGGAGACGCCCTTAGTGGCCGGAGCGTCTGTGGAGGAAATGACAATCAAGGCTGCATGGCAGCGCCTATTGGTCAAAATGTGTAAATTATAATAATAATTTTATGCAGAATGAATAAGAATTGAGATTCCGCTTGCAATTGACGGGAAAATATAGTATGATATAAGTGGTAAATTGGTTGGGAAATGCCCTGTTGAGAAACAGTGAGATGAGATGTGCTTTCCCGGAATATGGAGGAATAGAAAAATGTCTTTAAAGCTGAACACCAAGTATCTGGCTGACTTTATGAATGAGGATGAGCTGAGAGGAATCGCCCACCAGGTCGAGGCCTCTGCAAAGATGCTTCACGAGAAGTCCGGTCAGGGAAGTGACTTCCTGGGATGGCTGACACTGCCGACAGATTATGACAAGGATGAGTTTGCAAGAATCAAGGCTGCGGCCAAGAAGATCCAGAGCAATTCTGAGATTCTGATCGTAATCGGTATCGGCGGATCTTATCTGGGTGCCCGTGCAGCAATTGAGTTCTTGAAGTCCACGATGTACAACAACATCAAGAAGGACACACCGGATATTTATTATGTGGGCAACAGCATCAACCCGACATACCTGAGCGAGATCATCTCTCTCTGTGAGGGCAGGGATTTCTCTGTCAATGTCATTTCCAAGTCCGGTACAACGACCGAGCCGGCTCTGGCCTTCCGTGTATTCAAGAAGCTGGTTGAGGATAAGTACGGCAAGGAGGGCGCAAAGGATCATATCTTTGCAACCACTGACAAGGCCAGGGGCACACTGAAGGAGCTGTCCGATACAGAGGGCTATGAGACCTTTGTTGTACCGGATGATGTAGGCGGACGCTTCTCCGTTCTGACTGCGGTAGGCCTGCTGCCGATCGCTGTAGCCGGCTGTGATATCGATGCTCTGATGGCAGGTGCAGCGCAGGCTCAGAAGGACTACATGGCTGATTTTGAAAACAATGACTGCTACAAGTATGCAGCCATCCGCAACATTCTCAGCCGCAAGGGCAAGAGTGTGGAAATGCTGGTATCCTACGATCCGAACTTTGTTATGATGGCTGAGTGGTACAAGCAGCTGTTCGGCGAGAGCGAGGGCAAGGACAACAAGGGTATTTTCCCATCTGCTGCTGTATTCTCTACTGATCTGCATTCCATGGGTCAGTACATTCAGGAGGGTGCACGCATTCTGTTTGAGACGGTTGTGGACATTAAGAAGCCCAAGACGGATCTCTATCTGGAGGCAGATGAGGAGAATCTGGACGGCCTGAATTTCCTGTGCAATCAGAATATGTCTGTTGTAAACCGCAAGGCTCTGGAGGGCGTTGTTCTGGCCCATACAGAAGGCGGCGTACCGAACATCATTCTGGAGCTGGAGGATACCACAGAAAAGAGCCTGGGCTATCTGATCTATTTCTTTGAGAAGGCCTGTGCTGTTTCCGGCTATCTGCTGGGTGTGAATCCGTTCAATCAGCCGGGTGTTGAGAGCTATAAGAGAAACATGTTCGCACTGCTGGGCAAGCCGGGCTATGAGGATCAGAAGGCTGCTCTGGAAGCAAAGCTGGCTGAATAAGAACAAGTGCTGTTTTGCGGCGAAAGCCGCATCAACATAAATGCAACAAGAAATCAAATTGTGTCTTTTCGGACACGAAAGGAGTTTATTATGATTCAACTGATTACTGGTAAAAAGGGTAGCGGCAAGACCAAGATCCTGATCGAGAAGATCAATGGTGCAGTCAAGGACACCAACGGCTGTCTGGTATGCATCGAAAAGGGCGCAACACTGCGCAGCTCCATCAGCTACAAGGTCAGATGGTGTGATACAGAGCAGTTCAGCATTGACAGCTTCGAGAGCTTCTACGGCTTCGTAGCAGGCATGCTGGCCGGCAACTATGACATCAAGGAGATCTTCGTAGACGGTATCTTCAGAATCGCTGGTTCTGATTTCGACGCTCTGGGCGTTATGCTGGACAAGCTGTCCAAGCTGACCGGTGAGGACGTACAGGTCGTATTCACTCTGTCTGCGGACAACAGCGAGCTGCCGGCTTCCGTAACCAAGTTCCTGGGCTAATGGCCGGAGAATACGGAATTTACGAACTTTTTGAAAAAATGCTTGACAAGCTGTCCCATTATAGTATATAATAGATGTTGCAATGCGTGAAAGGAAAGAAGTATGAACTTACAACTGAAGGAAGTATTTCAGGTAGAAGGGCTGCGAAAGCCGGTTCAGTATGAGATCTTGCCCAGTGAGCTGGAGTATGTGCATGGGTATACCTTTGCAGATGCGGTAAAGATCCAGGGTGAGGCTGTAAACCGGGCCGGAATCGTCACACTCAGGTATACAGTATCCTGTGTGCTGGATGTGACCTGCGATCGGTGCCTGAAGCCGTTTCAGCAGGAACATACTTACGATTTTACTCATACAGTCGTTCCGTCATTACACAGCGACAGCAGTGCGTATGATTCGTATCTGGTGGCTGAAAATGACAGCATTGACATGAATGAGACAGCAATATCAGACTTACTTCTCATGCTTCCGACAAAGATCCTTTGTCAGGAGGAATGCAAGGGGTTATGCTTTATCTGCGGATGTGATTTGAATGAATCCGTCTGTGACTGTCTGAAATAAGAAGGAGGTGCCAACATGGCAGTACCAAAGAATAAGGTCTCCAAAGCAAGACGTGACAAAAGACGTTCTGCTGTTTGGAAGCTGGATGCACCGGCAATGAGCGTATGCACAAACTGCGGTGAGTACAAGGCTCCGCACAAGGT
>JAFUQX010000074.1 GCA_017472145.1 Ruminococcus sp. | reverse complement strand
GCGGTCTTGTTCGCCGCCTAACTGGCGCCCGTCCCCTTTGTCAGCTGCGCTGACATTTCCCCGCACTGCGGGGAATCACCCCTGAAAAATGCTGTCGCATTTTTCCACCCCTTTCTCCGTGCGCCGGAAGTACGGCGCAGGGAATTTCGCTCTCTGCGGAGAGCGACCAGGGACGCTGTCCCTGGACCCTGGCAGCATTTTCGAGAAATTGCTGCACCAAAAAGCTTTTATACCTGTTTAAGTTGATGAGGAGCTTTTTCGACAGACTGAAGCGGACACTTTTAGCCAAAGTGTCCGCTTGTTTTGTTTTATGTTACTGCTTTTTCAGAATGCACCCGTTCAGATAGAGATACTCTCCCTCCTGAACCGTTACCGTAGCATAGCCGCCTTCCATAGTAAATGCATCATCGGCTATTTCCACGCGTCCCGGACAAAGCACCGGGCCGGATGGCGTCAGCTGAGAATATACCTCACAGCTGCGGGGACCATGCTCGCCATAAGGCTCTGTAACATAGGTACCCGGCTCGATATCCACGCCCACACGGAATATCCCGGGATGACTGAAGGGATCTAAGGTCATATCGACCTTCTCAACATTATACAGACGGCAGTTGGTGGCATGGAGGTACTGACCGTCCTCTACCTCAAAAATCACACTGCCCCGCACCCATGCATAGCAATAATAGTCCTGGGTCTCCTCCTCATCCGCAGATACTGTGAGCACCAGCCCTGGCTCGTCCTCCTCCACAGCGATGTATGTACCAGCGGTGAAATCCTCACCCACCAGATACTCTCCTGCGTCATAAATCCCTGTTTCAGCACCAAGGTCAGAGGGAATGGTCACATTCTCCTGCATGGAGCTTTCCTCCTCCCGAGCACTGGTAACCTCCGGCTTATCCTCCTCTTCAGCGGCCGAATTCTCCTCTGATTCCGCAGAAATCCAGGGTATGGTATTTTCTGCCGCATCCTTCGTCTGAACGATCATAACAACCGCAAAGACAACAATACATGTAATGGCCAGCACCCCGGCTGTTACACCAATGAGGATATAGACCGGAGAACGCTTCTTTTTCACAGCCGTCTCCTGATAAGGCTCAAAGGCCGAGAGATCGCCTGCACCGCAGTGGGAACACTGTTTTCCATGATCCATCCGCATTCCGCACCGAGGGCAGCGGTTATATTCATTCATTTCCGATTCCTCCTGAATTCTCAATATGGTAAAAATTATACCATCATTTGCAGATCCTGTCAAGCAAAACAAAAAAGCCGTCTCTGAATCACAAGGAATCAAAGACAGCTTTATATAGTCTGGAGCGGATGACGGGAATCGAACCCGCAACCTCAGCTTGGGAAGCTGATGTTTTACCACTAAACTACATCCGCATTACAGACCCTCCCCTTTCCGAGAGGGTCATTTTTATCCACTTAATCCCAATAGTCTACCTCATGGGGCAGGCCGATATCCTTTGCATGGAAAACAGGATCCTTTCCGGCCTTGCGCTGTTCATTATAATCCTTCAGCGCCCGAACCGCATATTTACTCAGGATGAAAATAACCGGCATATTGATCAGAGTCATACCGCCCATGAGTACATCTGAAATATTCCACAGGAGATCCGCACTCAGACCTGCGCCCAGCAGAATAACCAGGGATGCGACCACATGATACACATGCATGAAGGTCTTACCCGGCACCCGGCCCAGGATATAGTAAATGCACTGATCTACATAGAACAGATTGCCCAGCAGCGTGGTAAAGGCAAACAGAATCATCGCCGCTGTGATGAAGATCGGGCCGAACGTACCCAGCGTCTCGCTGAGTGCCGCCTGAACATAAGGCGCACCAGACAGCTCCTCTGTGGGTTCAACACCGGAGCACATGCACATGAAGGCTGTTGCACTGCAAATCAGGATGGTATCAATGAATACAGACAGAACCTGCACCAGACCCTGCTTGACCGGATGCTCTACATCAGCCGATGCAGATGCATTGGGCGCAGAGCCTACGCCGGCCTCGTTGCTGAACAGGCCGCGCTTGATGCCGTACATTACACAAGAACCGGCAAAACCGCCGAAGATCGCCTCAAAATCAAAGGCCTGGCTGAAAATTGCAGAAAAAACAGAAGGCAGGCTGGTGATGTTCATTACGATGATGATCAGTGAAACCAGCACATAGGCAATACCCATGATCGGAACGAGGAAGCTGGTGGTCTTGATGATACGTGCGCCGCCTCCGATGAGGCAATAGCACACGATGACCGCCAGAATCAGGCCGATGATCCATGGTGTATAAGTATCATTATAGAAACCGTAGGAAGAGAAGGTGGACTGGAGATTGTAGGAAGCCAGCATATTGAAGCCGAAGCCATAGGTCAGAATCAGGAATACGGCAAATATCACAGCCAGAATCCTTCCGGCCTTGCCCTTGAAAGCCGACTCGATATAATAGGCCGGGCCGCCATAGCTTCCCTCCGGACCGCGTCTCTTGTAAATCTGTGCCAGTGTACTTTCAATGAAGGCCGAGCCGCTGCCGATCAGGGCAATAAGCCACATCCAGAACACCGAGCCAAAGCCGCCCAGACACAGCGCCGTAGATACACCCACGATATTGCCCGTTCCTACACGGGAAGCCGTAGATACCATCAGGGCCTGGAAGGAGGAGACTCCCTTGCCGTCCTTGGGCTTTTCGGTTACCGCACGAATCTGCTCACCGAACATACGGAACTGCACGAAGCCCGTCCGGAATGTGAAATACAGGCCGCCCACGACCAGAATGATGATCAGAAGCTTACTGTATAAAAAGTCATTTGCTGTGGAAATTATATTTTCAATCACTTTGCGATTCTCCTCTGCTGCCGCCATATTTTGTCATGCAGAACTGCACTTCTGTTAGTATAACACAAATCCGGGCATAAATCAAGTGCCGTCAACCTTTTGACATAATTTTCGTTGATTTCGCACAAATTGAAGCCTTCTTTTTCTACATACAGGAAAACTGGGACTGTATGCAGCCTCGTTTGTGCGTTTACAATAAAATGGCAACGAATTATTTGTTCATATTGTAGAATTTGTGAAAAAAACGCAACATTTCAGGGTGCTTTTTTGTTTATATAAGTGAAGGGGCAAAACAAAAGCAAGCCGGACTGCTTTTCCCTTTTATACAGCTGCGGGCCGCTCCTTTCAAATATACGGAGGTAACCCCGTGTATTCATTGAAAATGGTTCTTAGGGATACCGTACAAGCTATAAAAAATAACGAATATAAAAGTTAAAGAAGGATTTACTATGCAAGCAAGAAAATTCATCCCGATCATTCTCTCCCTGCTGATGCTGTGCAATCTCTTTTCCCTTTGTATACTGGAAACGCATGCAGTCGAAGCAATGACGGTTTCTGAAGCCGTCGCCATTCAGACGGAAACAGAGGATACCGCTGTTTCGACCTCTCCAACCTTCACTACAACCACAACAACTACCTCCTCATCCTTCACGACTACCACCACAACCGACCCAAACGCTGCAACGGCCACAAAGCCCACAACGCTCTCTACTACCACCACCACGACTATGACAACGACCCAGGTCTACCCCCAGCAGCGAACATTCAAAGCGGTTTTCTGTGTATTTGATTCTGTTACCGGTGAATATATAGACGGAATAAATATGACACTCTATGAAAGAGATGAGGAAACTGAAGAAAAAAAAGGAGAGATCGCTTCCTGGAACACATCTGACGCAAATCCTTTTGTTCTTGATGTGGAGCTCACATTGGAAGATCAGTATGATGACTTTCAATTTATCATAAAATCAGATAAATTGCCGGATAATTATACTTTTTACAGAATGGATCACATTTTCATTAATCATGGCGGAGCGTATGCCGATTACTACAAAGGCGTAATCAGCTATGATTTTATGATCGACCCTCCGGAAGCCACCCAGACCTACCCAAGAGGAACCGTATCGAATCCTACTACAACCACCACTACCACGACCGCTTTTCCCATCGAAGGCTCTGAACCCACCACAACGACCACCACGACCACCTCTCCCATCGAAGGCTCTGGTTCCGCTGTCTCAACCACTACAGCCATCTCCTCGTCCAATGTAACCACTACACCCACTGTCCCTGTTTTCACTGCGCAAAGAACCACTCTCTTGGTAAGCGTACCTGAAACAACTCACATTGAAATCAAGCGAAATGCAAATACCTGGGTGCGCTGCAATGAACCGGTGACCTGGTCCAGCAGCGATGAAAGCATCCTCCTGGTGGATAATGACGGTAAAGTCATCCCTCTGGATGTGGGAACAGCCGTTCTGACGGCTCTTACTTCAGACGGAACGACATACAGCCTGGAGGTCGTTATATCCGATACCATAGACTCCACCGGAGATGTTGACCTGAGCGGCCTGATCGATATATCGGATGCAACAGAGGCCCTCACCATCTATGCCAAAACCGGAGCAGGCCTTTCGGCAGAGGACTACACCGAAGAGCAGCGCAGAAATGCGGATGCGGATGGAGACGGCGTTGTTGAAATCAGCGATGCCACCGCCATTCTGACCTACTACGCACAATATGCTGCCGGACTTGAGCCAACATGGGAGCAGATCCTGTCTTAGACGTCCGGTAAAACAAATACGTCCTGATCAGCCAAAGCGGCTGCTGCAAATGGAAGCTTGCAGCAGCCACTTTTATTCGCCAACGTCAGACATGCACCCATGCATATCGGACAACATTCCACTGTAATATGGTTCAAATTGCAACAAATTAACCATTATCTGTCATTGTGATGCAAAGCACTGTGTGCTATAATTAGGAATATAGAATACCTCGCACAACACATACAGGAAAGGAATGATTCTGACATGCGATCGATAAGAAAATTCACTTATCTTATAACCGCTTCTGCAATTTCACTCAGTGCCCTTATACCCGGCCTCTCCCCTGCTGGTTCAGCTGAAGCGGCTGAATCAAGCTATCCCATTCAGGAGCTTCGCTTCGGTATCGGCGATACCAACCGCAGCTTCAGCATTTCTGACACCGCAGACGGCTCTTATATCTGCTCTCTGGGAGAGCTGGAAGCCGGCACAGACAAGGCCAAGTGGTCACTGAACTATATCAGCTCCGGTGTATATGAGATCGTCAGCTCCGCAACCGGTTATGTCCTTACAAATCAGGGCGGACTTGCAGTCCTTGCTCCTGATACAGACGGGTCCAATCAGCGCTGGCAGATCACTCCCGTGGAGCAGGATTCCGAGGGGTATGACCTCTATTACAAGATCGTCAGCAATGCGGATACCAATGCTGCGCTCACCTTCAATGCGGACAGCAACTCTATCTCCGTGGACACCTACAGCGGCGATATCTATCAGAAATACCGCCTGAATCTGGACGGACTCCAGGGGTATGCCTCCAACTGCATGGTAGATGGTCAGGAAAAGGCCGGCACTATTGGCGGATTGCTTGGTGAAACGGTTTTTGTAGATACCGATGACGAGCTGAAAGCCGCAATGCTCAGAGAAGAACCGCTGACCATTGTTCTCACAAAGGATCTGGACTGGCATCCCTATGGTCAGCAGGAGATTCGTTCCCATAAAACACTGGTCGGTGCGTACGGTGTGACGCTGAAGGATGCACAGCTCCGCACAGCCCCGAATGATACCAATTCCTCCACCCCGCCTTCGGATAATCTGGTATTCCGGAATCTGACTTTTCTGGCCAAGGACAGCACCAACTGCATGCTGTTTAATATCTATTCCTCCAGACAGATCTGGATCGACCACTGCTCCTTTGTCAGCGAGCTGCCCAGAAGCGTGGACGAGGTGGGTAAGTTTATCTGGTGCAACTCTCCCTTCGATGGAACATGGAAATCCCGTGCAACCGATTTCATGACCATTTCCTATTGTTCCTTCTATAACCGCTACTGGACAACTCTGTTTGCATCCGTTTCCTACGAAGTGCCAGATAATGAGAAGATCCGCTGCCGCGTATCCTTCCTCTACTGCTTCTATGACCAGTGCGTGCGCCGCTGTCCTCAGCTGGGCAGTGCCTATGGCCACATTGTCAGCAGCTTCTGGAGAGGAAAGAGTGCATCCGAAACCGACGGAATTGATCAGATCATCGGCGGCGGTCAGACCGACGTTGTTTCTCAGAACTGCCGTTTTGAAGCAATCGCCTCCGGCCACGAAATCTGTGCAGGCGGCGGCCCGGAGCCTTATCGTGATGACGGCTCCTACACTGCACCGGATGCAAATTCCACTCCCACCGCCATCAGCTTCTCTCCGCAGGTCATAAGCACACGCCATCCGGAGACGGAAAACTATGGCTATTCCCTTATCGATGCAGTAGGTACCTACAACACAAAGGACTTCTGCCTGAAGTATTCCGGCGCAGCCGGCTCTGCGGATGCGCTCTGCTACATTACAGATGATGCACTGGCAGAATGGGTCTCCCAAAGATATCCCTGCCCCTTCCACAAGGATCTGGAAACAGGTGACAGTCCGATTGCCGGCCAGGGTGCTGTAATGGATACCGATCACGTATACAGCTTCATCAATGCCGGCAGCGGACATTATCTTGAAGTAGCCGACAGCATCGCTGCAAAGGGAACAAATGTACAGCAGGGCAATACTGGTGAAAACCGCTGGAATCTTGCAGAGGCTGGTGACGGCTATTACTACATCTATTCTGTACTTGATGACGGAAAAACCTACTGTCTTGACCTGGCCTACGGCGATCCGGCCAACAATACAAATATCGGCATCTGGACGAATACCGAGGATGATTCAAAGAAATTCAAGTTCATCGACAACGGCGATGGCACATATACAATTGTAACAAAATCCAGCAGCGACAAGAGCTGCATCGGCATACAAAGCGGCTCTGCGGAGGCCGGCGCAAATGCTGTGCAGTGGGAGAAGGATGGCTCGGATAATCAGAAGTGGATCGCCGCCATCAACGGAGAACGAATCCGACACATGCAGGTAACGGATTCCACCAGGTCCAGCTGGAGAATCGACACCAGCGCCGCTGTGGGCGATCTGGTCTACGGCGACCGTGACAATGCGAATTACGAAACACTTCCGGAGGCGATCCTTGGTGCAGAGCTGATCGTAACCGCCTGCGATGCCAAGAACAGCACAGAAGGAAATCTGGCAAGCTTTGTGGCCGGTGCGGATATGACGGTTTATGTGGCACTGGATAACAGAGTGACCACTGTTCCCGCATGGCTCAGCAGCTGGACAAAAACAGATATGACCGTTACCTCAAACCGAACGGTAACCTATAACCTTTACAGCCTTGCGTGCAAAGCCGGAGATACTGTTACACTCGGTACAAACGGACAGTCCGGCGGCTGCGTAAACTATACTGTATTCGCTGCAATAACAGAAGAAAAGCCTGCTGTGATTCAGGGCGATGTAAATGCAGACGGCGCATTCAGCATGATGGATATTGTGATGATGCAGAAATACCTGCTCAACATGAACTCGCTTACAGATATTCAGGCCGGCGATGTAAATGCGGACAGCCATATCAATGTATTTGACCTTGCACTTATGAAAAAAGAGCTTCTGGATCAGAAATAAACCTCATTTGTATCTGTCTCCTTCATAATATAGTAAAAAAAACAGGGCATTCCGGATCAGGCAATTCCGGAATGCTCCTGTTTTTTGTATTTCTGACAGCCTGCACCCTGGTTTCTATAGTGTCCGATTCTTTCGGTGCAGCCTGTTATTGTGCGATCTTCTTTTTCAAGGCAACAAACAGTCTTTCAATGCAGTATGCGATCACAAATACAAATACGATCGCAAGACCGGCCGTGCCGTATTCATAGCTCTGGAGATTTCGGGAAATGACGAAGCCCACGCCGCCTGCGCCGACCATACCAAGAACCGCACATTCAGAGAAATTGGTTTCCAGACGCATACCGGTCCAGGCCACGATCTGAGAGAAGGCCGCAGGGAGCACCGCGTTGGTGAAGATGCTGATCCGGCCTGTGCCAGTCGCCTCCAGAGCCTCTATGGTTTCATCGGGAATGCTCTCAAAGCTCTGGGCAAAGGATTTGGTGAAGAATGCCGTTGTGTGAACGCACAGTCCGGCTACACCTGCTTCGGGACCCATGCCAAGACAGACCAGCATCAGCAGCACCCATACAGGAGTGGGCACCGCTCGGAGAAACGTGAATACCGACTGGGTCAGCACGGACAGCCACTTGATGCGAAAAATATTTCTTGCTGCAAGCATACCAAATACAATACCAAGTACAAGACTGTACAGCAGTGAAAGAACAGCAATGGATACGGTCTCTAAAATAGAGCTGAAAATCTGATCTATATTGGAGAAATCAAAGTGGGCCAGCTCGCAGAATACCTCGCCGATCTGCGGCACACGAGAGGCCAGCTTGAGCCAGTCAATGTTCAGATAGATGAGACTGATCATGGTCAGGAGAACCGTCCCTGTCATGAAAATAGGAATGAATCTGTTTTTCTGATTGCAGCCCACGGAAATTTTCGCTTCCTTCTTCGACACGTTCTGTGCTGCTGCACTGTTTCCGATTGTTCGTTCCATTATTTTGAGATCTCCTTTCTGAGCCGGCCTGTGATGCGGTCAACAACGATGACCATAGCTGCGATCAGCAGAATGATACTGAGAGCCACATCGTACTGAAAGCCTTTGATATAGGTAAACAGCGTCAGACCTACACCGCCGCCTCCAACCATACCGACAATGGTAGAGGCCCGGATATTCACCTCGATGCAATAAAGAAACCAGGAGAGGAATCCATTCAGGCAGGAGGGCAGGATCGCCTGGGATACCCTCTGGGGAAAGCTTGCACCCACCGCAAGCAGGCTTTCCACGCAGTCCTGTGATACATCCTCCATGGTTTCTACAAAGGCTCTGACCATGAAGGCCAGGCTGGTAATGAACAGGGCTGCAAAACCAACGCCTGTTCCGATACCCAGAGAAGAAAAGAGGATAAACGCCCAGACAAGAGCCGGGATATTTCTGAGAAAGGTTGCAAAGCCTCTGACGACCTTTGCAAACTTCGGAAAGGGAGAAACCTTCTCGCTTCCAAAGAGCGCTATAAAAAAGGCAAAGATGGCTGCAATCGTGGTAGCAGACAGGGCCAGGGCCAACGTTACCAGAACGCTGGACAATACACCGGGAATCCGGCTGGCTTTGGGAAGAGCCGGCGGCAGAAAATCCTCTGTGATAAAGCTCCAGAAGGCATCGCCGTTCTTCACCAGCGTCATGGGGTTGAAGTTTGTATAGACAGAGGTCAGCACAAACAGAATAACCGCAGCAATCAGGAAGGCGGTATACATTTTCTTCTGCCCGGCCACGCCAAGAGAAATTTTCTTAGTCATTTGCAGATGCTCCAATCATCAGATTCTCACGGGAAGTGCCATAAATGCGTTCGATCCTCTCATCGGTGAGCGCCTCCGGCGCACCGTCAAAAACGATCTCCCCTTTAGACAGACCAATGATTCGGGTGGAATATTTTACAGCTACATCCAGCTGGTGCAGATTCACAATACAGGCAATCCCGCGCTTGCTTGTCATACTCCGGAGCAGATCCATGATGGTCTTTGCACTGGACGGATCCAGGGAGGCAATCGGCTCATCACAGAGCAAAAGCTTCGGCTCCTGCATGATCGCTCTTGCAATGCCCACACGCTGCTTCTGACCGCCGGACAAATCGGAGGCCCGGTTATTGGCAAATGATTCCATACCCAGCTCCTCCAGCAGTGCAAGCGCTTTCTTCTTATCCTCCTCGGAATACAGGCCGCAGACACCCTTGACGCCATTCATATAGCCCAGACAGCCATGCAGAACATTCTGGATAACAGACAGGCTGTAAACGAGATTATAATTCTGGAAGATCATTCCGACCTTGCGGCGCAGCTCACGAAGATTCTTCCCCTTCTGCTGAGAAACGGAAACACCATCCAGATAGATATGGCCGTCCGTAATGGAAATCAGCTTGTTGATGGAACGCAGGATGGTGGACTTACCCGAACCCGAAGGGCCGATCACCGAAATGAATTCTCCCTCATTCACGGTAAAGTTCACATGCTCCAGCGCATGTACGCCATTGGAATAATGCTTGCTGACATTCTCAAATTTCAGTATTTCTGCCATATGTTCCTTATTCCTCGTTCATGATGTTGTTCAGCTCAACAATGTCTGCATAGTCATCCACGCTGCATTCAATAAAGCGTGCGCCTTCCTTCTTGATAACGTCTGTGAAATATTCCTCGTTATCATAGGCGATCAGAAATTCCTGAAGCTTGGCCTGTGTTTCGTCATCCACATCGGCGGATACAACCATAGCCTCGGCCGGAATGCTTCCGGAGGTATGAATAATGCGGATATCCTCCTCAGACGCATTGCCGTTTGCAATTTCAGAGGCCAGAATCTGGTCGGAAATCGGAACGACATCCACATCGCCCTTGATCACAGCCTGAAGGCCTGCCTGATGAGAACCGGAATAGCTCACCGCTTCAAAGAAATCGCCATTGGTATGAAGCTTGTCGGAGTTGAGTCCCTCATCGGGGAAAGCCTTGATGATTTCCGCAGCAGGCACAAGATTGCCGGAAGTGGAATCGGGGTCAACAAAGGCCATGGTGCAGCCCTTGATATCCTCGATAGATTGGATCTCTGTGTTGGCGCTGCTGACCACCAGTACAGATCTGTATACAGCCTTGTCCGGATCTCCGTCCTCGGCCTTCATTGCGATCGGCTCAACACCGGCCCGTTCTACACCCAGTGCAATGGCCAGAGCGCCCATATAGGCCATGTCAGCCTTACCGGTTCTGAGAGCCTCGATGATGGCATTGTAGTCACTGGCCTGGATCTCCTCCACCTCACAGCCCAGCAGCTCCTTGAGGTCATTTGCAAGACCATTTCTTGCACTGGTGCTCTGGTCAGTGGATTCATTGGGGGCATAGGCGATGGTGAATACTCCGTCCTCACCGCCTGCGGAATTTGTGTGATCGGCGCTCTTATCCGAACAGCCGGTGAATGCGGATATGCTCAGAACGGCTGCCAGTGCAGCTGCAAAAAATCTTCTCTTCATGATACATTCTCCTTTTTACTTATCTGTAAATACTCCTGAGGATCTCCTCGATCTTTTCTTTTGTAATTGAAACAGGGTTATTATCGGCCCGGCCCGGTGTGAGTCCCTGAGCAGCCAGCATAGGCAGGCTTTCTTCCTCTACATTCCACTCAGACAGTGTACACGGAATACCCGCCCGCTTCAGAATATCCTTGATCCGGACAGATAGCATCTCACAGCTGTCTGCTCCCAGGGCCTCCAG
Source organism: Ruminococcus sp. (assembly GCA_017472145.1). Taxonomy (GTDB): domain Bacteria; phylum Bacillota; class Clostridia; order Oscillospirales; family Ruminococcaceae; genus Ruminococcus_C. Next base: position 6,655 of record JAFUQX010000074.1, on the reverse strand, counting down.
CAGCAGCTCCATATCCTGGACCTTCCCGGCATTGATCTTCATAACGGGTGCAAGCAGCATGCTTACCGCTGTACCGTGGGGAATATGGAAATGCATGGTCAGCGGATAGGAGATAGAATGACAGGCAGTGGTTTTCGTATTGCTGAAGGCCATACCTGCGATCATGCTGCCCTGCGCCATGGATTCATACGCGCTTTCATCGCCCTCCAGCAGTCCATCTATATGTGTCATGATCGTTCTCACAGCACCCAGGGCCAGTGCCTTGGATACGGCATTGGAACCGTTGGCCCAATAAGCCTCAACAGCATGCGCTGCTGCATCCAAGGCCGAGGACACTGCAAGAGAAAGAGGCATGCTTTTGGTGAGGTTGGGATCGACCACTGCTGCATAGGCATAGTTCTCACGGGACTCTACCGAACGCTTCACATTCTGCGTCGGATCCCAGATGGTGGCCCAGCAGGTCACTTCACTGCCGGTACCGGAGGTGGTCGGAACTCCGATCCATTTCGCCTTGGGGCCGCCATAGCTTTTCTCAGAAATCATACAGCGCATTTCATCAGCAGATGCAATGCTCTTTCCGTAGAAGCAGCAAAGAGACTTGCCCACATCCATTACACTGCCGCCGCCTACTGCAACAACGACCTCAGGTGAAAATTCGGCCGTTTTCCTGTACAGCTCAAACAGCTGTTCTACTGTGGGATTTGACTCGTTGAAACACACACACTGCACATGAAAGGCATCCCGGATCTGTACAAAGGTCTCCAGCTGCGCCGTGCTTTCGTTCCATGTAATCAGAAGCACCCGGCCGTCCGGCGGGATGATCTCACTCAGCAGAGACGGAAGCTCAGAGAGGGCGTTTTTTCCGCATATGGTCTGAACGGGATTGAAATAACGGTTCATCTCAACGCCTCCCCGGCCATGCGGTTATTCAGCGCTTCAATTGCAGCAGGAAGCTCTCTCATGCTGTCAATGACCATATCCGCACCTGCTGCGAGATACTTTGTCACAGTCTCATCCTTTCTCTTGGCGAGTGCATCTGCGCTCATGCAGCTGTATTCCTCTTCAGTCAGGCCCAGCAGATTCGAGCCTGTCAGAATGCCGATGCTCCATGCACCTGCGTTCTTTCCCTCCAGGATATCTGCAATCGTATCGCCGACCTTTACGACATTCTTTACCGGATATACACCCAGCTGACGCATGCATTCAAAGAGCATGAAGGGAGACGGACGGCCCATACCGGTCACATCCGGAGTTACAACACAATCAGGAATATAGCCGACCTTCTCTGCACCAGGAAGTACATTCTTCATCATATCTGCATTGTAGCCTGTAGTAGAGCCGATTTTCACGCCCATTTCACGAAGCCGTCCCACGGTTTCAACAACGCCGTCGATGGGTGTGCTGAACTGTGCTACTACCTCGGCCAGACGGGCTTCAAACTTTTCATAGAGATGCTCAACATCTTCTTCATTCCAGGTGCGGCCATACTTTTCATTCCACTGTCGAGATGCCGTTTCCAGAGAAAGCAGGGATCGGATGTGCGCCTTCTTTTCCATACCCATAGGGCCATTGATCTCTGCACGGGTAAGGGTAATACCCGCCTTTGTAAATATCTCCTCAAATACGACCATCGGGGCGGAGGAGCCATAGTCTACGGTTGTGCCGGCCCAATCGAATACGGCCAGCTGAATCTTATTTTCAGTATGCATTCACTTTCTTTCCTTTCTGTTCAGGTAACAATTTTATTATACAGGATCTATGTAAATGATACTATCACAACACCGTAAAATGGGTGAAAAATGAAGATCCGGATTTTGTCCGAAAGTAAAGATGCGGTAAAAAGGGAATGATGCTTTGTTAAAAATGCCTTCTGCAAACAAAAAAGCCATGCTTCTCAAAAAGAAGTCATGGCTTGGTCTATAGGAAAAACTATGGTTTTACGGGATGGCCTGCATCCCGGCGAATGCTTTATTTTTTCTCTGTAAGTTCCCGATACATCCTCATCAGCTCCGCCACGCATTCGGACTCGGAATTGAGCTTTCCCCAGAAGCCATATGCTTCCATTACAGCCTTATCATTCATCTGATGGGCCTTGCGGAGTTCCGGCGGCATGACGGCTTCGTCGTAGAGGTCGGCCAGGGAGCAGTCGGGGTATTTGGCACGGGCGTCAAGGATCAGCTGTGCGGTTTTCTCGATTTTGGCTTTCTGTGCATCTGTGGGGGTGGGCCATGGGAAGTTGTTGTAGACGATGGTGTTTGAGTAACTGTAATCACTCTTTAATCTGCCACAAACAATTCTCATCCAAGCATTATGAACATTACTCATAATAACACCAAAATCAAAAAGAGTTGCATTTTTCATAAAGAATAACTTATCGCCCGGAATAACAGAACTATCCAGATAATCAACTGGAATGTATTTCCGAGTTTCTGATGATACTTTCGGAATGGCGATATATCGTTCATCACTTATTCTCATATCCTCAAAGAGTGTAGGTGTATTTGCAAGTTCGAGAGTTTTCGTTCTTTTACTTTTTAAACGAAATTCTCTCACAGCTTCTATTCGCTTCAACAGTAATGGACATTTTTTAAGTTCAGACGGATTTGCACCAACAAGCCAAAAACAGTAACGTGGCTTTCTTTGAATAAAGTCCTTGCCCATCATAAACGGACGTATAAATTTATCGCCCTGTGGTTCTAATTTGAGATATTCACCGTATTCTTCAACACTCATCAGTAAATTGCCGTCATCATTAGGCGAACTACCTCTTACAATCTCTGTAACAGAACAAAGCGGCTTTGTTCGCTTTTCAATGAAAACAGTAGGTCCTTCCACCAAGTACGCATTTATATTATCCACTTTCTGATACCGTTCAGAGCTGTATAAAAGTTTAGGCATGGTGTTTTCAGCAACACTAAAGCCCACAATCACACAATGCACATGAGCTTTCAGGCTTGCTTCACTATCCCAACAGAACGTGCGATGTGCAAAGTCAATATGAATATTTGATTTTGTAAATAAAGGCTTCCAAACAACAGAAACCTGCTCACCCTGACATATTGAATTTGTTGAAACAAAGGCAGTTCGTATATTTGTATCTGACATCAATTTGGTAGCTTTAAAATACCAACCTGATACATAATCAAGGTTTTTTCCTGCATTGTCCGTAACCTTAATCAGATCTTCTTTTTGCTCTTTACTTTGATAAGCATAGCCCACAAACGGCGGATTTCCCATAATATAAGACAACCTGTTCTTCGGCACAACGCTCTCCCAATCAAGCCGCAGCGCATTGCCCTCCACAATATTGGCATAGCTTTTCAGCGGCAGGAAGTCAAGGTCGATCTGCATAAGCTGCTCCGTTTCCTGCATCATCTGGCTTTCCGCAATCCACAGCGCCGTTTTCGCAACCGTCACCGCAAAATCGTTGATCTCAATGCCATAAAACTGCCCGATGCTCACCTGAATCACGTCATTGTCGCCCAGCAGCATCTGCCCGTGCGTTTCCTCATAGAGAGCGTCATTCTCCAGCCGGCGCAGACTGATATAGGTTTCCGTCAGGAAGTTTCCGCTGCCTGCGGCTGGATCGAGAAACACAAGGCTGGACAGCTTTCTGCGGAAATCACGCAGCTTCTGCTGACGGGTCTTCTCCACCTTCAGCGCCTTGATGTCCCTAAGCTCCGCTTTCAGAGCGTCCAGGAACAGCGGGTCGATCACCTTATGGATATTCTCAATGGAGGTGTAGTGCATACCGCCGGAGCGTCTGGTTTCAGGGTTGAGGGTGGACTCAAACACCGCACCGAAAATCGTGGGAGAAATGCCCGACCAGTCGAAATCCTCGCTTGCGTTACGAAGCAGAAGGTTCACGATCTCCTCCGTGAATCGGGGAATCTCAATGTTCTCATCCGCAAACAGACCGCCGTTGACATATGGGAAGGCCGCAAGCTCCTCATCCATATAGGGATCACGATCCTCGGGCTTGGTGTCGAGAACCACAAACAGCTCGATCAGAGCCTTACGCAGATCACGAGGCTCGAAGCGTTTGAGATAATCGTGGAACATCTGGTGCTTGCCGAAGATGCCTGCATCCTCCGCATACAGACAGAACACCAGACGGACGCAGAGCTTGTTCAGGCTCCCCAGCGTTTCGGGGTCGTCAGGATTCTTGTACTGCCCCAGAATCGCATCATACAGCTTGCCGACCAGATCGCCGGCCTTGAGGGAGATCTCCATTTCCTTTTTGAGGTTCTCATTGCCTGTGTCTACCAGGAACTGTAAGCGGTAATATTCTTTCGGCAGGTCCTTGAGGAAGATCTGTTCCGGCTCGCCGTTGGGCTTCTCCATATCATAAACGAGAAACTCCGAGAAGTTGCAGGTGATGATCCAGCGAGGACGCTTGGAGTATGGCAGCTCGGCGGCATAGCGCTTTGCCTGCTGAAAGGGCGAGAGAATAGAGCCGTCCGACTGCTTGATGCCCTTGCGGAGGTCTTTGCCTAAACCTTTCTGCTCGATCATGACATGGGTGGCCTCTATGTAACCGTCGATGAATGAGGTGTGGTCGAGCTTCACCTGATCCTCGAAGCTGATATACTGCTCCGGATGCTCCACGCCGTACACGTCCCGCAGGAGCGACATCCAGAATGCCTGCGATTCGCCCTTTTCGTAGCCTTTATCTTTCCAGTACGCAGCAAATGCCTTCGCTGCGGATTTCTGTTCTTTTTCGGTCATGCGGGTTCTCCTTTCAATGCAAAATCATCTGTTCGTACTTATTATATCACATTATTGCAAAAACTTCAAGTATTTCGATGATTTCAGATAAGGCGGTAATAAATCTCCACCTGCTGAAATACCCTGCCGTCTTCTGCCGCTTCCTTGTGGTGCACCACAATTTTGTCAATCAGCTCATTGAGAATGGCGGCATCCAGCTGATCGATGACGGTGTATTTCTTGATGAGGTCCACGAATTTGTCGGTGGCATCGCTCTCCGCCGAAGCGGCCGTCATCCACCGAGAGTCTGCAATATAATGCTGCGTGTTTCTGCATAAATTTTCTCCTTTCGGGCAGCGGACACGCATAGCCTTGCACCGACAGTATATCACAATCATTTGTGCAAAGCCAGCGGAATCCATCTGCTTTTTTATTTTTGTCGGTTGTCATACAAAAGAAGACTGGAAATTCTACATTCTGACATCGTTAGTGATAATCCGATAGTTTTCGGCATATCGAAAACTATAATCAAATTTTAGTTGACTTTTCGGTGTGAATGTGGTAAACTATAGATAGTACCACATAAGGAGGGCAGTCTTATGATAAAACGAGAATTATATATGCAGCAGATCCGTCCGTTTATCGGACAGAATATTGTAAAAGTCCTGACGGGCATCCGCCGCTGTGGAAAGTCGGTAATGCTGACTTTGATTCAGGAAGAACTTCAGGAACAGGGAATTCCATCTACAAATTTTCTATCCATCAATTTTGAATCCAAGGCTGCAAACTATGTCCATAGTACAGATGCAGCATATACACACATCAAACATTTTTTCGAGAATACCACTGGTAAGATCTATCTCTTTCTCGATGAAGTGCAGGAACTTTCCGGCTGGGAAACACTGGTCAACTCCTGTATGATTGATTTTGACTGTGATATTTATGTGACCGGTTCAAATGCGAAACTTCTCTCCGGCGAGCTTGCGACCTATCTTGCCGGACGTTATGTAAAACTGAACATCTACCCGTTTTCCTTTCAGGAAGTCCTGCAAATGCTGCCAGATAAGTCTGAAGCCGAAGCGTTTCAGATCTACCTGAGATGGGGCGGTATGCCGTTTCTGTACCAGTTTCCAATGGAGGACGGGAATAAAAAGCAGTACCTGAGCGATATCTACGATTCCATTATGATCAAGGATATTGTAACCCGTAACAAAATTCGTGATGTAGAACAGTTTCAGAGAATGCTGCTGTATTTTATCAGCAATATCGGCAATACCTTTTCTGCCTCTGCAATTACAAAGTATCTGAAAAGTGAAAACCGACGCATTTCCAACGAAACAATTTACAACTATATCGAGTATTGCCGCAGTGCATGTCTGTTTCATCTTGTATCACGGCAGGATCTGGTTGGCAAAACACTGCTGCAATTTCAGGAAAAAATTTATCTGACCGATCATGGCATTCGTGAAGCCATCTATGGAAACAATATGCGTGACATCGGGCAGGTGCTTGAAAACATTGTCTATATGGAACTACTGCGTCGAGGCTATACAGTAACAGTTGGCAAGAATGCAAATCTGGAAGTGGATTTTGTCGCTGAAAAAAACGGACAAAAAGCATATTTTCAGGTAGCATATCTGCTCGCCACAGAAGAAACTGTTGAGCGGGAATTCGGAGCACTTCGTGGAATTGCTGATAATTATCCCAAGTTTGTACTATCACTGGATGAGTTCGATTTCAGCCGTGACGGTTACACGCACTTGAATTTGCGGAAGTTTTTACTGCAGAAAATATGATTTCAGCAAACTGGAGTGTTATAATAAAAGTACAGTTGCGAGCCACCCAAAAATCTGATAGAATAGAAGTAAGAAAACAAATCAGATGAGGTGGAGAACATGAACTACAGCAAAGAATTCAAAGAGGAAGCCCTGAAGTTGTCCGATGAGAT
>JAFUQX010000012.1 GCA_017472145.1 Ruminococcus sp. | reverse complement strand
CACCAGCACAAGAGCCACGCCCTCTACGGCGGTCATTGCTGTATTAATAACAGTGATACTACTGTCGAATGGGGAAACCGTCAGAGTTTCGATTGCACTATCAAATGCCAAGTTGATCATATCGATCCATGTCTGCACCCATCCTTCAACTGTACTCCAATCAATCATTCTCTGTCAGCTCCTTTCGCTGAGAATAGGGAGGGAGTTGTCCCTGCAAGGTGCAGGGACTATCCCCAAAAGGCTTAGACAGTAAACATATCGTAAGCCTTAGCTACAGCGAATACGATGAAGCCGGAAGCAAGGCACATCAGACCTCTTGTCTTACCGTCGGCAGAGTCATCCTTGAAGCCCATAGCAAACTGTACCGCACCGATGAAGCCGATCACAAGACCGATTCTTGCAACCCAGTCAACGATGAACTCGACAACAGTATTAAAGGTATCCACACCCTCAACCGTTGAAGCTGCTGTTTCGTCTGCGGCAAATGCCGTCATACCCATACAGGACATCATCATGCTGGCAGCCATAACGCCCGTAGTGATCTTGCTGATGGAGCGCATTCTCTTACGCTCACGCTGCTCCACTGTCAGCTGGCTGTTGGGAGTGAAATCCTCCTTGAGATTGGTGGTCATTTCAATTCTCTTTCTCTTGGCTGCCGCCTTAAGATTTGTGTACTTGTCCTTGATAAAAGTCATCATTCTTCTCATTTGTTTCTTCCTCCATGTTCGTTAAAATTCGTCGTAAACGTCGAGATAGTTTTCCTCCGCCACCTCTGTAAACGGAGGCTTTAAGCACGGCTCCGCTGTTACTGTTTTATCGGAACTGTCAAGCTGTGCGGGTACAGAACCTCCGCCCTTCGGCTCCTTTGGCATTTCCTTGAAATGCAGTGCCGTATGCGGCTGCACACCGATATTCCGTATTTCTTCCATAGTGACAGACTGCTCAAATTCTCTGTCGGGAACATCTTCACTTGAAAGCTTACGGGCTGACATTTCCGTTTCAGCAACAGCATTGCTGATCTGATTTTCCGAATCCTCAACAGGTTCGGAATGTAAATCTTCGTTTTCCTGCTCATCGGAAGAGCCATACTGCACCGTCTTTATATCGCTGATCAGGTAGGCATTGTCCTTATTTGAGTCCTCCAACAGCTTGTAATTCGGGTGCTTTTCAATCACGAATTTATCGCAGAAAAACGGATATATACCACGGACGAACAGAATACACTCGTTATCCTTCATAACCTTCAGCTCGTCCACTGTCATAAGCTCACGCCCCAAGATACCGTCATTTTCAGAGGTAGAACCATTCTTACCTCTTGTACGGTTATGGGAACGGGTATCAATCGTTTCCTTGCCCAGCGTTTTGGAAACGTGGGCAAGAGTTGTCGGCTCCTGACCGCCCAAGAATAACAGGCTGTCACAGTTACCGAGTACATTTTCCCAGCTATCCTTATACATCTTTTTCAGCTGCGAAAGGTTCTGTATAATGACGTTTTCTGATATTTCCATAGAACGCATTGTTGCCAATAGCTCCTCAAACCGAGGAATTTGTCCCAGATTTGCGAACTCGTCCAGCAGACAGCGGACGTGAAAAGGAAGTCTGCCGCCGTGCTTGAAATTTGCTCTGTCATACAGAACATCAAAAAGCTGTGTGTACATCATCGCTGCCAAAAAGTTGAATGTATCGTCCGAGGATGGTATGATAATATACATTACGGTCTTTTCATCACCTATCATTTCAAGATGAATGTTGTCACAGCAGGTCAAGTCCATAACTTCGGGAATGTTGAACGCCTGCAATCTGACCGCAGTAGAAATAAGGATGGATTTTGCTGTATCGCCTGCCGCCTTTTTGAAATCCTTGTAGTATTTCAGGCACATATATCTGTTTGCAGGCTTCGCTGATTTTGCAAGGTCAATGAGGTTCAGGTTCTTGAACTGCTCATTGTGTTCGGCTTCCTCTGTCTGATACTTTTCGGGATATTCGAGTGCGTCGAAGATAAGGTCAAGGTCAGATTGATAATCATCGCTGCCCTCTTTCACCTCCGCTTTTTTCAGAAGCTTCATAACCTCCGAAAAATTCTGCATTGATTTATCCTCGCACTCAACAAGATAGAAACAGAGTGCCGCCAAAAGTGCCTTTGTAGAGTCGTCCCAGAACTGGTCGCCTCCACCGCCGCCCTCCTTTGAGGTATTCTTCATGAGAACATTCACCATCTTGATGACTGCGGTTGCACTGTAATTTCCGTCAACATCATAAATGTAGTTGAACGGGTTGTAATTGTGAGAGTGAGCCATATCAATAAGGTTGAACACCTTTATTTTATAGCCGTAGCTCTCCAGCATTTTTCCCGTAGAGCGAAGAAGCTCGCCTTTAGGGTCGGTGCAGACATAGCTTGTGTTTGCCTGCATAAGATTTGGCTTTACATAGAAACGGGATTTACCCGAACCTGAACCGCCGATTACCATAACATTGAGGTTTTTCCTCGTCTGCCTTGTGTTAAGTGACATTTTCACATCATTTGTAAGAATGATGTTGCGGTCCTCTACAAACTCGCCCTTTTTCGGCTTAGGTTCATCTCTCGCTTTCGGTTCGCCCTTTTTCCTCTTAGGCGGCTTGTCCAGAAGCGAAGCAATCTCCTTTTTGTTCGCCCACCTTGAAGAACCGTGTTCCTCACCCTTTCGGTGAAACTTCTTCTTGCCTGTAATCTTCATCAGCACATACAGACCAATACCAAAGGCTGTGAACACAGGGAATGCAACTGCATTACCGCCGGACTTGACTTGCTCAAAGACAAGCTCGGTATCCATAAGGGTTGTTTCCAAGCTGTTTGCAAGCTTGTCAAAATCGGCTTTTCCTTCTTCGTCAAGAGAAAGGTCAAAGCAGGCTCCCAATGCTGCCGCAAAGTAGATGACAAATACGGCAAGTACCGCATAAATGCTGATTGTCACGAAATCAGGCTTTTTTGCTACTCGGCTCATTTTCTGCTCCCCCTCTCGATTTTCTTGTTTCGTAGAGTGGTTGCAGTATTTACTGCTTTTTCCTTAGCCTTTTTCAGCAGATTGTTTACAACTGTCTGCTTCTGCGCCTTGTCGATGATCTTATCTGCCTTTACTGCTGTCATTCCAAAGCTGTCCATAAGCTGTTTCTTTGCGGTTTCCTTATCAGACAAATCAAGTCTGACTACCGTAGAACCGCCACGCACCGTAAATGCGGATTGTGTTTCACGCTCAATAAGAAACTCCTTGAACTGAACCTGCTTCGGCTCTTCGACAAATCCCAGCCTTTCGGCTTTTGTCATAATCGCCTTAACTGTTTCCGTATCCTCAACCTTTAAATGCTGACGGATACTTTTTTCAATCTCGGCTCTGTCCCGTGTGTTTGCAGAAAGGACAACAAAATGTTCACGCTCATCTGTAATGGTGAGCTTCGGAGTATCTTCCTCCTGAAACTGCATTTTTGCAAATGAGAACCTATCCGTCAGAACATTCTCATTTTCAAACTTAATGTCCTTTTCGTAATAAGCCATCTGCTCAAGCTGTCTTGAACCGCTTAAATAGTATCCAAGCTGCTGGTCTGACAGCTTTGTGGTAAGTGCATTTGCAGCTTCCACAGCCTTGACCTTACTGAATCCAAGCTGTTCCCGCAGCACTCGCTCCAGCTTTGCTTTGGTGCAGAAATTCATGCTCAGCTTCTTGCCCTGACCGGTATCCTCGACAATGATCTTCGGTCTGCCTCGCTTGTCCGTCTGTACCTCAATGGATGTCTGCGAAAGCTCGCTGTGGAGCTTTTTAAAATTCTCCACAGCCGCCTCCATCTGCTTTTCGTAAGCAGCACCGAAAATACATTTGACCCCGTTCTGCGTTTCCATGAAATTCACAGGTATGTCGTGGTCACTGCAATACATCTGGAAACCCTCAACCTGTTCCTTTTCAATGGTGATCATACGCTCGGTCTGTTCAGGCTGTTTCAGTTTCTCTCGGACAATATCCTGAACAATGGCATTTACTGCTTCCTTGTCTTTCACATTGAAGAAAAGGGAAAGCGTATTTTCCTTGCCGTGTTCCTGTATCGCCGCAACAGGAATGTCCATTTCTTTTGCCCGTTTGAGAAACTCTCCGTAATCGTCTTTTGCAAACGATGGGAGCATCGTTACCTCGCCGCCCTCTTTCAGCTTTTGGTATGTCACCTCGCCGCCGGACAATACCGTTTCCTGATTTTCGGACTGCTTCAGCCGTGCCGCTTCACGCTCTCGCTCAATCGCAAGCTTCAATAAATCCATAAGGATTTCGGTTGCTTTTGAAACGATTTGCGTTGATACGCTTACGCCTGCACTTGCTACATCATCTCCGTGCATATGCTCTGCCTCCTTTCCGTTTGGACTTTGAAAGGAGCCGCTTGCCGCTTACTGCCCCTTTCACACATATAGGACACTAAACGGCATTTTTGGCGGATCAAAAAAAATAATTTGTAACAAGTCACAAAACCAAGTGTTTCACAAACGCATTATTCAAGCGATTCCAACAAACACCTCTTTGTTTTCTCAATGCTTTTCGTAATGGATGAATGATGTACGCCTTCCATCTCAGCAATCGCTCTCGCAGACATTCCCTCTATGAAATAAAGCATAGCTCTCCTTACAACGACTTCGCTAAAATCACACAAGGCTTGCTCCAACCAGATACGCAGTTCAACACCTTCTGCTGACGATTCAGAATACAATCCAAAAGCTGCTGCCATATATTCATCGTTGTCATATCTCAATCCAACAGCAAGGTGACGCTCATCCGACTTGCGAAGATTTTCGTCATCCTTCTTGAATCTTTGGAGTGCCATCAGAACCTCGTCACTGACCTCCACCATCTCCTGTTCAGAGCAGTTATCATCGTAAAAATCGGAAATGCGAATCAGTTTGCCATTGTTCTTTGCATTTGCGATTTCCTGTGTCATTCCTTCGTTATCCTTTGTGTACATACTTGTAGACCTCCGTAAAATTTGATTTGTGTTCGTGTGAAATCAAATCTACGGACTATGGATAACGCTCCTGATACCATTTCATAATGTGTACTCCTTAACCAAACTCAGCTGCAACAGTGCCGCTGAGAGTATATAAGGTCAGATCGTACACATCAAAAAGAAACTCATAAACAGAGTCTGAAAAAAGGGCATAAAAAAAGCCCCACACCTCATATTTCTATGAGATGTGGGGCATCTGCCCTATTCAATTTTCAGTGTGTACTTTCCCACCATACACATTATACCATATGGGAAATTGCAAGTCAGTACCAAAGAGGTCGCAATTCAGTTGCAATCAAGTCGCAAATCAGTCGCACATATTTGCGACTTTTTCTGTCTGAATATATTCGGGCATCACAAACCCGAAAAGAATGTAGCCTAAAAGATAGGTTCCCTCCTTCTTCTTCCGATAGTATGTGCTTCGTTCCAGATCCAGCATATCCAGAATCTCAAATTCCGTATATGTCCATCTGTTCAGATATTTCAAATCAAAGATAGAGTAGTATGTCTGCCCGCCTACCGGATAATCCCGCAGCTTCATCACTGCTCTGTCGATGAGTTCGATCAGCACTCTCGTCTGCATAACAGCTGTCGCTCGACGGCGGAATACATCCAGTTCCCTTTCCGGTGCAAAGTTCAGAAGATAGCTCATTGTTTCACTGCATCCATAACAGCTTTCATAGGTGATGTCATTCAGCTCGACCTCGCTTTCTTCCAGACACCAGTTAATTTTTCGGTAAAGCTTGAGCAGTACGTCTGTCTTTTTGTATGTGCTGTCTGCATCCAAGCCCATTGTCATGTAATCTCCTTTAATCATTGTCAACACTACCGATTCTCTTCTCAATTCTTATCCTCCATGTTTTGAGTAAGGTTTTGGTTTGATTTTTCTCATTTTGGGTAACGGTGGCTATATTTATTATAGCATAGAACTAATGTTCGGTCAAGGAGTCGCAAAAAAATAAAGAGGCTGTGCTGGTGCAAATACATACCTCCACAACCTCTCATATATACCTATTCACAAAATATCTTCTTTACCATACGCTCAAAACGGACACGCACCGATTCAGGATTGAGTATCTGTATATCTCCGCCAAACTGAAATACCCAGCCAAAGAATGTAGGGCTGACATTCACATCCACTATGGCTTGGAAATGTTCATCGTCCATCGGTTTTGTCTTTACGTCCATACCGAAACGGTCAATGACCGACTTCATCACACTGTTTCTGCATTTCAGTGATACACGCTCTGAGGCGTCATTTGCATACATATGGAATACTCTCTTTACATAGTCCGCAACATTGAAGCCATCAGGCATAGGCACGCAGGGACAATCAAGTACCTCAACATTGGTCATTCTATCCACTCGGAAGCTGACGATCTTTTCGTGCTTGAGTGAATAGCCTATGAGGTAATAGCGGGAATCATCCCATGTCATTCCATAGGGGGCTGAACCGATATAGCTCGCCATCATTACGGAATACTTTTTCCTTGCTGCCATTGTACTCATAATATCTGAAAGTAATTTGCCTGCTGTTCTGAATTGCTTCATGACAGTGGTCAACCACCTCGTAAATCTCTTCATTGTCCGATTTCATACGCCTTGACAGATAAATCTGACGGCACAGTTTATCTGCATTATGCACGCTTGTCATTGTGCTGAGGCGGTCAATGAGGTCAGCACTTTTGGAGTGAGTAATGAACTGTGAAGCTTCCACCGCATCCACCAGCAGCTTTAGTTCTGACAGGGTGAACAATCTGCTATTAAGATAGTAGCGGTTCTGTGAACTCTTGATACATACAATATCTATCCCCGAAGCGACAAGCTGCTCTATGTCTGCAATAACCGTCTTGCGATACGCTGATATACCCTCTGTCTGAAGGCGGTCAATGATTTGCTGTATCGTCAGGCAATGTTCACTATCTGTTTCCTGTGCTAACAGCCTGTATATTGCAATACACCTTAGTTTTCCATCACTCTTAGGCATAACGCTCCTCCATACTTTTTTACTAATGTATTAAGTATATCATAAAATGGAAGTTATGTCCAGCAGCTAAAAAAATCCTCGTAAGAATACGAGGATAAAACAGGCTGTTTTTACGGTAAACAGTGACCTCTCATTTCGTTGCCAATTTGTCATATATGACAAGAAAACAGAGGTGCTTTTGTACACTTTGACCTTTGCCAAAATCTGCCTTGAAAATTCAAAAGCCCGAAAACAACTTGTTTTCGGGCTTTTTGGCTCCCCCAGTTGGACTCGAACCAACGACAACTCGGTTAACAGCCGAGTGCTCTACCGACTGAGCTATGGAGGAATATCTGTTTCCTGATTGCAAGATATATTATACTATATCAGGAAGCGTTTGTCAACCCCTTTTTTGAATTTTTCCAAAAAAATTTTTGGGCGGTCGCAGAATGCAGAAAAAAGCCGCCCTCTGTACAGCGTACAGGGGCAGCTCCCGGGATGCTTCAGGCATCGGGATATACGCCGAAAGCACCGTAATAAGCGTAGTATCTCAGGATCTCAGTGGCATCACTGATTTCGATCGTTCCATCTGTATCCATATCCATGGCGTAGCTCTCAGCCAGCCGCAGGCGCTCTGTCATGCTTGCGCCCCGGCGGGCATAGATGGTCAGCGCCGCTGTTGCATCAGAGATGAGGATCTTTCCATCGCCGTTGCTGTCCCCAGGCCTTGCGCCCAGATTGAGGTAAAAATAGTCCGGGTAGGAAACCAGGCCGGTCTGGGTTTCCAGTGCCCCCAGAAGGGTCACCGCTGCACCTTCCATGACTGCTGCGCTTGTATCGCTGCTCTGTATATCCCGGGCCTGCTGGAAGGCGGCCTGTACAATGGGGTCGGTCTCAGCATGATCCGTCTCCTCTGTAAGGGAAATCACCGTATCCAGCCGGACAGAGGACGAGGAATTGCGCCGGAGCGTAAGGGCCTTCAGAGGAATATTGCCGAAATCACCGAAATCACCGCTGAGGGCAGAGGTGTCTGTCCACTGCCGCCCCTGGAGCACATAGCTTTCGCCGGGACGGGCATTGTATTGAAGGTGAAAGGTGCTGTTGATGGCACTGTCCTCCTCAATAGGGAGATAGCCGCCGCTTCCGGAGGATGTTTTCAGACGCAGAACCAGTGAGAATTGCTGCCCCTCGGACAGCTCGATTTCCTCCTCCAGGGGGACGGTAAAATATCCGCCGTACTGGACACGTCCGGAAATGGTGCTCACCCGTTTGCCGTCGGTGGGGTCCGAGGTGTTTTCTTCAAGCGTGTATACATCGATCTCATAGGAGACATTGTTTCCGTTGCCGGCCGGCACATAGAAGGCTGTCTCTGTCAGCAGGCAGTCATTTTCTGCTAGAAAAATATTGGCGGCTGCATCGTAGTTATATGCCGTCACATAGCCGGCCCCGTCATATTCATACACATCATCATATTCCGAAACCGGGATCAGCTCGTACCGGCAGTAGGAGCCGGCGGACGGTTCTTCATAGGACATCCAGAAATAGCCGTCATCCAGCAGATCCACGCCGTAGCTGTTTTTTACCAGCCACGCTCCGTCATGGTCCGGACGGCGGTCCTCCGGGAAATTCTCCCGGCTGTAGCTGTCATCCCATCCCACGATCAGCGCCGCATGGTTTGCGTCCTCATAGAAGGATCTGTCCTGCGTATAGTAGGCATAGGATGTGCCGTTATCATAATAGAAGGAATAGCTGCTGCTGAAGGCCACACTCACGCCGCCGGATTCCATCAGCCAGCCCTTGATCACATCCCGTTCAGAGCTGGTGGCAACAAGGGTGATGGTTTCCATGGTGTGCAGCCGGTATGGCCCGCTATACCGCTGATAAGCGGAATAGCCGCTGTCCCAGTCCTCGTAGGAGCAGAAAAGCTCCTGCTGTGTGCCGATTCCGGAGGCCAGTGCAGCTGATGCGAATATGCCGTTTCCGCCGTCTGCGCCCTTTCCGGCGGTGTCGATATAGTCCCCGTACATAGGGTCGAGCGGGCTTTCCTGCTGGGTATAGAGGAAATAGCCCATGTGGGCCTCCGACAGATCCAGCGTCTCCGGGTTGGATTCCAGCCCCTGCATGAGCAGATTGGTTTCGCACGCACCCACCGCTGCAAAGGCAAAGCACATGCCCTCTGCGCCCTGATCACGGACCGGGGTCACATAGCCCTCCTCCCGCAGGTCAAAGGCTTCCGGCAGGCTGGAGGCCCTGGTCAGCGGCATCTCCGGAGAGACGTAGCGTTCCTGCTGCTGAGCCGGCGTATAGAGCTGGACATAGCCGCCGTGCACCTCACCGGGATGGGTCAGGGCTGCATCGGCTGCATGTCCGGAATATGAAAACGCACCTGTACAAAGAGACAGCGCGGTGAAGATCCCTAAGAATTTCCTACAGTTCATATGCAATTCCTCCTTTGTAAATGCACACTCCTGTTCTGTTTTTATTGTAACATATTCCCATTCTTTCTGTCAACCAATTTTGAAAAAAGTGAGAAGGATGCCGGGAAGAGATAAAAGATTTTGGGAAAGGAGATTTTTTTGTGAAAAAGGACTTGAAATTTGTTTCAGGGTATGGTATAATACCAGTATCTGATTCGGATTTCTGTATCAGTCGGAAAGTTTTTCCGGGAAGCTCCGGAATATAGGTGTGCGGGTCCTGTGCAATGAAGCACCGTGAACCATGTCAGGCGGGAGACCGAGCAGCATTAAGCGGATCGTTTTGTGTGCCGCAGTCAACCTGCACACCTATGTTCCGGATTTTTTATGCGGAAATGAAAGGGGCGTATTTTATGTATAAGGCTTTATACCGGAAATGGCGTCCCCGGACATTCGACGATGTAATATCCCAGCCGCATATTACCTCGACACTGCGGAATCAGGTGTGCAGCGGAAAGACGGCGCATGCCTATCTGTTCACGGGGTCGCGGGGTACGGGCAAAACGACCTGTGCCAGAATCCTGGCCAAGGCGGTGAACTGCCCGAATGCGGAAAACGGCGTGCCGTGTCTCAGCTGTGATATATGCAGAGATGCAGACAGGGGAACGCTTTCGGATATTATAGAAATCGATGCGGCTTCTAATAATAGTGTAGAGGACATCCGTGATCTGCGTGAGGGTACGGTATATATGCCGGAGCGGTGCAGCTGCAAGGTGTATATCATTGATGAGGTGCACATGCTTTCGCCCAGTGCGTGGGGTGCGCTCCTCAAGGTGATGGAAGAACCGCCGGCCTATGTAAAATTCATTCTGGCCACCACGGAGATCCACAAGGTGCCTGCGACTATTATTTCACGCTGTCAGCGGTATGATTTCAGAAGGATCCGGACAGAGGATATTGCAAAGAGACTGATGTATATCGCACAGCAGGAGGCGATTTCTCTGGAGGAGGAGGCCGCCCGGCTGATCGCAAAGATCTCCGACGGCGGTATGCGTGATGCGATCTCGCTGCTGGACCAGTGTGCTGCGGTTTCAGAGGAGATCACAGCGGCGGTGGTTTCCGAGTCGGCTGGTGTGGCCGGACGGGGAGCGCTGTTTGAGATCTTGGAGGCGGTAACCGAGGGACGTGCGGCGGAGGCCCTGCGTGTGACCGGTGAGCTGTATGGCCGCTCCAAGGATATGAGCCGGCTCTGCGAGGAGCTGACCGATCAGCTGCGGAATGTGATGCTGCTCAAGCTCGGCGGAAATCAGGGGGACCTGCTTTCCTGTATGCCGGATGAAACAGAGCGTCTGGGTGCGCTGGCCAGAAAGCTGCCCATGGAGACGATCCTCTCCCATCTGGCGGCGATGCAGGACTGCCGGGAGCGTATGCAGCGCAATCCGGGCAAACGGGTGGAGCTGGAAATGACGCTGATCTCTCTGGCGATGCCAAGGCCTGCTTTGGTTCAGACCGTACAGCAGCCGGTGCAGCAGCCCGTGCAGAATACAGCGCCTGTACAGGAAACGCCGAAAACGCAGGAGACATTGCAGCCCAGGCCAGAGAGCGGCGGCAACGCAAAGAAGCTGCGGCCGGAGGATTTTCAGCCGGTGGAGAACTGGATGGACATTCTGGAGGAATTCCGCATGGTCAATCCGGCGGTGTCGGGAAGTCTGGCGGAGTCCAGCGCATTTGTGGCTGGAAATTACATGCTGATCGTGGCGAAGAACCGCTTTTTCCTGACGCTTCTGAAGAACCGGGAAAATGCACAGTCGCTGGGCGATACCGTAAAGCGGATGCTGGGGAAGGAATATAAGATCCTCGGCAAATGCAGTGAGGAGGAGCAGAAGGACAATCTGGCTCAGAACCTCATTCAGAAGGCCATAAACAGCAATATTGAAACTGCTGTTGAATAAACCAAAAAATTTATCTTTAAGGAGATTTTCACAATGAAAGCAAGATTACCGAAGCAGAACCAGGGCGGCGCACAGAGCATGAATGCAATGATTCGTCAGGCACAGAAGATGCAGGATCAGATCACAGCCCTGCAGGAGGACATCGAAGCACGTGAGTTTACAGCAACAGCCGGCGGCGGTGCTGTAGAGATCGTTGTAACAGGCAAGAAGACAGTCAAGTCTCTGAATATCAAGCCGGAGGTTGTAGATCCGGAGGATATCGAGATGCTCCAGGATCTGATCATCAGCGCATTCAACGAGGCCGTTGGTGTAGTTGAGAACACAACAGAGACAGAGATGAGCAAGATCACCGGCGGTGTGTCTCTGCCGGGTATGTTTTAATCCATAATGGCGGACCATAACGCATTGCCCCTGGTGGTGCTGACGGAGCAGTTTGCCCGTTTGCCCGGAATCGGGATGAAGACGGCGGAGCGGCTGGCGTATTACATGATCTCCCGTTCTGAGGAGGAGGTATCGGCCTTTGCTGAGGCCCTGTATGCGGCCAAGCGTGAGATACGCTATTGCAGCTGCTGTCAGAATCTGACCGACCAGGAGCTGTGTCCTATATGTGCGGATGACCGGAGAGACCACGGAACGATCTGTGTGGTGGAGGGGCCGAAGGATGTGACGGCATTTGAGCGGACCAATGAGTATAATGGTGTGTATCATGTGCTGCACGGGCTGATCTCTCCCATCGACGGCGTAATGCCGAATCAGCTGAAGATCCGTGAGCTGCTGGCTCGTTTGCAGAAGGAGGACGTGCGTGAAGTGATCATGGCCACCAATCCCACGGTGGAGGGCGATGCAACGGCCATGTATCTGGCCCGGCTGCTGAAGCCGATGGAGATCACGGTGACACGGCTGGCCTTCGGGCTGCCTGTGGGCGGTATATTGGAATATGCCGACGAGGTGACGCTGTTCAAGGCGCTGGAAAACCGGAACGAAATGTAGAAGAAGGACTGCTGCATAAAAGGCGGCAGTCTTTTTTTGTGTCTTCAGCGTCGGGGGGAGAAGTATGGCGCTGTATCCTATTTTCGGCGCTTTGGAAATGGTTTCTTGTGAAAAAATGGGTAAATTTCAAAAAAAGCCTTGACAAGCGGCGGAATATATGGTATCATTGTAAAGCTGAATACCTTTACATCGCATAAGGAGGTATCGGATATGGCAAAGGATTTGCAGCTTGTCCTGCTGCTGGACTGCTACAGCGAGTTTCTGACAGAGCGTCAGCGACAGGCGATGGAGCTGTATTACGGTGAAGATCTGTCTCTGGGTGAGATCGCAGAGCTGGCCGGTACATCCAGACAGGCCGTCCGGGACAGCGTTAAGCGCAGTGAGGAGATTCTCCTTGATATGGAGGAAAAGCTCCAGTTCGCAAGGCGGCTCGGTGCGCTGAGAGAAAATTATGCGGAAATTGCTGCAATGGCCAAACGCCTTGCAGAGGATGAAACAGAAAATCCGTCGGTGCAGGAAAGGTGCCGTGCGGTTCTTGATAAAGTGCAGGATGGCCTGCGGTTGTTATAAAAGCATGTGCAAAGGGAGGAGTAGCAAATGGCTTTTGAAGGTCTTTCCGATAAGCTGAATCGGGTGTTCAAAAAATTGAAGTCTCATGGTAAGCTGACCGAAGCGGACGTAAAGGAAGCCATGCGTGAAGTCCGGATGGCCCTTCTGGAGGCGGATGTAAGCTATAAGGTCGTAAAGGATTTTGTGGCCAAGGTTTCTGAAAGAGCGGTGGGCGAGGAGGTCCTCTCCAGTCTGACGCCGGGACAGCAGGTCATCAAGATCGTAAATGAGGAGCTGTGTGCTCTCATGGGAAGCGATCATACAAGAATCAACTTCCCGTCCAAGCCGCCGTGTGTGATCATGATGTGCGGCCTTCAGGGCTCCGGTAAGACCACACATGCAGCCAAGCTGGCCAAGCTTCTGAAAAAGGAAGGACACTATCCGCTGCTGGTAGCCTGCGATATCTATCGTCCAGCGGCGATCAATCAGCTCCAGGTCGTGGGCGAACGGGCCGGTGTGAAGGTCTTTGAAATGGGACAGATCTCTCCCATGATCATCGCCAAGGAAGCCATGAAGTTCGGCAGGGATCACGGCAACGATGTCATCATTTTCGATACAGCCGGCCGTCTGCATATTGACGAAACCCTCATGGATGAGCTGAAGGATCTGAAGGCACTGGTAAATCCCCATGAGATCATGCTGGTCGTGGATGCTATGACCGGTCAGGATGCCGTAAATGTAGCCAAGGCCTTTGACGAGGCCCTGGGCATCGACAGCGTGCTGATGTCCAAGCTGGATTCTGATACAAGAGGCGGTGCGGCGCTGTCCGTACTGGCGGTTACCGGTAAGCCCATCAAATATGTGGGTATGGGCGAAAAGCTGGATGAATTCGAGCAGTTCCATCCGGAGAGAATGGCCTCCCGTATTCTGGGTATGGGCGATGTGCTGACTCTGATCGAGAAGGCTGAGAATACCGTAGACCGGAACGAGGCTGAGCGTCTGGCTCAGCGCCTGGAACAGAACCAGTTTGATATGAACGATCTGCTGGAGCAGTTCAGACAGATCAAGAAAATGGGCTCTCTCCAATCGATCCTGGGTATGCTTCCCGGTGTGGGCGGCAAGCTCAAGGACGTGGATATAGATGAACGCCAGTTCGTGCGCTACGAGGCCATCATCACCTCCATGACGCCGGCTGAGCGGAAAAAGCCCTCTATCATCAACCCGTCCCGGAAGCGAAGGATCGCAGCCGGAAGCGGAAATAAGGTAGAGGAGGTCAACCGCCTGCTGAAGCAGTTTGAGCAGATGCAGAAGATGATGAAGCAGCTGGGCGGTGCGGCTAAGGGTAAAAACGGCAAGATGTCCAAGCGTACAATGAGAAAGCTTGCCAATATGAAGATGGATGAGCTTCAGAATATGCAGGGCGGCGGCGGTATGAATATGCCGGGACTTCCGCCGGGCGTTTTCCCGCCGAAGCGATAGGAAAATGGTAGTGATGCAGGAAACTGCTGCTATATAAAATAAACCATGGAGGTGAAATAGAAATGGCAGTAAAGATGAGACTGAGAAGAATGGGTGCCAAGAAGGCTCCGTTTTATCGTATTGTAGTTGCTGATGAGAGATATCCCCGTGATGGTCGATTCATCGAGGAGATCGGCTACTATGATCCGACTAAGGAACCGTCTGTTGTAAAGGTAGATGCTGAGAAGGCTAAGAAGTGGCTGGCTAACGGCGCACAGCCGACAGATACCGTTAAGGTGATTCTGAAGAAGGAAGGCGTTCTTTAATTCTGAAGAAGGTCTGATTCGTGCAGGTTGAGAGCAGATGTGCGCTTTGCGCTGCTGCTCACACTACTTGCCGGCATTTTCCTGAAAGGAGCAGACAATTATGCAGGAACTGCTGTATACGATTGTAGCTGGTCTGGTTGAAGATCCGTCTGCGATCCGGATTACAGAGGAAGCCCCGGATGAAGAAGGGGTTATCGTTTTCCACCTGAATGTTGCTCCGGATGATATGGGCAGAGTTATCGGTAAGCAGGGCAGAATTGCCAAGGCCATCCGTGTGATCATGCGCTCCGGTGCGGCTAAGACCAATCAGAAGATTGCAGTGGAAATTGACTAATAGAACTTTTGCAGGCGGCTCCTTGGGGAATCGCCTGTTTCTATATAATAAGGTATAAGGAAGGAGACTGTCTGATGAAAAAAGAATATCTGGAGATCGGCAAGATCGTCAATGTGCATGGTCTGCGCGGTGATGTGAAGGTAATGCCCTGGTGTGATGATCCGGAGTTTCTGTGCGAGTTTGAGGTGCTCTATCTGGGAAAGGAGCATAGGGAGGTCGTCGTAGAGACCGCAAGACCCTTTAAGAATACCGTCATCCTCCGTCTGGAGGACTGCCATACCGTGGAGGACGCCGAAAAGCTGCGGGGTCAGGTGCTCTATATGCATAGAGATGATGTGGAGCTGGAGGAGGGCGTGTACTTCATTCAGGATCTCATCGGCCTTCAGGTGATCGATGCAGACAGCGGCCAGGTGTATGGTACGCTCCGGGATGTGTCCCAGACCGGTGCCAATGATGTGTATGAGGTCCGTGATGAGGAGCAGAAGAAATCCTACTGGATCCCGGCAATCCCGGATGTGGTGATCGAAACGGATGTGGACGGCGGCGTTATGAAGATCCGCCCGCTGGAGGGACTGCTGGATGCGAATTGACATTGCCACCCTGTTTCCGGATATGTGCGAGGCTGTTTTATCGGAGAGCATTGTGGGACGGGCCCGGAAGGCCGGCTATATTACCGCTCAGTGCTGGAATATTCGGGACTATACGCTGAACAAGCACAAGCGTGTGGACGATGTGCCCTATGGCGGCGGCCGTGGGATGGTCATGCAGGCCGACCCCATCTATCGCTGCTGGGAGGCCGTTTGCGCAGAGACGGGTGAGCGTCCTCATGCAATTTATCTTTCGCCCAAGGGACAGGTGTTGACCCAGCAGAAGGCGCTGGAGCTGGCCGGGAAGCCCTCTCTTTTTCTGCTCTGCGGCCATTATGAGGGGATTGATCAGCGTGTGCTGGATACAATTATAGATGAGGAGATATCCATCGGAGACTATGTGCTGACCGGCGGCGAGCTGCCGGCGCTGGTGCTGACGGATGCCATCGCCCGGATGTGCCCCGGGGTGCTGCCGGAGTCTGTATGCTTTGAGGACGAGAGCCATTTCAGCGGCCTTCTGGAATATCCGCACTATACACGGCCGGAGGTCTGGCATGATCAGGCGGTGCCGCCGGTGCTGCTCTCGGGACATCACAAAAACATCGCAGACTGGCGGTTTGCACAAAGCCTGGAGGTCACAAAAGAGAAGCGCCCGGACTTGTATGAGTGCTATATTGACAAAATATAACAAGAAAAATTGTACTGCCTGAACAAAATATGATGTTGAATTTCAGCGGGTTATACGAGGTCGGAATTTGTGGTAAATATCAACAAACATCGAGCTGAAATGAACCGCTGGATACGTCAACACGTAGAAATTTACCCCTAAACCCCCGTTTATTGCAAAATGCACGTTGACGAGAGGGAAAATAAACGGTATAATAATAGTCAGGGACAGTAAAATAATTACTAGTTGACTGGGAAACAAGTGTTTTCTTCAAATTTTTATGATGGGAGAGTTTTTATTATGTATGTAAAAGACGTAAATGTGCAGAATCAGGTTGGCTTGCATGCAAGACCGGCTACCTTCTTCATTCAGAAGGCGAACGAGTTCCGTTCCTCCATCTGGATCGAAAAGGAAGAGCGCCGTGTAAACGCAAAGAGCCTGCTGGGTATCCTTTCTCTGGGCATCGTTGGCGGCACAAAGATCCGCATTATCGCAGACGGCCAGGATGAGCAGACAGCTGTAAATTCTCTGGTTGATCTGGTAGAGAGCGGTTTCAGCGACGAGAACAGATAAGGTCACAGCGCCTTGAAATGCTGCGCCTTGCAGGGGAAACTCTGCAAGGCTTTTTTTGTTTTCAGGGTCTTGCATAGGCCGGACCTTCGTAGTATAATTATAGGTATAAATTTGCTGAGAGGTGAAAGACTATGAGAAAATGGATGTACATTCTGACTGCTTTGAGTCTGCTGAGCTTCTGCGGATGCAGCAGGGATAAGCAGGATCCCGAAATGGAGGATATTTCCCATGAGCAGCTTGTGATGCATACAGATGGATCCGCTGTATCCGAGGAGAGCGTGCAGACCGTGACAAATACAGAAACAGTCCCTTCTTCGTCGGAGACAGAGACTGCGGCCGGGACGGATTCTGTTTCAGCCCCGGTGCAGACCGTGATCAGCTATATAGAGACCGTACAGGGACAGCAGACGGAGACAGCAGCTGTAACCGATGCACCGGAGATGGAGGTCACGGCTTTGGAAATTACTACAGCGGCGGCCACCGCTCCTGTTCTGTACCCGGAGGAGACCGGCCCGGCTGAGGGCATATATGGCGCACAGGGACGTACTGAGGAGGAATGGCTGGTGCTGGGACAGGAAATGTACCAGCAGGCCATGGAGCTTTCCTTCCGGTTTCTCTGTACGGGAAGTGAATTTCCCTTTGACATGGACAATCTGGAAATAATCGACCGCACTTATTTCCGGACGACCTGTATTTCCTATGAGGAGGCCACGGCGCCTTATTATGAGCTCTTCAGCCGCATGCATCATGAAAATGACTTTGATGGGCTGCTGATGGAGCAGGACGGCGTACTGTATGCCGCCCGTGCAGCCAGGGGAATGGATATTTCCTATATTTCCTCAGAGGTGACAGAGCTTGTTTCTGTGTCAGAGTCCGAGGTCGTATTCAATGTGCATACGGAGTATGAGGAGAGTGAGATCACAGGAACATTCACCCTGGTGCCGGAGGACGGCTTCTGGAAGGTAGGAGTGTTCACTCTGCCTTATTAAGCGTCCCGTACTTTTATATATTATAATAGTATAGGAGGGACAGCGGATCTATGAGCCGCTTGTGCCGAAGCGGTACATATTCTCTGCAAAGATACCATAGCCCATGGTAGGGTCATCCACAAAGACATGGGTCACTGCTCCGATGAGCTTTCCGTTCTGGAGAATGGGAGAGCCGCTCATGCCCTGGACAATGCCGCCGGTCTTCTCCATCAGCTCCTGGTCTGTGACTCGGAGGATCATATTTTTGGTGCTGTCCGTGCCGCCGAAGTCGATCTCCTCGATTTCAATGGTATAGCGTTCCGGCTCTGTTCCGGAAATGGTACAAAGGATCTCGGCCTCTCCCTCCTGTATTTCCTGCTTGAAGCCCATGGGGATGGCCTCGGCCTGGGACAGGGGTTCAAGGAGCTTTCCGAATACGCCGCAGCGGTTGTTGCACAGAAGCGTACCCAGAGGCTCCTCTCCCAGGAATGTGCCCTGAAGGAGACCGGGTGAGCCGGCTGTGCCCTTGGTAACACTGCTGATGGTAATGGGGCAGGCCGTGCCCTCTCCGATGGGAATGCAGGTGCCGGTGTCAGAATCGCATACCGGATGGCCCAGTCCGCCGAAGCTGCCGGTTTCCGGATCGCAGAAGGTGACTGTACCCACGCCGGCCAGACTGTCACGTACCCAGATTCCGGCGGCATAGGTGCTTTCTGCAGAGGAAAATACAGGAGTCAGCTCTGTGGTGCGGGTCTGATCGCCACGGGTGTAGGTGATCTCCACAGGCTGCCCCTCAGCGGCGGAAAAGGCCTCCCGGAGGATATCGTTGGAGGTGATGGGATAGCCGCCCACCGTGTGGATGATATCACCGGGCTGGAGACCAGCCTCCTCGGCCGGGCAGACAGAACGGCCGCCGGACTGGACCGCGCCCAGACGAATGATCATGACGCCGTCCATACGGAGCTTGATGCCAAAGGGCTGTCCGCCGGGAATGAGCATGGGCGTGTCGATTTCCTGAACCTCGGCCTCCTTGATCGGAAAGAGACCGAAAAGATTCAGAGAGACGGTGCGGATATCCGGGGAAGCTGTACCATCGGAAAATACCGCACGGGACTGCTCCGGCTGGGTTTCGGCTGTGATAGGAAGTGCGGAGGAAACGGAAAAGCCGCTCTGGGAGGAGATGTAGTAGCTGTCAGGAAGCTCCCATGCATAGTAGACTGCGGCAGCGTAGATCTGTATTACAGCAGCGGCCAGAAATGCGGCCGTGCGGCGGATGAGCTTGTGCATAAATTGAGTGCCTTCTT
Organism: Ruminococcus sp.; assembly: GCA_017472145.1. Classification (GTDB taxonomy): domain Bacteria; phylum Bacillota; class Clostridia; order Oscillospirales; family Ruminococcaceae; genus Ruminococcus_C. Next base: position 2,363 of record JAFUQX010000012.1, on the reverse strand, counting down.
TCTGTTGAGGATTTTTTGTCGGGTGTATTCATAATATAAACCCGGCTGGTTTTTTTATAAGCGAAAAAAGCAGGGAATTGTCTTTCCTGTTTTGCATGAAAGGAACAGATGAAATGAAAAAGGAAAATGATGTAAAAAGCGAAACGAAAAAAAAGACCCGGCACGCCCTGTCCTATGAGCAGACTCTCAAGCGTCTCCGGGAGCGGGACCGGAAGCTGAAGGCCGTGCGGATCCTTCTGCGGGTCGCACTGGTTTTGTCTGTGCTGTACTGCGTGTGGTTCTGCGATGTGATGGCGGCTCTGGGATGGATCGACATGGCCCGGGCTGGTGAGAACTGGCCCATCCACTTTGTGACCTATGGATATGGGATGATCTTTGCGGCGGTGCTGATCACGGCTGGAGCGGTGTTGTGCCTGTTCGGGATCAACTGGGCAGCCATAGGCTGCGGTACGGCCGGGACAGCCATCTGTCTTATTGTAATGCAGCTGGTGGTAAATTATGCAAACGAAGCCGGATTCTACAGCACGATCCAGAATAAGCCGGCCGGTGCGGTATATCAGGATGCCATTATGCCGACGATCCTTGTCTGCATTCTGCTGATCGCCCTTGCGCTGATGCAGTTTTTTTCGATGGATTCCGTCCTGAAGCGCAGGGAGAAGAAGCAGCAGGAAAATGCACCTGCTCCCAAAATTGTTTGACAATGTATTTTTTTTGCCTTAAGCCTCATAGCGATTCTGCACATTTCGCATTTTCATGATGAAATTCGACAGGCCGTGACAAAACATTCCATTGCCTTTGGATATTGCCCTATGCTAAAATGGATTTTAGTAAAATGAAACGAGGAGGTTTCGGCATGAATCATAAGGTTAAGGTTATGATCGGTGATGACAGTGCAGAATACGGTATTGCCTGTGCGAATCGGTTCCGGTCTCAGGGCCTTTATACAGTCACACGGAAGAAGGATGGAAAGGCCCTGCTGGAGGCCATCCGCAGCGACAAGCCGGACGTGGTGATCATGGACGCAGTGATGGTGCATTATGATGCTGCGGAGGTTATAACGCGGATTAAGGCCTCTGGTGAAAAGGCGCCCTATTTTATTGTAACATCGGCCTATGACAATGCTTTCATTGAGCGTCAGGTCATGGAAAGCGGTGCAGCCTATTTTATCCAGAAGCCCTTTGATATGGATATGATGGTGAAGCGTGTGCAGCGGATGCTGGGCGGAGAACCATCCGGCGGCTCCGGGGAGGGAAATGATCTGGAGCTGGTCGTAACAGAGATGATCCATCAGCTGGGTGTTCCGGCGCACATCAAGGGCTATCACTATCTCCGGACAGCGATTCTGCTTTCTATAGATGATCAGGAGCTTCTGGACAGCATCACCAAGCGGCTGTATCCGGCGGTGGCCAAGCAGTACGATACGACCTCATCCCGTGTGGAGAGAGCCATCCGTCATGCGATAGAAATCGCATGGGACAGAGGCAATCTGGATACGCTGAATGCCTTTTTCGGCTACACGGTGAATACCTGCAAGGGGAAACCTACCAATTCAGAGTTTATTGCGCTGATCACGGATAAGCTGCGGCTTCAGTACCGCAGCAATCGCGGCCTTCGCCATGCATAAAGGGGTTGCAGAATGAATATCTGTATGCTATAATAAAGTCGTACAGTCCGGCGGAAAACAGGCCGGAGACGAAAGGAGCAGGCAGAATGAATTTTGTAAAGAAGGAAATTGCGGAGCTGAAGGGAAATCCGTTCACCCAGATCGGGGAGGACTGGTATCTGATCACAGCAGGGACAAAGGAGCACTACAATACCATGACGGCCTCCTGGGGCTTTATGGGCGTGATGTGGGGAAAGCCGACCTTTATCTGTGCGGTGCGCACCAACCGTTATACATATTCCTTTATGGAGGAAAGCGAGGTGTTTACCCTTTGCTTCTTTGAAAAGGCGTATCGTCCGGCGCTTCAGTTTTGCGGAACGAAGTCCGGCCGGGATCACGACAAGGCAAAGGAGACGGGGCTGACGCCCATCGAGATCGATGGTGTGATGGCATTTGCAGAGGCATCACGAATTTTTGTGTGCAAAAAATGTTATTCCGAGATGATGAAGGAGGAGGCCTTTACCGAGTCTGCGGTCTATGACAAGTGGTATGGTACAGACCCGTTGCACAAGCAGTTTTTCGGCGAAATTCTTGCAGTTTACGAGAAGGAATAGGATAAAAAAGGACTGTCGGTATCCATTCCGGCAGTCTTTTTTGTGTAATCGGTACAAACGATTCGCTCACTTTTTGTATAGTTGTTATATTGACTTCATAAATAAAAAGGTGTATACTATAGATAGGAGATACAATAAATGGAAAT
>JAFUQX010000073.1 GCA_017472145.1 Ruminococcus sp. | reverse complement strand
CAGTGCACCACGGATGATGTGGTAACGTACACCAGGAAGGTCCTTTACACGTCCGCCACGGATCAGAACCACGCTATGTTCCTGCAGGTTGTGACCGATACCGGGGATGTAGGATGTAACCTCGTAGCCGTTTGTCAGCTTAACTCTTGCGATCTTACGCATAGCAGAGTTCGGCTTCTTCGGAGTTGTTGTCTTAACAACTGTGCAAACGCCTCTCTTCTGCGGAGCACTCTGGTTGATCTGCACCTTCTTCTTTGCATTGTAACCCTTCTGCAGAGCCGGTGCGGTAGACTTGGACTCCAGCTGCTTTCTGCCCTTGCGTACGAGCTGATTAAATGTCGGCATGATATTTCCTCCTTTTCAAGAAATGTTACACGATATATTACAATCGCATACCATGATATTATACACCAAAATCCGCTTCTTGTCAATACTTTTTTTCGTTTTCCCTTTCAGGGACTGGAAATGTTTTAGAAAATCGCATGTTGAAAAATGTGGAAAATATACAAATCATTCAAAATGCAGTCCCCTTGTATTACCGACGATCCCGATATAGCTGTTTCCGGTATTGACCCGAAGCTCCGTTCCATCCGCTGCATAGCAGACGATGGGCGAACGGTCATCCGCCTTTTCCCAGCGGATGCTCTCCATTCCGCCGAGAGAAACATAATAGCCGCTGCCGCCTTCCAATTCCACCCTGCGGAGATAGTTTGCGTCATCAAGATAGGAAATATCCGTCTGAAGGACAAAAACATTGGAAAAAGCAAGCTGCTGTGAGGCATGTCCATCCATCTGGGGCGAGCCGTTATGGTCAGCGTAATAAAGCTTGGCAGCCGGATCATAGGTGAAGCCCGTGCTGCTGCTCTCCGAAAATGATATCACTGCCCTTGTACACGCCGCTTCCGCTGGTGTTTCGGCAGTTTCCGCAAAATCAAACAGCGTATCACGGCTGACGGCATACTCACGGATGCCGTACTGTTCCATCGCCGCCGGAATATCCGAGCCACGCAGATAGCCTGTGTGTTCCGAGCTGTATCTGCCGACACGCTCCGGATCACGGTAGAACAGGAGCGAATGCTCCAGATCGCCGCCGTCAAAGCGATCGATGTTCAGGGCACTGAGGATGGACGCTGCATGGAACTGCTCCGCACCCCAATGGCAGTAAACCGCATCCATGCCCATTGCAAGCTTGGGGAAGTAATAGCGGCAGCTGCGGACGGAGCCGACATCCGGCACATTGCTCAGATCAGCATAGACCGCCATCATGCGTGTCACGCCGCCCTCAACGGGCACTTCGTACAGGATATCCGCCTGTGCAATGCCATACTGGGGATACGCCTGAGCGAGATTGTTCACCATCACAGCGATCGGGCGTTTGCCTGCCGCCGCATCCGGATAGCCGGACTCCCCTGTCAGCGGATTGATGCTGTTATTCTGCTGCGGTTCCGTGGGCGGTTCGGTTTGCGGTGCCGGCTGAGTCTCCGGCTCGGTCGGAGGCTGTGTGGCAGCCGGACGGGTCTCCGTTTCCGGTGCCGCTTCGGACTGCACCTCCTCCTTTGCACAGCCCGAAAAAGGCAGGAGCATGCCTGCGAGGAGCATCAAAGTGCAGCGGATCTTTCTTGTATTCATAGCTTTTCCTCCTGTTTGAACGCTGTATTTCTCCATGTCCCCTCTAAATACTGCCATCTCACCGGTGTAAAAAAGCTGCATTTGTTCAAAAGCACAAAATGCAGCATTCGTCTGTCGGAGAAATTTGTCATTCCTACGAAATACAGGAAAAGACTTGACATTCTCTATAAAATGTTATATAATATTTTAATGTATCATAAAATGGGTCTGTGTGCTCTTTCATCATAAGAGTATATCACATTCAGCGGCGTTTGTCAAGTGCCGCAATCAAATTTTTTGGTACATTCATGAAAGTCAACTCCACATAATGCCCCATGGCATTGATGTGAAAATTCTAAGGAGGTTTCCGCCTATGGTGAATGTGACTGCCAAACAGCTTGGTAAGAATGTCAGAATGAGCTTTGGTAAAATCAACGAAGTCCTCGACATGCCGAACCTGATCGAAATTCAGAAGAATTCCTACAAGTGGTTCAGAGAAGAGGGCTTGCAGGAGGTTTTCCGTGATTTCTCCGCAACCGATTACAACGGTAATCTGGTGCTGACATTCGTTGGCTACCGCTTTGATGATGACAACCTCAAGTACACGATCGCAGAGGCAAAGGAGCATCAGGCTACTTATGCATCCCCTCTCCGTGTGACCGCAAAGCTCTGGAACAAGGAAACCGGTGAGCTGAAGGAAAGCGAGATCTTCATGGGTGATTTCCCGCTGATGACTGAAAGCGGTACATTCGTGATCAACGGTGCCGAGCGTGTTATCGTTTCTCAGCTGGTTCGTTCTCCCGGTGTTTATTATGATATGGAAAAGGACAAGACCGGTAAGGAATTGTTCAAGTCCACCATCATTCCGAACCGTGGTGCATGGCTGGAATATGAAATGGATTCCAATGATGTGGCTTATGTCCGCATTGACAAGAACCGCAAGATTCCGCTGACCACCTTCATCCGTTCCATCGGTCTTGGTACGGACGAGCAGATTCAGGAAGTTTTCGGTATTGACGAACGCCTGAATCAGACCATTCTCCAGAAGGATACCACCAAAAATACAGAAGATGCTCTGATCGAGGTTTACAAGAAGCTTCGTCCGGGCGAGCCGCCCACGGTTGAAAGTGCACAGGCACATCTGAGCCTGCTGTTCTTCGACCCCAGACGTTACGATCTGTGCAAGTTCGGCCGCTACAAGTACAATAAGAAACTGGGCATCGCTTCCCGTCTGGCAGGTCATCAGCTGACCAAGCCCATCGTGAACAGCCTGACCGGCGAGGTACTGGCTGAGGCTGGTGAGATGATCACCACCGAACGTGCGATGGAGATCGAACAGGCTGGTGTTTACGAGGCATTCATCACTGTTGAATCCAAGGAATACTACCAGAATGAAAAGGGACAGACCTCCATCCGCATGGTAGAAAAGGAGATCAAGGTGCTCGGCAACGGCATGGTTGATCTTGCCGGCTATGTGGATTTTGATCCGGCTGAGATCGGCATCAATGAAAAGGTTTCCTTCAAGGTGCTCTGCGAGATTCTGGAAAGCACTTCTCCCGAAGAGAGAAAGGCTGTCATAAAGAAGCGTGCAGAGGATCTCATTCCGAACCACATTACACTCGATGATATTTATGCAACTGTCAGCTACTTCCTCAATCTCTGTGAGGGTGTAGGTACGATTGATGATATTGACCATCTGGGCAACCGCCGTATCCGCTGCGTGGGCGAGCTGCTCCAGAATACAATGCGTACAGGCTTTGCAAGAATGGAGCGTACCATCCGTGAGCGTATGAATCTGCAGGCTCAGGATATGGATGTTATCACACCGCAGGCTCTGGTCAACATCCGTTCCATCACCTCTCAGGTGAAGGAATTCTTCTGCTCCTCTCCCCTTTCCCAGTTCATGGATCAGAACAATCCGCTGGCAGAGCTGACACATAAGCGTCGTCTGTCCGCACTGGGTCCGGGCGGTCTGTCCCGTGACAGAGCCGGATTCGAGGTTCGTGACGTACACTACAGCCACTACGGCAGAATGTGCCCGATCGAAACCCCCGAAGGTCCCAACATCGGTCTGATCTCCTACCTTGCAACCTTTGCAAGAATCAATGAATATGGCTTTATCGAAGCTCCCTACCGCCGTGTGGACAAGGAAACCGGCATCGTAACTGATGAGGTTGTTTACATGCCTGCGGATGTGGAGGATATGTATATCGTAGCTCAGGCGAATGAACCGCTGACGGAAGAAGGCAAGTTCGCTCGTACAAAGGTTACTGCACGTTACCGTGACAAGATCCTTGAGTGTGAAAACAGCAAGGTCGATTTCATGGACGTATCCCCGAAGATGGTAGTTTCCGTTGCTACCGCTATGATCCCCTTCCTTGAAAACGATGACGCAAACCGTGCCCTCATGGGTGCGAACATGCAGCGTCAGGCTGTGCCGCTGCTCCGTACTGAGCGTCCGTTTGTCGGAACCGGTATGGAATACAAGGCAGCTGTGGACTCCGGTGTCTGCGTACTGTCCGAATCCGACGGCGTTGTTACATTTGTTTCCGCTGACAAGATCGTGGTACAGGATCCGCAGAAGATCGACCACACCTATACCCTCATCAAGTTCAAGCGTTCCAACCAGGATACCTGCGTGAACCAGCGTCCGATTGTCAACCTCGGCGAAACTGTACGCAAGGGTCAGGTACTGGCTGACGGTCCTGCAACTGCTGACGGTGAGATCTCCCTTGGTAAGAATGCCCTCATCGGCTTTATGACATGGGAAGGTTACAACTATGAGGACGCCGTTCTGCTGAATGAGCGTCTGGTGCGTGAGGATGTATTCACCTCCATTCATATTGAAGAATATGAGCTGGAGTGCCGTGACACCAAGCTCGGTCCGGAGGAGATCACCCGTGACATTCCCAATGTCGGTGATGATTCCCTGAAGAATCTGGACGAGAATGGTATCATCCGCATCGGTGCAGAGGTGCATGCCGGTGATATTCTGGTCGGCAAGGTAACACCCAAGGGTGAAACTGAGCTGACACCTGAGGAGCGTCTGCTCCGTGCGATCTTCGGTGAGAAGGCTCGTGAGGTGCGTGACAACTCCCTGAAGGTGCCGCATGGTGAAGGCGGTACGATCATTGATGTCAAGACCTTTACCCGTGACAACTGCGATGAGCTGTCTCCGGGTGTCAATAAGCTTGTTCGCTGCTATATCGCACAGAAGCGTAAGATCTCTGTCGGCGATAAGATGGCGGGCCGTCATGGTAACAAGGGTGTCGTTTCCCGAGTACTTCCTGAGGAGGATATGCCCTTCCTGCCGGATGGCACACCGCTGGACATCGTACTGAACCCGCTGGGCGTACCTTCCCGTATGAATATCGGTCAGGTACTTGAAGTGCATCTGGGTATGTCTGCAAAGGCTCTCGGCTGGCACATCATGACTCCGGTATTCGACGGTGCTCATGAGGATGACATCCGTGCATGCTTCCGTGAAGCAAATGAGAGAAATGCTCCCTACCGCAATGAGATGTTCGAGCTGAACCAGATGGATAAGGTGATTAATCCGAAGGCTCTGGAAATGTCCGAGGACGGCAAGTTCACGCTGTACGACGGCAGAACCGGCGAACCGTTTGATAACAAGGTAACTGTTGGTTACATGTACTACCTCAAGCTCCACCATCTGGTAGACGATAAGATCCATGCTCGTTCCGTAGGTCCCTACTCCCTCGTTACACAGCAGCCTCTGGGCGGTAAGGCTCAGTTCGGCGGTCAGCGTTTCGGTGAGATGGAAGTTTGGGCACTTGAGGCTTATGGTGCAGCTTATACTCTGCAGGAGATCCTGACTGTCAAGTCCGACGATACCGTAGGCCGTGTCAACACCTACGAGGCGATCGTTAAGGGTCAGAATGTTCCGAAGCCCGGTATTCCGGAGTCCTTCAAGGTTCTGATCAAGGAGCTTCAGTCACTGGGTCTGGATGTCAAGGTGCTCGACATCAATCAGGAGGAGATCGACCTCAAGCAGCACTTTGATGAAGATGATGATATTCCGATGATGCCGACTGCGGACTTCTCCGATGAAATGACTGCGGATGAACATTCCGACCTCAGTGATTTCGAGGATGCAGGTTACCGCACAGGTGATATGGAGGACGGCGATCCTTGGGCTGATGAGGACGATGAGGACGAAGGCCCCGCTGTTTTTGATCTGCCGGACGAAGAGTAAGTTCGTTCTGTCCACTCTGCTTGCAGCCGTCAGGCTGTGAGCAGCACCCATCTTATTTTAGGAGGTTAACGGTTTGGAATTTAATACGTTTGAATCCATTCAGATCGGACTCGCTTCCCCCGAGCGTATCAGAAGCTGGTCCTATGGTGCAGTAGAACGCCCCGAAACCATCAACTACAGAACCCAGAAGCCTGAGCGTGACGGTCTGTACTGCGAACGCATCTTCGGTCCGACAAAGGACTGGGAGTGTCACTGCGGTAAGTTCAAGAAGATCCGCTTCAAGGGCAAGGTCTGCGACCGCTGCGGCGTTGAGGTCACCCGTGCCAAGGTACGCCGTGAGCGTATGGGTCATATTGAGTTGGCTGCACCCGTTTCCCATATCTGGTATTTTAAGGGTACACCCTCCCGTATCGGTCAGGTACTTGAGATCTCTCAGAAGCGTCTGGAGGAAGTGCTGTACTTTACGAAATATATTGTCATCGAGCCGGGCAACACCAAGCTCGTGAAGAATCAGCTGCTCACAGAAAAGGAATATAAGGAAAATCTGGAGCAGTATGAGAATGAATTCATCGCAGAAATGGGTGCGGAAGCGATCCAGCGTCTGCTTGATGAATACGATCCTGACTGCTATGTGCATTATTTCACACAGTATCTGAACATGGTTTCCGAGATCATCGGCATGCCGGAAACTCAGGTGCATGATTTCCTGCACAAGCGGATCTACTATGTAGAGGAAGCCGGTCAGTCCGGTTATGAGAGCAACACCATCGTATCCTATGCGGACTACAAGGAAATGCTCCTCCCCTACAACCGCAGATGTGAGGATGATACCAATACGCCGGCTCGTGTCAAGACCGGTTTTGCATACATCCTTGAACTGTTCGATCAGCATTTTGATCCCACGGATGAACGCTATGCAGTGCTCCGCAAGGAAAACTGGATCAACGACCTGCAGTGGGTTTCCAATGAGCTGAAGGAGGAACTGAAGGATCTGCCCAACGGACAGAAGAAGATCAAGCTCCTCAAAAGACTCGAAATCATTGAAGCATTCCTGAAATCCGGCAACAAGCCGGCATGGATGGTCATGAATATCGTTCCGGTCATCCCTCCGGATCTGCGTCCGATGGTCATGCTCGACGGCGGCAGATATGCAACCTCCGACCTGAATGACCTCTACCGCAGAGTTATCAACAGAAACAACCGTCTGCAGCGTATGCTCAAGCTCGAAGCTCCAGACATCATCGTCCGCAACGAGAAGCGTATGCTTCAGGAAGCAGTTGACGCACTGATCGACAACGGCAGACACGGCAGAGCTGTTACAGGCCCGAACAACCGTGCACTGAAGTCCCTCTCCGATATGCTGAAGGGTAAGCAGGGACGTTTCCGTCAGAACCTGCTCGGTAAGCGTGTTGACTACTCCGGACGTTCCGTTATCGTCGTAGGCCCCGGACTGAAGATGTACCAGTGCGGTCTGCCGAAGGAAATGGCACTTGAGCTGTTCAAGCCCTTCGTACTCAAGCGTCTTGTGGACACCAAGGTAATCGCTAACATCAAGAGTGCAAGAAAGATCGTTGACAAGGCAGCACAGAAGGAAGTCTGGGATGCACTGGAACATGTCATCAAGGGTCATCCGGTACTCCTCAACCGTGCTCCTACCCTGCACCGTCTGGGTATTCAGGCGTTCGAGCCGGTACTCGTTGAAGGCCGTGCACTGAAGCTCCATCCGCTGGTATGTTCCGCTTTCAATGCGGACTTCGACGGCGACCAGATGGCGGTGCATCTGCCGCTGTCCGCTGAGGCACAGGCTGAGGCACGTTTCCTCATGCTCGCTGCCAACAACCTGCTCAAGCCCTCCGACGGCCGTCCGGTTGCCGTTCCTTCCCAGGATATGGTGCTCGGTTCCTACTATCTGACACAGCTCAGACCCGGCGATAAGGGCGAAGGCAAGTGCTTCCGTGACATCAACGAAGCTCTGATGGCTTACCATGAGGGTGATGTTTCCCTCCATGCTCCGATCAAGGTGCGGATCACCAAGGATGTGGCTGAAAAGAAGCTCTCCAAGATCATCGACTGCACCATCGGCAGACTGATTTTCAACGAAAATATTCCCCAGAATCTGGGCTATGTAGACAGAACCAATTCCGATAAGCAGTTCGACCTTGAGGTTTCCTTCCTCGTAGGCAAGGGCAAACTCTCTGAGATCATCGAACGCTGCATCCGTATCCACGGTACAACCACCACTTCCGAGGTACTCGACAAGATCAAGGCTCTCGGCTTCAAGTACTCCACCCGTGCGGCAATCACCGTTGCGGTTTGTGATGCATCCATCCCGCCGCAGAAGAAGGACATTCTGGCTGCTGCTGATGCGGAGATCGAGCAGATCACCGAAGAGTACGAGTATGGTTATATCTCCTCTGCGGAGAAGTCCAACCGTGTCATTGAGGTATGGAACAAGGCAACTGATGATGTTACCTCCGCACTGAAGAAGAACCTCGACCAGTATAACCCCATCTTCATGATGGCGGACTCCGGTGCCCGTGGTAGTATCTCCCAGATCCGTCAGCTTGCCGGCATGCGTGGTCTGATCGCCAACACCTCCGGTACTACGATCGAAATTCCGATTCGTGCAAACTACCGTGAAGGTCTGAACATTATGGAATACTTCATCTCCTCCCGTGGTGCCCGTAAGGGTCTGGCGGATACGGCTCTGCGTACCGCTGACTCCGGTTATCTGACCCGCCGTCTGGTTGACGTTTCTCAGGAAGTCATCATTCGTGAGCAGGACTGCGGTACGGATGATGGTATTGAGATCTACGAGATCCGCAACGGCAAGGAAATGATCGAGCCGCTGAGCGAGCGTCTGGTCGGCAGATACCTCTGCGAGGATCTGCGTGATGCAGAAACCGGTGAACTGGTTGTTTCCAAGAACAAGCTCATGAATGAAGCGGATGCACAGAAGGTCGTAGATATGGGCATTGAGCGTATCAAGATCCGTTCCGTGCTGAGATGTAAGGCAAAGCAGGGTGCATGTGCAAAGTGCTACGGTGCAAACCTTGCCAACAATAATCTGGTTGCTGTCGGTGAGGCTGTTGGTATCATCGCTGCACAGTCCATCGGTGAGCCGGGTACACAGCTGACCATGCGTACCTTCCATACCGGCGGTATTGCGAACGCAGAAGATATTACACAGGGTCTTCCCCGTGTCGAGGAACTGTTCGAGGGCAGAAAGCCCAAGAATGCGGCAATCATTGCTGGCATTGACGGTATCGTACACATTCAGGAGGTCAAGACCACCAGAACGCTCATCATCAGAGGCAATGACGGCGGCACTGAAGAGCACCTCATTCCCTACAACTACAAGATCCGTGTCAATGAAGGCGACAGAATCTCTAAGGGTGACCGCCTGACAGAAGGTAACGTATATCCGACTGACATCCTGAATGTTCTGGGTACAAAGGCTGTACAGGACTATATCATCAGCGAAGTACAGAAGGTATACCGCCAGCAGGGTGTAGACATCAACGACAAGCACATCGAGGTTATCGTGCGTCAGATGCTCCGCAAGGTCAAGGTGGACGATTCCGGCAGTGCTGCGGATATTCCGGGTTACAGCTATCTGCTCCACGGCACCATGACGGACATCCGTGAGGTTGAAACTGTCAACGAGATCATTGCAGAGCGTATTGCAAACGGTGAAACAGACCTGAAGCCTGTGACCATCGTTCCGCTGCTGCAGGGTATCACAAAGGCAGCTTCCAGCTCTGACAGCTTCCTGTCTGCGGCTTCCTTCCAGGAAACCACAAAGGCACTGACGGATGCGGCGATCCGTGGCAAGATGGATCACCTGCAGGGTCTGAAGGAAAATGTCATCATCGGTAAGCTGATTCCGGCTGGTACTGGTATGGATATTTACAACAATGTACAGCTCGTCAAGACGGCTAAGCCCGAACCGACTGCTGAACATGCTGTGACTCCCATTGCTCCCATCGTATAAACAACAAAATCCCCGTTACGAGTTCGTAACGGGGATTATTTACGCTTCATTGATGTACATCTTTGTCATTTCACAGAACTTCTCAATTTCGTAATTCGGCAGGCAGAAATAGAATTCACCCATTGCATCACGAATGATGATCCGATGGAAACAGATACTGTAATTGTTCGCTGCATGTTTTTTGACACGATACTTTTTCAAACTGCGAAACGTTCTTCTCTGAATCCATGTCATGAGTCTGCCCTTCTCCTCCGCTTCAATGGAGGAGAGTGATGACCACGGAATCTGTATGACATCGACCGGCGAAGCAATGCACAGCGTCTGCTCCTGCATGTAGAAGTGTACAAAATTACTTGTACAGATATAACCTTTATGGTTTCCGTTTATCCATCCATGTTTCTCGATTCTCACCGGATAAATGATTTCCATTTTCTCCGCATCCGGTGAAACATTCATCTCCTCCCTGCATCTGGCGAGAAGCTCGTTTTCTTTCTTTTCAGGGAAAAACAGCTTTCTGAAAATAGGCTGGATGAATAATATAAAGCCAAAAAACAACAATCCGCAAAGATATGTCAGCAAGCGGTCCAGCCCCAGAACAGGAATGACAATACCTGCCAAAAGAAGGAGCAGCCAAATGCAGCCGCTCATCACATTGTACCATAGTAAGCGGCTGTCAAATTTCTTCAACTCTGCCTTCATTTCCGGACTAAGGCTCCGTTTCACAAAATATTGTGCAGCATAACGCTCTGTTCCGTCCTCGGATCTCACACGTTCATACAGATACTGCATACTTCCCTCCTCATAAAAAAGGACGGTTCTCACGAACCGCCCTTATTTTTAGAATGCTTTCAAGCCGTGCAAAGCTTATGCAAGCTCAGCGAAGTACTTGATGGTTCTTACCATCTGGCTTGTGTAGGAGTTCTCGTTGTCATACCAGGAAACAACCTGAACCTCGTACAGACCATTGCCCAGATCGCAAACCATTGTCTGAGTAGCATCGAACAGAGAACCGTACTTCATGCCGATAACGTCAGAAGAAACGATCTGATCCTCGTTGTAGCCGAAGGACTCGGAAGCAGCAGCCTTCATAGCAGCATTGATGCCTTCCTTAGTTACGTTCTCGCCCTTAACAACAGCGGTCAGGATGGTTGTGGAACCTGTCGGAACCGGTACACGCTGTGCAGAACCGATCAGCTTGCCGTTCAGCTCCGGAATTACCAGACAGATTGCCTTTGCAGCACCAGTGGAGTTCGGAACGATGTTAGCAGCACCAGCTCTTGCTCTTCTCATGTCACCCTTTCTGTGCGGGCCGTCCAGGATCATCTGGTCGCCTGTGTAAGCGTGGATGGTGCTCATGATACCGCTCTGGATCGGAGCATAGTCGTTCAGAGCCTTAGCCATCGGAGCCAGGCAGTTTGTTGTGCAGGATGCAGCAGAGATGATGGTATCTTCTGCTGTCAGAGTGTCGTGGTTTACATTGTAAACGATGGTCGGCAGATCGTTACCAGCCGGAGCAGAAATAACAACCTTCTTAGCGCCTGCATCGATGTGAGCCTGGGACTTAGCCTTGGATACATAGAAGCCTGTGCACTCCAGAACTACGTCTACACCGATCTCGCCCCACGGCAGCTCAGCAGCGTTAGCCTTTGCATAGATCTTCAGAGTCTTGCCGTCCACTGTGATTGTACCAGCCTCGTCATCAGCCTCTACAGTGTGCAGGTTCTCACCCATCTTACCGCAGTAGCCGCCCTGTGCTGTATCATACTTCAGCAGGTGTGCGAGCATAGACGGCTTTGTCAGGTCGTTGATTGCAACAACCTCATAACCCTCTGCACCGAACATCTGACGGAATGCAAGACGACCGATACGGCCGAAACCATTAATAGCAACTTTAACTGACATTGGAATTACCTCCTAAATTATTATAGCTCTATTGTACACCAATTCGGTTTAAAATTCAAGCACTTTCATAAAAAAACAACAGTACCCACCCACAAGTTCTATGTTTTTCTCCATTTTACTCAAAAAGTCGGTCCCATATTCGTACAACTTCCACAAACTTTTTCTTTTTTACAAAGAAACCCTTGTTTTTGCTTTCTTTATTTCCAAATACATAGTATAATAATTGCATAAAATAGAGCTACGAGAGGAGGCCTGCATCATGTCTCAAGAACTGCTTCGCTTTTTTAAAGCTACCTATCAGAACGACTCGGACTGCGTGCTGATTTTTGACAGAACCTGTTCCCTGATCTGGCACAACGGGCAGCCAGCACCCTTTGAGCTGACGGCTGATCTGCCGCAGCTGCTTCATTTCCCGGAGGAAGGTTTTCCCAAAAGCGGAGACTATACCTTCTATTCCCGGCATTTGCTTTACCGATATCATCTTATCCAGGCCGGGGACGAATATTGCATCGTATCCTGCGGTACACAGCCGGTTCTGTCTGCGGCTCTTGAGGATGAAACGCAGCGGAGGATCATCCAGAATCAACTGGCCTCTCAGTATCACGATACCTTCGGAATCCGGAATGCGGTATCGGAGCTGTATGAGCTGATTGAAAATCTGGACTGTCCCGAAGACAAACAGGATCACCTGTATGAATATCTGAATATCATTGCAGGCAACTGCTCCCGTCTGCTGAAAACGCCTTTTACCCTGCGTGAGATCATACGCTATTTCGAGGAATTCAAATGCGAGCCGGAGCATCTGGACTGTGCGTTTGCGCTGAAGCTGTTTGCGGATAAGTGCATGAAGACCCTGGGATGGCGAAGCGGCATCCGCGTCTCTGCACAGACTGACAGCAATTTATCGATCCTTGTATCCGGGCCGCGTCTGGAGTTCTGTCTTACGTGTATGCTTCTGATTTTGTGCGGACAGGAGAAAAAAAGCCGGAATATCACGATCTGTGCCAAGCGCACAGGTGACTATGCATCCATCATCTTTACAGATGACGAAACCGGTGATGATGAATCCGTCCGCCATCTGCTCAGCCGCTTTGTGCCGCTGCACAGGATTCCCGAAGCATCGGAGGAGCATCTGGTGGTGCAGCAGTTCTGCAAAGCCTATAATGCAGTCCTCCTGGAGACCATACAGGACGGACAGCGCTCTCTGGGCCTGCGCATACCGCTTTCGGGTATGGGGACGGTGCTCACACTCCGCTCACCTCAGGCGGATGCTGAAAGCCCCATCACCTTCTATCACGCATTGCTCTCTTCCATTGCCGATCAGCGGTTTTATTAAGCTTATACAGAAATACAAAAGGAGGCCGCCGGGCCTCCTTTTTCATATTTATCCGTTGTGCTTGGTGATGATTTTCGCACTTGTGCCAAGCGCCCGGAAATAGGAATCGATCTGATCCTTCTGCTCTCTGACATATTCCATATTCCGTCTGCTATTGAGCATGATAAAGTTCTGGATGTTATCCTTTATTAACGATGTCCACTCCGCACCGGTTACAACAGTACCAACGGCCGCACCAACCATTGCTCCGATTTCCGGAGAAAAAAGGCCGCCAATCGCCGCAGAGGCCGCCGGAACTGCCGCCTGCTTTGCCACATTTACAACCAGATCCAGCATACCTTTCTTAAATCGCATCTGCGCAGATACCCGCTGATTTTTCGTCACAGCCTGAAGCGCATCGCCTCTCTCCCTCAGCTGCTCCCGCATTGCTTCCTCCAGCTGCCTTGTATACTCCTCCCAGACATCATGATACTCATGAATTTCCTCCGGAAGAAGGGTGCCTGTATTATATTTCATCAGAAGCTCACTGCGGATACAGGGCTGAACAGCCTCTCTGATTTTCAGGAAATCCCCTATAGACAGCAGATCCATGATCAAAGGATCCAGCGCCCATGTGGGACGAAGCGCATCAGAATCCACCGCAGCGGCCGCACAGTCACTTGTGTCATAGCCAAGGGTTAAATGAAAAGGAATATTCTCAAAATCCGTACATACAAAGCACTTGGTTTCGGCCGGAATATTGGTGTGATAGCAGCTGTATACATACCGATACACCTCATCATACCGCTGCTGTGTGATTTTTCCGGCATTCAGCTGAGATTTGAGCAGATCAAGAATATCACGGAACAAAACCACGGAACCGTTCAGAATCCTTTTCAGCTCCCTGTCTGTATCGTCCGAGTCAGAAAGCGTCAGATCGCCAGTCTCAACGCCGCTCAGAAGATTGTTCTTGAAACGGGCTGAGATCTGATCCAGATTATAGACTCGGGCACTCTGCACCTGTTTATCCAGATATTCTGCATAGGCAGATGTATGCGGCAAAAAGGGTACCCGGCCGCCGTAATTCCGTCGGTTCATGGTTTCCCACACATCCGTTATGGAATGCCTTTCAAAGCCGCCGGACCGACAGGCCACCTCTACCAATCCCTTCTGAAGAAGCTGCTCAAAGCCCTTCTGCCATTCCTGCACATCCTGCCAGTCCTCGTGTACGCCCTTTTCCTTCGAACGAAATCCATCCATCATCAACAACACTCTCGGATCTGTGAGGATCTGAGAATCACTCATTACAATGCTGTCCCAGAGCAGCAGCTTAAAGAGAATATTCCTTCTGATATCCAGAACCGGATTTATCGTATTATTCGGATCAATATCGCCTAAATAGACTCCATATGCCATCCTATTTCCTCCTTAGCGCCATATATTTATACACCATGAGCTGGGTAACGGCATCTGTAAAATCACAGCCGTCCTGCCCCAAAAGATATTCCTCTGCATCGAACTCTCTGGTTCCAGAAATCGCTTCTGTATCCTCCGGCTCTTTTTCCCCGGCATACTGGCAATTCAGAGCGATGTAGCATTTCATCCTCCCCGAAAAAACCGCCGGAGATTCACACAGCTCTCCCATATATATCAGCTTTTCCGGAGTGATTCCTGTCTCTTCATAAAGCTCACGCCGTGCAGCGATCTCGCCCTTCTCACCAATGAGCGCTTCTCCCTTGGGAATTTCATAACCCCAGCCGCGCACCCCGTGACGGAAGGTGCGGATCAGAACGATGCGCCCTTCCTCTGTAACCGGCAGCACACCGATGCTCATATCATTATTTGAAGCCGCACGAATATATGTACCCTTCACTCCGCTGGGGAAAAGTACATCATCGTTAAAAATTTCCATATATCTGTTTTTAAATACAGACCGCTCCTCAATGATCTCTATTTCTCCATTCTGATGATTTCCCTTGTAGATCTGTCTTTCCATTTTCAATTTCTCCTTGCTGGACTCCGGATACAGCTCAGGGATGCCGTTTTTTCAAGCCGGCATCCCTGAATCCTGCAGCATTTGTTTTACACATTAAACCGGAACAGAACGATATCTCCGTCCTGCATCACGTATTCCTTGCCCTCCAGGCGAACCACGCCCTTTTCCTTGGCGGCGGCCATTGTGCCGCAGGCCATGAGGTCATCGAAGGATACTACCTCGGCCCGGATGAAGCCCTTCTCAAAGTCGGTATGGATCTTGCCGGCCGCCTGAGGAGCCTTTGTCCCCCGGGTGATGGTCCACGCACGAACCTCCTGCACGCCGGCCGTCAGATAGGAGATCAGCCCCAGCAGGCTGTAGCCCTCACGAATGATACGGTTGAGACCGGATTCCTCCAGGCCCAGCTCCTCCAGGAACATGGCCTTATCCTCTGCATCCATATCGGAGATCTCCGCCTCGATCTTTGCGCAGATGGGCAGTACGGCAGACTTCTCCTCCTCGGCAATGGCACAGACAGTCTTGTAATGCGCATTTGCATCGATGCCATTGACAAAATCATCCTCGCACATATTGGCCGCATAGATCACCGGCTTTGCAGACAGCAGCGGTGTCTCCTTCAGCCATACACGCTCCTCATCGGTGAAGTCAAAACCACGGGCCGACTTGCCCTCCTCCAGATGCTCCTTCAGACGCTCCAGGAAGTCCACCTGACCCTGGAGCTTTTTGTCTCCCTTGAGTGCCTTCTTGGTGCGGTCGATACGGCGTGTAACCACCTCGATATCGGAGAAGATCAGCTCCAGATTGATGGTCTCGATGTCACGGGCCGGGCTGATGCTGCCGTCCACATGGATGATGTTCACATCCTCAAAGCAGCGCACCACATGTACGATGGCATCCACCTCACGGATATCGGCCAGGAACTTATTGCCCAGGCCCTCGCCCTTGGACGCACCCTTTACAAGACCCGCAATATCCACGAATTCCAGCGTAGCCGGTGTGAACTTGTCCGGGTTGTACATCTCAGCCAGCTTATCCAGACGGGAGTCCGGTACAGACACGATACCAATATTCTTCTCAATTGTGCAGAAGGGATAATTTGCAGATTCTGCGCCTGCATTTGTCAGCGCATTAAACAGTGTGCTCTTTCCCACATTCGGGAGACCCACCATACCCAGTTTCATAACAGCACCATCCTTATTTTATCGTTCCGGCCAGGCCGGTTCTTTTCAGCATACCTTTCTATTATAGCCCTTTTTCCCTCTCCTGTCAAGGAGGCACGAACACAAAAAAGCTGTACAGACCCGAAAGCCTGTACAGCTCATTTCGCTTAAGAATTATTCGCTGATCGCTTTTGCTACAGAATCTGCACCAATAAGCTTCTTAACCAGAGTCACAGCGTCAGCCATGCTTACCTCGTCATCCTCGTTTACATCGCATACGGCGTTCTGGAGATCGGTTCTGGCTGTACCCTTGAGATAGTTCAGGATCGCACGAACGTCACTTCCGTTTACCTTGCCGTTCAGGGATGCATCGTACTCATAGAAGGTCTCAATGCTGGCCTGAACCGTTGTGTCCGATGTAGCAGTACCGTTTGAAACCCACTGAACCTCGAAGTTGCAGTCAGCACAGTTACGGATCTCTTCCTCTACGATCAGCAGACCGGTTTCATCAACAACAGCATCCTTGACCTCGCGCTTTACCAGCTTTCCGCCGGACGGCTGATAGTACAGACCATAGCTTATTGTACGGCCGGCCGGAGCCTTGATAACTGCTCTCAGATAGCACTTATCCATCATATCCTGTGTGTTTGCTTCGCCAACTGTGATCGTCTCAAAGGTCAGGTCGCCTTCCAGCTCGTTGGTAGTGGTCGTTGTTGTCACATCCGGATCTTCATCATAATGCAGGGTTACGCTTACAAACTGAACGTTTGCAACGCCCGGCCAGTAAACGCTGGCCTTCAGTGTATCTGTTGCATAGCTGGGAACTGTATATTCGATGGTGACCAGCTTATCAGATGGAACTGCGATATTTGTCCAGTCCTCCTGACCCCAGTTTGCACCGCCTGTACCGATCGCACCGCTGGTGTTGGTGTCATTGGACAGAACCTTATAAACCAGTGTAATGGAGTCTGCATTCTGGTGTTCAAACTCGATGTATGCATAAACATTACCGTCATCGCCCACCTGGGACAGCTTTGTGAAGGCGGTAATTTCCTTGTCATAGTTCGGAGCAGTCGTTGTGACCGTTGTGGTGGTTGTAGCCTTGGTCGTGCTGGTTGTAGTCGTTGTTGTAGCCTCGGTCGTTTCAGTAGTGGTTGTGGTAACCTCAGCTGTCTCTGTAGTGGTTACGGTAACCTCAGCTGTCTCTGTTGTAGTCTCGGTTGTTTCTTCCGTCGGCTCAGTAGTCTCTGTTGTGGCCACGGTTGTTTCTGCAGCAGTCTCTGTGGTCTCTGTTGTGGTCTCGGTTGTTGCTGTAGTAGTCTCTGTGGTAGTTGTGGTGGTTTCTTCGCCGCCTTCACCAATCGTGAAGTCAATTGCAATCGTCTCACCAACAGCCACAGTCGGGAATGCGCTGTAGTCAATTGCATATTGAACAGACCAGTTGTAGACATCATCGTCATTCCACTCTATTCCATCTGCACCGCCATTTGCAAATGTCCAGCAGCTCTGGGTAACCGTGCAGCCTGGATTCTCATATACAGTATCACCGATTGTCACGCTGTTGATTGTGACATTCTCCTCAGAGTAGAGATTCGCCTTTGTTGCATCATCATACGGCTGGGTAAGTACAAGCTTGAAATCTGTCCATTCCTCTGTTGCAGCCCATCCAGTATTGGACAGTGTAATCGTATAATCACCATCACCAGTCAGCGGCACTGAATTATCATCACTACAGGTATAATAGTTAACAACCCAGTTTGAAGCAGTAGCATACAGAGAAGCCACATAAGTCTCATCCGCTGCATCAGCCTTTGCCATCGGGAAATTCACGCCTACCGCAGTAGCCGTCACTGCGCAGACAGCTGCGGACGCTACCGCCAGAATTCGAGCCCACGGGCTCTTTTTTGTCATTTTCATGATTCTTCATCCTTTCAAATATGATTTCGTTCACTTTTGCTGCAAATTGCACAATTTGCTCTTTGCAGTGTTCTATATCATTTATTATAAAACGAAACGCCTTTCTAATGTTGAAAATTCAGTGAACAAACCATATACAAATACTGAATTTTTGAAAAATCTGTAACTCCCCATAAGCAAAAAGTGAACGACATGGAAAAAGCTTCTCGGCCGTCATATGCGCAGACTGAGCATATCCCGGAGATTTCCTCTGGAGTGTCCCATGAGTCCCAGCACCAGAAAATACAGGATCACCGCCCCGGCAATTGCTCCGGCCAGCTGAAGAAGAAGCCCGTGGCTGCGCAGAACGGAGCTGAGAAGCCACGCTGCCGCTCCGCTCATGCAGGAGGCATACAGCACCGGCCAGAGGGCGCGCAGAAGATGCAGCTTCCCCGAAAGCTCCCGGCGGAGTCCCCGCACGGCCAGCACCAGCATCAGAGCATAGCAAAGGCTGGTGGAAAGCCCTGCACCGCTTATGGAGGTGGCCGGAAGAGGAATCAGCAGAAGATTGCCCAGGAGCTTTACCAACACGCCCCACAGCATGAGCTTTACCGGAAGATCGGTCCGTCCCATACCTTGCAGAATGCTGAACAGGGGCGTTGTCAGGCACAGGCAGACCATGCCCGGTACAAGCGCACGGAGGGCCTCCGCTGCGATGACCGTCTCCTCCGTGTGGCCGCTGTAGAGCACTTGCATGATCGGATCGGCCAGAAGAAACAGTCCCACGCCCGACGGGATCGCCAGAAGCCCCGTTGCAAGGGTCACAGAACGCACCTGCTCCCGGAGGGCCTCTGTACGTCCCTTGGCCCAGGCCCGGGCCGCACAGGGCAGTGCGCTGCGCCCGAACATATTCGTTACCGATGGAATGAGATTGAACACCGTGAGCGCCATGCCGGTGAATGCGCCATAGACAAAGGCCGGAAAGGACTCCTCCCCGGCCATGCTGCCAAACCGCCGCTCCATAGCCTCCGGAAAATGGGTCTGGGCAAAGCCGAAGCAGCGCATTACAGTGCACAGGTCGATGATGGAGGTCAGAGTCGCTGCAACAGAGCCCAGTGCAACAGGGATCATCACACGGAGCAGCTCCTTTGCAATTTTTCCGAAGGGATCTGTCCGGCCGCTGCAAAGCTCCTTCTTCCGAAGGCCGTCCCCGAAAAGATTCCGCACCAGAAAATAAAGCAGCCCCGCTCCGGAGGAAAGGGTCACGCCCAGAACGGCTGCGGCCGCTGCCACAGAGAGGATATCCGTTCCGGCCGGAAAATAAAACAGCACCTGCTCCTCATGGGACAGCACCCAGCTGCTCAGGGTCAGCCCGATGACCACCTTGGCTGCGGCTTCCACAGCCTGAGACAGGGCGGTAGGATACATATTCTGCAAGCCCTCGTAGTATCCTCGCTCCACGGCGCTCATGCAGCCAAGCAGGGCCGTGGGTGCGATCATCATAACGGAGTAGCAGGCCTTCTCATCCCCGGCGGCATAGAGGGCAAAGGGCCGGGCGGTGACCCATATGAGCACGGTCAGCAGAGCACCCAGTCCCGCAAAGAGAATGCGGGCCGTCCGTCTTACGCGCCGCACATTGCGAAAGCAGCCTCCGGCGGCCTCCTGGGCTACCGTCCGGGCTACGGCAGCAGAAAGTCCCGTTACAGAGAGGGCATATACCGGAAGAAAAAGCCCATAGGCACAGCTGAAATAGCCCATGCCAATGCCGCCCAGGAGATTGGTCAGGGGAATTTTGAACAGAGCCCCGAAGATTTTTGCAATGGCCGCCGAAGCCATGAGGATCACCGAGCCTTTGAAAAATGTCTGTTTTTTCAGGAAGAATCCCTCCCTTTCACCTCCGAAAATATTTTTAACGGCAAATTCGGAAGATTTTTCTAAAATTTATGTTGCTGAATCGGAAAATATGTGCTATAATAATAAAAGGCGGATGCTCTGTGCCCTTTTTTCGGACGGAAGCGTCCCCTTTCTACTGACTTTAACAGAAAGGATATAAAGACCCATGCAATTTCAATTCTCTGAAAATGTGGCTGCTTTACAGCCTTCTGCCATCCGTGAGATCCTGAAGTTTACCAGCATGCCGGGCGTCATCTCCTTTGCAGCAGGAAACCCTGCTCCGGAGGCCTTCCCGGTGGAGACCGTGGCGGAGATCTCCGCACAGCTCCTGCGGGAAAATCCCATTCTCGCCATGCAGTACAGCATTACGGAGGGCTATCCGGCTCTGCGTACCCTGCTGAAGGAACGGCTGGCCGGCGAAAAGGCCTTCTATGAGGGCCGGGACGAGCTGATCATCACATCCGGCGCACAGCAGGCCAATGAGCTGACCTGCAAGGTCCTGCTCAACCGGGGCGATACCCTCATCTGCGAAGCGCCCAGCTTTATCGGCTCACTGAATGCCTTTAAATCCTATGGCGTAAATCTGGCGGGTATTCCTCTTGAGGAGGACGGAATGAATATGGCGGCTCTGGAGGAGGCGCTGAAAACACAGCCAAACTGCAAGCTGATCTATGTCATCCCGAACTTCCAGAATCCCACCGGCGGCGTTATGTCCCTGGAAAAGAGAAAGCAGCTCTATGCACTGGCCTGCAAATATAATGTGGTCATTCTGGAGGACAACCCCTACGGCGACCTGAGATTCTCCGGTGAGCATATTCCCTCCATCAAGAGCATGGATACGGAAAACCGGGTGGTATATTCCGGTACATTCTCCAAGATCCTCGCTCCGGGCTTCCGTGTAGGCTATGTCAGCGGCCCGGCCGAGCTGATCTCCAAGATCATCGTCTGCAAGCAGGTTTCGGATGTGCATTCCAACATCTGGGCGCAGGCTGTCTGCGAACGCTTTATGCGTACAGTGGATCTGGATGCGCACTTTGAGGGCCTGCGTGAGATCTACCGCAGAAAATGCGATCTCATGATCGGACAGATGGAGACAACGTTCTCCAGAAAGGTGGCCTATAAGAAGCCGGAGGGCGGCCTGTTCATCTGGTGTACCCTGCCGGAGGACTGCGATATGAATGCATTCTGTGCAAAGGCGGTACAGGAGTATAAGATCGCTCTGGTTCCGGGCAATGCCTTCCTCATCAGCGAGTCCGACAAGACCACCTCCTTCCGCATGAACTTCTCCACACCCACCGACGAGCAGATCGTAAAGGGCACACAGATCCTCGGCGCAATGACCCGGGACGTTCTGGGTGACTGATTCCACGAAATACAAATAAAATCAATACAGAAAGGATGTCATTCAAATGGCAATCAACAAGCAAGGCTCTTTTGACAATTATCTGGTAACAGAAAAATATCTCTCCATCCGCAATACTGCGCTGCACTTCCCGGCCAGGCAGATGAAGGCACACGCAAGAACTCCGGTATACGGCATGGTAATTGATATTCCCATGGGCCCCACACTGCTGTGTACACTGGTAGCCTATGCAAACGGGGCCTGCAACCTGTACTTCAACAACGGAGCTGAGTACGTAGGTGCTGCGCTCCGTCATCAGACGGTCATTCAGCCGACCCGTCTGCTGGTGGGCAATGCCATCCAGCTGCTGGAGGAGGCCAAGCCTGTGAAGTCCTTCCCGCTTCCTATGGGCCGTGAGCACTATGTATACCTGCTGACATCCAAGGGCATTCGTATGCGTGCCATTGATCCGGTAAATGTACGCCAGGATTCCAAGGCCGCCCAGACGATCTATATCCTCTATCAGCAGCTGATGCAGGTGATGCGCTCGGCTCAGATGAAGGACAAGGCCGCCGGCCAGGGCCAGTAAGCTCATGCACATACTGTAAATATATAAAAATAAAAGAATCCCTCGTTTTTATGGTACGGGGGATTTTTTTCCCGTACCGGAAAGGATGACTGCATACAATGAAAAAAATGAGAAGAATAAGATCATGTAAAATACTCAGCGGCATAACCGCCCTTGCTGCAATGACAGCACTCACGTTCCCCTCAGCCGGACTGACAGCCTCGGCGGCTCTGAAGGGAGATGTTGACCAGGACGGCACGATCACCATTCAGGATGCCACGATGGCGCTGACCGAATATGCCCGATATGCAGCCAGTCTGCCTTCGGAGCTGGACGCAGGGCAGCTGGAGCGGGCAGATGTTGATGAGGACGGTCTTGTAACCATCACCGATGCCACCTATATTCTCACCTACTATGCCCGGCAGGCTGCCAGCCTGTCCTCCTCGTGGGCGGACATTCTGCCCGAATCCATCGTGCCGGATATTTCCATCAGCCTGACCGGACTCAACAGCCCCTATGCGGCTCTTCTGGATGCACAGACCGGAGAGGTGATCGCAGACAAAAACGGCTATACAACCGTTTATCCGGCCTCGATGACGAAAATCATGACAGCCATTCTCACCATTGAGAATTTCCCGGATCTGAATCAGTATATCACCGTTCCCTCCTCGATTTATAATACCATCTGGGCAGAGGGCGCATCCACGGCCGGCTTCCAGGCCGGGGACTATGTGCCCATGATGGACATGCTCTACGGAATGCTGCTTCCCTCCGGCTGTGAATGCTGTCTGGCCGCAGCGGTGATCATCAGCGGCTCAGAGGCAAATTTTGTGGAGCTGATGAATCAGAAGGCGGCTGAGATCGGCATGACCGGCACACACTATGCCAACTGCACGGGCCTGCCCAACAGCAATCACTACACCACGCCCTATGACATGACGCTGCTGCTTCAGTATGCCCTGGAGAATGATATTTTCCGTCAGGTGGACACCACCTCCAGCTATACCGCCGCCAATGGACTCTATCTCACCAGTACGCTGTTCCGGCCGCTGATGAATACATATGGCACAACGGCTGTTACCGGCGGTGCGATTCTGGGCGGAAAGACCGGCTCTACCAGCGCAGCCGGCATCTGCCTGACCAGCTTTGCCGAGATCTGCGGCAGGGAGTATATTCTCTGTACGGCTAAAGCCCCTGGCTCAGGACAGCATATTCAGGATGCAGTGACCGTATACAACCGGCTGGGCAGCGCACTTTCCTGACCGCAAAAAACTTGACAAATACCGACTTAGCCTATATAATATTGATAAGTGAATTTTCACAGAAGGAGGCTTTGTTTCATGGAAGAAACAGCAAAGAAGAAATTGATTTTCAGCGGCATCCAGCCCACCGGTACATTTACCCTGGGTAACTACATCGGTGCGATCCGCAACTGGGGCCCGCTTCAGGATGAATATAACTGCATCTACTGCGTAGTCGATCTGCATGCGATCACCGTTCGTCAGGAGCCGGCTAAGCTCCGCCAGAATACCCTCCAGGCCTATGCCCTGCTGATGGCCTGCGGAATCGATCTGGAAAAGTCCATCCTCTTTATCCAGAGCCATGTAAAGACCCATGCGGAGCTGAGCTGGATCCTGGGCTGCAATACGCAGTTTGGTGAGCTGTCCCGTATGACTCAGTTCAAGGATAAGAGCGCACGTCATGCAGATGATGTAAACTCCGGCCTGTTCACCTATCCGGTGCTCATGGCAGCCGATATTCTGGCTTATAACGCTGACCTGGTTCCGGTAGGCGTTGACCAGAAGCAGCATCTGGAGCTGGCCAGAAATATCGCACAGCGCTTCAATCAGCGGTATGGCGAATTCTTTACGCTCCCTGAGCCGTATATTCCGCCGGTGGGCGCAAAGGTTATGTCTCTTCAGGATCCCACAAAGAAGATGTCCAAGTCCGATGACAACCCCAATGCATGCATCCTCATTCTGGACGACAAGGACACCATCATCCGCAAGTGCAAGCGGGCTGTGACAGACAGCGATACGGTTGTACGCTATGCGGAGGGCAAGGATGGTATCAACAACCTGATGACCATCTATTCCAGTATTACCGGCAAGGATTTTGCCGCCATCGAGGCTGAATTTGCCGGCAAGGGCTACGGTGACTTCAAGCTGGCCGTAGGTGAGACCATCGCCGACCATCTCCAGCCCATGCAGGACGAATTCAAGCGCCTGTATGCGGATAAGGCCTATCTCAAGGAGTGCTATACAGCTCATGCACAGAAGGCTCTGGGCTACTCTCAGCGCATTCTAAACAAGGTTTACCGCAAGGTCGGCTTTGTAGATGCACGATAACAGAAAAGCGGCAGGGCACAGGCTCTGCCGCTCTTTAAAATGATAAAAGGAGGTCTTCCTATGGCTGAATTTGTTCAGAAGGATTTTTATGATATCAATGACCTGATCGAAATTGTTCGTGTACTCCGCCAGCCGGATGGCTGTCCGTGGGACCGTGAACAGACGCACGCCTCCATCCGCATGGATTTCATCGAGGAGGTCTATGAGGTGATCGAGGCCATTGACAAGGAGGATACAGCGCTGCTTCGGGAGGAGCTGGGCGATGTGCTTCTTCAGGTGGTTTTCCACACGCAGATCGAACGGGA
Source organism: Ruminococcus sp. (assembly GCA_017472145.1). Lineage (GTDB taxonomy): Bacteria > Bacillota > Clostridia > Oscillospirales > Ruminococcaceae > Ruminococcus_C. The sequence goes on along the minus strand of JAFUQX010000073.1, from coordinate 3,094 downwards.
GGCCGGGCACTTTGAACTGGATGATGTCTGCGATGAGGTCTGCAAGAAAATGATCATCCGTCATCCCCATGTTTTCGGCGAGGTGACCGTTTCCGGCACAGGCGAGGTGCTGAAGAACTGGGAGGCCATCAAGCAGCAGACCAAGGGACAGACCACCTACACCGAGACCCTGGAGAGTGTGGCGGTTTCCCTGCCGGCTCTGCTCCGGGCCCAGAAGGTGGGCAAGCGTGCGGCCAAGTCCGGCATGGATTTTGCAGACGCTGCGTCCGCTCTGGAGAATATACACACAGAGGTTCATGAGCTGGAGGAAGCAGCTGCGTCCCATAACACAGAACAGATGGCTGATGAGCTGGGCGATGTACTGTTCTCCTGCGTGAATGCGGCCCGTAAGCTGGGACTGAATTCCGAGCAGTGCCTGACGGCAGCCACGGAGAAATTCATCCGGCGTTTTGCCGCAGTGGAGGCGGAGGTTCAGCGCCGGGGCAAGACCATGGACGACTACACTACAAAGGAGCTTGACGAGATCTGGAATGCGGTCAAGCACAGGATTCAGGAGGATTCATATGCGGCTGGATAAATATCTTAAGGTTTCCCGTCTCATCAAGAGACGCACGGTGGCAAACGAGGCTTGCGATGCGGAGAAGATTTCCGTAAACGGTAAGGTGGCCCGGGCCTCCTACGATGTAAAGGTGGACGATGTCATCGAGATCAACATGGGGCAGAAGTCCCTCAAGGTACGTGTGACTCAGGTGACAGAATATGTCACAAAGGATACGGCATCTGACCTGTATCAGGTTCTCTCTTAATCGAATACAGACACAGAAAAAGGCTGCTCCGATTTTTTCGGAACAGCCTTTTTTCATGTCGGCCACTGCATTATTTCTGCTTCTGTTCTTTCCTCATCCTCTGTAATGGAAAATTCCTCTGTTTCCATTCCATTCAGCCTTGTCCAATACGTATATTCACGCAAAGAAACTGCACCAAAGATGATAAGCCCCATCAGAATCAATGCCAGAATTCCCCAGATCATTTTCCTCTTGGCCTTTGTCATATGCGCTCATCTCACATTCTTTACAACACTTATTTGGATACGGAATCGTATTTTCCTATATTATAACATATAAAGTACGTATTGTCAATAGGCTGTAGACCATAAATTGAAAAAATGTGAATTCTGCGGTTTTATCTGATTCCATCCGCAGGCCGCATAAAGAAAACGCCGCAGCCAAAGCCACGGCGTTGTTCTTATTCGTTAAGCATCGTTATGCTTTACAGATTGAATTATGCGCCAGCCTTATCAGCCCACAGAGAACCTGCGATATCAGCCAGAGACGGGATAATTACCTGCCACTGCGGATTCAGGCTTGCACCATACTGCGCATAGTAGGTCAGAATGTTGGTAGCGTCGTTGATCAACAGGTTGCCAGCATCGCTGTTTGCGCCAGCCGTGCTTTCTGTATCTACATCAGCCAGGAAGAAGGCCAGAGTCTCATAGTTCGGATCTGCATTGTTGATCAGTGTCGGGTTCAGGCTTGCACCGAACTTCGCATAGTAAGTCAGTACAGCTGTAGCGTCTGCGATTTCTACTACACCGCTCAGGTTTGCGTCACCCTTAACGCCGATGTATACCAGAGACTTTGCATCCAGCTGCTCACCATTGTAGTAAGCGCTTACATAGCCCTTATATACGCCCTCATAATCGGATGTACCTGCACGATCTGCGAACAGAGCTTCCGGAGTCAGACCATTGAAGTCTACCTTATCGGTGATATCTGTTGCAGTAGATGTAGTATCAGAGAGGTACTCAACCAGAACGATAGACTCAAAGAGGTCTGCGGCCTTGAACTCTCTGTCATCTACGGAGAAGTAGAAGTTCGGTTCCTTAGCAACAACTACGATCTCGCTGGATACAACCTTAACCTCACCAGAAGTTGTTGTAACAGTTGTAGTTGTGGATGTCTGAGTTTCTGTAGAAGCCTCAGTTGTTGTTGTTGTAGTCTCGGTTGTTGTAGTTGTGGTCTCAGTTGTTGTGGTTGTAGTCTCAGTTGTTGTAGTTGTGGTCTCAGTAGTTGTTTCAGTTGTAGTCTCAGTAGTTGTAGTTGTTGTCTCGGTGGTTGTAGTTGTGGTTTCAGTTGTTGTAGTGGTTGTCTCAGTGGTTGTAGTTGTGGTTTCAGTTGTTGTAGTGGTTGTCTCAGTGGTTGTAGTTGTGGTTTCAGTTGTTGTAGTGGTTGTCTCAGTGGTTGTTTCGGTTGTAGTCTCAGTTGTTGTTTCAGTTGTGGTCTCAGTAGTTGTCTCGGTTGTAGTCTCAGTAGTTGTCTCAGTTGTTGTAGTCTCAGTGGTTGTCTCAGTTGTTGTAGTCTCGGTTGTTGTCTCAGTGGTTACAGCCTCTGTTGTAGTAGTAGTTGTTGTTGTAGTCTCAGTTTCTGTAGTAGTTGTTGTAGTCTCAGTTGTAGTTGTCTCAGCCGGTACAACAACGTTGATTACACCATCAACTGTATTCACTGTCATTTCAACTTCGTTTGCATCAACTGCTTCATTCTCGTCGGCCTTGAAGGTCAGCGGGAATGCATAGTAATCGCCGTGCTCATCATCGTGCTGGAGAGTCAGACCCAGAGATTCAGCCAGAGCCTTGATGGACTCAGCATCGCCTACTGTGTAGGTCAGGTCAACCAGTGCGGAGTTATCAGCAGCCTTAGCAGAAGCATCTGCTGCGGAAGCAGTAGCCTTCAGAGCTTCCGGATTGATCATTACGGTGTTCAGTGCGCTGTAAGCAGAGCCGATAGCGCCTTCGCCGTTTGTGAGCTGTGCAATCAGGCCTGTTTCCAGATCAATTACAAAGCCCTTTGTACCAGGATCGCCGGTTACATACGGGGATACGGTTACAGAACCGCCAGCCTCTGTCCAGTATTCACCTGCTGTCCATGTTACTTCCTGTACATCGATCTCGCCGACAACGATGTTGATCGCACCGTCTACCAGATCGATTTCCTTCTGTTCCTTGTTTGCATCCAGTGCTTCGCACTTCAGACCGCCGTTTACGCCGTTTGCAGAATCATCCCAAAGCAGCGGGAAGGAGTAATAGCTGCCGTGCTCT
>JAFUQX010000072.1 GCA_017472145.1 Ruminococcus sp. | reverse complement strand
GCACGCAAAATCGTAAGTTTTCTCATGCCTTACAATCCCCTCCGTCACGCCTTCGGCGTGCCACCTCCCCTTATTAAGGGGAGGCTTTCAAAGGTTTTTCGACAGTCTGAATTGTAGTTTAGCTTCGCTAAACTACAATTTACCCCAATATCTGAAAGAGAACCCATTTAACTGAGCGCCTTTCCAAAGAGAGACACAAACCGCTCTACAATGATATCCCATTCATAATTGCCCATAACATAGTTCAGTGCATTCTGGGACATGGCATTATAGACATCCGTCCGTCCAAGGAGTACATTCAGCGCCCCCTCGAATTCAAAGAAGTTCTGATAATACAGCCCGGCGTTGCTCCGGATGCAATGATCCCGCAGAGTCTCACACGCCCCGTTCACCAGCACCGGCACACCCATAGCCATCGCCGTCAGCAGTGCATCCGGAAGATTTTCCTGCTGGGATGGGATCACCAGTACCTCCGCTCCGGCCACACCGTTGAATTTATCCTGCTCCGAAACATACCCCAGGGAGCGGATGTCCTCATGCTCCGGCACACGGCACTCCTCCCGGCCCATCAGCACAAGCTTTATGCCGCTCCGGGGATTGCGGCGCTGATATTCGCTGAAATAATGGAACAGCATAGGGCAGTCCTTTTCCTCATCAATACGCCCTACATATACAATGTAGCGACTGCGGATATTGTACTTGTGACAAAAGGCCGCCGGGTCTACCTGATCCGGCACATTCACACCCGTTCCCATGACCTCACAGGGAATGCCCTGGGTCTTGAAGCGCTTCCGCACAAACATGCGCTCCTCATCTGTCAGGAACACAAATCCTCTGGGCATGGTAAACAGCTGCTCAAAGATCAGGAACTGAAGATAGGGACTGTCCCCCTCCAGAAGGGGTATCAGAATGGACTTTTCCGAAGCCTCCGCCATGCCGGCCACCGTGAGATAGTGCATGCATCCGGCAAAGAGGATCACATCATAATCCTGCTTGTGCCGGCGGATATATTCAATACAGCCCGGCGCATAAGGCCCGTGCTTTTCCAGCCAGATCTTCTCCACGCCCATGCTGCGCTTATCAGCCTGGCACTCCTCCAGATAGGTCTTGCTGTAGGACTCAAAATTCAGTGCACGCTCATGCTCCACCGGGAAGCGCCGCACCGTCACCCCACGGATATTCTCCGCATCCCGTACATACCAGTTGCGCCATGTGGCATCGTCCACCGCCTTTGTGGTGAGCACATCCACCTCATATCGCTTCACCAGCCGCTCGGCCAGCTGCCGGGCATAGCGTGCAGGGCCGCTTGTGACCTCCATGCCATATCTCGGACTTACCAGTGCAATTCGTTTCATAGCCTCATCCCTCTATCAATTTTTCAAAAAACCGGATATACCTGCGCACGATCATATTCCAGTCAAAATTTTCTCTTACAAAGGCGTTGCCGTTTCGTCCCAGCTCCGCCGTCCTTGCGCTGTCTGCCAGCATCCAGTTCAAGCAGCCCTCAAATTCATAGTAGTCCTGAAAATACAGGCCGCCGCTGCTGCGCCGCACAAAATCTGTGGTCACCGGGCATTTCCCGTGTACCAGCACCGGCCGTCCGCAGAGCCAGCTTTCCATGATCACAATGGAAAAGCTCTCATTCTTCGAGGGCTGGCAGAGCAGCTCCGCCGCCGCCATGGCGTCATATTTATCCTGCGCTTCCACAAAGCCCAGGTCATAAACGGCGCTGGAAATATCCTTCGGCACAGCCAGATCGCCGCCGCCAATGAGCACCAGCTTCAGCTCCTGCTCGGGATTTCTCCTCCGGTATTCGGAAAAATACTGAAGCAGGGTATCCACATTCTTGCCCTTGTCCTTCCGTCCGGCATAGAGCACAAAGGGGCCTTCAATGCCGTATTTTCTGCGGAAGGCGGCAGCCTCCCCCCGGATCCTCGTATCCATGCCCAGGCCGATGCATTCCTGCTCCACCTCCTGGAGATCGTAAAGACGGTTGGCCAGCTCCATCTCCGGACGGGAGTTGAAGATCATACCCTTTGTGTGAATATAAGTCTGCCGGAGCATATGCATCCGTGCATAGCCCTCGTTGTGGAAGCAGGGCAGCAGAACAGATTTTTCCGTGGGACAGGACAGCACACCGAAAAAGGTCGTGCCGAACATATAGGGCATGAACACAAAGAGGTCGTATTCCCGCTCGTGCTCCGTGATATAGGAATACAGAGCCGGGCTGTTGATCATTTCTCTCAGGAAGATTTTCTCCTCCCGGAGGGAGACCCGTGCGCCCTGCATGAGCTTCCGGTTCACCTGATCAAAGGCTCTGGTATCTCTTGTGCGGACAGGGAATCTTCTTGTGGGCACATCATAGACCATAGCCGTACCCTCGGCGTAGTAATTCTCGTTCCAGTTGGAGTCAAAGGACCGGACGCAGGTGGTGAGGATCTCCACCTCCACGCCGGCCTGAAGCAGACGGGTGGAAACCTCCCGCAGCTCCATCTCAGCACCGCCGCGGATGCCTTCGCCGTACCATGGAATCACAAATGCAATTCTCAAAGAAATTCACCTCTCCCGATGTTTTTGCTTAAAAATCTCGTTTTCCCCGCACCACCCGGCCGATCCCGGCCAGATCGCAAAGGGTCTGCACCTGACAAAAGCCGTTTTCCCGGAGGATCTCCTCCACAGCCTCATGCTGGCCCATCCCCGTTTCAAAGAGCAGCCAGCCGCCCTTTTTCAGGGAGCTTTTCCATACCCTTGTGATGGTGCGGTAGAAGTCCAGCCCGTCCTCGCCACCAAGCAAGGCCATCTCCGGCTCAAAGGTCACCTCTCTCTGGAGCACACGCATATCCTCCGCTGTAAGATACGGCGGATTGGAGGTAATCAGGTCCAGCTCCGTGTATGCGTCCGCCGTTTCCGGAAGGAGCACATCGCACAGCACCGGGCAGATCTCCGGCGCATGCTTCTCCAGGTTCTGCCGGAGATACTGCATCGCCTCCGGGGATTTTTCCAGGGCAAAGCCGACGGCTCCCGGAAGATTCCGGGCAATGGCCGCCGGAATGCAGCCGCTTCCGCTGCAAAGGTCTGCCATTTTTGTGGAAGGCGCACCGGCTCTCAGACGCAGTGCCTCCTCCACAAGGGTCTCCGTATCCGCTCTGGGAATCAGCACGCCCTCGCCCACCGAAAGGGTCAGCCCGAAAAAGTCCCATTCTCCCAGAAGATACTGAAGCGGGTAGCCGGTGCATCGCTTCTCACAGAGGGACAGGGCCTGCTCTGCAAGCGCTTCATCCGCTTTTTGCTCTCCATCCATGAGAAACCGGGGCAGCTGCATTCCGGAAAGCTGCTCCAGCACAAAGGCCGCTTCCTGCTTTCCCTCCGGAATTCCGGCGCATTCCAGTTTTTTCACAAGCGCTGCAAACAGCGCTCTCCTCGTCCTGCTTACCACTGGTCGTCCGCCATATCCTCCGGAATACAGGGCTTCAGAGCGGCAATGGCGCACTCGATCTGTCTGTCGTCCGGCTCTCTTGTGGTGATTTTCTGGATCTGAAGGCCCGGCCAGGACAGCGCCCGTGTCAGTGCACTGTTGCTCCGTCCGGCAATACGGATGAATTCATAGGAAATACCCACGGTCAGGGGCAGCAGGGCCACGCTGACGATGGTTCGCAGCCAGATCACCCGGATGGGTACCAGGCACATGACCAGAATGCTGACGATCAGGGTAATGAAAATAAAGCTCGTTCCGCATCTCGGATGGAAACGGCTGTGCTTCCTGATATTTTCCACGGTCAGCTCATCCCCGGCCTCGAAGCAGGCAATGGTCTTGTGCTCCGCACCGTGATATTCATAGGTGCGGCGCATGTCCTTCATGCAGCCCGTCAGTGCCATATAGCACAGGAAAATGGCGATCTTCAGCACGCCCTCCAAGGCCGAGCGGAGCATATTTGCATCCGGGACGGGAGTATAATCAATGAGCAGTCCCACGATAAACTTGGGAAGGAACATGAAGATCAGCAGGGAGAATACCACGCCCACCACCATGGCAATGCTCATAATGACGCCAAAGAGCTTCTCGCCCAGCTTGTCATTGAGCCACTGCTCAAAGCGGCCCATTTCTTCTTCCTCCTCTATTTCCTCCTCGGTCATCTGCTTTTCTGCGGATTTCATCAGACAGCGGTAGCCGTCCTTCATGGAAAATACAAAGTTGAAGCTGCCCCGGATAAACGGACACTTTCTGTACCAGGGCATATTCTTGCCGTTGTTTTCCTCCCATGTTTCCACATCGATCGTACCATCGGGCAGACGGCAGGCCATTGCGCCTGTATCTGCGCCCTTCATCATAATACCCTCAATGAGAGCCTGTCCGCCGATCTTCGAGCGGTGCTGGGGCTTCTGTCCCTGTTCATTTTTACTCATACTCAGTTCCCTTTCTGTGTGGTTTCCCCCGTATTGCCGGCCGGCTCCATCATAGCCGGCAGCGTGATCGTAACACTTGTCCCGACCCCAAGCTCACTGTCAATTTTCAGCGTACCGCCGTGCATGGTGATGATCTCATCCGCCACGGCCAGACCGATGCCGCTTCCCCGCCGTGTCTGGTTGGCCTTGAAGAATTTCGTCTTGACCCTGGGCAGATCCTGCTTGCTGATGCCGACACCGTTGTCCGTCACCATGACCTGGATCTTACTGCCCACAGCCTCTGCACTGACCGTAACAGTAGAGCCTTCATTTGAATATTTGATCGCATTGTCAATGATATTGATAAAGACCTGCCGGATCCGGTTCTTGTCGCCGTTGACAAAGGGCAGCATATCCGGCTCGTGGTAGATGATGCGTATATTTTCCCGCCGGGCCTTTTCCGCATAGATGAGCACTGCATCCCCCAGCTCCGCCAGCAGATCCATCTTCACCCGCTGTAAGGAGAACCGTCCGCTCTGCATTCTGGAAAAGTCCAGCAGCTCCTCCACCATCTCCGAAAGCCGCTCGGTCTCGTTCTGGATCACACGAACGCCCTTCTGCATGGTTTCCTTGTCCACATCATAGGCCAGTGTCTCCGCCCAGCCCTTGATGGCCGTCAGGGGCGTCCGCAGCTCATGGGAAACCGACGAGATGAACTCGTTCTTCATCGCCTCTGTAGAGGCCAGTGCTGCCGCCATGTGGTTGATGGAATCGCTCAGGTCGCCGATCTCATCCTCCGTCTGCTTTTCGATACGGTCGGAGAAATCGCCCTTGGCAAACTTCTTGGTCGTCTCGTTGATAACGGTAATGGGCCTTACGATACTGTTTACGAAGTATGTACCCGTCAGCAGCAGCAGGCCTACGATCAGGATGCACCCCACAGCGATCACCGTCACATACGTGCCCATGGCTCCGTCGATCTGGCGCAGGGAGGTGATGACCCGGATGGCATTATATTCCGTGCTGATGCCGGATATATCCACACTGACCGCCATCATTTTCTCATCATTGATCGTCCCGACCCAATAGCCCTCCTCCCCGTCCATGAGGGCCTGGTAGTCCGGCATGGGCGCATCGGCCGCCGGAGGGAAGCCCGACGAGGTCAGGAGCACACGGCCTCTGGAGTCGATGGCCATCAGCTCCATCTTGTCCTTGTCGGAGAAATTTTCCAGGGTGCTGCGCAGCTCTGCGGAGAAGTTTACATCGTCATCCTGTGCATATCGGGTGAGCACCGAGGAAACGGAGTTGATCTTCGTATAGAGATACTGCTGAGCGGAGCTGTAGTAGTAGTTCTGCAGGGCATAGACCACGCCCAGCACGATCACCAGCAGCAGCAGAACGATGAGACCCAGGTTGTTGAGCATCCATCTCCGGACGATGGTATTTTTCCGGGCACTGCGGCGTTTTCTTCTTCGTCTACTGATCATTCCACTTATAGCCATAGCCCCAGATGGTGGTGATATACTGCGGGTTGGACGGCTCGTCCTCGATCTTCATGCGGATACGGCGGATGTTTACATCCACGATCTTGTCATCGCCGAAATAGCCGTCGCCCCAGATATGATCAAGAATGCTTGCACGATCCAGCGCTGTATTCTTATTATTGAGAAAGTATTCCATAATCTGGTACTCCACCTGAGTCAGCTCGATGAGTGCGCCGTTCTTGGTGACGGTGCGGCTCTTGAGGTTCAGGGTAAAGGGGCCGCTGTGGATCAGGGGAGATTTTTCATCCTTGATAAAGCTCATGCAGACTCTGCGGTAGATGGCATCCACACGGGCCGTCAGCTCGGACAGAGAGAAGGGCTTGGTGATATAGTCATCTGCACCCATCATCAGGCCGCTGACCTTATCCATCTCCTGAGAGCGTGCGGTGAGCATGATAATACCCAGGGTGGAGCTTTTTTCACGGAGCTTCTTGCACACGGTAAAGCCGTCTATGCCGGGCATCATAATATCCAGCAGAACGATATCGAAATTTCCCCCGGCTGCATCGAAGGCCTTGAGGGCGTCCTCACCGCAGTTTACGTCCATGACATCATAGCCGATGCGCTTGAGGTTCATGACCACAAACTCACGGATCGCGTCTTCGTCTTCACAAACCAGAATTCGCTTCATTTTCAGTTTCCTTTCTTTTTTTACAGATGCCTTATAAGGCACATGATTATGGGACTGCGGAGAATCTCATCAACTTAAGGTCATCGTGAAAGGCTCCCCTTAGTAAGGGGAGCTGTCAGCGGCCGCTGACTGAGGGGATTGCAAGCAGAACAGCAAGCTGCAAGTTTACTCGCTGCTTACAATCCCTTCCACCGCAGCAAGCTGCGGTCCCCCTCCCCTTGCTAAGGGGAGGCTTTCAAAGGCTTTTTCGGCACAACAGCCTATTATACCTGCTTAAGGTGATGACATTGCCCTTACTAAGAGGGTGGCTTTCAGTTTTTTTACCAGACAGACCTCTGCCCATCTCAAACAAACCGGAAGCACCCCAGCAGCTGGCTTTCCGGAAGACAAAGCGCATCGGTACTTTCCACGGGATACATGAAATAATACGCATTGCCGCGGGAATACAGCAGCCGGTAGCCCTCCTCCAGAAGGGTCTCCCTGGTCTCCCGATCCGAAGCCGTGCCGATCCGCAGCAGCTCCTGCATCGGCTCCGTAAGAGAGCCTGTATAATGATAGAACACAATGTCTCCGGTCAGACCGTCGCTGATGGCCGTAACATCCTCACGCCACTGCTCCGGCAGCATGAAGGCATAGCCCTCGCTCACGCTGTAGTATCCTCTGTATTTCTCCTGAAGCCGGCCGTCCTGAGCCGTCATCCACCGGGTAAGACGGATGTTCTGATCCGAAGCCGTGCCCTCATAGCCGGGAAACACCGTCTGCACTGGGATCTCCGGCGTTCCGTCCCCGTCAATATCCAGCGTCAGACAGCCCACCGAACGGGTGGTCTCCGAGGCTGCACTTTCGTCCTCCAGCACATGGGACAGCTTTTCTCCGTCATAACGGAACAGCTCGGTCTGCATGGTGGTCACGCCGGTAAGCATATCCGCATAAACCACAGATACCCCATCCTCCTGCTCCGCATACAGCACCTGGCTGAAGCCCGTACAGCTGCTCCGGAGGGAAAGCTGCATCCGGCGGAACTGGTCGTTTTCATCCGGCGAATAAACCAGCGCAAGGGCATTTCCCATAGCGGAATCCGTCCGCATGACCAGCAGCTCCTTGGTGCCGTTTCCATCCAGGTCGTGAATGTCAAACAGGGAATAGGCCGCCGTAAAGCCCTGGCTCAGCACACCGTCAGAATAGTCATACACCACCAGCGCACGGTCATACTGATCCACTACCGAATAGCCGATGACGATTCTCGTGCCGTTCTTCACACCGATGGGAGAGATCATCACCCGTTCGATCTCCGCACCCACCGCCGGAATATCACAGACCGACATCCAGGTATCGCTTCTCTTGTCCAGTACATTCATGCGCAGATTATTCTCCGCTGCGGAAAGTCCTGTTTTCTCATAGAATACCAGGGCCTCCTCCTCGGCATCCTCATCAAAATCCGCCAGAATAAAGGCCGACAGATAGTCGCCGGACTTGGGGTACTGGAGCTTGATATCCTTTCCCACCACATCCTGGAGCGCCTGATAGATCTGCTCCTGCTCCCCGCTGAGCCGGGGCGGCACAAGAAGGGAATCCACCGTTGCACCATAGGCACAGCCGCACAGCAGCAGCACACAGCTGAGCACAACCGCCAGCAGGCCGTTTTTTTTCATCCCGATGCGGCTTAATCGTCTACACGGTCGCATAAAGAAATATATTCCTTCCGCTTGGAAATAGTACGATAGGCCGGACGGATGATCCGCTTGCCTGTGAGAATTTCCTCCATACGGTGTGCAGACCAGCCGACCATACGGGCTGCTGCAAACAGCGGGGTAAACATCGCATCCGGAATGCCCAGCATTCTGTAAACCAGGCCGGAGTACATATCCACATTGGCGCAAACGGCCTTGTCAATGCCGCGCACGGACTTCATCAGCTCCGGCGTCAGTCTCTCGATGGTATCCAGCAGGCGGAACTCCGCCTCGATCTCCCGGCCCTCAGCCAGCTCAAAGGCCTTCCGCTTCAGGATCACTGCACGGGGATCTGACAGGGTATATACCGCATGGCCCATACCATAGATCAGACCGGAATGGTCGCCGGCTTCCTTCTTCAGGAGCTTGGTCAGATAGTCCGCAACCTCGCCTTCGTCCTCCCAGTTCTTTACATGGGCCTTGATATCGTCCAGCATCTCGATCACCTTGATGTTCGCACCGCCGTGACGGGGTCCCTTCAGGGAGTTGATGGCAGACGCATAGGCTGCATAGGGGTCTGTACCGGAGGAGGTGGCCACACGGCAGGCAAAGGTAGAATTGTTGCCGCCGCCGTGCTCTGCATGAATGGCCAGCATGATATCCAGCAGCTGGGCCTCCTTCTTTGTATAGGCCCGGTCACTTCTCAGCAGGGACAGGATGGACTCCGCTGTGCGCTCCTCCGGTCTGAGCTGGTGCATGATCATACTGGCGTTTTCAAACTTGTGGCGCTTGGTCTGATAGGCCCCGTTCATGAGATTGGGCATCTTGGCGATCAGATTCAGCGCAATACGCATTTCATCCTCAATAGAGGTCTGGTCCGGGTTCTCATCGTAGGAATACAGGGACAGAATGCTTCTGGCCAGCTTATTCATGATATTCTTGGAAGGAGACTGCATGATGGAGTCCACCAGAAAGCCCGGCGGAAGCTCTCTGCGCAGGCTCAGCTCCTTCTCCATGCGTTCCAGCTCCTCCTTGGTGGGCAGAGAGCCGAACAGCAGCAGGTGCACGACCTCCTCAAATACAAAGCGGTCCTCCTTCTCTGCATTTTCCACAAGGTCATTGATATCATAGCCGCGGTAGATCAGCTCGCCGGGAATGGGCGTGCGGATACCTTCATCGATAATATAGCCATGTACGCTGCAAATGCGGGTAATACCGGCCGCCACACCAGAGCCATCGGCATAACGCAGACCTCGTCTTACGTGATACTTATCATACAGACCCGCATCGATCTGGGAATATTCAACGAGCCTTCCGCATAAGGATGTGATATCCAGCTGTGTTTCCTCCTGCATGAGCTTCAGATAACTTTCCACCTGATGATTCATATAATTCATTCAAAATTACCTCCTGTACGCTTTATTATGCTACATTATAATATTATACACGAAAAGCATGCCCCTGTCAACAAAGGATTGCCCGGAGAAGCAGCAAAAAAAGAAAAGAGGATGACCTATGAAAAGATATGGACTGATGATGCTGGGCTTCGGGCTGCTGCTGACGGCGGTTCCCACTGTTCCGGCGCTGATCATGAGAAATTCTGACGCTGCTTCTGGACCGGAAGCGGCTTCTTCAGCGGAGGAGTCCGCTGCACCCTCGGCCGAAGGGGACAGCCCTGTGCAGAGCGATGAAACCATCCGGATGCTGGATGTGTCCACGGGCGAGGTGCTGACCTTATCCATGCGGGACTATATCATCGGGGCGGTCTGCGCAGAGATGCCGGCCTCCTTTGAGGACGAGGCGCTGAAGGCGCAGGCGGTGGCGGTGCATACCTATGCCGTCCGTCAGCAGCAGCTGGAGGAGCAGTCTCCCACAGAGGAGCTGTGCGGAGCGGCGCTGTCCAATGACAGCAGCCGGTATCAGGCCTATTTCACAAAGAGTCAGGCGATGCAGTTTTACGGCAGCGGCTTTGAGAGTGCCTATGCAAAGATCACGGCGGCGGCAGAATCGGTTCTGCCGTACATACTGGAATATGAGGACGAGCCGATCATTGCGGCATTCTGCTCCATGTCCCCGGGCGTAACAGAGAGTGCGGAGAATGTATGGGGACAGGAGGTGGAGTATCTGGTTCCGGTGGACAGTGCGGGAGATGAGAATGCACCGAATTTTCTGGAGGAGGTGACATACACGGCGGCGGAGCTGAGAAGTGCCCTTGAGACGGCCTTTCCGGAAGCAGAGCTTGAGGGGACAGTGAAGGAGTGGCTGAGCATAGAGGAGACATCGGAATCGGGGACGGTGCTGCGGGCCAGCGCCGGGGGCGTATCGGTTACGGGGCAGGAGGTACGGGCGGCCCTGGGGCTGAGGAGTGCGGCCTTTGAGGTGACGTGGGAAGGAGATCAGTGCACGGTTACGACGAGAGGATATGGTCATGGAGTAGGGATGAGTCAGTATGGGGCGAATGCCATGGCCAGATCCGGGGCAGACTGGCAGGAGATCCTCATGCATTATTATCCGGGGAGTGAGATCACGAGCCGGGAGGAGCCGGGTACAGACAAAATTCAGCAGTAACCTTTCTTTCTGTGCTCCGCTGAAAAAGCTTTTCTTTATACATTGACTTTCTTCTCAAAATGAGGTATAATAATACCGTATAACGCTTTGACAGAAAGGAATGCGCTTGCACTATGAGTCTGAATATAGAAGATATTATGTCGGAAATCCGTGCGGACATCCGGGAAAAGGGCCTCACCGGCGATATGCTGTCCTTCGCCGATATCCCCTGTGATGCAAACCCCCGTCACCGTGCAGAACAGTTCGACCCCGATCAGCTCCAGAAAAATGTATCCTATGTCTCCGATCACTTCCGGCTGATCACAGAGAACCCCCTGCCCGGAAACGGTATCTCCCGGTTCTTCAAAAAGGTCATCCGCAAGATGATCCGCTTCTACGCAGAGCCTATCGCTGAGGATCAGTCTGCCCTCAATGCCAATACCGCTCAGGCCATCCAGCAGCTGGAGCTGTATATTCAGGACGCTCAGGCCCAGAGCACTGCGGCCCTGGCCAAACGCATCGAAGCCCTGGAGCTTCAGCAGCGCAATAACCGTATGGAAATCGACCACCTCCAGAAGCAGGTGCTCTCCCTGACGGAGCAGCTCTACGCCTCCCGGAAGGAGCTTTTGTAATGCGTGTTTTTCAGCTGCTTCCCACCCTGGCTCTGGGCGATGCCGTCAGCAACGATACCATCGCCATTGCAAAGGTGCTCCGGGATATGGGCTTCCAGACCGGGATCTTTGCCGAAAATATCGACAAGCGCCTGCCGGCCGGAATCGCACGGCCTGTGAGCAAAATGCCCCGGCTCGGCTCTGGCGACGTGATCCTCTATCACCTGTCTGTCGGCTCAGAGCTTAATTTTAATCTGGAAAAATATCCGTGCCGGAAGGGCATTATCTATCACAACATCACCCCGTCCTACTTTTTCCAGCCCTATAACGGAGATCTCACAGAGCTTCTGGACTACGGCCGGAAGGGCGTGCGCCATCTGGCGGACAAGGCCGACTTCTGCATGGCGGATTCCGCCTATAACAAGCAGGAGCTTCGGGAGCTGGGCTATACCTGCGAAATTTCCGTCCGCCCCATTCTCATCCCCTTCTCCGACTATGCACAGCGCCCGGACGCAGAGATCCTCAGACAGTACGACAGCGACGGCTTTACTAACTTCCTCTTTGTAGGAAGAATTGCACCCAACAAGAAGCACGAGGATATCATCCGCACCTTCTACTGCTATCAGAAGCACTGTAACCCCAGATCCCGCCTGATCCTGGTAGGCTCCTGGCAGGGGACAGAGCTTTATTATAAACGGCTTCAGCGGTATGTACAGGCCCTGGAGCTTCAGAATGTCATCTTCACAGGGCATGTGTCCTTTGCTGAGATGATCGCCTACTATCAGATCGCCGACCTGTTTCTGTGTATGAGCGAGCATGAGGGCTTTTGTGTGCCTCTTGTGGAAGCCATGCACTTCGGCGTTCCCATCATGGCCTATGCCGCCAGCGCTGTGCCCGATACACTGGGCGGAGCCGGTGTGCTGCTCCATGATAAGGATCCCCTGGAGGCCGCTATGACCGCCGACCGTATCCTCCGGGATACCGTTCTGCGCCGTGAGATCATCGCTCAGCAGCGCAAGCGCCAGCAGGATTTCTCGTATAATGACGTCCGCCGCCAGTTTGAGCAGCAGCTCCGGCATTTCCTGAAAATGCCCGGCGGCTGTGAGGACGCTTCACTTTATCATTAAGAACAAATTGTAAAATAAACAGAAAGGACTTCTTCCGTTATGGCAAAGGAAATGAAAAAGAAAAACCAGCTTGTCATGCCGACAACGGCTGAGGACAAGAAGAAGGCACTGGAAAGCGCCATTGCCCATATCACAAAGACCTACGGAACCGGCTCGATCATGCGTCTGGGACAGGCCAGTACCATGAAGGTCGATGCCATCCCTACCGGTTCCATGACGCTGGATATGGCACTGGGTATCGGCGGCGTTCCGAGGGGACGAATCGTTGAGCTGTACGGCCCGGAAAGCTCCGGTAAAACTACAGTGGCCCTGCACATCATCGCAGAGGCCCAGAAGCAGGGCGGTGAAGTGGCCTTTATCGACGTAGAGCATGCCCTCGACCCGAAATATGCCCGTGCATTGGGCGTGGATATTGACAATCTCCTGGTGTCCCAGCCGGACAGCGGCGAACAGGCCCTGGAGATCGCAGAGGCTCTGGTGCGCTCCGGTGCCATCGATGTACTCGTTGTGGACTCTGTTGCTGCTATGACCACCAAGGCCGAGATCGACGGCGAAATGGGCGACAGCCATGTAGGCATGCTGGCCCGGCTTATGTCCCAGGCCATGCGCAAGCTGACCTCCGTCATCTCCAAGTCCAACTGCGTGGCCGTTTTCATCAACCAGATCCGTGAGAAGATCGGCGTTATGTATGGAAACCCGGAGACCACACCCGGCGGCCGTGCCCTTAAATTCTACGCCTCTGTCCGTATGGAGGTACGCAAGGCCGAGCCCATCAAGGACGGCTCTGATATCATCGGTGCACGCACCAAGGTGAAGATCGTAAAGAATAAGGTCGCTCCTCCCTTCAAGAGCTGCGAATTCGATATTATGTACGGCAAGGGTATTTCCCGTACCGGTGAAGTTCTGGATCTCGCCATTGATCTGGATATCATCAAAAAGAGCGGTTCCTGGTTCAGCTATGAAGGAAACAAGCTGGGTCAGGGACGGGACAACATCAAGGAGATCCTCCTGTCCAATCCGGAAATGATGAAGGAAGTGGAGGAGAAGATCCTGGCCCGTATGAAGGAGCTTCAGGAGCAGGAAGCCGCCGAGCAGGAGGCCAAGAAGGCAGAAAAGGACGCAAAAAGCGGAAAATCCGCAAAGAGCCGTCTGGAGGAGGCTGCGGCCTCAGCTGCTGAGGAAACCGAGGTCCTGGAGGAGGAGCCGGATTTCACAGATGTTTCTCTCGACCCGGATGTGGGCGCAGAAGATGATTTTGACGAATTCACGCCCGTATAAGATGGCCTATGAAAATTCTGTCATGTAAGCCGCAGCACGGTGCTTACCTGGAGCTGACTCTGGAGGACGGACAGGTGCATCGGGTGCATCGGGAGATCGCCGCACAGTACGGGCTTTCCCAAGCGGAGGAGATCCCGGAGGATACTCTCCGGCAGCTGCTCTTTGATAACGACCTGCGCAGAGCCTTTCAGCGGGCGCTGTACCTCCTGGACGGACAGGACTACAGCTTTCAGATGCTGTTTAAAAAGCTGGAGAAAAGCTATCACGAGGATGTCTGCTACGAGGTCATGAGCCGGCTGGTAAAGCAGGGCTTTATAAACGACTGGAAATATGCACAGCAGATCGCCGCAAAGGCCTTTGAGGGGAAGCGGTACGGGCCCAGACGCATCAGGCAGATCCTCTATGAAAAGGGGATTCCCGAAACGGTCATTTCCAAGGTGCTGCGGCCCTATGCGGAGGATCTTGAAACACAGATCGAGCACCTTCTTCAGCTGCTGGAAAGGAAATACAGCCGCTTTCTCGAGCGCCCCGAAGACCAGCAGAGCATAGCAAAGGTCAAGCGTGCGCTTCTGCGTATGGGCTATGGATATGGACCCATCCAGACCGCCTTACAGGAATATTTTGAGGAGACTCTGTCCGGATATGACTCAGAATATGAGGATGAGAGTGCGGACGAGGACCTCCTGTAAATTCAAGGAAACAATAAATTTGCCGGAATCCCGGCAGAAATGAGGTATAAAAATGCTGTCAAACAAAGAAAAAAGCATGGAAAAAATCGTGGATCTCTGTAAATCCAGAGGCTTTGTATATGCAGGCTCTGAGATCTATGGCGGTCTGGCCAACACCTGGGACTACGGCCCTCTGGGTGTGGAGCTGAAGAACAACATCAAGAACGCATGGCGTAAAAAGTTCGTCCAGGAATGCCCCTATAACGTAGGTCTGGACAGCGCCATCCTGATGAATCCGGAGACATGGGTGGCTTCCGGTCACCTGGGCGGCTTCTCCGACCCGCTGATGGACTGCAAGAGCTGTAAGACCCGTCACAGAGCGGACAACCTGATCGAAGCCTTCGACGGTACAAATCCGGCTGGCTGGAGCAATCAGGAAATGATGGACTACATCCGTGAAAAGGGCATTGCCTGCCCCAACTGCGGCAAGAATGATTTCACCGACATCCGTCAGTTCAACCTGATGTTCAAGACCTTCCAGGGCGTTACCGAGGACTCCAAGTCCGAGCTGTATCTGCGTCCGGAGACGGCACAGGGTATTTTCGTAAACTTCGCAAACATCCAGCGTACCACCCGAAAGAAGGTTCCCTTCGGCGTAGCCCAGGTGGGCAAGTCCTTCCGCAACGAGATCACACCGGGTAACTTCATCTTCCGTGTACGAGAGTTCGAGCAGATGGAGCTGGAGTTCTTCTGCAAGCCGGGCACGGATCTGGAGTGGTTCCAGTACTGGAGAGGCTACTGCAAGGACTTCCTGAACACACTGGGCATCAAGGATGAAAACCTGAGACTCCGTGACCACGATCCGGAGGAGCTGTGCTTCTACTCCAAGGCCACTACCGACTTTGAGTATCTGTTCCCCTTCGGCTGGGGCGAGCTGTGGGGCATTGCAGACAGAACCGACTACGACCTGACCCAGCACCAGAATCACAGCGGCAAGTCTCTGGAATATTTCGATCCGGAGGACAACTCCAAGTACATCCCCTATGTAATCGAGCCGTCCCTGGGCGTGGAGCGTCTGTTCCTGTCCATCGTGACCGAGGCCTATGATGAGGAGGTCATCGATTCGGAGAAGAACGATGTCCGTACCGTTATGCGTCTCCATCCGGCACTGGCTCCGTACAAGTGCGCCGTTCTGCCCCTGTCCAAGAAGCTGAGCGCTCAGGCCATGGAGGTCTGCCAGCTGCTGTCCAAGCACTTCATGGTTGATTTCGACGACGCCGGTTCTATCGGCAAGCGCTACCGCCGTCAGGATGAGATCGGTACACCGTTCTGCATCACCTACGATTTTGATACACTGGAGAAGGATCAGTGCGTAACCGTCCGGGATCGTGATACCATGGAACAGGTTCGCATGCCCATCACCGAGCTGGTGGCTTATCTCAATGAGAAGATCTCTCTCTAAGAGCCTGTGCGCCTGACAAAAGGCATACAATTCCACAAAAAAGCAGCCCCCTTCAGACCGGTATTCTGAAGGGGGCATTTTCATATCCTGCCGCAAAAGAAAATGCTTTCAACAATTCAGACCTGAAATGTTGAAAGCATGCTCAAAAGGCTTATTTCACGATTCTCATAGAGATATCAAAGCACTTCACCGAATGCGTCAGCGCACCCAGCGAAATAATATCCACACCCGTCTCTGCGATCTGGCGGATATTTGCTTCCGTCACATTGCCGGAAGCCTCCAGCAAGGCCCGTCCGCCTGTGATGGCCACCGCCTCACGCATCTCGTCACAGCTCATATTATCCAGCATGATGATCTCCGTGCCCACAGCCAGCGCCTCTCTCAGCTCCTCCAGCGTGCGCACCTCCAGCTCGATCTTTACCATATGGCCGATCTTCTTCCGCAGAGCGGTAACCGCCCCGGTAATACCGCCGTATGCGTCCACATGATTGTCCTTCAGCATCGCACCATCGGACAGATTGTACCGGTGATTCTTTCCGCCGCCCACCGTTACTGCATACTTCTGAAGGGGTCTCAGACCCGGCAGCGTCTTTCTTGTATCCGTGATCTGTGCCTTTGTGCCCGCCACCAGATCTGCACAGCGGCGTGTGGCCGTGGCAATGCCGCTCATGTGCTGGAGAAGGTTCAGGGCCGTACGCTCACCCTTGAGCAGCGTCTTTGTGCTTCCGCTCATGCGTGCGATGATATCGCCCTTCTTTACGATGGCACCGTCTTCCATGAGGATATCCATACGGAACGCACCGCCCACCAGCTCAAAAACACGCTTTGCAATGTCGATGCCGCACAGCACGCCGTCATCCTTGGCGATGTAATAGGCCTCGGCCGTGTGGCTGTCCTCCAGCAGATAGTCCGTGGTCACGTCCACATAGTGGATATCCTCGTCCAGCGCTGTGGTAATGATTCTGTCAATGTAGGATTTTTGCAGCAGCATAATATGTACCTCTTTTCATTTATATAACTTCCTTGAGGATCAGATAGCCCACAGTAGCCAGCGACCTGGCCTCCACATAGTTGCTGTCGATCTCATAATTTTCCGTTGTGAGGATCCGGCGGATCTCTCTGATGCGCTCAAAGCCCTCCAGGAGCTTGGCCGTATCCGGAATGACAAAGCAGCTCTCCTGCATGAGATGCCGGATCTCCGTACGGAATCCGGCCGGCAGAGGCTTTGCATTCTCCGGA
The DNA here is from genome assembly GCA_017472145.1 of Ruminococcus sp. Lineage (GTDB taxonomy): Bacteria > Bacillota > Clostridia > Oscillospirales > Ruminococcaceae > Ruminococcus_C. The sequence continues at coordinate 29,943 of JAFUQX010000072.1, read as the reverse complement.
ACGGGAAATACAGCCTCCTCGAAATCCTCCGGCGCATCGCCCATGCGCTGGGAAATGGTCATAGCCGCCTGACGGGAGAACACCAGAGCCTCCAGCAGCGAATTGCTGGCCAGACGGTTGTTTCCGTGCACACCGGTATGAGAGCATTCGCCGCAGGCAAACAGGTTCGGGATGGTCGTCTCGGAGTACTTGTTTACCTGGATGCCGCCCATGAGATAGTGCTGGCAGGGGTAGATCGGAATCGGCTCCTTGGTCATATCATAGCCCTGCTCCAGAACATGCTCATAGATCATGGGAAAGCGGCTGCGGATGAAGTCCGGGTCCTTCCGGGAAATATCCAGATAGAAGTCCGAAGAGCCTGTCCGGCGGGCTTCGGTAACGATGGAATGGGACACCACATCACGGGGCGCCAGCTCCAGACGCTCGTCATAGAGGTGCATAAAGCGTTCCTTATGGCAGTTGAGGAGATAAGCGCCCTCACCCCGGACGGCTTCGGATACCAGCAGACATTCACGGGTATGGTGGTTGTTGAAGGCAGTGGGATGGAACTGGATCAGGTGAAGATTCCGGATTTCCGCCCCGATATTGTAGGCCATGGCGATGCCGTCGCCGGTGGCGATTTTACTGTTGGTGGTAAACTCATAGATGCGTCCGATTCCGCCGGTAGCGAGAATCATGAAATGGCTGTGCGCCGTGCTGAGTGCGCCATCTCTGAGCATCTGGATGGAAAAGCCGGTGGAGGTCTTTTTCAGATCGACCATCATGGTATTTTCCAGAATGGTGACATTATCCAGGGTCTTCACCTTCCGGATGAGGGTATTGAGGATCTCCGCACCGGTGGAATCCTTGTGGTGGAAGATCCGGTGCCGGGAGTGGCCGCCTTCGAGGGTACGGTGAAGCCCGCCGTCCGGTGTCCGGTCAAAGTCCACACCCATATCCAGGATGGCCTGGATCTCATGTCCGGCGTTATCCACGAGGATCTGAACGGTTTCGGGATTGTTTTTGAATCCGCCGGCGATGAGGGTATCCTGCTTGTGGAGGTCGGTGGAGTCCTTTTCGGGGTTGCTGTAGACGGCTGCGATGCCGCCCTGAGCCAGAGCGGAATTGCATAGGGTCAGCTCCTGTTTACAGAGGAGCAGGATTTTGCAGGAGCGGGGCAGATTGATCGCACCGTAGAGACCGGCCGCACCGCAGCCTGCGATTATGACATCATACGTATTCTCCATATTTGAGAACAGTCCTTTCAAAAGGCGCACAAAGCGTCTGTTTTTGATTGCATGCCATGATGGTATACTTATTCTATTATAACATATTCCAGCGTATTTGTCACCTGTTTTTTTCAAAAAAATTCCTGCCTGTAAAAAGCAGGAGACGGCCGCCCTGAAAGAAGTTCTCAGCTTGTCAAAAAACTCTGAAAGCCTCCCCTTAGTAAGGGGAGGTGGCACGCCGAAGGCGTGACGGAAGGGATTGTAAGGCATGAGAAAACTTACGATTTTGCGTACTTTTTCAATCCCCTCAGTCGTCACTTCGTGCCGACAGCTCCCCTTGCTAAGGGGAGCCTTGTGCGGAAAATCTGACTTTTTTGACAAGCTGGGCCGCCCTTATTAAGGGGAGGCTTTCAGAGGTTTTTCAACGCAGATACCCTTAAACAGAAACAATATAAATACAAAAAGAGCTGCTGTACCGCACAGGTCACAACAGCCCCTCATTCCTTTTATCCGTTCCGCTTACTATATGTCTTCTGCAAAAAACGCTCTGCTCCGACCTGTACCCGCTTGTGGGTGCACCGTCCGATCTCACCCTTCTCATCAAAAGCCGTGATGCTGTAGGTGATCTCCCGGCCGCTGACGCCGATGATCTCAGCCTCGGCCTTCACCTGCATACCCTCCGGTGTCGCCGCACTGTGAACAAGCTCCAGACTCGTACCAACAGTAGTCTCACCCTCCTCCAGATAGTCCTCAATCGCCGCACAGGCCGCTTCCTCCATCAATGCACACATCATCGGTGTCGCATAGACCCTGAGCGAGCCGCTTCCCACTGTCACAGCCAGTCTGCTTTCATCGGCCACAGCCTCCGCTGTACCCTTTGCTCCGATCACTACCGGTTTCATATCATTTTCCTCCCAATCATCAGTTATCATCTTTTTCCTGTACCTCCGAGGCCGTCTCCTTGCCTCCGAGTATATCCAGCGCACTGGGCGCTACAATATCACCCAATATATGGTCATAGGTCAGGGCGTCCAGCTTCTCATTGGCCGCCTGCTTCGGATTGTAATTCGTGGAATACACCGGTGTGACCTTCATCTCATTCATCATCGTCTGTGTGAATGCATCTCTCGGCGCATCGATCCAATCCATAATTACATAGGGCAGATAGAATACCGACACCTTCTCCTCCGGCAGTCCGCTTTCATCCAGTCCGAAGTTGTTCCACAGAATATACTTCTGCTCATACAGCGTGTCGCAGTTCTCACTGGTAATGCCCAGCTGTGCATAAATGCCGTCATCTCCCCGCAGAGACGGGAAATGATCGCCGATGAACAGCACCACGGTCGGCTCGTCAAAGCTTTCCATCCGGCCAAGGAAATCCGCCAGACCGTCTGAAGTATGCTCCACCCAGTCCAGATAGTTGTCAAATTCATCCCCGTCCCCCTGGTCATAGGGCTGGTGATTCTGCATGGTGGTGGTGTAGATGAACATGGGTTCCTCCGATTCCTCCATCAGCACCTCGATCTGATTCAGTATGGTATTATCATCAATATACGTACCGAAATATTCCACCGGAACGGTGAAATCCGTGTCGAAGATCATCGTATCATAGCCGAAATTCGCATAGATCCGGTTCCGTCCGTAGAAGCTGGCCAGATAGGGGTGAATATAGGCCGTATTGTAGCCCCACGTCTTATAATATGCAGGAACGGTGGGCTGTGCTCTGTCCAGCAGCACCCGGTTGGGCATGCTGGGATCATCCAGGGACTTCACCGGCAGTCCGAACATCAGCTCAAACTCCGTCCGCACCGTATAGCTGGCGTAGGTCGGAGCTACAGCCGTGCTCTGCCAGCCCATAGAAGCGGCCTCGTCCAAGCCGTCATAGGTATCGCCGATGGTCTCCTCCAGCTCCTCAAATACACGGAAATCCGCATAGGACTCCGACATGATCACGATCACATTGGGCTTGCCGTTTTCAAAGGTCTCTGCATCATCCACCGGATCGGCCAGATAGCCGTCGATGGTGCTGACGCTGTCCTCCTCATAATTCTCCGGTTCAATAAGCCCCTCACCAAAGCCCTCCGTGCCGGTCTGCACGAAAAAAGCAATGAAGCCGTTGTTGTCATATTTTTCATTCAGGATGAAGGTATTGTCAGCGGCCTTGGTATCCAGTCCGAAGGCCTTATAGACGGGCTGGGCCACCGAGGGGGTCACTACTAAGAACACCACCGCCGCCAGACTCAGAAGCCCCGGCAGAAGGCGCACGGGAAGGCGGAATTTTTTCCGGTTCAGCTGAGGATTCAGCAGAAACGCCGCCGCCAGATAGGCTATGACAATGAGCACCGTGATCACCAGACGCACCGTGATCTTGATATAGGCAAAGCCCGTCAGGGAGATGATGTTTCCTGTCAGCATCATATCCGGGATCATCAGATGGTTGCCGTTTGTGCCGTATTTAAACAGCTCTGCAATGGAGAGGGCCATCACTCCGAAGGCCTCGGCCAGCATGGCCAGCCAGCCTCTCCGGAGGATCAGCAGGAAGCCCAGGAAGATCAGGCCGATGATGAGGACATCGAACAGCATGATCCCCGGGTGCTCTGCAATGAAAAGCACCAGCTTGCTGGGGTATTTATTCACGGTCAGCTCAGACATGCACACCAGGAAAAACGGAAAGAGAATCATCAGAAAGAGATTCGTCATGGGATAGCGTACCGTGTTTTTTGTACGCCATGCATTCAGCTGATTGATTTTTGTGGTCAGGGGACTGACCAATTCTTTGCACCTTGTAAATTGTGCTTTTATGTTCATGGTTTCACCGTTCCTTTTTCACTCTGACATATATCGGATGGGTCCCGCCCCGGTCGTGCAGCTCCCTATAAGCTCATATATATGGTATCTTACCACATGTTGCTCAAAACTGCAAGTGGGAGAGGTTTCTTTTTTTACGGGATAAAGTGTTTTTTGGATATTTGCTCAGTTTCTGATTTTACATACTGTTTTTTTTAGGCACTTTTTTGCACAGAGACAGATCTTCTGGTCTATGGGCGCTGATAAACAAGACTTGCAGCTTGTTGAAAAAAGTCAGATTTTCCACACAAGGCTCCCCTTAGTAAGGGGTGCTCAGGCTGTAGAAAAAGTCGAATTTTCCGCACAAGGCCCCCCTTAGTAAGGGGAGCTGTCAGCGATAGCTGACTGAGTGGATTGAAAAAAGTACGCAAAATCGCAAGTTTTCTCACATCTTACAATCCCCTCCGTCACGCCTTCGGCGTGCCACCTCCCCTTGCTAAAGGGAGGCTTTCAGATGTTTTTCGACTGACTGAAGACTTGCAGCGCCTGCATAGAAATCACTGCGCCTTATATATCTCATATTTTCTCAAAATGAAAAATAATGCTTGACAAATATTTCAAAATGAGTTATAATAAAAATAAAGAGAGACTTTGTGACACGTTTTGAGAAATCTCTGGACGTGAAAGCGGATATGAAAGGAGCGAGACCTACCCTATGGATATGAAAGAACTGCTGGAGGAATACCGGAAAAGCTGCAATCTGCTGACGGAGCGGATCGATGAGATCAATCAGATCCTCCTTGTACACGTGCCGCGTGCGGAATATCTGTTTCTGAAAGCCCGGCGGAAGGTGCTGCGGGAGGAGCGTCTGGAGCTTTTGTATGCCATGCGCAGCCTTCAGGAGTACTGCCGTTGAGGCGGCGTGATCTTTGCGGAATTCTGGGACTGGCCGGCCCGGATGAGGAGGAGCTGGACCGCACCTGGCAGAAGCTGGCGCTGGGCCGGATAAAAAATATTATGGATGAACGGCTTACGGGGAGACAAAAGGAGATTATTATGCTATACTATTATGAGGGGCTTTCTCAGCGGGAGATCGCTTCCCGGCTGGGCCTTGCAGAATCGACTGTATCCCGGACGAAGCACAGAGGTCTGAAACGGCTGGAATATGATCTGAAGCTCATAGGGAGATGAGAAAAATGGAAACACCGATTTATACATTTTTACAGGAATATGCAGAAAAGAACCCCCTGCGCATGCACATGCCGGGGCATAAGGGACGGGCCCCTGTGCCGGAGCTGGAGGGAGCCTATACATATGATCTGACGGAAATCAGCGGAGCGGACAGCCTGTTTGAAGCAGAGGGCATCATAGCGGAGAGCGAGAGGAATGCATCCCGGCTTTTCGGGACGGTGCAGACGGTCTACTCCTGCGGCGGCTCGACCCTGTGCATCCAGGCCATGCTGCATCTGATGAAGCAGGAGGGGCGGCGTGTCGTGGCCGCCCGGACAGTGCACAGGGCTTTTCTCAACGCCTGCGTACTGCTGGGACTGGAGGTGTCCTGGGTGTACCCTTCGGAGGAGAAGGGCATTCTTTCGGGAGCGTATACACCGGAGGATTTTGAACGTGTGCTGGAGACGCTGGAGGGCCAGCCGGCCTGTGTGTATGTGACCTCTCCGGACTATCTGGGACATATGGCCGATATAAGGGGGATCGCAGAGGTGAGCCATCGGTATGATGCGCCTTTGCTGGTGGATAATGCCCATGGTGCGCATCTGGCGTTTCTGGAGAAGAGCCTCCATCCCATGGCACTGGGAGCGGACCTTTGCTGTGACTCGGCCCATAAAATGCTGCCCTGCCTGACCGGATGTGCCTATCTGCATACCGCCCGGGAGGAATATGCCGGACGGCTGAAGGACGCAATGGGCGTATTCGGCTCGACCAGCCCCTCCTATCTGATGCTTCTTTCACTGGATCTGTGCAATCGCTTTCTTGCAGAGGAGGCCCGTGAGCGGCTGAGATATGCGGTGGATGCAGCAAAGAGACTGCGGCAGGTCTTTTCCGGGAAGCTGATATTCGGAGCGGAGGGCGGCGATCCGCTGCATCTGTCCATCGATACGGCGGCTATGGGCTGTGACGGACGGCAGATCGCCATGCAGCTGGAGAAGCTTGGGTGCTATGCAGAATATGCCGGACGGGAATCGGTGGTGCTGCTCCTATCGGCTATGGAAACGGAGGAGAGTATGCGCCGTCTGGAGGAATGTCTTACAGCGTGTGATTTTACGCCGGATGGGACAGAGACGGGAGAGCCTCCGGCCTTTCCCCGGCCGGAAGCGGTGATGGGCCTGCGGGAGGCCGCTCTAAGTGAAAGTGAGATCCGGCCGGCGGCGAAGGCCCTGGGGCAGATCTGTGCCGGGGTGAAAGTTCCCTGTCCGCCGGCTGTTCCGGTGGTGATCAGCGGAGAGCGGATCGATGAGTCCGTGCTGAGCGTAATGGAATATTATGGGATCAATACGGCACAGGTGGTAAAGGAGTCCGTCCCGAAACGCCCTCTTTTCTGCAAAAAATAAAAAATCTCAAAAAAACGCTTGCATTTTCTATGGCGATGTGCTATAATAATCTGGAATATTAAATATCAGAAGGAGGAGACAAACAATGACCGTACTGGAAATGATTCTGGGCGGCGTGCTGCTGGTAGCATGTGTGCTGATCACCATCATTTGCCTGATGCAGGAGCAGAAGCCGCAGAATGCAACATCCGCACTGAGCGGCGCAAGCAACGATTCTTTCTATGACAAGAACCGTGGCCGTACAAAGGAAGCGAGACTGAAGAAGTTTACAACCATTCTGACCATCCTTTTCTTTGTGATCGTTCTTTTTATGGACATCGCTCTGCCGCTTATCAACAAGTAATAGACCCTGTTGTTCCTGTGACGCAGTTTCCCGCTGTATCACAGGAATTTTTTTCCGCTGTGCCGGAAATAATATTTATGGATCACGCCTTGTTTGAAGCAGGGAGCTGACTGCGCCGGAGCTCTGCTTCAGGCAAGGCTAGGAAAATACGAAAAAGGGAAAGGAGTCCCACAATATGAATGAAAAAGCAATGCAGAAAAGCCCTCAGGAGCAGATCGACAGCTACACCCGGAAGATCCTGAAGGCGCTGGAAAAGGCCGGGGAACGCTGTCTCGACAAAAAAGAGCTGGAAGCCAAATGCAAGGTGAATCAGGGCAATCCCAACGCCTACTATGCCGCCCTCAAGGAGCTGCTCCGGCTGGGTGATGTGTGCGTCCGCCGGAAGGGCTATGGTCTCTCCCGGCTGTTCGGCTACTGGACTGCTACGGTCGTGCGCCTGAGCCGCACCTTCGGCTTTATCCGGCCGGAGATCGAGGGGCTGGATGATGTATTCGTACCGGGTAAGTTCCTGCTGGGCGCAATGCCGGGCGACCGGGTGCTGTACCGTGAAATTCCCTCCCGCAGCGGCAAGCCGGAAGGCGAGGTGCTGGATATCATCGAGGAGGCTGATAATAAGCTCACGGGTATGATCGTAGAGGAGGACGGCATTCTCTGCCTGCTCCCGGACACCATGTCCCGCACGCCCATCCGCATCAACCGCCGGCAGAGCGTGGAATACAGCGAGGGCGACAAGGTCCTGGCGGAGATCTGCGTGAGAGGAAAGCGTCACGCCGAGCACATGTCCAGAGTCATCTTCTGCTTCGGAAAGGCCGATCATGCCGCTATATGCGCAAAGGCCATGATCACCCTCCACGGTGTGACCACCGAATTTCCCCAGGAGGTGCTGGATGAGGCCGACCGCCTGGCAAATGCACCGCTGTCTGAAAAGGAAATCGCCAAGCGCCTGGATCTGCGTCCGGAGGCCATTTTCACCATCGACAGCGCCTATTCCAAGGATCTGGATGATGCCATCTCCATCGAACGCACGGAGAAGGGCTATCGCCTGGGTGTGCATATCGCCGACGTTTCCCACTATGTGCAGCCGAAATCACCTCTGGATCTGGAGGCCATCGAGCGGGGCACCAGCGTGTACTATGCGGACCAGGTGATCCCCATGCTGCCCAAGAGCCTGTCCAATGGCATCTGCTCCCTGAATCCCCAGGAGGATCGCTTTGCCTTCTCCGCACTCATGGAGCTGGACGAGCACGGCGAGATCCTCTCCTACCGCTTCTGCAAGAGCGTCATCCGCTCCAGGGTCAAGGGCGTGTATAAGGAGGTCAATGAGATCCTGGCCGGAACGGCTTCGGAGGAGCTGAAGACCAAATACGCCGAGGTGATCCATATGATCCCGGTGATGGACGAGCTGTGCGATGTACGCATCCGGGAGCGTGAAAGACGGGGTGCACCGGAGATCGAGACCACAGAAAGCGCCATCGTCCTCAACGAAGCCGGCGTCTGCGTGGATGTACAGCCCCGGACCAGGGGCAAGAGCGAGTGTATCATCGAGGAGATGATGCTGCTGGCCAACGAAGCCTCTGCAAAAATGGCGGAGGAAAAGGGTCTGCCCTTTGTGTATCGTGTCCACGAGAAGCCCTCTATGGAAAAGATCGAAAATCTGGAGCATGTACTCCTCCGTCTGGGTGTGGAGGTGCCTGATTTCTCTGATGTAAAGCCCATCCATCTGGCGCAGACCCTGAAAAATGCCAAGGGCACGGAGGCCTATCCGGTCATCAATGTGATGGTTCTGCGCTCCATGGCCAAGGCCGCTTATGATACCCAGCCCATCGGCCATTTCGGACTGGCCCTCAGCGACTATGCGCATTTTACCTCCCCCATCCGACGCTATCCGGACCTGGCCATTCACCGGATCCTCAGCATGTGGTGTGAAACACAGAATGCGGAGGCGGTAAACAAGCGGTACAAGGGCTTTGTCACCGAGGCCGCCCAGCGTTCCAGCGATGCAGAGGTACGGGCTATTATGCTGGAGAGAGACTGTGAGGACTGCTACAAGGCGGAATATATGCAGCAGCATCTGGGCGAGGAGTTTGAGGGGATCGTATCCGGCGTCAGTGATTTCGGCTTCTATGCGCAGCTGCCCAACTCTGTGGAGGGCCTGGTGCACGTGCGCTCTCTGCCGGAGGAGGCCGAGTGGTATAATGACGACGGCATTTCCTTCCGGGAGGTAAACGGCGATCGAGAGTTCCGCCTGGGTGCAAAGGTCATGGTCCGCTGCGTAAAGACCGATGTCAGCAGCGGCAATGTGGACTTCGAGCTGGCTGAGTAATGTGTAAGATACGTGGAAATTGGAGGAAAATGCGGGAAATCCCTTGCTTTTTCAGACGGTTTCCTGTATAATGTGTATAACTGGAGCAAGGAACAAAGAGACAGCTTGTCGAAAAAACTCTGAAAGTCTCCCCTTACTAAGGGGAGACTCAGTCTGTCGAAAAACCTTTGAAAGCCTCCCCTTAATAAGGGGAGGTGGCACGCCGAAGGCGTGACGGAGGGGATTGTAAGACATGAGAAAACTTACGATTTTGCGTACTTTTTCAATCCCCTCAGTCGTCACTTCGTGCCGACAGCTCCCCTTACTAAGGGGAGCCTTTCACGATCACCTTAAGTTGATGACATGCCCGCACTGCGGGGAATCACCCTTACTAATTTGACAGACTGGAAAATGAATCATTCTGATACTGTTTTTGCTCAACAAGAAAAAAATAACCCCGCAGTTCAAGTCTTGTTTCCCACCCTCCCGGAGGGGGGATGTCTTGCTGACAGGGCACAAGACAAGGGCCGGCGGGGGGAGAAAGGCCAGCGGGGGCTGCCCCGCAAGGAGGATTTTTATGCGTAAGACCTGCAAATTCATTGCTGCAGCAGCCGCTGTGCTGCTGGCGGTGCTCCCTATGGGAAGCACCCTGACCGCATCCGCTACCACCACCGATGATGTCATCGCCGCCGCCTATGCGGCCGGATGGCCCGACTGGATGGTCCAGCAGGCCATCAATATGTATTCCGGCGGTTCCTATACCTCTGAGCAGTGCGACAAGGCCATCGCTCAGATCTATCAGTACGACGAGTCCGTGGCCGCTCAGATCGAGGCCCAGTTCGGCATTGCACCTCCCAGTAATATGCCGGCCACCTCTACAGCCGCTCCGGAAAACGCCGGGAGCACGGAAACCACGGTCACAACAACCACTGAGGAAAGCCGTCCCTCCGACAAGGAATTCCTCAATATGACCCTCGACGAAAAAAAGGACTATCTCAACTCCATGCCCGCAGAGGACAAGGAGGAATTTGTAAACACCATGACCGACGCCGAGCGCAACAGCGTGCTCAAGCAGCTGAGCGCTTCCGATAAGGCCGCCATCATCTCCAGCTTCGTGGAGGTCGGCGAGGAATTCGGCATTACCTTTAATATTGATGAGCTGTCCGGAGACAACCTCCAGATCAGCGCCCACGATGAGGAGGGGAAGCTGGTGAATGTCACCTCCATGGGCATTACCATTGACCCCACCGGCCATTCCTACACCGTGCCCATTGCAGCCGGGGCCGGCCTGCTGCTGGTATCTGTAGGCGGTCTGATCTTTCTTGTGCGCCGCAGATCACAGGAGGACTGAGCCATGAAAAAAAGATGTAAGCTGGCAGCGGGGCTTTCCGCTGCGATTCTGGCTGTGCTGCCCCTGAGCGGTGCATTCACTGCTTCTGCTGCAACGCAGGCGGATGTCATCGCCGCCGCTGAAGCCGCCGGCTGGCCGGACTGGATGATCCAGAGCGCTGTCACCACCTTTGCAGGAGGAAACTTCACCCCCGAGCAGTATGACAGAGCACTTGAAAAGATCACACAGTATGATGAAGCAGCGGCAAAGCAGATCCAGGAGCAGCTGGGCATTACACCGCCCAGCAGTGTGACCACGCCTGCTGATACGCCTTCCGGCGGTACTGCTGTGCAGGGCGGAAACAATTCCTCCGGAAATGGGGGAAATACATCCGCAGGCGCAGGAAATTCCTCCGGTGCAGCAGGCAGCACCTCCTCCCAGAGCCGTCCCTCCGACAAGGATTTCATCCATATGACCCTGGAGGAGAAAAAGGCGTGGCTCGGAAGCCTTTCCGAGGAGGAACGCCAGGCCTTTGCCAGCACCATGACCGATGCCGAGCGCAACAGCATCCTCAAGCAGCTGAGCGCCTCCGACAAGGCCGCTCTCCTCTCCAGCTTTATGGATGTGGGCGCAGAGCTTGGCATCACCTTCAATATTGACGAGCTGACAAGCGAGAATGTTTCCATCAGCGCATATGACGAGGAGGGCCGTCTGGTGAATATGTCCTCCATGAGCATGACCATTGACCCCACCGGTCATTCCTACACCGTGCCCATTGCAGCCGGTACAGGTCTGCTGCTGGTGTCTGCGGGCGGAATGCTCTTCCTCCTGCGCAGAAAACGGACGGAATAAAGGAGTCATCATGAAAGAAAAAACAAAGGAATGTAAAAATACAGAAAAGCAGGGCGCATCCATGTCCCGGCCGGTGCAGCTGATGCTGCCGGTGCTGATCCTCATGCTGTGCGCCGGAATCGCCATTCTGGCCCTTATGCGCCCCTATGAAAAGGTACAGACGCTCCTGAATATTGCTTTTATGGACAATATGAAGGAGCCGGAAAGCGAGGAAAGCGGCCTGAGGATCGTGGAAAATGAGATCGACACGGACTATGCAGGCGAAACCTCCAGCGAAGGCGAGGCTGTGATCCCCACATTCGGTGAGCAGTACGCCATGCTGGAGATGGAATCCGTGGGCATTTCTGTTCCCGTATACTGGGGCAGCAATGCCGAGCTGCTGGAGCTGGGTGCGGTTCAGACCACCGCTTCCGCTGTGGCCGGGGCCGGCGGAAATGCGGTCATCGATGCCCATGTAAACACCTTCTTCCGGGATCTGGACAAGCTGGAGGTGGGAGATACCGTAACACTCTATACCCAGTATGGACGATTTACCTATGCGGTAGAGAAGAAGATCGAGTTCAAGGAGACCGACAAGCAGTACGTCCTTCCTACAGAGGAGGAGCAGCTGACCCTGTATACCTGTGAAATGCAGGTATTCGGCTCATCGGAGACGAGGATCGGCGCAGTCTGCAAGCCCACAGAAATGGTCTATTACAGCACGGAGGTGACAGAGGAATGAAAACAGGACGCTATATGATCGTACGCATTCTTCTGACGGTGCTGCTCAGCTTTGCCATGGTGGGATATCTGGCATGCTCTGCGGTCACGGCTCTGCTAAGCCCATCGGTATGCACCAGCATTATTGAAGATGAGGGGCTGGCGGAGAAGGTTTATGCGGCGCTGGAGAAGGATTTCAAGTCGGCGTATAACACCACGGCCATTCCTCCGGAGACGTATATGGATGCGATCACTACAGAGTGGCTGGAGGAGGAGATGCAGGCCCATGCAGAGGCCCGCTTTGATTACATGAACACACCGGACAAGCATGAAATCACATACGATACGGACTTCACCGCATTGGAGGAGAGCATTACGGCATTTTTCTATGAATATGCGGAGTCCATTGACTATGAGCCGGACGATGTATTTGAGGAAAAGCTGAGTGAGACCATAGAAAATGCGAAGAAGACCGTACTCAAGCGGATGGATGCTTTTTATCTGGATACGCTTTATGAAAACGGGATGCTCACGAAGGTGCAGCGGTATCTGCCCTATCTGAATGGGCTGAGCTGGGGTCTGTGGGGTCTGACGCTGGTACTGATCGTGACGCTGATTCTGCTGGACCGCAGCGGCGGCTGGCGGCGGAGCTACTGGACGGGCTGCGGTGTATTCTGCGGCGGCGTACTGGCTGCGGCTGTACCGGGGTACATACTGATGACGGACAGGATCTCGGGCTTTGCGATCAAGGATCCGATCGTGTATGCGGCCATTACCGATCTCATAGAGTATTTTGTATATGGACTGCTGGTGAAGGCGGCTATATTTGCTGCGGTGGGATTGATATTCATTGCGATTTCTGTGGTTTTCAATAAGAAGCCGAAGGAAGCGGAGAAATAAAGAAAGAAAGAGGGCTGATGCGATACTGTATCAGCCCTTTTTGCTATAATAATCTATCGGTTCGCACCTCACTGCTGAGCGCACAGAAAGAAAAGTTTTCGGTCAAGCCTTTCTCAAAAGGCTTGCAGGGTCCAGGGTGACTCCCCGCAGTGCGGGGAGATGTCAGCGTAGCTGACAGAGGGGACGGGCTCGTGGAGCAGAGTCCCTGGTCGCCGTCCGCAGACGGCGAAACACCCCAGCTAAAATGACGCATTTTCTGAATGCAGAGCCAAACCCAAATTCCGCATTCCAAAAAGGCCTGCGTTTTAATGAATGTTTATCCAGAAGGCCTTGTTACAATGTGGAAAAAGATCATATGCGGAATTTGGGACATAGCAAGAGCGGAACGCAGTGACAAATCTTGCGGCCTGGACGAGCCTTGTTCATCTAAGAGAATATGCTAAAAATCCGCAGGCTTAAATGATAAGCATAACGTTACTAAGGGAGGCTGGACGGGACTTTCTTAAAAGTCCAGGTAAACTCCAATTCACCAGCCCGCTTTATATATGCTCGTCACAATCAACAAAATCCCTTGACAGAAGCGAGAAAACATGTTACACTAAAATAAGAATGGGATTTTTTAACCAGTGTGAAAGGAGCATGATATCAAATGAATCTCAAAAAAATTATATCCCTGACCTCTGCGGCCGTTCTCGGTATCACAGGTCTCACCTCCGGCGTATCCACCGCACCGGTATCCGCCGAGCCGAATTCCGCCTATAACTATGGCGAAGCCCTCCAGAAGTCCATGTTCTTCTACCAGGTGCAGCAGTGCGGCGAGCTGCCGGACTGGAACGAGGTAGAATGGCGTGAAGACTGTATGGTCAACGACTATATCCCCGGCGGCTGGTTCGATGCCGGCGACCACCTGAAGTTCACCCTCACCAATGCCTATGCTGCTACTATGCTGGGCTGGGGTCTCCTCCAGTATCCGGAGGGCGCTGAAAAGGCCGGTCAGACGGAAATGTACAAGAATAACCTGGCCTTTGCACTCGACTATATCGCCGCCTGCGACCTGGGCGATGAAATCGTGTACATGATCGGCGAGGGCAGCTTTGACCACGTCTGGTGGGGCTCTGCTGAGGTTTATATGGCAAAGTATGAGCTGATGACCGGCAATACCGAGCGTCCGTACTATACCTGTAACGACAGCTGCATTGAGGCCCAGATGGCGGCCGCTCTCTGTACCGGCTATCTGGTATTCAAGGATTCCGATCCGACCCGCGCAGAAGGCTACCTGGAGCACGCAGTTGCATGCTTTGAGCGGGCTGATGCAAACCGCTCCATCGGAGACGATACCGAGGAGCATTCCTACTACAAGCCCTCCACCTTCTATGACGACCTGTTCTTTGCCGCAAACTGGCTGTATATGGCCACCGGCGAGCAGAAGTATCTCGACCTGTGCGCTTCTGACTATATCAACAACCTGGGCAAGGAAGAACAGTCTACTGAGCTGAAGTATACATGGGGTCACTGCTGGGACGACACCATGCAGGGCGGTATGCTCCTGTATGCCATCAACACCGGCGAATCCCAGTGGAAGGAACAGTTCAGAAAGCACCTGGAATACTGGACGACCGGATACGGCGGCAAGCAGATCACAAAGACTCCGGATGGCCTGTCCTGGCTGTTCCAGTGGGGCTCTCTCCGTCACGCTACGACTACCGCATTCCTTGCATATGTAGCAGTTGACGAGCTGTTCGCAGACGATGCAGCCTATGCAGAAAAGTATACTGAATTCGCAGACGATACCATGAACTACTGCTTCGGCGACAACTCGGCAAACTTCAGCTATGTAGTCGGCATGGGCGAGGACTATCCCCAGGCCTGGCACCACAGAACCTCCTCCGGCGCATGGAACGACAAGTGGAGCAACATCGGCCAGACCGAGGGCGAGGACGCAAAGCCCCATGCACATATCCTCTACGGCGCTCTGGTAGGCGGCCCGGACCAGCAGGACGGCTATTCCGATAAGATCGGTGACTATCAGTACACCGAGGTAGCCATCGACTATAATGCCGGCTATACCGCTGCACTCTGTGCTATGGTTGAAAAGTACGGCGGTACATCCGACCCGGATTTCCCGCCGACTGAAGAGCCCAAGTGGACTGAATTCTTCATGCGGGCCTCCATCAACCAGTCCGCAGGCAGCTACACCGAGATCAAGGCCTTTGCCATGAACCACACCGCATGGCCGGCCAGAACCATCAAGGATCTGTCCTATAACTATTACTTCGATATCTCCGAGCTGGAAGCAGCCGGCCTGTCCATTGCAGATGTATCCGTAAGAATCGGCTATGACCAGCATGCTTCTGACAAGGGCGTTATGTCCATTTCTGACCCCATCCAGTATGACGGCAGCATCTACTATGTAAAGCTGTCCTTCGCAGACGGCAGCGTGGTAATGCCTACCGGTCAGTCTGAGCACCGCTCCGAGTGTCAGTTCCGTATCTCCATTCCGGATAATGTCCAGGGTGTATGGGATACCTCCAACGACTACTCCTTCCAGGGCCTGGCCCAGGGCGGCGAGGATGCAATGGTGGATACACCGTATATCACCATGTATGACGGCGACACACTCATCTGGGGTACAGAGCCGGACGGGACCACCCCGGAGGACGTTCCTCCGGTGACAACGACCGAGCCGACAACAACGACCACAACAACAGCGACAACGACCACATCGGCGGAAACAGAAACAACTACCGTTTCCGAGACAACTACTGTTTCTGCGGAGAGCACGACAACAGCCGCCTCCACAACAGAGACCGTGACCGAGACAACAGCCACCGTGACGACGACCGATTCCGTTACAAGCAGTGGCGGAAACACAGCCGAGCCTTCTCTGTACGGAGATATCAACCTGGACGGTAAGGTTACACTGGTGGATGTGGTATACCTGAACAAGTACATCGCCCAGACGCTTGTACTGAACGACATCCAGGTCGCCAATGCAGACTGCTGTAAAGACAGCCGTGTGAATTCTTCGGATGCCACCTCCCTGCTTGAATTCATCATCGAAACGATCGACTCTCTGCCGGTTGCACCGCTTTAATTCTGTCGAATTCCGGGAGATGGTTCGGTGAAAAATTCATGAAAGATGCACAACGCACTCTTGACAAGGGAAAAGGCCTGTGGTATAATAAAGACAGGTACACTCGGAGTATTCCCGGATTCCCTATTGTGAATTTTATACCGTAAAACGCTGACGAGAACGCCGGATCCCACCAGAGGATTTCTCCAGAGAGCATCTGCCCCAGGCTGAAAGCAGAGCGAAATTGCAGGAATTCCGGTACACCATTCTCTGAGTCTGCCCAATCCGCAGCGGGCCGCTCCCGTTACAGAGCACCAAATGAGGCCGTTTCTGTACGGACAGAGCGGACAAATAAGGGTGGAACCGTGTTTTCTGAAATGAAAGCGCCCCTTGCACATCTCAACCGATGCGCAGGGGGCGTATTTATTTATCCATTTATTTTTCTTTTATCTGCTGCGCAGATATATTCTGAACCGGAGGTGTAAATAAAAATGAACATGCAAGTCGATACCATGGATATCGTGGCCACAACGGCCTATCTCATCGGCGTACGAAAAAGCGCCTGGGAAAAGCAGTTCAGCGAGAGCTGTCCGCAGCTTCTGAAGGAGCTGGACGGAAAGCGGGAGTCCCGCATCATCCGTTCCCTGTGCAAGATCCGGACCACGCTCATGCAGAAATTCAAACACACAGACAATGAGATCCGCTATGAGATGAAAAATCTGGACACCCTGCCTCAGTGGTATGATGTGGACGATATCCGGCAGCTCATGCGCTGGGATGTTCCCATTATTCTGGTAAATACAAGAGCACAGGAATATTCCATTCACATCAATGATTTGATCTCCAGGCATATTGACGCCTGCAAGGGCCTCTACCCGGAATGGATCAAATGGGAGTATATCCGTGATTTATTTGTCATTCCCAAATATACCAGCACAACCATCATGAAGCATGAATTCGCCAAGTATATGGAAAAGATCCAGATGTACCCTTATCAGGTGTATATGCACTGGAAGCCCCAGGAGGTAGGCAACCTCTTCCATACCGACGGAAAATTCCTCAGCCTGCTCTATGATATGCACGGCGACTATTTCGATGACCGCAGCAAATTCCGGGATGCGGCCGAGGAAACCAAAAATAATATTTATGACTTTATCAACCGCAGCTACCGCACCGTGCTGGTGGTGGACTGTGAAAACTCCGATGTATACAAGCTGTACAGCGTACTGAAAAATCTCAATTCGGATGAGATCAACAAGATCGGCAAGATCATTCTCTATGATGATCAGCACACCACCAACGGCTGGGACTATCTGGAGAAGATGATCAGCATTCCCGTGGAGCATATCGAGGTAGACCGTGTCACTGACCATAAATCCCTGGTGGATATGAAGGTAGCCACCGGTGTCTGTCAGGAGTTCTACCGGAACGATGTGGATTCCTTCATACTGCTGTCCAGTGACAGCGACTACTGGGGTCTGATCTCCTCCCTGCCGGAGGCCAAATTCCTGGTCATGCATGAATATGCAAAGCTGGGCCATGCCATCCGGGAAAAATTCGAGGAACACGAGACACCCAACTGCTCCATTGATGATTTCTGCACAGGCAATATTGAGGATCTCAAGCGGATCGTGCTGATCAATGAGCTTCGGGCCTATCTGCCGGAGATCCTCCAGCACAACGGCAAGGAGCTGGCCGTGCAGCTTTTTGAACAGGCCCGGATCGAGGCCAGCGAGAATGAGATCAACAATTTCTACAATCGCTACATCAAGACCCTGCGCCTGAAAATCGACAATGACGGCAACTTCAGCATTGAAGTGAATTACTAAGCTACCCAGGCCGCCTTCCGGCGAGGGCGGCTGAAGCATAAAAACAAAGAAAGAGGATGAAAACAATGATCAAGCTCACACTCAAGGACGGAAGCATCCGTGAAATCGAAGCCGCTTCCAGTGCGGCCGACATCGTCAAGGGCATCGGCATGGGCCTGTATAAGGCTGCCTGCTGCGTGAAGGTGAACGGTGAGGTCAAGGATCTGCGCACCGTCATCGACAGCGACTGCGAATTCGAGGTTATGACCTTCGACACCATCGAGGGCAAAAAGACCTTCTGGCATACCGCATCCCACGTACTGGCTCAGGCGGTAAAGCGCCTGTACCCCAATGCCAAGCTGGCCATCGGCCCGGCCATCGACAATGGCTTCTACTATGACTTTGACCTGGAAAAGCCCTTCACACCGGAGGAGCTGACCAAGATCGAGGCCGAGATGAAGAAGATCGTCAAGGCCAATGCGGAGCTGACACAGTTTACGCTGTCTCCGGAGGAGGCCATTGCCAAGCTCAGGGAAATGGACGAGCCGTATAAGGTAGAGCTGTGCGAAGAGCATGCAGCAAACGGCGAGCCGATCTCCTTCTACCAGCAGGAGGAATTCATCGACCTGTGTGCAGGACCGCACCTGATGAGCACCGGCAGCATCAAGGCCTTCAAGCTCCTGTCCTGCACAGGCGCATACTGGAGAGGCTCTGAAAAGAACAAGATGCTGTCCAGAGTATATGCCGTAGCCTTCCCGAAGGCGGCTCAGCTGGATGAGGAGCTGAAAAGACGGGAAGAGATCAAGATGCGGGACCACAACAAGCTGGGCCGTGAGCTTGAGCTGTTCACAACCGTTGACTGCATCGGCCAGGGTCTGCCGATCCTGCTGCCCAAGGGTGCAAGAGTGGTACAGCTGCTCCAGAGATGGGTCGAGGACGAGGAGCAGAAGCGCGGCTATCAGCTGACCAAGACTCCGCTCATGGCCAAGTCCGACCTGTACAAGATCTCCGGTCACTGGGATCATTATCTGGATGGCATGTTCGTACTGGGCGATCCTTCGGACGAAACAAAGGAATGCTTTGCAATGCGTCCGATGACATGTCCGTTCCAGTATCAGGTATTCCTGAACCGTCAGCGCTCCTACCGGGATCTGCCCATGCGTCTGGGTGAGACATCCACCCTGTTCCGCAACGAGGACAGCGGCGAGATGCACGGTCTGATCCGTGTAAGACAGTTCACGATTTCCGAGGGACACATTATCCTGCGTCCGGAGCAGCTGGAGGAGGAATTCAAGGGCTGTCTGGAGCTGGCCAAGTACATGCTGGAAACACTGGGACTGGCCGAGGATATAACCTATCGTTTCTCTCAGTGGGATCCTAACAACACAGAAAAGTACATCGGTACACCCGAGCAGTGGGATGAAGCTCAGGGCATTATGGGCAAGATCCTTGACAATCTGGGAATCAACTATACCATCGGCATTGATGAGGCTGCCTTCTATGGCCCGAAACTGGACATTCAGATCAAGAATGTATACGGCAAGGAGGATACGCTCATCACCTTGCAGGTTGACCAGCTGCTGGCAGAAAAATTCGGCATGGAGTATGTGGATACAGACGGCTCCAAGCGCAGACCGTACATCATTCACAGAACCTCTATCGGCTGCTATGAGAGAACCCTGGCCTTGCTGATCGAGAAGTATGCCGGCGCATTCCCGCTGTGGCTGGCTCCGGAGCAGGTGAGACTGATTCCCATTGCAGACCGTCATCTGGACTATACCTATGAGCTGCTGCACAAGCTGGAGGCTGCTGGTCTCCGCTGTGAGGTAGACAGCCGTGCAGAGAAGGTCGGCTACAAGATCCGTCAGGCTGTGATGGAGAAGGTGCCGTATATGATCACCATCGGAGACAATGAGGTTGCAGAGGGTACAGCCGCAGTCCGGAGCCGCAAGGACGGCGATCTGGGCAGCATGAGCTGTGACGAGCTGACTGCAAAGCTGATTGAAGAAGTAGCTGCAAAGAAGCGGTAAAAGCAAAACAAAGCCATAAAAAAATCCGGAACGCAGGGCGCCAGACCCTTTGCGTTCCGGATTTTCTGTTTTTAAGAATTTTCCGCTTAGGGCTTCCCTTAGTAAGGGGGGCTTTCAGAGGTTTTTCGACAAGCTGAGGCTGTTGCAGCAATGCAGCAGCCTCTTTTTGTTTACGATTGTGCACTCTTTTCCAGAATACCGCTTTTGAACAGATCAAACACCGTCTTGTAGGTGATCCGGGTCGTGCGGCCCGGACAGACCTCGACTTCTGCTGTGACCTGCATGCAGTGAATGCCCAGATACGGCGTGTAGGCCGTGACAAGGTAGACTCCGGCCGGAAGCTCCATGGACAGCTTGTTCTGGCCAAAGGCCAGCCTTTTCTGCTCTCCGTTGATCCGGATGATCCAGTGGTCTATCAGAAACTGCCCGAAAAATCGTTTGCCTGATACGACGAGCCGGCCACTTCTGGTGTGCGGCTGCTTTCGGGTCTGCGATGCTGCGCTCTGCGGCGGAATTCGGCCTGAAATATCCCGGTTCGGTCTGGAGGAGGACTCCAGAGGACGCTCAGGAATGGTGGAACGGACGTTCTCCATGGTACATTCACTCTCCTTCTTTGTTCTCAGGAATGACCCATGAAGCTTTTCCGCTTCATGGGCCATCTTCCTGTATGATTTTTTCTTTCTCTCTTTTCGTTGGCTGGTGCCGAAACCTGCGTCCCGTGCTTAGCTTTCCGGTACGACCGGCAGGGACTTGATCGTTTCAATGACAAATTCAAGCAGGGATGTCGCATCCGATGCGTTGATCCTGCCCTCGTTGCAGCAGTCGGCATTCAGCAGCTGCTGCTGGTTCAGATTCAGTGTCTGTGCAATATACTTGTTCAGATATACCACATCCACCAGAGAAACCTTTCCGTCCAGATTCACATCGCCGAATAATACATCCAGCTCATCGCCGCTTGTGGTCTTGGAGGTCGTGGCCACACTGCTCGTTGTGGTCGTAACCGTTGTGCCAGCTGTAGTCTTGGCAGTCGTGACGGTCGTCTGGACTGCGGTTGTAGTCGTAGTTACGGCCTTTCCGGTCGTGGTCGTGGCCGAAGCGGTGGTCGTCACGGTCGGTGTCGTTGTGGTCGTGGGCTTGGGATCGGTGCTGTCACTGAGCTTCATGTAAACGATGCCGCAGCCTACAGTAGACATATAAACCGTACCGAAGGTGTTCATATCGCCTACCAGGAAGTTGCCGTTGCCAGTGCCGCCGTAGGTGTTGTTGATGTTGATGGCCACCCAGGTCTGGCCGCTGTCGGTGGAGCGGTATACACCCTGAGGATCATCGGAAGTCGGCTGACCCCACATATACAGAGTATTTACGCCGCCCTCCTTTTCCGGTGCGCCGTAGCCCATGGTCTTGCAGTAGCTTACACTGTCCATCTTGGTGACGGTCTGGCCGTAGTCGGTTACAAGATAAGCACCGTACCAGCCGGCTGCAATGGCGAAGGTCCCCTCGCCCAGATAGGCAATACGATTTGCGTTGTCACATTCATCATACTGACAGATGGTCTGCTTCTGAGTAAAGGTTGCGCCGTAGTCGTCGCTGACCATGAGAATATAGCGTGCATCGTCAATGGTCGCACTGGGCTTGCTGTAGAAATAATACTGATTATAGTAGTAGCCGTATGCATAGACATACTGAGGATTTTCAGCGTCTACGCACAGCCAGATATCGCTGGAGAGACTGTCGGAAAGGGACGCCTCTTTCCAGGTTGAGCCGAAGTCATCGGTATAGGAGACCTTGCCGGTGTCACTGAGCATGATCCGGTAAGAGCCATCCTCCAGCTGATTGATGGCCGCCTTTGCGCCGGACAGCGGACAATTCTCCAGAACCTCCCAGGTTGCGCCGCCGTCTGTGGTATAGTAGCCCTTGGCAAAGCTCTCGGCCAGACGCACCATTACCTTCGGGTTGGACGGGCAGTATGCAATGCCGGCTGTGGAGGCCGTGGTGTCTGTCAGCTCATTCATGCTGGGTACGTGCTGTATGGATTCTGTCAGGCTGGTGTGCTCAAAGCCATCGTAGTCACCGATTACGGAGTACGGGTTGCCGCCGGGTGTGCTGACCATATCCAGCGCTACGACCTCCTCGATGCCGTCGGCCTCGAAGTACATCTGAGGGCAGGTATCCCATACATTATCACTTGCAAATACGCCGTTACCGGAGGTTACCAGGATCCTGTCCGGATTTCTCGGGTCGATGACGATCGCACCGCACCAGTGAATGGCCTTGTCCCGAACCCACGGCCGGCCGCCGTCCTGGAGATATTCGCCCAGAAGCGGGCCGCCCCAGCTTTCCTTATTGCCCGGAGTGAATTCACGCCAGGTCACGCCGCCGTCTGTGGACTTGAAGAAACGGTCACCCCATGCAATGGCTTCACGATCCCATGCGTCCTCAGACCAGCTCTGGGAATACCACTGGGCACAGGTCGTTGCGACCAGCTTATCTGCATCATTCGGGTCGCTGAAAACGCCGCCGTATCCGGCAGAAACCTTGTTTCCGCTGACATCAGTCGGCGTGATGTCGGTCAGCTCGCCGGTGGTGGGATTATACTTATAGGCCGCACCCGGGCCTCTGTCAAAGATAACACCGGTCATCGTGGTGATCAGCAGATTGCCGTCTGCGTCCAGATTGATTCTGGAGGGCATCTGATCTGTGGGGAAATCCTCGTGCAGGGGCTGGAAATCATCGCTGCCTACATCTGCCACATGCATATTGGCCATGTTCGTTACAGATGTGCCTACATATACCTTGCCGCCGGTGATCATAACAGTAGCTATGCCGTTTGCACCATTGTCATATTTATCTGCGGTGGTCTGCACCTGATGGCTGCTCCAGGTAGGCCAGTTGATGGTATGGCTAAAGCGCCCCAGCTTGCCGTAGCCCTCCACAGCCTTCCAGGTGTCGCCGCCGTCTTCACTCATGATCAGAGCGGATGTGCCGGCAGTTGCGTCACCGCCGCAGTAGATGATATCCGGGTTATCCGGGTCTACAGCGATCGCTTCGCCGCACTGACGGCCATAGCCGTTGCCGTGTACCTGGATCAGATCGGTGACATCGATGATATCAAAGGTCTCGCCGGCATCTGTAGAGCGTAAGATCGCTGTTCTTGCTTCGCTGAAGTAGGCGCAGCCGGCCAGCAGATACAGAACATCGTCATTGTTGGGGTCCACGCAGAAGGCGTCGATGCTCAGGAAGCCTCTTTCCTCCTCCCCGAGGAAGTCCATGAGCTGAACCCATTTGCCGGTGTCATAGTCATAGCGGTATGCGCCGCCTACGTCAGTACGTGCATACATCTGGTCATCGCCGGTAATAATACCGGAGACGAAGCCGCCGCCGCCGATACCCAGCGTGCCGACCTCCATCTGATCCTCGATGCTGGCCGTGGCCGCTCTGGCTACCTCTGTTCTGGCATAGTCAGGGCTGACAAGTCCCGTGCCCAGCAGGACCGCTGCGGACAGGAAGGCCAGACCCTTGTGGAATTTTCTCATTTTACCTCCATCCTTTCTCGGTGCGCTTGCTGCGAAGCGCTGAAACATATACCTCAAAGTGCCTCATTTCTGATGCAACTTATATTATACCATATTCTGCCCCGGTTTGCAATGGGTTTTCAACACATCTGTTATTTTTGGTGATTCTGGACAATTCGGCAAGCCCGTTTTGCCTTTTATCACCAATTATGAAAGCGGATTCATAGTTTATTTATTGTATGTTATTAAAAAGAGAGGGACTGAGGGCGGATTTTGTGCTAATATAGTATAATCCGGATACTATACAGATTCGGCAGATACACGAAAAAGCGGCCGTTTTGCGGCCTTTGAGAGAGATACGGAGGTTTTCTATTATGGAAAGCAGAAATATGTCTGAAAAGGAAAGAGAAATGTCCGAGAAGGAGTTTCAGGAATTTCAGAAGCTGCTGGAGCAGGAGCTTGGAGCGGTAGCGCCTGCAAAGGAAAATGAGGAAATCGCAGAGATATTCCGGAGGGATGGCGGTGCAGAGCACAGGACCTCTCCCGGATACAGGGAAGCGGCGTTTTCCTTCGGCGCTGGAAAGCAGACAGCAGAGGAGGAGTCGCAGGAGGTGCAGGCTCAGCCGGAGGAAGCTGTTGAGACTGTATCGGAGCAGGTACAGGAAACGCCGGAGCAGCCGGTAACACGCGGAAAATACGAGAAGATCCCGGATGCGGAGGAGCTTGCGGCCAGGGCGGCGGCCGGCCCGAAGGCGGAGGACATGATCCGCAGGCGCGGCAAGTATGAGAAGCCGTCCGGTGATGAGGAGGGGTATTTCAATCCGGAGCCGAGGAAGGAGACCGCTTCTCAGCGGAGACAGCGGGCCAAGAGAAACAGCCGGCTTGCAGGAGTCGTTATCGGACTGGCCGTGGTCTTTGTGATCAGCCTGGGTGCAGGTCTGATCGTGAATACCATACAGGCGAAGAAGGGCGGTACATCCGGAGATGGTCAGGCGGCGATGTCTGTACAGACAGGCACGGATGAACAGGGAAATGTAGTAACGCTTCCGGCGGAGGAGACCACGGAGACGGAGTGCAGCATCCTTGGCATTGCGCCGCTGAGCAGCTTTGCGGCGGTGCTGGAGGGTGAGACCTGTCCGCTTCAGATCAGCATGACCACAAAGGGCCAGGCCGATGCCGGGGATCTGCTGTGGGAGAGCAGTGACACAGCGGTTGCGGAGATCACACAGGACGGCATAATCAAGGGTGTAGGCGCCGGTGAGTGTACGATCAAGGTTTCGGCCAAGGCAGACCCGACGGTTTCTGCGCAGGTACGCTGTGCTGTACGCAGCATGGAGGAGAAGGATGGCGTTACCTATGTAGACGGCATTCTGTTGATCAATAAGACCTATGGTGTGGACGAGTCCTATGAACCGGGCGGACTGACAGCGGAGACGCAGGCGGCCTTTGACGAGCTGGCGGCCGATGCAGCGGCGGAGGGCCTGGATATCTACATCAGTTCCGGCTATCGGAGCTATTATGATCAGGACACCATCTATAATAATTATGTAGGGATCTATGGCTGGGAGGTATCGGATACCTTCTCGGCCAGACCGGGACATTCGGAGCATCAGTCCGGACTGGCCATTGATGTAAATACCATTGATGATGCATTTGCAGCTACGCCGGAGGCGGCCTGGCTGAAGGAGCATTGTGCAGAATATGGCTTTATCATCCGGTATGCGGAGGACAAGGTAGATATTACGGGCTATAAGTATGAGCCGTGGCACATCCGCTATGTAGGCAAGGAGACGGCCGCAGAGCTGACAGAGCTGGGCATTTCCCTGGAGGAATACCTGGGTGTGGATTCCGTTTATGCCGAGGATTGGGAGTAATTTCCATATTGTAAATTAAACTGAGGTCCGCAGCGTGGTCTGCGGACCTCAGTTTGTCGGGAAAGCTCCTCATCAACTTAAGCAGGTATAAAAGCTTTTTGGTGATTCCCCACGGGGTGGGGAAATGTCCGAAGGACAAAGGGGACCGGCTCGTGGAGCCTGTCGGCACGAAGGGACGACTGAGGGAATTGAAAAAAGTACGTAAACTCTGACTTTTTTCACGCTTTGCAATCCCCTCCGACTTCGCTGCGCTCAGCCACCTCCCCTTACTAAGGGGAGGCTTTCAGAGGTTTTTCTACAGACTGAAAGAGGCTGCTGCATTGCTGCAACAGCCTCTTTGTTATTTTATAAGGATCAATCCAGCTCTACGACCCAGCCAAAGGGATCTTCCACCTTACCCCACTGGATGCCCGTCAGGGTGTCATAGATCTTCTGAGAGATCGGGCCGATCTCATTGTTATTGATTTCCATTACCTTGTCGCCCCACTTCAGATGACCAACCGGAGAGATAACCGCCGCTGTACCTGTACCGAATACCTCATCCAGCTTTCCTGCATCATAGGCCTCGGCCACCTCCTGAATGGTGATCCGGCGCTCGGATACCTTCATACCCCAGCTTCTGCACAGATCAAGCGTGGACTTTCTGGTGATGCCGCCCAGAATAGAGCCGGTCTCCAGAGACGGAGTCACGATCTCGCCGTCGATCACGAAGAAGATGTTCATTGCGCCCACTTCCTCGATGTACTTCTGCTCTACGCCGTCCAGC
This sequence comes from Ruminococcus sp., assembly GCA_017472145.1. Lineage (GTDB taxonomy): Bacteria > Bacillota > Clostridia > Oscillospirales > Ruminococcaceae > Ruminococcus_C. Next base: position 3,892 of record JAFUQX010000072.1, on the reverse strand, counting down.
CACAGAACCTGAGAATAGTTCAGCTTGTGTGCGTCATCCTGGCTGTGCAGGGAGGCTGCATAGTTACCGCCGGTCTTGGCAAAGCCCATACCGCCGCGTACTGCACGGACATACTTATCCTCCACATAGATGCTTACCGGATTCAGGCCGGATGCATAGTATGCACCGGAGGGGCTGAGAACGATCATGAACAGATACTGATCACCCGGACGTACGCCCAGGAACGGGTCAACGGCCACAATAAACGGGCGGATATACAGAGATGTACCGTCCAGATGGGGAACCCAGTCCTTCTCCACCTCCAGCAGCTCGGTCAGGCACTGCATAGCCAGCTCCACCGGCAGCTCCGGAATCACCAGACGCTCATTGGAGAGATTGAGTCTCTTGAAGTTTTCCTCCGGGCGGAACAGCTGGATCTTGTCCTCTGCTGTGCGGTAGGCCTTCAGGCCCTCGAAAACGGTCTGACCATAGTGGAGACACATGGACGCCGGACTGATGGAAATATTTCCATAGGGGACGATCTCCGGATCGTGCCAGCCCTTACCCGTATCATACGGCATGATCAGCATATGGTCTGTGAATACATGACCAAAGCCCAGCTTGCTTTCGTCAGCCGGCTTAGCCTTGGGAGCCGTTGTCAATGTCTTTTTGATTTCCATTTCTTATGACACCTCTTGATTTGGTTATTTGTCAGATGCGGTGCATCCGATATCTACCCTATATTATACCACATTCTTCACCGGATGGGAATACCCTTTTTCGATTTTTTTGCAGGCTTTTCCCAAAAATGCCGACAAAAAAACGGCCTGCAAAGCTGCACGGCCGGCTGAAATCATCATTATTTGAAAAAGATACCGGAGCTTGCTCCGGTACACAAAACATAAAATAGAACAAAAGAAAGGAGACAACAAAACGAGTGATAATAATTCAATATTCGCATATGGATTACTCTCACTATTCCTATTATACACGATTTCAGCATGAACGTCAAGCTTTTTTTGAAAAAAACCGGGTATGCAGGAAATTTATGCAAACTGCACACATTTTCAAACAGCCGGATTTTCCCGGAAAATCGGAAAATATTGGCGTTTTCGGCTCTGCATAAAGACTGCCTTCGGTGTCACAATACAACTGCCGGAACAAGAAGCCTGCATCGAAAAGAGGTGAGCGTATATGTGGGATAAACTCGCTTTGATTCTGCTGATCATCGGTGGAGTCAACTGGGGTCTGGTCGGAATTTTTGAATTTGATCTGGTGGCGTGGCTGTTCGGCGGAACAACTGCGATCCTGAGCCGGGCTGTATATATCGTGGTGGCCATCAGCGCCGTGTGGTGCATCTCCCTGCTTTTCCGCAGAGAAGCCGTAGCCCTGGAGCATGAATAAGGAAAAATACCCCTTCCTGCGCGGAGGGGGTATTTTTTTACGGCTTGTGCATATAAATGAAAGGAACATCCGATCCAGAGGAGGTATACTATGCCTGCAAAAACACCTGAAGAATATCGTGCGGAAATGATGCGCATGTTCCGCCAGTCCAGTTCCGCTCAAAGCCCTGCACCTGCTCCAAGGCCAGAGCCGACCCCTCAGCCTGAGCCTTCCCCAAGACCAGAGCCGAGCCCTCAGCCACAGCCTGCTCCTAGACCTGAGCCGAGCCCTCAGCCGCAGCCTGCCCCTAGACCAGAGCCGAGCCTTCAGCCGCAGCCTTCCCCAAGACCAGAGCCGAGCCCTCAGCCACAGCCTGCCCCTAGACCAGAACCGATTCCTCAGCCACAGCCTGCTCCAAGACCAGAGCCGAGCCCTCAGCCACAGCCTGCCCCAAGACCAGAGCCGAGCCCTCAGCCACAGCCTGCCCCAAGACCAGAGCCGAGCCCTCAGCCACAGCCTGAGAACACCTCCTTCGGCTGGCTGAAGGTCATCACCCGGACAGCGGATAACGCCTACCCCATTGAGGGCGTGTCCGTCCTTGTCCGGCAGGAGCGGAACGGGGAAAATCACCTGCTCTTTTCCCTCACCACCGACCAGAGCGGCGAAACCCCCAGAGTCCAGCTGCCTGCGCCCCCTGTGGGAAATCAGCAGAATCAGCGCTTCAGCACCTATCAGATACAGGCCTTCAGTCCGGGCTATTCACGGATGGAGAGCGAAAATGTCCCCATATTCCCCGGAATCACCACCCTCCAGCCCTTTGCCATGATCCCGCTGCCCTTTGCCGCCGGAAACGACAGCCCGACGATCACCAATCAGAATACCGAACCGACCTTCTAAGGAGGTGACCCTATGCCCACAGGCGAGCCATACATCCCCGAAACCATCACTGTGCATCTGGGCCGGCCCGATCAGGCCGCCGAAAACGTCACAGTCCCATTCCCGGACTATGTAAAGAATGTAGCATCCAGTGAGATCTACCCCACCTGGCCGGAATCCTCCATCCGGGCCAATATCTATGCCATCACCACCTTCGCCCTGAACCGGATCTATACCGAATGGTACCGCTCACGAGGGTATGATTTCGACATCACCGACAATACGCAGTTTGATCAGAAATACATCCAGGGGCGGCAGGTCTTTGAGAATATCTCCCGTATCACCGATGAGATCTTCGATGACTATGTCCGCCGTCAGGGAAGCGTCGAGCCGCTGTTCACGGCCTTCTGCAACGGCACAACAGCCACCTGCGAGGGACTTTCCCAATGGGGCACGGTAGCGCTGGCAGAGGACGGCTTCATTCCCTATGAGATCCTTACTTATTATTACGGAGATGACATCGATATCGTCCGGAATGCGCCCATCCGCACCTACACGCCGTCCTATCCGGGCTTTCCCATCTCCCTGGGCTTTGTAGGAAATGAGACAAGAAACATACAGGTACAGCTCAACCGTATCTCCCGGAACTATCCGGCCATTCCGAAAATTGCCGATGTCAGCGGAGATTTTGACTATGCCACGGAGGATGCAGTGCGTACCTTTCAGGAGATATTCAATCTGAACCCGACGGGTGTGGTCGACAAGGCCACATGGAACAAGATCGCCTATATCTACACCAGTGTAAAGCGTCTGGCAGAGCTGGATTCCGAGGGTGTCCGTGCAGAGGAAGCCGCCCAGCAGTTCACGGAGGTTCTCCGCATTGGCATGCAGAGTCCACAGGTGCGGAATCTCCAGTATTACCTGGCGGTGATCGGCGCATATTACGAGGCCATACAGCCGGTGGATATCACAGGCTATTTCGGTGCAGAGACAGAGGCCTCTGTCAAATCCTTCCAGCAGGTATTCGGTCTGCCGGAGACGGGCGTGGTGGACAGAGCCACGGCCAATGACATATACCGGGCGTATTTCGGGATCGTGGAATCCCTGCCGCCCCCTGATCCGGAGGTGGGAAATGTGGTATTGTTTCCGGGCGTTGTGCTCCGTGAAGGCTCCAGCGGTGAATATGTGCGCCTTTTGCAGACCTATCTGAGCTATATCCATCAGACCTATCCGGAGATCAATGAGATCAATCCGACGGGTTATTTCGGGCCTTTGACAAAATCGGCAGTGATGGCCTTCCAGAAGCTGTATGGTCTGCCCGAGAATGGTGTGGTCGGCTCAACGGTGTGGGATGCCATAACGGAGCTGTATTCGGACCTGCGGTTCGGCATGGATAAAAGGCCCTACCAGGCGCCGGGCTATACGATTTCCAGTGAGATTTAAGAAAAGTACAGTAATCTGTTTTTAGGAATTTTCCGCACAAGGCACCCCTTAGTAAGGGGTGATCCCCGCGGTGCGGGGAAATGTCCGAAGGACAAAGGGGACCGGCTCGTGGAGCCTGTCGGCACGAAGTGACGACTGAGGGGATGCAAAAAGCACGCAAAATCGTAAGTTTTCTCATGCCTTACAATCCCCTCCGTCACGCCTTCGGCGT
>JAFUQX010000071.1 GCA_017472145.1 Ruminococcus sp. | reverse complement strand
TCTCCACTGGTCAGATTATGGCGGAGGTAGACGCAATATGCAAGTAAATAATGAATTCAGACCGAAGATTGTTGCATTTTGCTGCAACTGGTGTTCCTATGCAGGCGCAGACCTGGCTGGTACAAACCGGGCCAACTATCCGGCTGATGTAAAGATCATCCGTGTACCCTGTTCCTGCCGTGTGAATCCGATGTTTATCCTGCGGGCCTTCCAGCGTGGTGCAGACGGTGTGATCCTCTGCGGATGCCACCCGGGTGACTGCCACTATACAACTGGCAACTACTATGCACGCAGAAGAATGACCATGCTGTTCTCCATGCTGAGCTATCTCGGTATCGAGAAGGAGCGTACCCGTGTGGAATGGGTATCCGCTGCGGAAGGTGCAAAGTTTGCTGCAACGATGAATGAGTTTGTAGAAACCATCACCAATCTGGGCGAGAATAAGAGATTGGAGGATCTGAGATGCAAGAAGTAATGGTAAAGAGAGCCTCCGAGCTTCTGGCGGACGGTACCGTTGTACGTGTACTGGGCTGGAAAAACGGCGAATTCGCATACGATCCGACCCCGGCCGTATTCGATTCTGCTGACGCACTGAGTGCATTTGTTTATAATGATTTCTGTGCAAGCAACCTCTCTAAGTATCTGATTGACCTTTGCAAGAAGGATGGCAAGACACTGGTATTCCTCAAGCCCTGCGATTCCTACAGCTTCAACCAGCTGCTGACTGAGCACCGTGTAGACCGTGAAAAGGTTTATATCATCGGTCTGGCTTGTGACGGCAAGGTAGATGAGGCTAAGCTCCGTGAGGCTGGCTGTGAGGGTATCCTGGGTATTACTACAGACGGAGACACCGTAAAGGTCGATACGCTGTATGGCGAAGTGTCCGTGGCTAAGGCGGACGTTCTGGGTGAGCGCTGTGTTACCTGTAAGAGCCGGCAGGTGGTTGTATATGACGAGCTGATCGGTGAGAACGGTGAAGTCAATGCAGACTGCGGCCGTTTTGATCAGGTTGCGGCTCTGGAGGCTATGACTCCGGATGAGCGTTATGAATTCTGGCGCGGTGAGCTGTCCCGCTGTATCCGCTGCAATGCATGCCGCAACATCTGTCCGGCGTGCAGCTGTGTGAACTGCGTATTTGACAACCCCAAGTCCGGTATCTCCCAGAAGGCTGCTGCTGATACATTTGAAGAAAACATGTTCCATATCATCCGCGCATTCCACGTTGCAGGCCGGTGTACGGACTGCGGCGAGTGCTCCAGAGTATGTCCGCAGCACATTCCGCTGCATCTGCTCAACCGCAAGTTCATCAAGGATATGAACGAATGCTACGGTGAATATCAGGCTGGTGCAGAGGCTGGCAGCCGTGCGCCGCTGGTAAACTACACACTGGATGACTGCGAACCGAGCGTTGTATACGAAAGAGAGGCTGGCAAGTAATGAAAAAGATCTCACTGAATAAACTGGATGAATTTTTCGCTGCGATTGCTGCTTCTCAGACCCTGTATCTGCCGGTTGAAGACGGCCGGAAGGGCGCAAAGTTTGACGCATGGAAGGAAGGCGCAGTGTACAGCACTGCTGCAAATACCTCCCGCAGCGCAAAGGATTTCTTCTTTCCTCAGGTAGAGGACATGGCTTCCTTCAAGGTGGACGGCAAGGAGATCGAGGTTTATGATACCCGTAAGGAGTCTGAGGATTTCGTTGTATTCGGTGTCCGGGCCTGCGATGCAAAGAGCTTTGACATTCTGGACAGCGTATATCTGGCTGATCCGGTGGACAGCTATTACGAAACCAGACGCCAGCATGGTCTGATCATGACCATGGCCTGCAATAAGCCTACAGAAACCTGTTTCTGCTCTGCTTTCGGTATTGACGCTGCAAATCCGGCCGGCGATATTTCCTGCTGGATGACAGACAGTGAGCTGCTGCTGGAGGCGAACACCGAAAAGGGCGAGGCTCTGCTGAATGCACTTTCCATGCTGGAGGATGCAGACGCATCAGCTGCTGATGATACAAAGGCTGCGATTCAGAGCATTCTGGACAAGCTGCCCCTGAAGGGTCTGTCCACAGAATCCTTCGGCGGCGATAAGCTCATGGAGCTGTTTCATTCTGATAAGTGGAATGCACTGTCTGAGTCCTGTCTGGGCTGCGGTACATGTACCTTTGTATGCCCGACCTGTCAGTGCTATGATATCCGTGATTACGATACCGGCCACGGCGTAATGCGTTACCGCTGCTGGGACAGCTGTATGTATTCTGACTTCACCCTGTGTGCACACGGCAACACCAGAACCACACAGATGCAGCGTTTCCGTCAGAGATTCATGCACAAGCTGGTATACTATCCGGGCAACAACAACGGTGTATTCGGATGTGTGGGCTGCGGCCGCTGCATGAGAAGCTGCCCGATTTCCATGAACATCGTGAAAGTTATGAAGACACTGGAGGGATAATGATGAGGGAAGAAACTTTAATTCCGAAGGTTGGCGTTGTAACCGACATTCGGCAGGATACACCTGACGTCAAGACCTTCCGTGTTGTCGGTCTGGACGGCAAGAAAGTATTTGAGCATATTCCGGGACAGTGTGCAATGCTCTCCGTTCCGGGTGTTGGTGAGGGTATGTTCTCCATTACCTCCTCTCCGACCAATACTGAATTCATGGAATTCAGTATCAAGAAGTGCGGCTGTCTGACAAGCTGGCTCCATATGATGGAGGTTGGTCAGCAGATCACCATCCGCGGCCCGTATGGCAATGGCTTCCCGGTAGAGTCCGCTCTGAAGGGCAAGGATCTGCTGTTCATCGCCGGCGGTATCGGTCTGGCTCCGCTGCGTTCTGTAATCAACTATGTACGTGACAAGAAGGAAAACTACGGTTCTGTACATATTATTTACGGTTCCCGTTCTGCTGATGACCTGGTAGACTACAAGGAGATCATTGACGAGTGGTGCACCGATGCAGGCGTAAAGGTAGACCTGACCATCGACCGTCCCCAGGAGGGCTGGGATGGCCATGTTGGCTTCATTCCGAGCTTTGTTGAGGAGCTGAAGCCGGATCTGAGCCGGACTGTACTGATTTGCGGTCCGCCCATCATGATCAAGTTCACACTGGATGGCCTGAAGAAGCTGGGCTTCCAGGAGTCTCAGGTTTATACCACCATGGAGCTGCGCATGAAGTGCGCAATCGGCAAGTGCGGACGCTGCAACATCGGCAATAAGTATGTGTGCAAGGACGGCCCGGTATTCCGGTTCGACCAGCTGGCTGAACTGCCGGACGAATATTAATGGTAAAGGAGAATTAGCATGGAACAGATGGTTAATGTTTTCATCATGGGCAAGAAGTACGAGGTACCGTCCAGCCTGACCATCATGAAGGCTTTTGAATATGCCGGCTATAAGCTGGTAAGAGGCTGCGGCTGCCGTAACGGCTTCTGCGGCGCATGTGCGACTGTTTACAGAGTACCGGGTGACAGAGAACTGAAGGTATGTCTGGCCTGCTCCACTCAGGTTGAGGAGGGCATGACTCTGACACAGCTGCCGTTCTATCCGCTGATCAAGGAAATTTATGACATTGAAGAAGTGAAGCCCACAGAGCAGATCATGATGCAGCTCTATCCGGAGATCTACTCCTGTATTGGCTGTAATTCCTGTACAAATGCTTGTACACAGGAGCTGAACGTTATGCAGTATATTGCATACGCACAGCGCGGCGAGTATGAGAAGTGCGCAGAGGAGTCCTTCGACTGCGTAATGTGCGGCTGCTGCTCCACACGCTGTCCGGCTGGCATCTCTCATCCGCAGGTTGCAATGCTGGCCAGACGTCTCAATGGTAAGTATATCGCTCCGGAATGCACACACCTGAAGGATCGTGTTGAGGAAATCGCAAGCGGTCAGTGTGAGGATGCGATCCAGGCTATGATGGCTCTGGATGACGCTGCAATCCGTGAAAAGTACAATACCCGTGATATCGAGAAGTAAGGGAGGATTGCAACAATGTATACACAGGAAATGCTCGAATCCATAAAGAAGGTAGA
>JAFUQX010000070.1 GCA_017472145.1 Ruminococcus sp. | reverse complement strand
CACTACGACAACGACTGTGGAGACTACTATTCCACAAACAGATTTGCCCACTGAGCCTCCTACAGAATCTGAAATTGTATATCAATCTCCAGAAGAATATGAATCTGTCGGAGAGCAGGACATCTCTGAATATGTGGTTATTTTAAACAATTCCACTATGTGTTACCATTTAAGTGGAAGCTGTAGAGCAGCTAAACGAATCGCAGTGGAAAATTACGAAGAAGTTGTAGTCAATAGTATTGACGATGTGTTAAGTTGGGGCTATGCTCCTTGTGGAGTCTGCGCCGAAGGTTAATATATAACACCCCCACGAAATAAGACAGGAAAGGTGTTATTGATATAATGCATATATAATAGAATGGCAACAAGAAAAGCCCCACCGCAGCCGCAGTGGGGCACAATCATACAGGCATACAGGAAGGAGCATTACATGAAAATAGCAGCAGCATACATACGGGTCTCGACAGAGGACCAGGTGGAATATTCACCGGACAGCCAGCTGAAGGCCATCCGGAGCTATGCCAAGGCCAACGGCCTGCTTGTACCGGATGATCTGATATTTATCGACGAGGGAATCAGCGGACGCACCGCAGCAAAGCGCCCGGCCTTTATGCGGATGATCGGCATGGCAAAGAAAAAGCCCTGCGAATTCGAAGTGATCCTGCTCTGGAAATTCTCCAGATTCGCCCGAAACCGTGAGGACAGCATTATGTATAAATCCATGCTCCGTAAGCAGTGCGGCATTGATGTGGTGTCCATCTCTGAGAATCTGGGGGATGATAAGACATCGGTCCTCATCGAAGCCCTGATCGAAGCTATGGATGAATACTACAGCATCAACCTGGCCGAAGAAGTCCGCCGCGGCATGACCGAAAAGGTGAGCCGCGGCGAACCGGTCGCAAGTCCGCCGTTTGGCTACAGGATGGTGGATAAAGCATACGTCCCCGATGAGCAGACAGCCCCTGTGGTCCGCAGGATCTTTGACGATTTTGTAAGCGGCGTTCCCACAACACGAATCGCAAGGGATCTGAACAACGAGGGAATCCGCACCAGGACCGGTAAGACCTGGGAGAACCGCACGGTGGAATATATCCTGCGGAATGTGGCCTATATCGGGAAAATATCATGGAATCAGTCGGGAAAGAAAAACCGCACCTATGACTCCCCCGATACGATTACTGTACAGGGACACCATGAACCGATCGTTCCTCCGGAGCTGTTTGATGCAGCTCAGAAGCGGATCGCAGAGAATAAAAGCAAATACAGCAAAAATGCACATCCTACACATGGAAAAATGTTTGCTCTGAAGGGATTGCTTCGTTGCAGCAGCTGCGGCGCTGTGCTATGCCTGTCCCAGGGTACAGGTGTACAATGCCATCAGTATAGCAGGGGCAAATGTGATAAATCTCACTATATCCGGCTGGATAAAATCACCCTGGCCGTGATCGAGCAGCTTCAGGCCGATCTGGCTTCGGAAGATCGGATCGCATCCGTTGCACAGAAGAAGAAGGCTGCTGCACCTGTATCAACCGATATTCAGCGAAAGATCGATGCGGAGAATAAAAAGCTCCGCCGGGCAAAGGAAGCGTATATGGCAGAAGTTGACACACTGCAAGAATACAAGACGCACAAGGAAGCGATCCAGAAGCGGATCGCAGAGCTTCAGGGGCAATTGCAGGAAACGGAAATGCCATCGGATGAGGAGATGCAGAAAGAATTCCGGGCCAGACTCATAGACGTGCTGAATATTGTTTCCGATGACAGCGCATCAGAAGAAGCAAAAAACGATGCATTCCGTTCGCTGATCCGTGAGATTATATTTTATCGCACCAGCGGCACAGTGGAAATTCTGTACCGGTGATTTTTTTATAATGTACATTATCTGTTTTTGCAGATTGCACCACCAAGCTGTGAAATAATAACCCTGGCCAGCCTGGGGTTGGGGTTCTGGATGCAGACAGGGTATTGAAGCTTTTTTTCGTAAACCCACATATCAGTTTGCCTCCTTTTCCCATGGCCACGGATTCTCTGTCCAGTTCCACTTGGTTTCCGTATCAGACTGGACGGCCGTCAGCGGGCCGCAGAGCTGAACATACTGTTCCTCAGCAGCCTGCTTGAGCGCCTTATACTTCCTGTACTGCTGCATAGCGGCTGTACAGGATGGATGCGTATTCAGGTAAAGCTGAAGGTCATAAAGCATAAAATCATACTGCTGGATGGTACGCAGCAAATTCTTTTTATCCGTCATAAGCACAGTCACCTCCGCTGAAAGGGAAATCCAGCTCCTGGAAGATCGTGCCTCTGCACAGCGCTTCCTCTGCTGTATAGGTTTCGCCCCACTGCTGGACAGGCACATAAGCCATGCCGATGGGCGTGTGTTCCGGGAATCGGCTGACTTGCTCTGCTCTTTTCATTTCAGGATCATGCATATCCTCATTCAGCAGATGATGCCGCCTTGCTGCCGTCATCCGCATAGAATCATTCATCATGAATGCGGCCTCCTTTCCAAATAGAGAGAATCTTCTCCCGCTTTATCATATGCAGATCAGACTGCAAAACGTTCCGGAGGGTCTCAGATACAAAAAGCTGCTGCATCGGATGGGATGCAGCAGCTCAGGCTGTAGAAAAAGTCGAATTTTCCGCACAAGGCTCTCCTTAGTAAGGGGTGATCCCCACAGTGTGGGGAAATGTCCGAAGGACAAAGGGGACCGGCTCGTGGAGCCTGTCGGCACGAAGTGACGACTGAGGGGATTGAAAAAAGTGCGCAAAATCGTAAGTTTTCTCATGCCTTACAATCCCCTCCGTCACGCCTTCGGCGTGCCACCTCCCCTTATTAAGGGGAGGCTTTCAAAGGTTTTTGGACAGACTGAGCTGCTGCATCGGATGGGATGCAGCAGCTCTGAAGGGATCTTATAAAATTTCACGGAGCTTATCGAGGAAGGCCTCCTCGCCCCAGGTGTTCACCTTGAAAAATATAGCCTGACTTCCGCCGGATGTAATCGCCGAAAGCATAATTTCACCAGTCCCGGCCTGAAAGAGCGTAACGTTCATGCTGACACGATTTCCGCCCGCATAGCTGTACCGTTCAAAAACACGGACACTGCATCTTGCACCGCCGGCCTGAAAATCACTGGAATCCTCCAGAGAAGCGGATGTGCTCCCGCTGAGGATACCATCTGTAATCCTCCTGAGGATCTGATCAAAATCTCCGTTTAAAGTCTGTTCCAGCTTGGCCACAGAAATTTCCTCCTTATTCTCATCCGACAACAAAGGTATATCGTCCGCTTTTCAGGCCCAGTACACTGCGCAGCGATTCCCCGCTGACTGTTTTTGTACCGCCGATCACAGCGCTTCGGATGTAACCTCCATCTCCAACATTCAAACTGATCCAGGAATGAGCACTGCCGCTGAGTGCTACACCATATGCATTCTGCAAGCGGCTGCGCACCTCCTCAGAGGACAGATATGTCACGGTGCCGTAATGCGGGTCATAGGCCGCATCAAAGACACAGGGTACACTGATCAGATAAGGATAATTCGTACCGCCATAAACATCACTGGCACTGGCTGTATAACCGCCGCTGGATGCACTATACACGGTCAGAGCATAGCTCCCGTCAAAGTAAAGAGCCTGCCCCAGAACAGACTGAACGGCAGCCACAACATTGGCCGGCGGATTGTCCCTGCAAATCAAGGAGCCGGTATCCCCCTGAGGGTGCATGATATAGGTATAGGCGGCAACCGCCTGCGCCTTCATGGCCTCATCATGCATGGTACTGGACATCTCATTATACACGATCATGGAAATGATATCCAGCACACTTCCTGTGCGTCCGCCTGCGGAAATGGCAGAGGGAAGCTCCGTCTGGACCAGCGTTGTACCCGGATAGTAATGAAACAGGATCTGCTGATAATTATATCCGCCGTAGGCTGCATAGGCATTTGCACCATTCTGGCTCATACCCACACCATGACCATAGCCATAGGTCGTAAAGGCAAATTGTCCCGGCTCTACGGAAGCCGCCATGGAAAGAGGTGCATCCGGGCCAGCCGCCGCACCGATTCCGGAACTGGCCAGCTCGCCGGGCCTGAGCGTCTGCTTTTTGGCCGCTTCTTCCTCATTCACTTCCTCATATTGCATAAGACTCAGCTTCAGCCGTCCGGTTTTCATCTTCACACTGCGGAATTCTGTCTGAGCGGAGGACTCCGTGTATCCCTCGTCCTCCTCAAGAGAAATATTCTGCACGTCCGGTGAGGACAGAGAGGGCACGCCCTTTGCGGTGGCCTCAGCTGGAACTGCAAGGCTCACAGCAAGAAAAACCGCAGAAACAAGGAAAGCGATCCCCTTCCAGCCCAGCCAAGGCCACATTCTGCTCGTACGCATATCCCCTTTACTCAGCGGATGCGGAGGTCTCAGCCTCTGCACCGCCATTGATGGCCTCCATCAGAGATGCCTCCGTCTCGCCTTCACGAAGCTTTCTGGCCACGATCAGGAAACGGGAATTATCCTCATCCGAGTAGCAGGTAGACAGCGTCAGCAGCTCATCACCGAATTCTACATCCACCGGATTCTCGATCATATTCATAGATTCGATCGTATCTACATAGTAATTGAAGTGCTTTTCATCATCCAGCTCCTCCATATTCCAGTACGGGAAGCCCTCCCAGGTCATGGGATCTGCATAAACATCATCATTGGGCGGAGTCGCTGCACCGGCGGTGATCACTAGACCGAAGATCACATATGTATACTCCTCATAGTTGGAGCTGAACTTGACAAAGGGACTTTCCTTGTAGAATTCCAGATCCTGACGATACCGACGCAGGGAGCCGAACATGGTATTGTCTGCCATGTTGTGGCCATAGAGGACGATATTCTCCGAATGCTCTTCCTCCTTCCAGCTGAAAACATTACGGAAATCCATGAAGACCGTACCGGCCCGGTAGTCCTGACCATCAAAGCCGATGTGCAGATAGTAATCATTATCCGTAGTCTGTACGACCGGATTGTCTACATCTGTACCCGGAACACGGATATATCCAATGGTGTCCGGATTCTGAGCCAGCAGCTCCTCTGCCTTTTCCAGCATCGGCGGCTCCGTCGGGGCCTCTGTGGTTGGCTCAGCCGTTTCGGCCGGCTCCGTATCCTCCGGAGAAGATACCTCGCTGTTTTCAGCCGCTGTGCTGGTTACATCCGCATTCTGATCGATCGCAGAGCTGCATCCTGTACCTGTACAGGCGATCATAGACAGCAGCACGGCATAAGTCAAAAGATTCTTTTTCATAAACACATCCCTTTTCTCTTTCAGATTAACCATATGGAACAAATTCCGCATTCGGGTCATATGTGTTACCGTTCCAATTATAATAGATTGTTGGCCACTTTATATTCGGATTCGGGGTACTGCCCGTTGTACCCTCATATGGATCCTCGCCCTCCCGCAAACGGCGTGCGCATACCACAAGACGTGCATTTTCAAATGCGCCGCTGCATGTAGAGAGCGTTAAAAGCTGGTCGCCGTAGGTTACATCCACATCTGTCAGACGCAGCGTGCGGCGCTTCACTTCATTTACATATTCATAGAAACCGTCCTCGCCGGTAAACTCAATGTAATTCCAGTATTCAAACCGTGTATCTGTAGTATCCACTGCATCTGCAATAAAATAACCATAGATCTTATACACATAGCTCTCATAATTGGAATTGACCTCGATGAGCGGATGCTTTTCATAGTACCCTTCCTCATCCTTATATCGGCGCAGGCTGCCGAACATCGATTCGTCCAGCATGTTATGCCCGTACACGATCAGATTGTCCGAGGTCGGCACAGCCAGACGGCCATCCTCTCCGACCACATCAAAATTACAGCGGAAATCCAGAAAAATCGAACCCAGATTGGAGTTGTTTCCATAGAAATCATGGTGGAGGAAATATTCCTCTCCCTCGTCATCCTCCCGGTTCTGCATAATGGGATAATTCACAACCGTATCAGGAATGTTGATATAGCCCACAACATCCTCACTCATTTCCAGCAGATTGGCTGCACCCGGCAAAAGCGAATAGGTGGTCTCCTCGGTAGGTATTTCAGCGCCCTCTGCACCCGGCTCAGCAGCGGACTGTGTGCGTTCCTCCTCAGAAGCGTCATCCCTGGAGGCCGTCGTCACGCGTCCGATCGAACCGGAGCTATTATTATACTGGCTGCTGATATCATCATATTTCTGCTGTGTCTGATAGCGACTCACAAGCTCTGTGCCCATCCAGATCATACAGCCTATAAATACACAGGACGAAAGCCAGAATATGGACTTGCGCATGATCTCTCCGGCACTGTCTCCCCTTCTGGGAAGAACGCCCCTGAGGAGACTCTGATTCTGCTCCGGACGACGCCTTCTTTTCCTGCGGCGTCTCCTGGCCGCAGCAGCTTCAGCGGCCAGACGCTCCTCTTCAGCAAACTTTTCCGGATTTTCCTTTTTTTCCTTGTACAGCTTCACATTTTCTGTAATGCGGCTGACGATTTCTTCTTCCTCTTCCTTCTTTGAGATCTCACCCAGAACGCTCCGGATGGTCTCTATTTTATCGATTTCTTTCTTTGCAGCCGCTGTATTCCCGCCCGGCGGCTTTGCAGGAGCTTCCACAGCCGCCTTATCCAGGTTCTGTTCTTTAGCGGCTGCCGCCTTTACATCCTGCATTCCTTTCCTCCATCAGCATTCCTTCAGCATTTTCAGAGCAATTCCGAATACGCACACAGCCGCAGCCTTCCGGATGGCTGACCGCTGCATTTCACAAAAGCGGTACAGCTCCAGATGGGCCACACACATATGATCTTTATATTTCACAGCAACAAAAACCGTTCCAACCGGATATTTCTCCGTACCGCCGCCCGGCCCTGCAAAGCCTGTAACCGAAATGCACAGCTCTGCACCGGAAAGCTCACTAAGACCCCGGGCCATAGAGCCGGCCACCTGGGCACTGACTGCGCCATAGGTATCCAGCAGACCCTTGGGTACATGCAGAAAGCGCTCCTTCATCGCATCGGAATAGGTGCACAGCCCCAGCTCAAAGATGCTCGATGCACCGGAAACAGAGGTGATCAGCTGAGACAGCATACCGCCTGTACAGCTTTCTGCTGTTGCAATTTTCTGTGATCTCTTATCAAGTAATTGTACAATATCCGAAACGGTTTTGTCAAGGGTATTTCCAGCTTCTTGATAGATTTGCACAATCTCCTCATGAGATAACTGCACCATTCTCACTTTTTTCACGAACCTTTCAAATTACCGTTTTCTCTGTTCTCATAAGAGGACCGGCTCACTGCCGACCTTGTATACCTTCATCGTGGTTCCCGCCACAGCCTTTTCGATCAGCTCTGTGAAGTCGTAACGGCTCTGGGCCTCCTCCACATCCGCCAGTCTCGGCCGTACCCTGGGATGCCGGGGGGTGAATACCGTACAGCAATCCTCATAAGGCAGTGTGGAAATGTCAAATGTATCGATCTCACGGGCAGACTCGATGATCTCTGTCTTATCCAGACCGATCAGCGGACGCAGAACCGGAATCCGGCATACAGCGTCTGTACAGGTAATCCCCTCCATGGTCTGGCTGGCCACCTGTCCGATGCTCTCACCGGTAATGAGCGCCTTGCACTCATCCTTTTCCGCAATGCGCTGGGCAATTTCCATCATAAGACGGCGCATGATAATGGTAAAATATTCCTCCGGGCAATTCCGCTTGATCTCCTCCTGGATCTCCGTAAAGGGCACGCAGAAGAAGGCAATGTTCCCGCAGTAGGCGGTCATCTTCTGGCAGAGGGCCTCTACCTTCAGCTGAGCCCGGTCGGAGGTATAGGGCGGACTTACATAGTGGATCGCAGAAATATGAACCCCTCTCCGGGCCATACGATAGCCGGCCACCGGGCTGTCGATACCGCCCGAAAGCAGCAGCAGGGCCTTGCCGCCGGAGCCGACCGGCAGACCGCCTGCACCCTTGATGCTCTCCCCATGAATATAGGCGTGAGTGTCACGGATCTCCACGGTAACCACGACCTCCGGGTTGTGCACATCCACCGTCAGATGGGGAAATGCTTCCAGCAGAACGGCGCCCAGCTCCATGCAGATTTCCGGGGACTTCATGCAGAAGGATTTGTCCGCGCGCTTGGCCGTTACCTTAAAGGTGCGTGCGCCCAGCAGGACATCCTCCAGATAGTCCTTGGCCAGTGCTGCGATGGACTCAAAATTCTTCTCACAGGCCTTGGCCCGGCACAGAGCGGCAATGCCGAAGATCCGGCGCATGGTATCCATGGCCTGATCGATGTCCGCCTGCTCATCCTTCCCCTCTATATAGATCGTAGACTGCGCCTTCGTCACGGAGAACGAGCCGATCATACGGAGTCTCCGGCGGATGTTCTTCATGAGAATATCTTCAAAGGTACTGCGGTTGAGACCCTTCAGGGCGATTTCGCCGTACTTTGCAAGAATCAGTTCCTTGTTGCTGCTCATAGCTTTTGTCCTTCCTTATTTATGCATAATCTCTCTCTGACCGGATGCGATCCCCTGGGCCAGAGCGTCCACATCTTCCATTGTATTTTCATCACAGAAGCTGACACGCAGAATGCTGTCGGCCTCCTCCC
This sequence comes from Ruminococcus sp., assembly GCA_017472145.1. GTDB lineage: Bacteria > Bacillota > Clostridia > Oscillospirales > Ruminococcaceae > Ruminococcus_C. Next base: position 61,314 of record JAFUQX010000070.1, on the reverse strand, counting down.
GGGTCGCACCGAAGGTCTCCGGCACACCGCTTCCTGCTCCCTTGGAGCACGCCGAACCGCTGGATACATACACACCCTTCTGCTCCAGATAGTGCAGCAGAATCTCCGAGCGGAGCTTCGGCACGATAATACTCATCACATAGGGCGAGCCATCCTCCGGTGACAGAATCTTCACACCGGGCCGCTCCATGAGCCGTTCACGCAGCGCCAGATTCAGGCTTTTTACATATTCAAACCGGCTTTCCATCGTGGGGCTGAGAGCTTCCACCGCTGCACCGAAGCCTGCGATCAGGGGAACGCTTTCCGTTCCGGCACGAAGACCGCTTTCCTGCTTTCCGCCCAGCAGCATCGCACGGAGCTTTGTCCCTCTCTTTATATAAAGAGCGCCCACACCCTTGGCTGCATGAATCTTGTGTCCGCTCAGCGAAACAAAATCGGCCATAAGTGAAGCCGGCCGCACCGGATATTTCATAAAGGCCTGTACTGCATCACAGTGTGTGATAATATGGGGAAATTTCCGCTTGGCCGCTGTGAAAACCTCCTTGACCGGGAGGATGTGTCCTGTCTCATTATTGACCATCATCATGGTGATCAGGCAGGTATTTTCATCCAGAGCTGCCAGAAAATCCCTTGCACGGTAGCAGCCGTTTTCATCAGGCTTTACCGAAACGATCTCAAAGCCCTCGTTTTCCGCAAGATAGCTGAGCGTCTGCTTGACAGATGCATGCTCCACGGCACTGGTAACGATTCTTTTTCGCTTTCTTCCATAGGCAGCCGCCGTGCTCCTCAGTGCCATATTGGTGCTTTCTGTAGCACAGGATGTAAACAAAATCTCACGCATTTCACATCCCAGCGCACCGGCCAGAATGCGGCGGGCCTTGTCCATCTCCTGCTGGGCCGAAAGCCCCATCCGATGCAGGGAAGACGGATTTCCGTAGTTTTCCTGAAAACAGCGCATCATGGCTGCCACAGCCGCTTTGCAGGGCCTTGTGGTAGCCGCATTATCCAGATAATGTTCACTCATTCTCTCAACCTCCGCTCTCACATTCTTACATTATACCACATTCCGCCTCTTAGTGCAAGGGGGTGACTTGAAATTTATAGGCACAAAAAGCAGTGCAGCTTTGCCCGCTGCACCGCTCTTTGTTTCTATGATCATCCGATAATGTCCGCCCAGTCCGGATTCAGACTGGCGGCTGTCTGCGCATAATAGGTCAGAATGGCCGTCGCATCACGGATATTGACTGTACCGTCCTGATTCACATCGGCCGCAGCCAGCTGGGACTCGGTGTATCCGGATACATCAAGCTGTACAGCCATTCTTGCATAGATGGTCAGCACCTCCGTTGCATCCGAGATCGTGATCACACCGTTTCCGTCCAGATCGCCGGTTTCGTGGGTAGTTCCCTCTGCGGCTGTATAAATCCGGAAGCAGCGCCCATAGCATTCAGCATAGGTCTGTGCGGTAGAACCTTCCGCTGCAACAAGCACGGTATATTCTTGAAAGGTGGCCTCTGCATCACCGATCAGACAAGCTGCATTCATAATAGTCACGGTCTCCAGGCCTGTACAACCTGAAAACGCAGCATTATCCAGAATCTCCACAGTTTCCGGAAGCACAATATCGGAAAGAGAGGTACACCGCACAAATGCACCCGGATGAATTCGGGTAACAGACGACGGAAGGTCAATACGCTCCAGGCTCACACAGCCGCTGAACATGCAGGACTTTATATCCGTCAGGCCCTCCGGCAATACAGCAGAGGTCAGATTGATACAGTTGGAAAAAAGACTTTCTCCAAGATGCAACGTACTTTCCGGAATTTCAACAGAGACCAGGCTCTTACAGGAATTGAATGCACCGTCTCCGATAGACGTTACGCCCTCAGGAAGCAGGATCTTTTCAAGATATACACATCCGTAAAATGCACTTTCGCCTATAAAGGTCACATTCTGCGGAATTTCAATTTCCGTCAGTCCGAAGCAGCAGCGGAAAGCGGCCGGACCGATCGTTACAAGGCCCTCGGGCAGGATGATTTCTGTCAGAGCGGTACAGCTGTCCAGGGCATTGCTGCCGATTACAGTCAGGCTGTCCGGAAGGGTGACCGATGAAATGGTTTTCGGAAATACACCTGCAAAGACACCGGTTGTACCATCTCTGAGTGTGATTTCCGCATCTGAGGGCATTTCACCCTTATAGCCCACAGCGTAGGTGCCAAGATATAAAACGCCGTCCGGCTGGCTGTTGTACCAGGCCGTATTATTAAAGCTGTTTGCATCAAGACGGGACAGATTTCCCGGCAAAGTGATCTCCTCCAGATTCTCACAGCTGTTGAAGCTTCCGCTTTCGATGGAGGTCACGCTGTCCGGAAGGGTGACCCTGGTCAGATTGTCGCAGCTGCCGAATGCGTACTGGCCGATTTCCTCTACACCGTCCGGAATGAACACCTCTGTCAGCGCATTGCAATACGCAAAGGCATAATTATAAATTTTTGCAACGCCATCCGGAATGGTATAGGTGGTTTCTGTCCGACCCTTGGGATAGGCCAGCAGCGTCTGACCGTCTCCATCAAATAAAACGCCATCCATGCTGCTGAAACAGGGATTGCCCTCTGCAACATGGATCTCCTCCAGAGAATCACAGCCAGTAAATAAAGGGTGATACCAGGCATTTACAGGCGTTTCCGTAAGATCCAGTGTTTCTCCTCCGATGTGGGGCAGATACTTATATTGTGCCTGGGAAACGATACTATCTGCGTAAGCAAAGCGTATGGACTCCACTGTAGACGGAAGAGAGATTCTTTTCAAATGATCCCCCAGATCAAGGCGTACAGAAACGACCCCCTCCGGCACGATAATTTCCTCAACGAAATCATCATAAAGACCCAGTTCCAGCTCTGTAACCGGCACACCATCAATTTCCGCCGGAAATTCCACTACAGGATCTGTACCCAGATAGCAGGAAATTTTTATTTCATTGGCTGCCATATCCCATGTATACTCATAGGACTCATTGGCCAGATGGGCCGGCTGTGTCACAGTACCGGCAGTCACAGAGGTTGTAGGGGCAACTGTAGTTGTATAGCTGGTCACATGAGTGGGTTCTGTCCGGCTGGTGGTTACAGAATCCGCATCCGTTCCGGCTATGGTTACGGATGGAAGTGTGGTCATTGTATTGACCACAACGGGTCGCTTCGTTGTCGTGTGGACAGCCGACGGAGCGGTCGTAACCGTTGTTGTCTGTACAACAGCCGTACCAGCGGTTACTGTGGTTGCAACAGCAGCAGATTCTCCGGCTTCTGCTATGGTTGTCTGTACTCCGGCCTCCTCACTGGATGCCGCTTCTTCTGTGGTAATATCCTCCGCAAAGGCCTGAACAGGCCTTACTGCAAAACAGCTGCAAAGCATTGCGCCGGAAAGCAGCAGGGATAAAAGCTTATTTCTCCTTCTCATGATCCTACTTCCTTTCTTTTTTCATCCAGCAGAATCACCGCCGGATGAAGATTTTTTGGCTTCCAAATTATACCATGTTTTCATATTTTATGCAAGAGGAAGCAGACACAAAAAAGCAGTGCAGCTTTGCCTGCTGCACCGCTCTTTGTTTCTATGATCATCCGATAATGTCCGCCCAGTCCGGATTCAGGCTGGCGGCTGTCTGCGTATAATAGGTCAGAATGGCCGTTGCATCACGGATATCAACTGCACCGTCCTGATTCACATCGGCCGCAGCCAGCTGGGACTCGGTGTATCCGGATACATCAAGCTGTACAGCCATTCTTGCATAGATGGTCAGAACCTCCGTTGCATCCGAGATCGTGATCACACCGTCCCCGTCCAGATCGCCGGTTTCGTAAACGGTTTCTTCACCATAGATAATGGTGATATTCTCCAGATCATTCATATTATCCTGGTTGATCTCGATCTTCGCCCAATCCGCTTCTGATCCGGCATAATAAATCGTGGTCAGGCTCTCGCTTCCATAAAAGGCCCGGGAATCGATAAAAGTCACGCTCTCCGGAACGGAAACAGACTCCAGCACTGCACAATTTGAGAATGCATAAGAACCGATCTGCGTTGTTCCCTCCGGGATCTGGATGGCCGCTGCCTTCTGCCCGTCACGGAATGCATTATGTCCGATCGTATGTACTGTATCCGGGATCACTACATCATCTGAGCTGTATTTTCCTTCGATCAGAATCCCATTTATAATCACCAGATTGCCCGGTTCTGATGCACTTTTTCTTTTCAGCCAATAGGTATTTTTAAACGCATCCGCCCCGATGCTCGCTGCACTTTCCGGAATTTCAATGGACTTTAATTTTAAACATTCACTGAAAAGCTGATCCGGAATTGCTGTGAGTCCCTCCGGAAGGACAACGGACAGCAGTGCACCGCAGTTTGCAAACGCACAATTTCCAATGACGGACACGCTGGCTGGAAGTGTGAGCTCGGTCAGTCCGCTGCAAGAGTCAAATGCGCTGGGGCCAATGCTTGTTATACCCTCATGAAGCGGGACCTCCGTCAGGGCCGTACAGGAAGCAAACGCCGACCCACTGATCTCCGTCAGGCTCTCCGGAAGCGTTATATCCGTCAGCGCAGAGCATCCGGAAAACATGGCTTCACCCAGCGAGACCGTTCCTTCTGCAAAGGTTACCTTTGTCAGGCTGTCGCAGCCGAAAAATGCATGATGACCAATATGATCCAGCGTACCAAGAATGGTGACACTTTCTATCGGCTCTTCCTGGAATGCATATTCTGTAATACCGGTCACATGCTCAGGGATCACGATATCACCTGAACAAAGGGATCCGTCAACGACAATATTGTTGACAATGGCCATTCCGCTTTCATCCCGTACTGTACTCAGAAACCGGCCGCTGAAAGCATTTTTGCCGATATCTGTAAGCCCTTCCGGAACAGTAATATCTCCCAGATAGGTACATCCTAAAAAAGCACGGCTCTCAAGCCGCTGAAGATTTTCCGGAAGCACAATGCTCTTCAATGCAGTACAGCTTTCAAAGGCGCATTTCTCAATAACGATCAGACTATCCGGGAGATTCACCTCTTTCAAGCCTGCACATCCGTAAAACGCAGAATAGCCTATACTGGTAATTCCCTCTAAGATGGTAACGTCCGTAATTCCTGGAAAATCATCTTCAAAGACCCGGTCATCAATACGCGTCAGCGGAACGCCCTCTATCTCGCCGGGAATTACAACAGAGCCTGTCACAGCCTCATGTCCGGTGAGCATCGCCGTGCCGTCCTCCTGAAAGGAATAGATCATACTGCCGCTGGTGTAATAAAAAATTGCTCTGTGCAGCTCTTCATTTTCTTCGCCTACAGCGATCTCCTGCCACTGCGTATGCGTATCCCCATAGTAAACGGAGCGCAGCTGATAACAGCGATCAAACGCACTGTCGCCAATCGATATGATCGTGTCCGGAAGCGTGATTCCGACGATATCCGTACAATCGGAAAAGGCTTCGTCCCCGATGCTTGTAACAACTGCACCATCGATTTCAGCTGGAATGATCACCTCCGTATGCGCTTCAAAAGAGGTGTCCGGCACACAATCCGTGATCTCAGCCGTACCGTCCTCCCGAATCAAATAAGACAATCGTTCCTCATAAACACCCGTGGTCTCCGCAGACGCAGTCAGCTGCACAGGAAGCGTACAGGAAACACACACAAGACCCGCCAGCAATGTCGATAGAACCCGATTCATTTTTTTCATAAAATCATCCGCCTTTCTCTTTTGTCAAAAACATTCATCCTTTCCTTGCCGATAACCTTATACCGCCTATAGTTTTACATGGCCGGTATATGATTATCAACTTTATTATATCATAATTTGTGTGATTTGTCAACGCACTCGGAATTTTCTGAAATAATAAATTCATTTTAAGCTTGCACAAAAAAATACAAAAAAATCCTCAAAAACCCCTTGACAAATGCTTTCGTCTGTGCTATAATATATATCGTTGTTACGGAATATGCGGATATGGCGGAATCGGCAGACGCGCTAGCTTCAGGTGCTAGTCCTCGCAAGGGGGTGGAGGTTCAAGTCCTCTTATCCGCACCAACAACTTCATACAATTCAATTTCAGCGTAACGTTTATATATGCGGATATGGCGGAATCGGCAGACGCGCTAGCTTCAGGTGCTAGTCCTCGCAAGGGGGTGGAGGTTCAAGTCCTCTTATCCGCACCATTCCGTTACGTTGAAACGGTCCAGCACTTCTCAATCGAGAGGTGCTTTTTTTGTACACAGACCACGGGAATAATGTTTACAGATGTCATGCAGTTTTTTCAAAGAGCCTGTGGTATGATACAGATAGCTTTCAAGAATCAGTCTGAGGGAGAAATTGGGTATGGGTTATGTAATTACGATCACACGTCAGTTCGGCAGCATGGGCAAGGAAATTGCACAGGAAACAGCCAGAATTCTCGGCTGGAGCTTCTACGAACGAAAACAGATCGAGGCCGAAGCGGCCCGGGAGGATACCACGCTTGCCCCTATGATGCAGGCCGGTGTGAAGGAATATCTGCGGATGGAATTTCCGCTGGGTATCGGAAGCGAGCTGAAGCAGGAAAAAATGTTCCAGGTTCAGAGCCGCCTTGTGGAGAAGCATGCTTCTGAGGAAAATTGTGTAATTGTCGGACGGTGCGCAGAGTATATCCTGCGCTCCCATCCACACCTTCTGCGGTGCTACATCTATGCGCCGGAGCAGCAGCGGATCGCCAACACCACACAGAAATTCGGCATTGCCAAGGGTGAGTTCCTGCCCCTGATCGATACCATCGACCGGGCATGGGAGCAGTATTACCTGAAATATACCGGGTACAGCATGAAGAACACGGAAATGCGTGATCTGCTCCTTTGCAGCACGCTTCTGGGCCTGGAGGGCAGTGCACGGCTCATTGCAGCCATTGCAAAGGAAAAATTCGGCTTGGATCAGGCATAAAAATTTTCGCCGTGCATATACTGCTGCGAGGTGATGTACGGTGTTAAAATCGAAATGGGTTGGTTTCATTGGTTTTTTGTGGATCTCCGCTTTAGGAACGCTTCTGCATTTCACCTACGAATGGTCCGGCGGGAATTCCTTTGTCGGGCTATTTTCTGCGGTGAGCGAAAGCGTATGGGAGCATCTGAAGCTGCTGTTCTTCCCTGCTTCTGCATATGCGCTGGTGCTCAGCCCCTTTGTCCGGAAGAAATATCCTGCCATTCTGACAGCCTTTGCAGCGGCCACCGTCTGCTCCATGCTGCTTATGACCATGCTGTATTATACATACAGCGGTATTTTGGGCAGAGATATTCCCCTGGTGAACATCGGACTGTTTTATGTCTGTGCGGCACTGAATGCAGCACTCGGCATGAAATGGAGCAGAAAATGGCAGCAGACCAGCAATCTGTGGGGTCTGGCCCTCATGGCCGCTGTCTCTGTATGCTTCTTCCGGTTTACGGTAAATCCGCCTGATCTCGGGATTTTTGCAGCTCCCTGAGTGCAGACTATCACACAGTTTTCATCTTCAGAATCGAGATTTCTTCTGATTTTCATTGTAATTATAAGAGAAATCTATTATAATGTAGATAGAATCTATTCTGGAGGAGATGGAAGCAATGGAAGAAATGAAACCAAACAAAAAGCCCTATGTATGGTACTGGGTGATCGCCATTGGTGTTTTTATTCTGCTGAATCTGTTCGTATTCCCGAACGTGATGCAGAAGCCTGTGGAGGAGGTCGGCTACAACGTCCTCATCGAAATGGCGGAAAACCAGGAGATCGGGTCGGTGAATATCGACTCGGCCCAGATCACCTTCACCAACAAGGATGAAACGAAATACTTCAAAACAGGCCTCATGGAAGACCCGGCTCTGGTGGATCGTCTGTATGAATCGGGAGCCGAGTTCAAGACGGAAATCGTCACAACCGCTTCGCCGATTACATACATTCTGGTGAGCTACGTCCTGCCCCTGGTGCTGATGGTAGTGGTATTCCGGCTGATCACCCGGAAGATGAACGGCAAAATGGGTGGAAACTCCATGATGTTCGGTATGGGCAAGAGCAATGCCAAGGTGTATGTGAAATCTACCGCCGGCATCAAGTTCAAGGATGTGGCCGGCGAAGAAGAGGCCAAGGAGCTGCTGGAGGAGATCGTAGACTTCCTTCACAATCCGACAAAATATCAGGATATCGGTGCGTCTATGCCCAAGGGTGCGCTGCTGGTAGGCCCTCCCGGTACAGGTAAGACCCTGCTGGCCAAGGCTGTAGCCGGTGAAGCAGATGTTCCCTTCTTTTCCATTTCCGGTTCGGAATTTGTGGAAATGTTCGTAGGTATGGGCGCAGCCAAGGTGCGTGACCTGTTCAAGCAGGCCAATGAAAAAGCCCCGTGTATCGTCTTTATCGATGAGATCGATGCCATCGGCAAGCGGCGGGACGGCGGCCATCTGGGCGGTAATGATGAGCGCGAACAGACTCTCAACCAGCTTCTGACAGAAATGGACGGCTTTGACGGCTCAAAGGGCGTTGTCATTCTGGCGGCAACCAACCGTCCGGAGTCCCTGGACCCAGCTCTGCTCCGTCCGGGACGCTTTGACAGACGAATCCCCGTGGAGCTGCCCGATCTTCAGGGCCGGATCGATATTCTCAAGGTGCATGCGCAGAAGATCAAGATCGCTCCGAATGTGGATTTTCAGGCGGTTGCAAGAACAGCCGCCGGCGCATCCGGTGCGGAGCTGGCCAATATTGTAAACGAAGCCGCTCTGCGTGCGGTGAGAAACGGACGGAAATCAGCCACGCAGGAGGATATGATGGAGAGCGTGGAGGTGGTCATTGCCGGATATCAGAAGAAGAATCGTGTGCTTTCCAACAAGGAGAAGCTGACGGTGGCCTATCACGAGGTGGGGCATGCGCTGGTAGCGGCCTTGCAGACGCAGTCGGCGCCGGTACAGAAGATCACCATCATTCCCCGAACCTCCGGTGCGCTGGGATATACCATGCAGGTGGATGAGGGCGAGCATTTCCTCATGACACGGACGGAGCTGGAGAATAAGATCGCTACCTTCACTGGCGGCCGTGCGGCGGAGGAGCTTGTATTCCACGAAATTTCCACAGGTGCTGCCAATGATATCGAACAGGCAACCAAGCTGGCCCGGGCGATGATCAGCCGCTACGGCATGAACGAGGAGTTCGGCATGGTGGCTCTGGAAACGCTGGGAAATCAGTATCTGGGCGGAGACAGCAGCCTGGCCTGCTCCAATGAGACACAGACAAAGATCGATGCCAAGGTGATCGCTCTGGTAAAGCGGCAGTATCAGAAGGCCATGGAGCTGCTGGAGCAGAATGCACCGAAGCTCCACGAGATCGCAAAATATCTCTATGAAAATGAAACGATTACTGGAGAGGAGTTCATGCAGATCCTGCATGCGCAGTCTGTACAGGAGACGCTCCCGGTACAATAAAAAGGAGAAAGAAAACCATGGAACAGAAGATGGCAGTCATTACAAAACGAGCCTACAATGCCGGTAAAATCGGCACGATTCAATATACAGACGAACGCTATGACAACAAGGACAGCGGCTGGCGTTTTTTCTTCGGAGATGAGGATGACCACGTTCTGGACCGGATGGAGTGCTTCCGGCTGATCCCGCTGGAGGAGGCTGTAAAGCTTCTTCCGGAGCTGGAAGAAATTCTCGGCCGGACAGAAAGCACCTACTACCACTTCGATGCGGAAAGCAGGACCTTTACCGAGAGCGACTGCTTTGCATCCGATGACAGCCCGGCCGCTGATCCCTTTATGCAGGCATTTATGCGCAGATAAGAGGAGGCATCTTATTTCTGACAATGTAAGCTTCTGGATGTCGGCAGCGGCTATGCTGACAGCGGCGGCTTTGCGGGCTGCCGAGCATCCGCAGAAGAAACCAGCGGTCTCCTCCCCTGCTCAGGAAAAGACCGCACAAAATACAGAGCAGACTCAGCAAAAGACCTATTCGCTGACTGCATGACAAAAAGAATCAGGAGGTTTTACTATGAAGTACACATACACACCCCGGGGCGTCTGCTCCCGTCAGATCGCCATCGAAGTGGAGGACGGAAAAATCGTGGATGTTCAGTTCACCGGCGGATGTCACGGCAATCTTCAGGGCATCAGTGCACTGGTGAAGGGGATGAACATTCAGGAGGCCATTGACCGTATGGAGAATATCCGCTGCGGCATGAAGAAAACATCCTGTCCCGATCAGCTGGCCCAGGCCTTGAAAGAGGCTCTTTGATCATATACCAAAAAGGGCTGCTGCATTTCACAAGAATGCAGCAGCCCTTTTTCATATCATTTCACAAGGTAACAAGGTTTACACCGGGATCCGTTTCATCATAAACCGTAAAAAACAGCACCCGTATTTTCTCTCTTAATCGATAACTGTACCCATCACATCCATAATGATTCATCCGGACAATCACTTCTTCCCGCTCATATCCGTATAATATGGCTGCATAGCCTAATACATGTTCTCCTCTGTACGGAATGGGAAATATACAGATCAGAACAGCGATCCCTATTAGAAGCAGCTTCCGGATTCTTTTGTCCCTGGCCTTTTTATTCATCGGATAGCAGCTCCCGGTACATCTCTGTATACAGCTTTGCTGACTGCGCCCAGCTGTAGTCACACTTCATGGCCCGCTTTACCAGTGCGCTCCACTTCTTCGGTGTCTTGTACATGGCAAGACCGCGCTTTACCGCATCCAGCATATCCAGCGCATCAAAGGTCTTGAAGGTGAAGCCATTGCCGTTCCGGCCGCCTGCATCAAAGACAGAATCCTTCAGGCCGCCTGTTTCACGGACAATCGGAATCGTACCATACCGCATGGCTACCATCTGGGCCAGACCGCATGGCTCGTTCTGAGAGGGCATCAGGAAAAAGTCCGCGCCTGCATAGATCTTATGAGACAGCTCCGGCAGGAATGCAATATTCGCCTTTACCTGCTCCGGATACTGCTCCTGCATCTCCAGGAAGAAATCCTCATACAGCTTCTCTCCTGTACCCAGAATTACAAACTTACAGCCCAGCTCCAGCATCTCATGGAATACCCTCTGAATCAGCTGAATGCCCTTGTGCGCCACAAGACGGGTCACAATGCCGATCACCGGTGCATCGTCCACCGGCAGTCCCATCTCCTTCAGCAGATCCTCACGGCACTTCTTCTTGCCGGCGGTATGGGCGGATGTATAATTCTTTGCAATCATCGGGTCCGTCTCCGGATCATACAGCACCGTATCAATGCCATTGAGAATGCCCGTTATCCCATCCTGTCTGCGCACCAGCGCACGATCCATACCGTAGGAATACCACGGATCAAGAACCTCCTCTGCATAGGTGGGACTTACGGTGGTAATGCGGGTTGCGGTTTCGATCGCACCCTTCATCAGATTCACGCAGCCGTCAAATTCCAGCAGATTCGTATGATAGGACGGAAGGCCCATCAGCTCCGTCACCACCTCCCGGCCATAGACTCCCTGATACTGGATATTATGAATCGTGTAGATAATTTGAATATCCTCATACTCCCGGTGATAGCGGTAGAGAATTTCATAAAACACCGGGATCATAGCGGTCTGCCAGTCGTTGCAGTGGATGATGTCCGGCTTGAAGCCGATGAGCGGCAGGATCTCCAGAACCGCACGGCTGAAAAATACAAAACGCTCACAGTCATCATAGAAGCCATACATGCCATCCCGCATGAAATAGTAGGGATTGTCAATGAGGTAATAGGTCACGCCGCCCTGCTCAATGGCATACACGCCGCAGTACTGCTTGCGCCACGCCACATCTACAGTCACATCCCCCAGATAGGTCATCCTGTTGCGGACCTCCGGCTTTATGCTGCGGTACATGGGAATAACCACCCGGCAGTCGCACTTTTCCGTCTGGGAAATAGCCGCCGGCAGAGAACCCAGCACATCGGCCAGACCGCCGGAGGCTGCAAAAGGACGGGCCTCACTGGCTGCAAATAATATCTTCATTGGGATTCCTTTCCCTGCGCAAAGGAGCATCGAACACGGGCTCGATGCTCCTCATTGGCAGAATCGTTTAAAATTAAATTAGATCTTGGCCTTCTTGCCTAAGTACAGCGGATATTCCTCAGAGCCAGTCAGTACACGCTCAGCGGAGATCTCTACATTCTTGTCAGCGACTACGCATTCCATACTGCACCTTTCACCTACAACCGCACCCTGCATCAGAACACAGTTCTTTACAACAGCGCCCTTGCCGATCTTTACGCCACGGAACAGCACGCAGTTTTCAACAGTGCCTTCGATCATACAGCCATCTGCAATCGTGGAATTCTTCACATTGGTTTCCAGGCCGTACTTCACCGGAGCGTTGTCCCCGGTCTTGGTATAGATCGGAGACTGAGAATTGAACAGGCTCTTGCGGATGTCGGCCTGCTGAAGCATCAGATTGGTCTTATAGTAAGACTCCAGACTGTCGATCTTGAAGAAAACATCCTTATGCTCATAAGCCTTGATCACAAACTCATCCTTACGGTGCTGAAGCACGTCACGGATCAGGCTGTGCTGACTCTTGCTTGCAGCCTCCTGCACGATCTTCTTCATGAAGTCTGTCTTCATAACAAACATATCCAGACAGATGTTGCACTCTCCGGCCATGTTCGGAGTGATCAGAACCTCTGTTACTGTATCGTTCTCATCAATGCTGAGAATATTCGTGTTTTCATTCTTTTCCTTGCGATACAAGCCCTTCGCATAAACGATGGTGATATCTGCGCCGGTTTCCTCGTGCTGTGCGATCACCTTTCTGAAATCCACGTTTGCGATCACATCACAGTTGGCCAGAACCACATATTCAGACTTTGCATAGTCGATGAAGTTCCAAACGTTGTTCAGTGCTTCCAGCCGGCCCTGGTATACGCCGCCGCCAACATGACTGAACGGAGGCAGCAGGTGCAGACCGCCCTTCTTTCTCGCCAGATCCCATTCCCGGCCAGAGCCCAGATGGTCCATCAGAGAACCATAGTTGGACTTTGTGATAACGCCGACCTCCTGAATGCCGGAGTTTACCATATTGGAAAGCGGAAAGTCAATCAGACGATATCTTCCGCCGAAGGGAATCGAGCCCATTGTACGCTGCTTTGTCAGATCGATCACAGCAGAATCGTTGATGCTTGCAAAAATCAAGCCCAGTACATTATTATTCATACCCATGTTTCTTCACCGCCTTATATATTCTCAGAAATGATTTCCTTCGGAAGTACCTGCTTGCCCTCGGATACGCAAAGCTCATGACCGACAACAGCAATACCCCAGTCATCCCTGTTTTCTACACACTCCGGACGCATACCGATCTTTGCACCGGACTCGATCACGCTATCCTCACCGATGATGGCATATTCAACCACGGCCCCTCTCTTGATGGTCGTACCCGGCATGATGATGCTGTACTTGACAACCGCACCCTCCTCAATGGTAACACCGGCCGAGATAACAGAGAAATCAACGGTACCGTCGATCACGCTGCCTTCGGTGATCATAGAGTTCTCCACATGTGCATTCGGGCCGATATACTGCGGCGGCATGTTCTCATGACGGGAGTAGATCTTCCAGGACTGATCATAGAGATCCAGCGGCAGGCTGGGGCTGAGCAGATCCATGTTTGCCTCCCACAGGCTGTCCAGCGTACCAACATCTCTCCAATAGCCCTCAAACTCATAAGCGAACAGGCGCTCACCGTTGCCCAGCATAGCCGGAATAATATCCTTACCAAAATCCTTGGAGCCGGTATTTGCATTCTCATTCTCAATGAGATACTTTTTCAGCTTCTCCCAGGTGAATACATAGATACCCATGGAAGCCAGGGTAGACTTGGGCTCCTTCGGCTTTTCCGTAAAGTCAACCACACGGCCTTCCTCGTCACAGGTCATAATACCAAAACGGGAAGCCTCAGAGCGGGGAACATCAATAACAGCGATGGTGCTGTCGGCATTATTTGCCACATGGAAATCCACCATCTTGGAGTAGTCCATCTTATAGATATGGTCGCCGCCCAGCACGATCACATACTCCGGATCATATCTTTCAATAAATGCCATATTCTGATAAATGGCATTTGCAGTACCCTCATACCAGGATGCGCCTGCGGCCGTCTGATACGGGGGAAGCACATGTACACCGCCGTGCATTTTATCCAGATCCCACGGCTGGCCGTTGCCGATGTAATCATTCAGCACCAACGGCTGATACTGGGTCAGTACACCGACCGTGTCAATGCCAGAGTTGATACAGTTGGACAGCGGGAAATCGATAAACCGATTTTTACCGCCATAGGGAATTGCAGGCTTGGCCACCTTCTGTGTCAGCGCATAGAGTCTGCTGCCCTGACCGCCGGCCAGAAGCATTGCGACACACTTCTTTTTAATTTTCATTGATACTCCTCCTAACAATTTGCTGTGAATCATTTTTATTTAAAATATGAGAATCATATTAAAATAGACTTATGCGATTGCTTTAAACGATACAAACAAAAACAGACTTATATAATTGCATTAAATGGTACAAACAAAAACAAACTCATCAAACAAAAAACAAACTCATATAGCTGCTCTGAGCGATGCGATCTCAGGTTGTCTTCTTCTTTTTCGCCGGGCTGGTGCGCTTTGTATTCCGTGCCGCCGGCTTGCGCTTCTTCGTGACCGGCTCATTCTTCAGATAAACCACAGAGAGCGGGGCCAGCGTCATGGAAATGCACTGTTCAAAGCCATGCATTGCTTCCTCGATGGTAGGAAATTCCTTCTCAGAAACGCCGCTTCCGCCGAATTCCGGAGCATCTGAGTTCATTACCAGAACATACTTGCCATCCTTCGGTACACCGATCTTATAGTCATTGCGCTGCACCGGACAGAAGTTGCAGACAACCACGATCTCATGGCCGTCGTCATCAATTCTGCGGAAGGCGATGACACTCTGCTGATAGTCGTCATGAGAGATCCAGCTGAAGCCGTCCCATGAAGTATCATTCTGCCACAAAGGAGAATTTTCCAGATAGAAACGATTGAGGGCCTCTGTATACTGCGCCATATGCTGGTGATTGGGATCATTGAGCAGCTCCCAGTCCAGCTGTGTCTGATAGTTCCACTCATTGCTCTGGGCAAATTCCTGACCCATAAAGAGCAGCTTCTTGCCCGGATGCGCCATCATATAACCCAGGAAGGCCCGATATGTGGCAAACTTTTCCTCAAGCAGCGGAGAAGACATCTTATTCAGCATAGAGCACTTGCCGTATACGATCTCATCATGGGAAATCGGCAGGACAAAGTTCTCCGAGAAGCAGTAGAAGAATGAGAATGTCAGCTTATCATGATTAAAAGCACGATAGATCGGGTCAAGAGACACATACTGGAGCATGTCGTTCATCCAGCCCATGTTCCACTTGAAGTTGAAGCCCAGTCCGCCCACATCGGTGGGCTTGGTAACCAGCGGCCATGCAGTAGATTCCTCAGCGATCATCAATACACCCGGATACCGCTCAAAAGCAGCCTCATTCAGGTGACGCAGGAATTCCACAGCCTCAATGTTCTCATGTCCGCCGTACTGGTTGGCTCTCCACTGTCCATCGGGACGGTCATAGTCCAGATAGAGCATGGAAGCCACCGCATCCACACGGATACCATCTACATGATACTCGCCCAGCCAGTTGCATGCACTGGAGATCAGGAAGGAGCATACCTCGCCCTTGCCATAGTCAAAAACCCGTGTGCCCCAGGCCTTGTGCTCCATCTTCAGCGGGTCGGTGTACTCATAGCAGTATGAGCCGTCAAACTCACACAGCCCGGCTGCATCCTTGGGGAAATGCGCCGGAACCCAGTCCAGGATCACTCCGATCCCAGCCTGGTGAAACATATCGATCATCCTCCGGAAGTCATCCGGTGTACCGTGACGGGAGGTTGGGGCAAAGTAGCCTGTTACCTGATAGCCCCATGAGCCGTCAAAAGGATATTCCGTCAGCGGCATGAACTCCACATGAGTATAGGACATTTTCTTAAGATAAGGAATCAGCTTTTCCGCAACGCTGATGTAGCTCGGAAATTCCTCATCCTCACTGTGCTTCCAGGAGCCCAGATGCATCTCGTAGACATTCATCGGGTTCTTGTATGGAGACTTTTCCCCTCGGGACAGCATCCACTCAGAATCGCCCCACACGTAGCTGCTCTCATATATCTTAGAGGCTGTACCGGGACGGCGTTCAAAATGCTGTGCATATGGATCGGCCTTGTCCAGCAGACGGCCGTCCTCCGTCTCAATACTATACTTATAAGCGTCAAACTGCTTCAGCTCTGAAATCTCGGTCTCCCAGACCGTTTCAGAAATACGTACCATGGGATTCTGTGTCCGATCCCACTGGTTAAAATCACCAATTACGGAAACGCTTTTCGCCCGCGGCGCCCACACACGAAGCCGCCAGCAGCCGCTGGAGGCATTTTTATGTGCGCCGAAAAACTTGCCAGCCTCGTAGTTTTTGCCCTGATGGAACAGGTAAAGCGGAAAATCGTTGTCCGGATGATTCTGGATTGAAGGCATAGCTTCCCCTCCCCCTTAATTCTTATATTCATATTTTAACATAAAAAGCCCTGTTTTTCAAGCACTTTTCTGCCCATCTTTCAAATTTCATCTATTGCAACAGTTTCGCTCCATTCTTTTGTGCACTTTGCACAAGACATAGAGTTAGTTTTATCTTTATATTGGCGTAAAGAGCAAGTAAAATCAGGTCATCGATGGGTATTTTCCAGAATTTTCACCACGGTGACGGAAACATCATCCCGGCAGCGGCCGCCGCCGAAGATCACTGCCTTCTTACAGATCTCATCTGCGATATAGGTCAGATCATCGCTTCTCATCAAAAGCTCCTTAATAAAAGGGTACTGGCTCTCCAGAATGCCATCCGAAAGAATCACCGCCATATCCTCCGCCTGAAGGGAAAACTGCTGCGTATAGACATCGGCGGCCGCACCAGCCCCGATGGGAAAGGTCGGAGCACAGACACGAATCACCTCCCCTCCCAGACGAAGGAGTGTGGAGGCCGCTCCGGATTTAATGAGCGTCATCTCGCCGCTGTCCAGGTCGAAACGGGCTGCATCCAGCGTGGCAAAGCCCTCCTGCTCGGATTTGGTCAGCATCAGGCCATTGATGACACGCAGAGCCGAATCATAGGAAATGCCGCTGCTGATGAGCTTGCGGAACATTTCCGCTGTCATCCGGGACTCTACAGCAGCTGACTTCCCTGTTCCCATGCCGTCGGAGAGAACCACATAGGCACAGCCCGACCCATCCCGGAACAGATCGGTGGTATCTCCGGAGACATTTCCATTCTCCGCACAGCGCTTTATGCTGTACTGCGTCAGGCGGTAGGGCGGCACCTGGCAGAGCCGATACCGAACGGATTCCTTCGTTCCCACAGGCTCAAGCTCCTCCAGTGTCAGGTTCAGCATTTCCGTGAGAATATGACAGATGGCGGCCATGCAGTCCTCCAGCTGTCTTTCCCTGCAATAGAATTCGATCATCAGTCGTTCCCGGTCATTATAATAGGCTACGATGGAATCGCAGGTGTAGCCATACCGCTCCAGCCGCCGTTCGATCGCATCAGTCAGCTCACTGCTGCACCGTACAGTCATCCGTTCCCCGAAGGAGGACAGCATCTCCTCGGCCGCTATCAGCTGATCAAACAAAAGCTGTCTGCATTCCTCCTTCTGAGCGATCCTTGTTCTTTGCAGCTGACAGCGCTTCCGCTCTTTTTCAAAGGCCGCACAGAGCCTCTCCCGGCGCACGCATTGCTGAAGCTCGGCCGGAAATGCACCAACCGGACGCTCCTGCATTTTCTGAAAGCCGGCATATGTCTGGGCTGCATTGTTTTTCCAGCATGCGACCCGTCCGGGACAATCCTTGCACACAGCCGATGTCACACGGACAAACAGCTCCCTGTTGCTGACGGGATGGGAGAGCAGCTGGGAGATCCGCTCGGTATCCGCACGGACACTGCCGATGGACTGCGCCATAAACCGCATGCGCACAGCCATATTCTCCATCATCCGATTGGAGGCGGCCTGCTCCGTGACGATCCACTGATCCAGACAGATGGTATGTAAAAGAAGATAGGCCACACAGCCCAGCAGGAGATTTCCAAGGGAAGCATAGGTCACAGCTCCTGTCTGAATGGTAAGCTGAGCCAGGGCATTAAATAAAAAGAACACGCCAGCTGTAATAAAGCTGCCCATCTCGGTGATATATCCGGCAAGCAGCCCTGTTACGGGAAGGAAAATCAGGCTTGTCCCCAGATCATCTGCCGAAAGCATTGCGCCGCAGGCCGTCAGCGCACCGCAGATCACACCGCCTGTATACCGGAAGCGCTGGGCGGCAATCAGAGTCACTGCAATTCCGGTAATATAGCCCGGATTGATGAAGGACATCTGAAAGGAGCAGAGCGCTCCGATGAGTACGAAATAGACCACGGCCGCTGCACAGCCCATGGAGGTCTGAAGCGGTATCTTCTTCTGACTGCACAGTCTGGTGAGGACCGTATGCATGAAATAGGCAGTCGTACCGGTCAGAATTGCGCTCATAATGTGAATGAGGATCCCCTCCCAGGATTGATTCTGGGAAAAAACCGTAACCACACCAGCCGCCAGGACACATACTGCGGATGAAATGGATACAAACTGTTCTGAGTGGTATTCACGGAGGATCACCCGGACGCAGGATACCAGCATCAGAGAGAGGATCAATGCCATCTGCCCTGGAAGAGTCTGGGAAATCATCCCTGTTGCAATCGCACCGATCAGAACAGCCACCGATCCTATTGGTGACGCACAGGCCGCCGCCGCCACCGGTATGGGAGAGGAGATGCTGCCCAGCTCGGCACAGGCAAAAATGAGACCGCACAGAAAGGTTCCGGCGGTCTCCCAGACAATGGGGACAAGGGTTTTTGCTTTCTCGGAGATGCTGTGTGACATGGGATATTCCGTCCTTTCTGAGGCATAGATTGATATCTTTCATTATACCCCATATGGGACGAGCTTTTTGTCGAAGCGCCTTGTCGAAATACGAAAAAACGGCGGTACTGAAGCAAACCAGTACCGCCGATGAGACATTATCCGATTTTTACTGTATAACCAAGCGAGATCCACCCAGCCCCGGACTTGAGCCTGCCCCATGTACCCTGCGTTTCGACAATGGTAAACACGCCCCGTCCGGTGAATTTGCCCGTAGTCGGATAATTCGTACCCGGGCCGGTGCGGATGTTCAGATCATCGATGGTGACACGCACACGATAGGACGTGGTTGCCGTATCCGGTGCGCTGGCAGCCGGTGCGGAGGGTTTCTCAGCAGCTGCTGTGTCCTCTCCCAGATATCCTACCACCTTCGCCTTGAATGCAGCCCAGTGGGGCAGAATATAGGCCGGACACATCTTATAGCTGTGATACATGGTATTAAGGGTGTCCGTACTCCCCTTCCGGCCGTCCCGGACATTGAGCCAGTGCGTATGGGTGTAGAGATGCTCGATTCCCAGGCCATACTGCTTCAGCAGCGCAGCGGCCAGGCGTGCGCAATTGTCCTCAGAGGCCCTATCATCCGCATTATATGCGCTGGACATGATACACTCGATGGCAATGGTCTTGCGGTTGCCGCTGCCGCTGCCATCCGCCGCATGCCAGCCGGACAGATCAAGGGGCAGATTCTGCCACGCACATTTATTGTCCACATAGTAATGTACACGGACATCATTCATGTTGCCGTTCCGGGTGGCCCGGGTATACTGCTCCGCCGGGGTGGTGTCCGGAGATACATTGATCCAGTCTGTGTTGTGCACCGTTACACCGATGATCTTCCCCTCCATGGAGATGGTCGGCATAGCGATCCGGTTCGGGTTGTGCCTGGTCAGCAGGTATTCCTTTACGGTTACGCCGTTCAGCTCGGCGGTTTTATCCGGTGTCAGATAAGCCATAGTCACGCATCCTTTCCAGTCTTTTCCTTTTCTTCAACCTCCGGCAGTCCTGCGGCCGATGTCAGCAGAGACAGCACGCCGGCCAGAGCCGCCGCAGAACCGACTGCGATCCACTGGACATCGCCCAGCACCGCCGCCGTTCCGATCGTAGCCGCCGCCGTCTGCGCCACTGTTTTAATGGCCCGGATGGCGGCCGCCTTAAACCATGCTTTCCAGCTTCTGTTCATGATGATACACCTCCCTTTCCAGGTCATCAATGCGATGATTGATAACCTTAACCTTCTCCTCTATTACAGGTATGCGCCCCGCAAAATTATTGTGCTTGTCTACCTTTTTCTCCAGCTCCAGAATGCGGTAGTTGGTCAATTTATTGGCGGTGAGTATGCCGCCGAATGTGCCGCCCAGTGTCCCGATCAGAGACAGGACCGCTACAATTATGGTATCGCTCATAGTCTGCTCTTTACACCTCCGTTACCGCTGCCGCCGCTGTCATAGCTTGCTGCATCCATGCGCTCCAGGTCACGCCGCTGTCCGCAGAGGTGCGCACGAACACACCGCCCTTGGATGCAAAGCCTGTGGCTGAGCAGTTTGCATAGGCCGTCTGGACGATGTAGGCATCCAGGGCCATCACCGTGAGAATGCCGTATTCCGTGGTGTCGGAGGTGATGGGGTGATTCATCGGTGCACCTGTGTAGCGGTACATACCGGTCACGATGGCTGTGTTTAAATCTGCACCCTCTGAGCCGTTTAAGCGGTCTCGCTTGATCAGAGCAGTTGACAAGGCGCTTTCCAGAGCTGTTATTTCGGCATTAACGCTTCCCTGGAAGGCGGCTAGTTCATCATGACTTGCCTTGGTGTCAAACTGCACACGCAAACTTGTTTCCAGGTCGGAGTATGTAACACCGTCAACTGTGCGTGCAGCTGTCAGCTCGTTTTTAATGCCAATAAGGCTCACCGGATTACCCCCGGCGTCTGTGCCTGTTACATCTCCGGCCACCCAAAGGTTTCCGTCCCAGTCCAGGGTCAGCCCGTTGGTGGGGTCATTCTGCCCCATTGTCTCGTCATTGCCGATGATCAATATGTATTCGCCGGCATCATCCACGATGTTGTTACATCCGAACACATGCTGACACACGCTGGCGGCGGTTGCTTTGTAGCCTCCGACCCACGCAAAGTCAGCTGATGCAACTGTTCCGCTGCCGCCTGCATAAGAGCAGTCGCCAGTAGCCTTTGTCACACTGCCAGTAGCACGGGCACAACCGCCGCCAGCCTGCGTGTGTGCTCCGTCTGTGCTTGCATAAGATCCGGTTGCCTGCGTGTTATAGCCGCTTGCGCTGCTGCCTGCGGCTGATGCGATATTATTTGCATAATCGCCGAAGATCTCACCATGAGCCACACCGTTTTCATCCCGCCAGAAGCGGCCTACTCCGGTATCGTGGGCCTGATCAAGCGTATTCGCACAGGCGTTCTCCAGCTCCCCCTGGGTGATGCAGGCGTTAAAATCCACCGTCAGTCTCTGGGACAGGCTCGAAAACTCCGTCCCCGACAGACTGCTGGTCCGGGCGTCGATGACTTCCTGGACCGTCGTCCCGGACAAGCCCGCAGAAATCTCTGTCATTTCCTCCATCAGCTCGTTCATCCGGGCCAGCTTCTCATCGATCACATCCGGCACAGGGAGTCCCGCACCCATCACAGCCTCCTTGATGTAAATGGGCGGCATTTTGTACTTGATGATGTTGACGGATTCTCTCGAGCCGACCAGCTCCAGCTGAAGCGGCCCCGGAACGGCTGTCACCGTCTCCGGAATGTCCCACAAGAGTGAAAGTTGCGTTTCCTGTATCTGCTTTTGCAGAAGCGTTTCGGTCATACTGCCGTCACTGGCCACGGTACGCATGACAAACGTACAGTCCGACACATTTACATCATTGTTCACCGTATCCACCAGAACGTGAATCCGGTCAGCGTACTTTTCCCCTTGCGTGAAAAGCCCGCAGATGTCCGCCGTGTCTATGAATTTCCCCTTTGCTGTCAGTTGCATTGCTGCATCTCTCCTTTTTATGATGTAGAAGCGAAAATCGCCCCTCATAAATAGGCCCGTGTCGGGGAAAACTGAGACGTTTCGGTACAAGTTTCATAAAAAGTTTACATGTAAAAAAATGAGCTTCCTATCTGAAACTGGTAAAACAGAACAACTCTCTTGACAATTTGCATGATAAATGGTATACTATATTCAACAGATGCAGATCATCCTGCACAAAACTGCAATTGAAGAAAACACAGGAGAGAGGATATAGAAGGGAGAAAGAAAAATGATCGATTTCAACAACAAGTCTATTGTAAAAATGAAGCAGGTGGACAACAGCGCCTTTCAGGCTATGATCGCACCGATTCTGCTGGGAAATGAGCAGATCATCAGCTCCTTCCAGAGCATGAGAGACGGTGTGGTATTCACCAATTTCCGCATTATCTCCATCAATGTACAGGGCGTGACCGGCAAGAAGAAGGACTTCACCTCCATTCCCTACAGCAAGATCCAGGTCTTTTCCACGGAAACCTCCGGTACATTCGACCTGGACTCCGAGCTTCAGATCTGGATCAGCGGCGTTGGACGGGTCAGCTTTGAGTTCACCGGCAGCGCCGATGTGGCCGGTATCTGCCGCATGATCAGTGCGTTTGTGCTTCAGAAGTAAATGGACGCTGTACCATTCATGTCGAAAAGAAACGGAGAATTGAACTATGGATACAAAAATTACATGCCCTCACTGCGGAACGAAAAATCCACAGAAACAGGATATCTGCTGGAAATGCGGAAAAAAACTGGAAGAATCAGTAGTTGGAGCGGCTATTGCAGGCGGAGTGGCCGGAGCAGCTGGAGCTGGTTTAATATCCGGAGCTGTATTTTTTCCGCCGATATTGGCCCTTATCCCTGTTATAGCCCTTGGCGGCGGACTTACCATCGGCTACATTCAAAAGCTGAAAAAGGAAAATGCCCGGCTGAAGGACGAGCTGAGAAAATGTCACCTTGACTCTGCCACCAAGCAGAAGGTTATCGAGAAGCTGAACAAAAATATTGCAAAGCTTCAGAGTGATCTGAAAAAGGAAAAGGAAAAAAACAAATCCAACGCTCAGAAGATCAGAGAGCTGGAAGCCTTGATTGCCGATATAAAGGAATCGATCCGATACGCCCGGTGTGCATAGGAGAAAGACAATGGACAAAGACAGCATTATACTCAAATATGACCAGCTGACTTTAGAGGACGCTGAATCGGAAATAAAAGAACTGCATCATTCAAACCAGGCTCAGGGGGAAAAGCTGGACGATTTGAAGCGGCAGGTATATGAGATATATGCCCAGCTCGGTATCACCCCAAAAGCGGTGGATATTCCTGAGGAAGAGGACGAGGAAGAAGAGACCGATGTTCCCGATCTGTCCTATGAGGAGATCTATCAGATGGCATATGAGGATCTGACAGCCCGGGGACTGGATACAGAAAGCATAGACTATCGCTCACTGCTTCCGTCAGAGGAACTGGCTGCAATCGAGAAGATGCTCGATCGGCCTGAGGCCACTCGTGAGAAATGGGTAAAAGGCGACTGGATCGCCACCTTCGCTGCAGCAGCCATCGGCAGTCTGGCCGATATGATTCTGGGAACAAGAGATAATAAGCTGACCGGTGCAGACCCCAGAAAGCATTTTTCATCGGACTTTTCATCGGCCCTGAATACGATGCATAAGCATGCAGGCGGCGTCCCTATCGACTACCAGGGGACTGGATTCGGCGGCGGTTTTCACCGGGGTCTGTCAAAGGGACACGATATTCTCCGTTTTGTCGAAGGGATCTCGATGTTCAAAAACGGAAGCTTTGAAGGCATCCGATACATAAACGGCGAAGCGGTGAAGGTTGTGACGAGTGTCAATCCGTATGGCAATGCATACGCACAGCTTCCGCTGATCGAAGCCATTGCCCAATATGCAAAGCACATGCTGGCTGATCTGTGCTCTACATGCAGTCTGCCGTTTCCGGGAAGCTCCTTTCTGGTTGAATGCAGCGATCGTGATTTAAGAAAGTTTGCCGCTGATATGTATCAGAACGGATTCAACATAAAGAATATTCTGGTGCAGTCCCTGAGCACCATTTCAATTGAAGTGATCATCCGGGTCTACTTCAGCATCCAGTCTGTCCAGCAATACAAAAAGGAACTGGTCATCCAGGAAGACTATTCAAACTTTGAAGCCATAAAACAGTTTCTGAAGCCTATAAACGCAGACAAGCTGAATGAAATGCTTCTGGTAGCACATACGATCGTTACCGCTGTAAATGTAGGAAAGGTGGTGCTGAAAAAAGCGCCATGGGAACTGAATGTCACCGAAATGATCAGCGTGGTGAAATATGGTATCCGTGTGTTAAGAGCCACACTGGCCAGAAAGGAAAAGAATTCTGAATTTGCAAAGCTGATGAGAAATGCTGAGGAGATACATAAACAGTGGGCTGTACTTGAAGCAGAAATCGTTTCGAAAAAAGAACTCACTGATACAATGAAGTCCATGAAGCCATTGGTCGTATAGCAGATCCTGGCTTGCTATTGCATAACAAAAAGGGCTGCTGCAATCAAAATTGCAGCAGCCCTTCTTCATGTTATTCCTTATTCAGCATCAACCGCACAGGATGCAATTACATCTGCAATCAGATGCGGCGGAAGCGGCTCGTAACGAACCGGCTCAAATGTGAACTCACCCCGGCCCTGAGTCATCTGACGCAGCAGCAGTGCGAAATCACTCATCTCACGCATGGGAACTTCAGCCATGATATCCGTCATGCCCTTGTACTTCTCGGAGGGATTCATTCCCAGTACACGGCCTCTGCGCTTGTTCAGCTCGCCCATCATATCGCCTGTATTCTCATCCGGAACTGCAACCTCCAGCGTACCGATCGGCTCCAGCAGCGTCGGATCCGCCTGACGCATACCCTCCTTATAAGCCAGAGAAGCCGCTGTCTTGAAGGACATTTCAGATGAATCTACCGGATGATAAGAACCATCCACCAGAATCGCTTTCAGACCTACTACCGGGAATCCGGCCAGGATACCCTTCTTCACAGACTCCTGCAAGCCCTTTTCTACTGCCGGGAAGAAATTCTTCGGTACGGCCCCGCCGAATACCTTCTCCTCGAATACCAGCGTATCCGACAGGCACGGCTCGAACTCGATCCATACATCACCAAACTGTCCGTGGCCGCCGGACTGCTTCTTATATCGGCCCTGTACCTTTACCTTCTTGCGGATGGTCTCACGATAGGCCACCTTCGGAACATTCAGAGCAATCTCCACGCCAAAATCAGACTTCAGCTGAGAAGCGACAGCCAGCAGATGCTGCTCACCCAGACCGCTGAGGATCTGCTCTCTTGTATTCGGATCCTGATCGTATGTAAGAGTCATGTCACTCTCCAACACTCGCTGCATTGCGTTTGCGATCTTTGCTTCGTCCCCTCTTGCAGCCGGTGCAACCGCCATGCGATAGCTGGGCTTCGGATAGTCCGGAGCCTCCAATGCAGTCACTCTTGCAGAATTGCACAGTGTATCGCCGGTGTTTACATTCATCTTTGTAACAGCCACAATGTCACCCTTGACAGCGACCGGAATCTCCTTCTGCTTCTTACCGCACAGGCTCAGCAGCTTGCCGATCTTTTCAGTACTGCCGGTCTTTGCATTGATGACCTCATCCCCACTCTTGATACAGCCGGACAGTACCTTCATATAGGACATCTTGCCTACAAACGGATCAGCAGAGGTCTTGAATACATAAACCAGAGCCGGATCCTCCTCTGTGCAGGAGATCTCCTCTGCGTCCGCTGTAACAGCGGTTTCCTCTGCTTCCGGAACCAGCAGATCCATTTCCTTCATCAGCAGCTCAATGCCGCCCAGCGTCTGTGCAGAGGCGCATACGACCGGAGTGATCACACCGGAGCATACACCCTTGTGAATACCATCTACCCGCTCCTTCTGGGTGAAGGGCTCACCGGAGAAGAACTTCTCAAACAGCTCCTCGTCCGTCTCAGCCACAGCCTCGGAAAAGGCCTCGATCAGACCATCGATACGATAGCTCATCTTCTCGGAAACCTCAGCAGTAGGCATATCCGTCTCAACAGCCTTACCATTTTCATCAAACCGGTAGGCCTTCATTTCAATCAGATTTACATAGGAAACAACCTTGCGGTCTGCAATGACCGGAACGATAACCGGGCACACCGTCGAACCAAACTCAGACTTCAGCTCTGTCAGTACATTGTAGAAATTTGCATTCTCGTCATCCAGCTTGGTTACAACAAACATACGGGGCTTCTGCATCTTCACAGCCTGATCATAGGCCTTGTGTGTACCTACACGTACACCGGACTTGCCGGATACAGTGATCATCACGCAGTCACTTGCATAGATACCGGAAACCATATCGCCGGCAAAGTCCAGCATACCCGGCGTATCGATCAGGTTTACGTCCAGATTCTCCAGACTCATGGATGCAATTGATGTATATACAGAAGACTTGCGCTTCATTTCTTCAGCTGTGTAGTCTGATACGGTATTCTCCTCCGCAATCTTACCCATACGCTCTGTTGTTCCGCTGCGATACAGCAGGGCTTCACACAATGTGGTCTTACCGGAACCGGCGTGACCGGCCAGTGCAATGTTCTTCTTGGTTGTTGATTTGCTCATGGTAATCGCTCCTATTCAGTAGATTCAGTGTTGTGTTAAAGTATACAATTCAATTCAACTGTACAATTCTAATTATATATCATATCACCAGAAATTGCAAGGGCTTTTTAGAAAAAATTTTGATGAAATGCAAAAAAATCTCCGTTTATAAGCAAAAAGTCCGCTTATGCGGTCAAAAATCAGCATAAACGGACTTTATTTTTACAAATTCAAAGAAGGCGGACTCAGCTCCGGCACGAAATTCCGCAGCACAAAATACCCTGCTGCACAGATTCCAAAGCAAATCCAGAACCAGCCCATCCTCGGCAGAATGCGCACATCCCGCCCGAAGCACCAGAGCACACGCTCGGCATAAAGCAGCACCAGGGCCAGCAAAAGCAGCACCACAACGGCATTGCAGCGGAAAGCCAGCCACACATTCCCATGCATCAGCGCCAGCATGCACCGTGTAAGACCGCAGCCGGGACAGAAGATCCCAAGCAGCTCATAGGTATTGCAGGGCGGGATCACCTCCTCCGCCAGATAGACCGCATTGTCCCGAAGCAGGATCGCAGCCAGAAGCAGCACCGCCGGAAGAGCGGTCAGACCGATCCGTATCCATTTCCTTTTCAGCATCAGTCTACCAAAACCGGGTCAAAATTCTCTGTCCACGGCAGACCCCACTTGTTCAGCGCCTCCATAAACGGATCGGGATCAAACTCCTCCACGTTATATACGCCGGGCTTCTTCCACTGGCCGGTCATCACCAGCATGGCACCGATCATAGCCGGAACACCGGTGGTATAGGAAATCGCCTGAGAGCCGACCTCACGGTAGCATGCCTGATGGTCGCAGACGTTGTATACATAATAGGTCTTTTCCTCGCCATCCTTCACGCCCTGGAAAATGCAGCCGATGTTGGTCTTGCCCACGGTTCTCGGTCCGAGAGAGGCCGGGTCCGGCAGAACAGCCTTCAGGAACTGAAGGGGAACGATCTCCCTGCCCTCATACAGGATCGGTTCGATAGAGGTCATCCCTACATTTTCCAGACACTTCAGATGAGTCAGATAGCTCTGGCCAAAGGTCATGAAGAAGCGGATGCGCTTGATGCCCGGAATGTTGATGGCCAGGGACTCCAGCTCCTCATGATGGAGGAGATACATGTCCTTCTCACCCACCTGATCGAAATTATACACACGCTTGATCTCCATGGGCTCGGTCTCCACCCACTGCCCGTTTTCAATATAGCTACCCTTGGCGGAAACCTCACGGATATTGATCTCCGGGTTGAAATTGGTTGCGAAGGGATAGCCATGGTCACCGCCGTTGCAGTCCAGAATATCGATATAATGGATCTCATCGAAATAATGCTTCAGGGCATAGGCCGAAAATACGCCGGTGACGCCCGGGTCAAAGCCGCTGCCCAGCAGAGCGGTAATGCCAGCCTGCTCAAACTTCTCACGATACGCCCACTGCCACTTGTACTCGAACTTGGCGGTTTCCTCCGGCTCATAGTTAGCGGTGTCCACATAGTGCGTCCTGGTCTCCAGGCATGCATCCATGATCGTCAGATCCTGATAGGGCAGGGCCACATTGATGACAACGTCCGGCTTTTCCTGCTGGATGAGAGCAACCAGCTCCGGAACATTATTTGCATCCACCTGAGCCGTGGTGATCTTTGTTTTTGTCTCCGGATTCTTCTCCAGAATCGAGTCACGGATGGCATCGCACTTTGACTTTGTACGGCTTGCAATGCACAGCTCCTCAAAAACCGCCCAGTTCTGACAGCACTTGTGTGCAACCACGCCTGCAACGCCGCCTGCACCGATCATTAACGCTTTTCCCATAATATTTTCCTCCTGTCTTTTGGGTTTCCAGCCCATTTCAAAATCTGATATTTTCTTTCAGTCTGTTTTTAAGAATTTTCCGCATAAGTCTCACCTTAGCAAGGGAAGCTAGGGGATTGAAAAAGTACGCAAAATCGTAAGTTTTCTCATGTCTTACAATCTCCTCCGTCACGCCTTCGGCGTGCCACCTCCCCTTATTAAGAGGAGGCTTTCAAAGGTTTTTCGACAAGCTAATATTTTCTTTTCTGTTATTTCATGGTCTGTACATACGACCACGCCCATCGAGAGAGCATGCAGCACCTATTGCTCAAAAATCATCTTTCCTCTCATTATGCATGTCCACTCATCTTCTCCGATTCTCTCAGCGCATCCCGGACATTGTTCGGAAGGGCAAAGCAGCCCTGATGGAGAATCGTATTGTAATATTTCGTTTTCAGCCCCAGACGATTCCACCAGTGAGCCTGCAAATCCGTTCTGGGGTCATATTTCTTCGACGCAAAGCCGAACAGCCAGTGCCCCGATGGATATGTGGGAATATGTGCCTGATACACAAAAGCAATGGGGAACAGGGACTTGATCCGGCTGTGAGCCCGCTTCATGGAATTTCTGTAGGACTCATAGAAGGTACTCTCATGCTGATTCACCAGAATGCCGTCCTCTGTCAAGGCCTTGTAGCAGTTTCCGTAAAATTCCTTTGTAAAAAGTCCCTCTCCCACACCGAATGGGTCGGTGGAATCCACGATGATCAGATCGTACACACCCTCCGGGACACGCCGCACAAAGCGCAGGCCATCCTGATAGTGAATATGAACTCTGGGGTCATCCAGGCTGCACGCCGTAAAAGGCAGATACTTTCTGGAAAGCTCCACCACCTGAAAGTCGATCTCCACCATGTCAATATGCTCAATGGTATCATACCGGCACAGCTCTCTCACGGTTCCGCCGTCTCCGGCTCCGATAACCAGCACCCGCCGGATCTCCGGATTTGTGGCCATGGGAATGTGCGTGATCATCTCATGAAACACATACTCATCCTTCTCTGTCAGCATGAGCAGACCGTCCAGCGTCATCACACGCCCGAATTCCACAGAATCAAAAATATCGATCCGCTGGAAATCACTCTGCACGCTGGCCAGTTGCTTATCTATGCGGATGGACATCCGCACATGGTCTGTATGGTTTTCCGTATACCAAATATCCATTCTCATCCATCCTTTCTACTGCACCACACGCAGAGTCTCCAGCTTCATATCCTGCGGGCCGGTCAGGGAGCAGCCCTTTTCCTTGGCATAACAGATATAATCAATGATATCCTCTGTGATCCGCTCGCCCGGTGCAAGAATGGGGATCCCCGGCGGATAGCACATGACAAATTCACAGCAGATCCGGCCGATGCTCTCACGGAGAGAGACCGCCGTCTGCTCTGCATAGAAGGCCTGCTGGGGCGGAAGGGCTACATCCGGTGTGATATATTCACTGTTCAGCATGCCTGTGGGATCACCGCCATAGATCCGCTTGATCTCAGACAAAGCAGAGATCAGCCGTTCTATCTCCAGCGCACGGTCTCCGGCGGTTACAATGGCCAGAATGTTGCCGATGTCACCAAATTCGATCTGAATGCCGTACTCATCCCGGAGGAGATCATAGACCTCGATTCCGGCAAGGCCTGTATTTCTTGTGTGAATGGACAGCTTCGTCCGGTCAAAGGCATAGAAAGAACGGCCATTGCACAGCTCCTCGCCATAGGCGTAGTATCCGCCGATGCGGTTGATCTCCTCTCTTGCATAGCTTGTGAACTCCACGGTTTTCCGGAACATCTCTCTGCCGTTCAGGGCCAGATTCCTTCTTGCCAGATCAAGAGAAACCATCAGCAGATAGGATGCGCTGGTGGTCTGGGTCAGATTGATGATCTGCCGCACCCGGTCGGCATTGACTGTATTTCCACAGAGAAGCATCGCACTCTGAGTCAAAGAGCCGCCGGTCTTGTGGATGCTGACAGAAGCCATATCCGCTCCGGCCGCCATAGCGGACATAGGCAGATCCTCCCCGAAATAGAAATGCGTACCGTGGGCCTCATCGGCCAGCAGCAGCATGCCATGGGCATGGGCCAGCTCGGCCAGCCGCTTTATATCAGCACAGATCCCGTAGTAGGTGGGGTTATTCACCAGCACAGCCTTTGCGTCGGGATTCCGGAGGATGGACTGCTCTACGGCTTCATAGGACATCCCAAGAGGAATGCCCAGCTCCTTGTTCTCATCCGGGTCTACATATACAGGGATGGCCCCGTTGAGCACCAGGGCATTGATGGCGCTGCGGTGGACATTCCGGGGCATGATGAGCTTCTCGCCGGCTTTGCAGGCCGTGAGGATCATCGCCTGAGAGGCCGCTGTTGCACCGCCCACAATAAAGAAGGCATTCTCCGCTCCAAAGGCCCCGGCGGCCAGCAGCTGTGCATCCTTTATCACAGACACCGGATGGCACAGGTTGTCAAGATTCTTCATGGAGTTTACATCCATGCGCACACAGGCTTCTCCCAGGAAATCGGCCAGCTCCTGATTGCCCCGTCCGCCCTTGTGGCCGGGCACATCAAAGCGGACCACCCGGTTCAGGCGGTGCTCCTGCATGGCCTCCAGAAGCGGTGCATCGGCCTGGGTATGTTTCCGATTCATACCGACGCCTCCTTACTCATAGATATTCCGTCCGCTGAAGATCTCGATCATCTCCCGGCGCAGACGGTCTGTAATATCCAGGCGGACTCTGGGGTTCAGCTCATAGGCATCGGTCTTGAACAGATAGTCCTGAAGATGCAGCTCCTTCACCAGCATGCGTGTATGAAAGAGATTGGACTGGTAAACGTTCATATCCACTGCATCATAGCGCATCAGGATATCATCACTGATATAGTCCTGTATAGATGTGATCTTATGGTCGATAAAGAGCTTTTTTCCGCCCACATCCCGTGTAAAGCCTCTCACACGGTAATCGATGGTAATAATATCTGAATCAAAGCTGCGGATCAGGTAGTCCAGTGTATTCAGAGGAGAAATTTCTCCGCAGGTTGCAACGTCAATATCCACACGGAACGTGGTGACCTCATTTTCCGGGTGGCTCTCCGGAAAGGTATGTACTGTAACATGACTCTTGTCGAGATGTGCGTGGACATCCCGGCGGTTCGGCAGGAAGGCCGCCCCCTGATTGCAGGAGCTGTCCATATGCTCCGGGGCCACATCGCCCTCGGCGATCAGCACATTTACAGAGGCTCCCTGCGGCTCATAGTCCTGCTTGGAGATATTCAGCACCGTAGCGCCGATCATCTCCGTAACATCGCAGAGAATTCTGGTCAGACGCTCCGAATTATACTGCTCATCAATATAGCGGATGTAGTCTTGTTTTTCCCGTTCCGACTTTGCGTAACAGACGTCAAAAATGTTAAAGCTCAGCGCCTTCGTAAGATTGTTGTACCCGTACAAAGCCAGCTTTTTTTCCAACCCGATCATCACAGCCTTTCAATCAAATTCTGTCTGTTTCAGCATGCTACTACAGCGCACCGTCACAAGGATATATTGTACCACATTTTCAATGAAATTGCAACTATATATTGCAATTTTTTTCAAATTTAACATTGCATAAGAAAGCGGAAATGCCCTGCGTCTTTCCGCACTGACATTTCCGCTGAATCACTGTTCATTTGTAAGATCCCGGACATTGATGACGGGGATCCCCTTTTTCTGCGCCATGCGTACCGTCTGACCTGTTCCGCTGATAAATCGTCTTTCGTTGTAGTAACAGATGCAGACATCGGAGCGGTCCACCAGTTCCTGATTGCGCACCTTCATGCAGCCGTCGTAATATTCATTGGAAAGCAGCTCCACACAGTCGGCGGCCTTCATCATCATATAGGCGCGTTTCTTGTCGTCCTGCTTCCAGCGTCTCATCTGCTCCTCCTCCGAGCAGGGCAGCAGGAGATGCAGGCGGATCTGGTCATAGGTTCTGTTCCGCATCAGCATCACCGTACGTTCGCAGATATAGTCCCAGCCTCTTGCATTGCCTGCATAGAAATGCGTGACGCCCTCCTCGATCAGCTGAACGATGATCTTTTCAAGTGTCTTTGCGACCTGTTTGTCATCCGGAGCGTTCCTGTGTCCGGTAAAGCATGCTGATTTCATAGATCTCACAAATCCTTTCTATTCGGATAAATTGCTTTTAATGCAATTTTCTTTATGTGTCACATAATATATATTATATACCATTCAATTCAAAATGCCAATCGTATCTGTTATAATTTAAACAAAGAGGGAAGGTGTACTATGAAACAGCAGCATTTGGAGCGATATCGGAAACTGGGACTAAAGATCAGCTACTACCGCAAGCTGAAGGGCTTGACACAGGAACAGCTGGCTGAGAAGATTGACAAAAATGCTGCTTTTATCGGTGCAGTGGAAGCACCGAATGTAGACCGTGCTGTTTCATTGGATACATTATTTGATATTGCAGAGGCCTTAGGCATTCCGCCATATAAATTTCTAAAAAACGACGATTAAACACATTTCAGAGACTGCTGCAGGAATTCAATTGCAGCAGTCTTTATTTTTCGCTTGTTCTGACTCATCGCGATCACCTGCATACACTATTATAATCCATCACATAATATTTATAAACAACATAATGTTTCAGTTTATTAAATTTTCGAGTAATAGAAGGTATAATGGATTATGTGAGAGGTGATGATATGACACAGCTTGATTTGACAGCAATCGGTATTCGTCTGAAAGAACAGAGAAAAGCACTGGGCCTGACTCAACAGGAGATTTACGAAAAAATCGATATTTCTCAGAATCACTACAGCCGTATCGAAAACGGTCATGTCGGCATGTCTATCGAAATTCTTGTACAGCTTAGTGAGATTCTGAATCTCTCCATCGATTATATTCTCACCGGCAAACTCCGGACCGATAACCGCCCGGCCTTTATCGAAGAGTACAACAGCCTGTCCGAAAAACAGAAAAAGTACATCCATCATCAGATCGATGGACTGAGGAAATTCGATTTAAAATAATGGTACACCTGCGCAGATGCTGCTTTCTCTCAGCTTCTGCGCTTTTTGCGCATTAGCTGTATGACTGTCTGTCGATAATCTTTTCAAGCGCTCTCACTACCTGTTCATTATCCGAAGCATTTCTGTGCCCGGTGAAGCATGCCGATTTCATTTTACACTTCTAGATAGTTTAATCTGATATATAACTATATTACATCCTGTTTTTCAGGATATGTCAATACATATTACTCGCCAGACTGGATATAATTTCCTTATGTATGATGTACAATTATACATAAGAATGGTGGTGAGTATTATGGATTGGGAAGAAAAATTTGCTGAAAGACTGACTCAGCTCAGAATGAAAAAGGGTGTCTCGGCCCGTGATATGAGTCTCTCTATTGGCCAAAGCCCTGGATACATCAATAATCTTGAAAACAAGAACAATCTTCCGTCTATGCGCTCTTTCTTCTACATCTGCGAATATCTGAATGTTACCCCGAATGAATTTTTCGATTCTGAAACAGACGACCCTGAAAAACTGAAGGAGATCATTGCAGACCTGAAAGCACTCACCCCGGAACGATTAACGAATATCTCAGCGATCATCAAGTATTTAAAATAATAAAATCATACAACTGCGCAGACGCTGCTTTCTCTCAGCTTCTGCGCTTTTGCGTGTAGCATGTTTTTTCTCATTGCTGCCCGGATTTAAGCTTGTCTCGTTCGCTTGTAGTTGTCTTATATCGGATTATAACATATATAATTGGACATCTCCAGAAAAAAGACATATATTTTTTGAGTATATTCCTTGAATTATCCTATATCATTAGATAGAGGTGAATTTAAGATATGTACGAGGAATTTGTAAGGAACAGAATAACCGAGCTGAGAATCAAAAAGGGCGTGTCTGAATACCAGATGAGCTATGACCTGGGACACAGCCGAGGCTATATCTACAATATTTCATCAGGAAAATCGCTGCCGCCCCTGACAGAACTATTTGCGATCTGTGATTACTTTGAGATTACGCCTGCGCAGTTTTTCGATGAAAAGATTTCTCATCCGGAACTGATTCAAAAAGCATTAGAAGGGCTGAAGCAACTGGATGACAGTGATTTGCTGTTGATCCTGAATCATATCAATCGCTTGCTGAAATAGAAAAAGAAGATGTACAATTAGACATAAGAATAGTGGTGAGTATTACGGATTGGGAAGAAAAATTTGCTGAAAGACTGACTCAGCTGAGAATGAAAAAGGGTGTCTCGGCCCGTGATATGAGCCTTTCTCTCGGACAGAACCCAGGCTATATCAATAATATTGAAAATGGGAAGGCTATGCCTTCCATGGCCTGCTTCTTTTACATCTGCGAATACCTGAATATTTCACCCAAGGATTTTTTCGATACCAATTCAAAAAATCCGGAGAAAGTCAATGCGCTGATCGATGACCTGAAATTGCTTGATGATACACAATTCGATAATATCGCTTCTATTGTAAAAGCCCTTATCCAAAAATAAATGATTCATGTGCTGCTCAAGAATAACTGCGTTGAAAACGTCCCACCGGGACGTTTCAGGCTGTAGAAAAAGTCGAATTTCCCGCACAAGGCTCCCCTTAGTAAGGGGTGATCCCCGCAGTGCGGGGAAATGTCCGAAGGACAAAGGGGACCGGCTCGTGGAGCCTGTCGGCACGAAGTGACGACTGAGGGGATTGTAAAAAACGCATAAACTCAAACTTTTTTCACGCTTTGCAATCCCCTCCGACTTCGCTGCGCTCAGCCACCTCCCCTTACTAAGGGGAGGCTTTCAGAGGTTTTTCGACAAGCTGAGTGCCTGTACAATTGCTGTACAGGCACTCTTTTTCGCTCTGTGCCAGACGGCTGTGATGCTTTTCCACTCCTTATCTCAACGCAAGACTGTTGTTGAGAAGCGTATCACTGTAAAGAAACAGCACATCCTGATCCTCAAACCGAATGAAGCTTCCCAGCATACTGCTCTGCACATACCGGATGTCCACCAGCGTGATCTTTGCATAGCCTTCAACCAGAAGGGGCGCAAGACTGCTCCCGAAGGAATCTCGGAACAAGATCAGCTCCCGGTCTGTCTCAGCCAGCGGATTTTCAATGGTCAGCAGCGGCTCAGAGCCGGAGAGAAAGAATTCATAAGGGTCCTTTCCCCCGGCCTTCTCCCGGTTATAGAGCACCGATTCCTGTGCAGCTCCTGTACTGTAACTGGTGACAATACATTCATCAAGGGCTGCACTCGTCAGATAGCGGATGATATCCGGCTCTGTCTCCCAGGCGGCCTGTCCGCTGTATACGCCGTAAAACGGAATATCCAGCTCATTTACCGTATATTCTCCTCCGGCTTCCGCTCCCATCACCCCGGCCAATGCTTCTGCCACATCCAGAATCTTCTCCTGCTTCCAATGGGTGTCTGTCCGGTAGTAGTCATCGGCCTCCAGCAGTCCGGACACATCGATATAGGTCATATAGCCTGTCTTTTCACGCATGGTTTCCACAAGCTGCTCATAATCCAGTGAGAGCCGGCCGCTTTCCTCCGCAAGATAATTGTTCTTATCCGGTATAATGGAGAAATAAAGGTTCATTTCACCGCCGGAAAGATATGCATCATACAGATACTGAAACCGCTCTGCTGCATGCTCCAGCATCGGCTCATTGAGCGTCGTATCCATTCTGGAGAGGTGTCCGCCGTATTCATACAGACCGTCATTGTCCAGCTGCCGGAACACCTTCATGGAGGA
Organism: Ruminococcus sp.; assembly: GCA_017472145.1. Taxonomy (GTDB): domain Bacteria; phylum Bacillota; class Clostridia; order Oscillospirales; family Ruminococcaceae; genus Ruminococcus_C. The sequence goes on along the minus strand of JAFUQX010000070.1, from coordinate 24,966 downwards.
AAAGGCCTTCAGCGCCCGGAACTGCTCCCTCAGCGGAAACTGGTCAGCGGCATACTCCTCAAAATCCTCCATAAAGCGGCCGTCTGCGAGGGACTGTACACTCCACTCCGGAAATTGGGCAAGAAGCCGGCGCTCACCGGAAGAATAGGCATCCGGCTCTCTGAGCCAGCTCCACAGAGACAGCCCGGCCAGAAGTGCAGCCATAACACAGATGACCGCGAGATTTCTATAGATATCCTTCATGCCATCCCCTCCCTTCAGAACCGGAAATACAAAAACGGATTGAACGAGCCATCCACCAGATAGGCCGTGGACGTCAACAGCAGAAGCCCCAGTACGACCGGCTCTGCAATACTGAACAGGACCGCACCAGTCCTTGTCTGCTGCATCTTTTCGGCCAGCCGCTTTGGAAGCGGTGTAGCGCCGAAAGCAGCCGTCAGAAGAACAAGGCCAAAGCTTCGCAGATAGTAGCACTGCGTATCCGAAATCAGCGGCAGTCCCCCAAAGCCGAACAGACCCTTCAGCGTCTCAGCAGCCAGGCCTGTATCCGCTTCGCTGAATATCACAAAGCTCACCAGCACCGCCAGAAGCACATACACATGCCGGAATATCTTCGCCCTTTCCAGATGTTTCAGTAAGAAACGCTTCTCCAGCATCAGCAGCACGGCGAAATACAAGCCCCAGAGGATAAAGCACCAGGCCGCACCATGCCACAGGCCCGTGAGCATCCAGACAATGAGGAGATTCCAAAGCCGTCTGCCTGGAGAAACACGGCTGCCGCCCAGCGGAATATACACATAGTCCCGAAACCATGTTCCCAGGGATATGTGCCATCTGCGCCAGAATTCTGTGATGCTTCCGGATAGAAACGGATACCGGAAATTCTCCGGGAATGTAAAGCCAAACAGCCGTCCCAGGCCAATGGCCATATCGCTGTATCCGGAAAAGTCAAAATAAATCTGAAGGGCATAGGCCGATGCATACATCCAGCTGAAGACAACAGATCTCTCCTCCGCTTCCGCATAGGCCGTACACAACTCGCCCAGCACATTGGCGATGAGAACCTTTTTTCCCAGACCCAGCACAAAAATACGAATGCCGGCTGCCGCTCCGGAAAGAGTATGCGTCCGGCTTTCCAGCTGGCTGGCCACATCGGAATAGCGAACGATCGGCCCGGCGATCAGCTGAGGAAACAGGGCCACATAGGCCGCAAAATGGATGAAATTGCGCTGGGCCCGGACATCTCCACGGTACACATCTATGACATAGCTCAGGATCTGGAAGGTGTAGAAGCTGATTCCGATGGGCAGTGCGACCTTCAGCATGGGAACTGAAAGACCAGTGACCGTGTTGAAATTCTGAATAAAGAAATCAGCATATTTAAAACAGCCAAGCAGTCCCAGACTGACTGCGGCTGCGCCTGTAAGCACACCCTTAGCCGCTGCTCTCCCACGAAACCGCTCGATCAGCAGACCGGACAGATAGCCGCACAGAATGCTTCCCAGCATAAGCCAGATATATCCCGGCTCACCCCAGCCATAGAACACAAGGCTGGACACAAGCAGTACTGCATTCTTCCACTTCTTCGGTGCAGAAAAATACAGCGCCAGCACACAGGGAAGAAAATAATACAAAAACGGAATTCCCGAAAAAAGCACGACCGCACCTCCTCTGTCTAAAGAAAAATCAGGCTGACAGTTTCAGCCAGCCTGATTCCTGTATCATTTACTCGGCAGGTACATCCTCAAATACACTGGGACACATCAGGAAGAATACCGTACGGCCGGAGCTTTCCACGATGGTTTCGTCTGCCTCTGTGCAGATGTTCCAACGGGGGTCCGCATTCTCCTCCAGTACAGCCATAAAGGACGCAGTATCGCTGCCTTCCTCCAGCACGAAGATATAACCTACAAAGGGGATCGTGCCGATCATGGGCGCAAACATCGCGCCCTCCTGGAAGCCTGTGATCTCTGCATTGCCAAAGCCGGTCAGAAGTCCCTCCTCAACAGGCATTGCTGCACCGCTGAATGCAATTATATCGTTTGCAAGCAGCGCATCGGCCAGCTCCTGCGCACTAAGCTCCGGATCTTCCTCTGCACGGCTCAGGAAATCCTGAAGCAGAGTCTGACCCACTGTATCGGCCACAGCGCTTTCTTCCTCAGAGGAGTCCTCCGTTTCCGCTGCTGCTTCCGTCGTCTCCTGAGCTGTACTCCCGGAAATATCAGAAGTTTCAGTCTCTTTTCCGCCGCATGCGCTCAGGGTAAGCAGCGTCATAGAAGCCAGAATCAAAGCAGTTATTTTTTTCATATTTATTTTCCTTTCTCAGATCCATTCAATATACTGACTGTATTTTTTATTGTTTTCTTATTATAACACACAATCCTCCTGAATACAATTACAAAATGCTTTCATACCGGATAATATTTGGCTTTATACAAAAACGGCATCACCGTATTGCCAGTGATACCGTAAATGCATCTATTCTTTTATACCTAGGCCGATTTAACAGACGGTCTTCTCCGGCGCATCCGCCGCTCCGCACGCTTGCCAAAGGCCAGAGGATAGCCTATCGCACAGATCACCAGCGCCGCTGGAATATCCACCAGCGAATGCTGCTTGAGAAATACGGTCGAAATGCAGATGAGCACGGTGCTGATCAGGAAAAACGTCCGCCAGCCGGTCGTCTGAAACTGCTTGCAGTGAAGGGAAGCAAACCAGACAGCCACTCCGCCTACTACATGAAGGGACGGACAGACATTTGTATTTGTATCTATATGATATATGTAGGCTACCATATCCGTAAAAATATTATCACGGGGCATGACCTCCGGACGCAGATGCTGCACCGATGGATACACAATAAACATCAGCAGTGCAATGGTCTGAGAAAACATCACAAAATACATGAGCTTCCGGAATACCAGAGGCTCCTTGAAGAAGGTGTACACATGAATCCCGATCAGAGCCAGAAACCAGTACAGATAAGGAATAATGAAGATCTCAGCAAAGGGGATGTGATCATCCAGCCAGCAGTACATAACATGATAGGACGGTGGCTCTACAAACCACTCCAGCAGCTCAAATATCGCACCGTAAAGCGGCCAGTACAGAAGCAACGGCCAGTGCGGATACCGCTGAAAAAATGAGATTATCTTTTGGATCACCGTGATTTGTTCCCTCCCCTGCGTATTAAATGATTGTTTCATTATAACAGATTACACCCATTTTGTCAATACATCGTGCGGCAGATTTTGCCCGTCGGTAAATTTTTCCAAAACAAAATCAACAGCCCGGAACGCTCCTGTTTATTCCGTCTCCGCAGCAGATTCCTCAGCCGCAGCTTCTTCTTCCATTTCTTCAAGCATTTCCAGATAATTCTGATGATCCTGTGCGATCTGCTCCTCGATCTCCTCCTCGGTCAGATCCACAGCAACGGCCAGACCCCAGTCATCCAGATAGAAGCTGACTGTATCGCCGTTGTCAATTTGCAGCATACTGAAGGTTCCGTATGAGCCATCCTCTGCGTTATAGACAACGACAGCAAATCCATCCTCCAGCTCCTCCTCTGTAAAACGGCCGATCGTCAGATCGATCTCGCCATCTGCGGCCAGATTTTCCTCCAGAAGATTCTTTTGCTCACTCTGATCGGAATCCGGCGTGATCACAATTTCTGAAATCTCTGCACCCGTCAGGTTTTTCACATGAATCGTATATTCCTCTCCGCTCTGACATCCGGCCAGAACAGACAGTGCGGCCGTCAGGACGGCCAGAACCGAAAATTTGCGCTTTCTCATAATATCTCCCTTCTCCGATCAGAATTCTACAGCATCCGACTCTATTATATCACAGCTGCACACCCTCGTCAAGCATTCTTCTCTTGATACAAGCTGCACATTGTCTTCAGCTTCTCCTGGAAAGCACACCGGACATTCTTTGGTGAAACGATCTCCACATCGCTTCCATACCGCAGAACCCAGCTGAAAAAGCCCGGGCTGATGCCGATCGTGGCCCGCACAGATACATAGCCGGTATTTCCTGATTCCTTCTTCACGCGGGCTGCATCTCCCAGCTGCTCCAGCATATCATCCAAAAGAAAACGCCGTACCCGAAGCTCCACGCTTTCAAAGTAATCCGGCTCAAACATATCCAGGACGATACCATCGGGCTTTGGAAGCTCCGGCCGCTTTTTCACCTTGTCCCCGGCTGTGATATTCTTCATCCGGTCGATCCGGTATGTACGGCTCTCCTGCGTTTCTGCATTCACGCATTTCAGATAAAACCGCTCATTAAAATAAACCACACGAACCGGGATCAGATCCCTTCGCTTGCTGTAATATACCATCTGCCGCTCGGTGTTGAACTTGCCGTAGTCAAAGTGGATTTTCCTGTTTTCAGAAATAATGCAGTGCACCTGATCCAGATTTTCCAGCAGATCCAGAGAAGACAGACCCTGTCCGTTCAGAGAGATCCGGCTGATAAGCTGTCGTACCTCTGCGGCTGAGCACATACCTTCAAACTTCTTGATGAGCTTCTGCTTCTGCATGGGCGACAGAAACCTGTTGATGCTGATCGAATCCACAATAAAACGGATCTCATTAAAAGTAAAGCCCTGGCCAACAAGTCCATAATAGGCTGTATTATGCGGGCCGTTTTTCCTGCGGATATCATTTCCCATGGCTGTAAGCCGCTCGATATCCCGGCGGATCGTCAGTGCGGATACTGTACTCAGCCCGGTATTTGCTGCAAGATGCTCCTGAATCTCCTGAATGGAAGCCATTCTGCTTTCATTCGTATACCGGCACAGATAGTCATAAATGCACAATATCCGTTCATGCTCCATAGTCCGGATCGCCTCTCTTTCATAATGCATAGGGAAAAGGGCCGCTGCAAACCCAAGCGCTGCAGCAGCCCCTCATCGTTTTATTCGTTATCGCTCATTTCCATTTCAATGAACTTTTCAATATCCATCATGCCCTTGGCCAGCATCAGGAACTTGTCATTGTATACGTCCACCGTCTTGCAGGCAACAAAAACCATGTATTCAAACAGCTCCGCACCCAGAATGCTCTCACGGAAGCTGGATGTCATACGGAAGCGGATCGAACCGTCGGCCAGATTATAATCAAAAGAACCATCAGCCAGACCATAGTTTGCAACAGTAACAGCAATGGCCATATCCATTCTCTTATCCTCATTTACTTCAAAGGGCATGGGAGAAATGAAGGACACCAGCTGTCTGTCTGCATCAACTATAACCAGAAACTCGATGGGCAGATCATCTCCGCGCATGGTCGCATGGATCACAAGATCGTCATCATGGCGGTCATAGTGCCAGCCCTGTGCGTCAAACATCTTGCATACAGTCGCGTATGTACTCTGCGCAAATTTCATTTTTCTTTCGTCAGACATTTCAAAAACCTCCTGATTATCAAAAAATTATATTTCAATCATCAGATAAAGCCCAATGATCTACTTTTCTTCTTCATATTGCTCTGGAACTCTCTTTCAGAGCTGGCCAGGGCAAAGTCCTCCGGCATCAGCTCTGTACACGGCCGCTGCATCATCTGACAGCGAAGCACCGCCTTGCCCCATGTACGCTCAAACAGATTCCGTGCAAAACGGGCATTGCTGAAATCCTTTGCATTCATCAGCTCCTCCGGCAGGGTGTCAAAGTAGCTTTTCACAGCGGTCTCAAAGGCATCGCCGCATTCAAAGCTCTTTCTGGCCATGCGCATGAAGATCTCACAAAGCTGCTCCCGTGTATAGTTCGGGAAATCGATCTGATAGGGCATACGGCTCTTAAGACCCGCATTGCCGTTCATCAGCTTGTTCATCTCATCCGGATAGCCGGCCATGATCACCATCAGATCTGTGCGATGATTTTCCATCTCCGCCACCAGCGTGTCAATGGCTTCACGTCCATAGTCCGCATTGCTGTAGCCTTCATCCCGATAGAGCGAATAGGCCTCATCAATAAAGAGCACAGAGCCATAGGCATCCCGGCACATGGCGGCTGTCTTAGGGGCTGTCTCACCCACATACCGTCCGCAGAAGTCCCGTCCGGTATACTCAAAGAAGCTGCCGTTGCGGAGAATCCCCTTCTCCTTGAGAATCTTACCGATCACACGGGCCACCGTGGTCTTGCCGGTGCCCGGATTGCCGACAAAGCGCATGTGAATGCAGGGGCTTCCGAGAGACTCATTTTTCAGAGCCGTCTCGATCTGTGCCACAATTTCCTCCACCCGGCTGCGGATGGATTCCATACCGATCATCTCGTCCAGCAGCTCCAGACCGCTCTTTTTGCCATCTGTATAATCAGCCGCCAGGTCGATAATGTCCTCCTTCTTGATAAGCGTGTCATCCAGCTCCCGTTCTGCATTGCTCAGCTGCTTTCTGTAGATGACCTCCAGCACGACCTTGCGGATGGTGTTGATCCCATAGAACCGACCGTCATTCTTCTCCTCAGCGATTCGCTCCTGGAAAATATCCCATGCGTCCTCCTCCATGGAAAAGCCCTTTTCAGAAAGCAGATTTTTCGCACAGGCTGCCAGCTCCCGATTATCAAAGGGAACGATGGAAAGCTCCCTTACAAATAAAATGTCATTGAGATTATTTTTCAGCTCCTGAAGAATATTCTTCTCCACAAAGGGCACTCGGAAAACAATGATATGCTCACCCAGATGGTCATCCAGCTCAGACAGAAAATCACGGAATTCCTTGTCAGAGGTCTTGGTCATCCACTCCCGGATATCGATGCAGACGATCTTCCCCTTGCCATAACCCTGAAAATGAGACAGAGCCGCAGTAAAAGGGCCGCCATTTTCCTTGGCCTGCGGAGAGAGGAGCTTTTCCTCAACCACACGCTTCTTGGAAGCCACCTCAAACAGTCCCAGCTCCTCCACCAGATCCGCAAAAAGCTCCAGACACGTGGAGAATCCATAGCCGTCATTGACGGAGATGAGATAGCTTCGGTGGGTGAAGGCCTCAAATGCTCCGTGCTTTCTGATGCCCGGTGCTACCTTTACACATTCTCTGGCCAGCGCTTTGAATTCCTCCGCACCGATCAGCGCTTCGATCCGCTCAATGGCTGGCTGCTCCTTCTTTGCAGGTGCATCGTCTTCCTGTGTCTCTCTCTTCATAAAGGAGAAAATGTCCACCTTCTCAGCCCCGGTCTGCCCGGATCTTTCTTCAGCCGGAGCATCCTCCTCAGACGGTTCTTTCCCGGTCTCTTCCTTTTCCTCTGCCGAATCACTGTATTCCGAAACCTTCAGTGAAAATACCGTACTGTCAGCTGAAAGCTGAAACTGACTGCAAATCAAAGCAGTGATTTCACGCTGTACAGCAGCTGCATCAGCCTTCTCCGGGAATACAGCCTCGCACTCTGTCAGAGAGGAGAATACAACATTTATATTAAATTTTTCCTTCAGCTTCTCAATGATGGCCTCCATCGGGAGCACATCTTCTTCTCTCTTGCTGAGAACCCAGAAGCTGTCCAGGGTCAGTTCGATTTTTGTACCTGTCACTTTGCCGCCTCCTATTTTTCTGTATATTCTTTGTATATTTTACCACATTCGTCCAATTGTGTCAATCCAGATTTATACGAAAACACCATTTTCGCACAAATGCACAACAGAAAATAGGATGTATTGTGCATTTTCTACAGCATGTCATTCCTCCACAATACAGCTGGACCTCCTATCAATATCATCAACTTAAGGATAGCTGTGTTGAAAACGTTCCCCCGGAACGTTTTCAAGGAGAACTTACCGGAGCATTGGAATAAGGGGAAGCGGTCTTGTTCGCCGCCTAACTGGCGCCCGTCCCCTTTGTCCCTTCGGGACATTTCCCCACCCCGTGGGGAATCACCAAAAAGCTTTTATACCTTCTTAAACTGATAAGGAGGTTTTTCAACAAGCTGAAGCAGCCTCCTGCGAAGCTGCTCTTATTTCTGCGGAAGAGGAAACTGATAGAGCACATTTCCCTGTGCATCCAGAAATTCACAATTGGCTATTTTTGAAATATAGAGAATGCACGGATAATCCTCCTCAGTAAGCCTGAAATATTCTCCCTCCCGTGTGCCCTTAAAATACCGGACAAAGGCGCAATCCTTATTGTCTATAACAACCACGCTGCCCCGTCCCCAGCGTACAAAGGCCAGGCCCTCTACCGGCTCAGCTGTCTCCAGTTCCTTTTTAAAGACATACATTTCCTCGCTATCATATATCGCTTCACATTCTGCGGCCCAGTAGCAGCATGCATCCAGCTCTGTTCTGTATGTATACCACAAAATCACGGCGTCTTCCTCGGCATATGTTCCAAGCAGCTGCACATCACAGGCCTCCTCATCCCTCCACTGTATGATCCCTTCCGCTCTCTGCTGCAAGGAAGTCTCCGCCTCCTGCTTTGGACAAATCAAGTAAACGGCTGCGGTCAGGATCACAAAAATCAGAACGGTCAGCATACCGTACAGCCTGTCTCTTCCGGAACGCTTCTCAGCCCGAATCTGCTCCCACACCATGGCTTCAGTGCTCTTCACCCAGAAGAAGCCGCTCCAATGCATCTGTGTCTGATACGATCGTTTCCGCACCATGACGCAGCAGAAACGCACGGTCCCGGAATCCCCAGTCTACCGCAATACAATCCAGCTGTGCATTGCGGGCCGTCTCGATATCCACATCGGAATCTCCGATATACACCGCACGCTTCCGTGGAACCTCCAGCTGCTCCAGAACCAGATTTACCAGATCCGGCGCAGGCTTTTTCTGATACCGGGGCTGCTGCTCACCGGCCGCCATATCAAACAGATCCTCAAAATACTGTCTGCACAGAGCCTGAACGGCATAGTCTGCCTTGTTGGATACCACCGCCGTCTTACAGCCGGATTTCCGCAGATGCTCCAGCAGCCTCAGAATTCCGTCATAGGGCTTTGTGCAGTCGGCACAGTGCTCCTTATAATGCTCTGTAAAGCAGGCATGCATCCTCTGGATATCCTCCTCCGAGGTTCCGCCGGGAACGCTCCGCTCCATGAGCTTCCGGATGCCGTTGCCCACAAAGCTGCGGACCTCATCTATGGTCCGCTCCGGATAACCCATACATCGCAGTCCATGATTCACGCTGTTTTTCAGGTCCTCCAGTGTATCCAGAATCGTTCCGTCCATATCAAAAATGATCAGCTCATACTTCATTGCCACCACTCCTTTTCTTTGCTTTTATTATAGCACAGTTCTCCTGTTTGTCAATAAAAAACATTTCTTGACACTGCGTACGTGGGATGCTATAATGTTCTTATTATTATACAGAATCCACCGGAAGGAAAGATCGATCATGAGATATACAAACCCTGTTGTAAAAGGCTTTTTCCCCGACCCCAGTGTATGCGCAGCCAATGGAAAATTCTATATGGTGTGCAGCTCGTTCCAGTATTTTCCGGGCGTACCGCTGTTTGAAAGCGAAAACCTGGTAAACTGGAAGCAGATCGGCCATGTTCTGACCCGCAGATCGCAGGTCATGCTAGAGAAGATCAACAGCTCCGGCGGCGTATTCGCACCTACCATCCGCTGCCATGAGGGACGCTTCTACATGGTGACCACCAATGATACCACCCACCAGAACTTCTACGTTTATACTGATGACATCTACGGTGAATGGTCTGACCCCATTTATGTAGACCAGGGCGGTATTGACCCGTCTCTGTTCTTTGAGGACGGCCGCACCTATTTCATGAGCAACGGTCAGGATGATGAGGGTACGGGCGGCGTGATCCAGTGTGAAATTGACATTGCTACCGGTGAAAAGCTTTCTGCAAGCAAGTGTATTTGGCAAGGCTCCGGCGGACGGTATCTGGAAAGTCCGCATATGTACAAAATCAATGGAAGCTATTACCTCATGGCCGCAGAGGGCGGTACAGAATACGGTCACATGATCACCTATGCCCGTGCGGGATCTGTATGGGGTCCCTTCACCGGCTATGCAAAGAATCCCGTGCTGACCAACCGGAACAAAGCGCCCTTTCTCATTCAGGGCATCGGACACGGCGATTTGATCCAGGATGCCTGCGGCGACTGGCACATTCTCTGCCTTGGCTTCCGTCAGATTCACATGTGGGCTCCCTTCCATACCCTGGGACGGGAGGTTTTCATGATTCCCGTCACCTTTGATAAGGATGGCTGGTTTACCGCCGGAACAAACGGCACCTGTGATGAATCCTATGAGATTGCAGGCGATTTCATCCAGGAGGAAAAAAGGCTCTATACCTTTGAAAATACAAGCTGGAATATTGAATGGTGCTTTATGCGTCATCCCCATATGGAGAACTATGCGCTGCAGGATGACCGGATCGTGCTGCACGGCACAGACATCACCCTGGATGATGTGGATTCTCCTACCTTTATTGCGATCCGTCAGCGTGACTTTGACTTTACCCTGTCTGTAGACCTGCATCTTGAGCAGGGTGAGGGCGGCGTCACGGTCTACTCCTGCGAGAATGAGCATTATGAGGCGGCTCTGCGCTGTACTTCTGAAGGGACATACGAAGCCATTCTCAGGCTGAATATCGGCGGTATCAGGCATATTGAAACACAGCTTCCTGTATCTTCTCCGGATGCGGCGCTCATCATACGGGGCAGCAGCATGTTCTACGAATTCTCCGTGAAGGACGGAGAAAAGGAGTATAAGCTGGGCGGCGGCCGGGCCAAATATCTGTCCAGCGAGGTTTGCGAGGGCTTTACCGGTGTTGTCATTGGTCTGTATGCAGTGGGAAATAATACAGCCGCCTTTGAGAATTTCTCCATTCAGTATCACGACGCAACGTAACAGCAGAAAGCCCTCCAGCCTTTCAGCATCTTTTCTATACAATAAAACGTCTCAGGCGCAAAAACCTGAGACGTTTTTCTGTCTGCTTATTCCGCTATAAAGCAGATATCACCGGAAACGGTATCTATTTCAAATCTGCTTTCTCCATCGCCGCAGATATAGAGACCGTCCTTTTCATTTTCCTTCATCCCAAAATCACTGTAAACAGATCCGCTGACCGATTCTGCTTCTGCACGGAAGGACGCATCCTCCGGCAGATACAGCATAATATTGCCCGATACGGAATCCGCTGTACCCTCCTTCGGCGTGTGGGACACGGACAGCTTTATCTCTCCGCTGACAGAATCCATTTCAAAGGAGTCCACTGCACCAGCCTGTACATCCACATTCCCGGATACAGTGTCAATATCCAGCTCCTTCAGCTGATACTCCAGCGCAGCTGTGAAATCGCCCGATGTGGTATTCACATCAACCGTACGGGCCGTAAGACCATCCATGGATATATCGGCCGATACAGAATGGATTTCAAAATCACAGTTGTCCAGATGCTCCGGCAGATACAGCATCAGCTTCTTTTCCAGCGTTTCGCTGCACCTTTCACCGGACTCCATAAACTGAATATTCAGCGTATCGTCATCCAGCCAGTACCGCATGGTCTCCTTCTCCGTCTGGGGCTGATTGGCCGACTCAGAAAAGACAATGGTGTCCTCCTCGTGGTACTGGATCTCGATCTCTCCGCTGACCCAGCCGATGCAGATCTGTGACACATCCTCCTTCAGCTCTGCTCCGCCCACTGTATATTGATCGGAATCCGGATAGGTAATGTCAGAAGAATCACATCCGCTCAGAACGGCCGCTGCTGAAAGAAAAGCGGCCAGACACAGAATCCTCTTATTCATAATAAATACGCCTCCTGCCTGTTTTCTTATCTGTATTATACCACATTGCAGCCCCGGCTTCAAGACGGCCCTCCAGAAATATGACATTTGTCACATGAAAATAGTGACAGATTGCACTTCCCATTCTCCTTTTCATGCGGTATAATAGAACCATAATCTTCAAGGAGGACATGATGATGAATCAAACTGTTGTAAAAATCGAAAACCTCGTAAAGCGCTATAAAGACCTGATCGCACTGGACCACTTCAGTCTGGAGATCAGGCAGGGTGAGATTTTCGGTCTTTTAGGCCCTAACGGCTCTGGAAAAACCACCACCATCAACTGCCTGCTGTCTCTTCTGTCCTTTGATAAAGGCCAGGTCGAGATCTTCGGTGAGAAGATGACCCCTACCTCTTATCACATCAAAAAGAGAATCGGCATCATCATGCAGAACGTAGCTGTATTCGATGAGCTGACGGTATATGAAAACATCGACTACTTCTGCGGACTATACATCACAGACAAGGCCCTGCGGAAACAGTATGTGGAGGAAGCCATCGCCTTTGTCGGGCTGGAGGACTTTGTAAAGTTCCACCCCAAGAAGCTCTCCGGCGGTCTGCTGAGACGTCTGAACATCGCCTGCGGCATTGCGCATAAGCCGGATCTGATCATTCTGGATGAACCGACCGTAGCCGTTGACCCTCAGAGCCGGAACAAGATCCTGGAAGGCATCTGCGAGCTGAACCGGAAGGGGGCAACGATCATCTATACCTCTCACTATATGGAGGAGGTCGAGCAGATCTGCACCCGGATCGCCATTATGGATAAGGGCAAAAAGATCGCCGAAGGTACAAATGCAGAGCTGAAGAAGATGATTCAGAATACGGAGACCATTCACATTGAGATCCTGGGCCTTCCGGAGGAGGTTCTGGCGGCTGTACAGGAGCTGCCCCACGTTTACAGGACCGTCTATGAGGACAATATGCTGGCGGTATTCTGCTCCGGCGGCCAGCACAATCTCATCCGGATCCTGGAGGTGCTTCAGAATACCAATACCCCCTTTGGCCGTGTATATTCTGAGCTGCCCACGCTGAATGATGTATTCCTGGAAATTACAGGAACCCATCTGCGGGATAAGGAGTGATGAGATGTTTCTGCACTGTTTAAAATATGACATTCTTACCTGCTGGAGAAACAAAATGTTTCTGATCTGGCTGGTACTGTTTCCCATTATTCTGGGTGCATTCTTTAAAATTGTATTCGGCGGTATCTATGAAAAGGAAACCCTCTTCCACACAGTCCCTGTGGCCATCGTGCAGACAGCAGAAGATCCTGTTTTTGATGAGGTGATCGATGGGGTGACCTCCGGCGATGAGCCTTTGTTTGCGGTTACAGAATGCGATGAAGACAAGGCCCTCTCTCTTTTAAAGGATGCGGAGGTCAGCGGTATCATATACGCCGATGACCTGACCCTGACGGTATCCGCAGACGGCATTGAACAGACCATCATCAAGTCATTCCTGGAGCAGTACAAGGTCCGTACAGCGGTGATCACTGAAATCGCTGCCGCTCATCCGGAGCAGATCGGGACCGTGATCACGCAGCTTTCCGCTGATATTCAGAGCAACGAAAGCATTCCCCTCACAGAAGGAAATATGGACACCTATGTGCAGTATTTCTACAATCTCATTGCCATGGTAGCCCTGTTCGGTTCTATGACCGGTCTTCATATCTCCATTCAGAATCAGGCCAATCTTTCCCAGATCGGAGCAAAAAACAACTGCGCTCCGGTAAATAAGCTCATCTCCACTCTGGCCTCCCTCTGTGGCAGCTGTATTGCACAGGGAATTTGTGTGATTCTTTCCGTTTCCTATGTGGCCTTTATTCTGCGGGTCGATTTTGCAGACCGTCTCCCCTTTGTATACCTGTCTGGTATTCTGGGCGGATGCGTGGGTGTATCCATGGGGTTCTTTGTCGGCTCTGTCGGAAAGCTTTCGGAAGGCGTAAAGACCGCAATTATCATGTCCTGCACGATGCTCTGCTGCTTCCTGAGCGGTCTGATGGCTGGCAATATTAAAGCAGATCTGGCTGTGTCCATGCCGTGGGTGAATAAGATCAATCCGGCCGCGGTCATTTCCGATTCCTTTTACTGCCTGAATGTATACGAGGATTTCTCCATGTATATTGAGAAAATGATCACCATGCTGATTCTGACGGCGGCCTTTACACTGGGCGGCTTCCTGCTGACAAGGAGGAGAAAATATGCAAGTCTTTAAGACCTTTATGAAGGTGCTGAAAAAGAACCTGTTGGGTTCTTTGATGTATCTGGGCATCTTTGCCATCCTGTTTATAATGCTTGGAAACGGGGAAAAGCTGGACGCAGGTTATTCCGATGTGGCTCTTCAGGTCAGCATTATGGATGAGGATGCATCAGAAGCCAGTGCTGCACTGACAGAATATATCGGACAGACAAATGAAATCATTTCCCTTGAAAATGATGAGACGCTGATTCTGGACGCACTGTACTATCAGAAGGCCGATTACGTTCTGATCATCCAGGACGGCTATGAGGAAAAGCTCTCTCAGGGAATCACAGACGGCCTGTTCCGGAACTATCAGGTGCCCGGAAGCTATGCCAATCCTCTGTTTGAACAGGCCCTGGATGAATATGTGAAGACCGTCTGCGCCTACAGAGTCGGCGGCACAGACCTTGAAACGGCTCTTGAAAGGACAAACCAGGCCCTCTCTGTTGAGATCCCGGTGACCAAGGAAACCTTTACAGAGGAAGGAAGCTCCGGCTTCTCAGAAAGCTATGCCGTCTTCTTCCAGTACCTGCCGTTTATTCTGGTTTCTGTTTTCATGAATTCGGCCTGCCCGGTGCTCATGACCATGAACCGCAGCGATCTGAAAAAGCGTACCGACAGCTCCTGTCTGCCCCAGTCCCGGTACAGCATCCAGACCACTTTGGGCTGTGCCATGATATTCCTCGTGGTATGGATCATCATGGTGCTGATCAGTTTCCTCATCGGCGGCGGTGCATTCAATAAAATGAGCGGCCTGGCCATCCTCAACAGCTTTGTTTTTGCAATGGTGGCTGCCGGAATCGCCCTGCTTTTCTCGGTATTGCTGAAGGATAAAAAGGTTCTCAGCTTTGCCACGAACCTCATCGGACTGGGCATGAGCTTCCTGTGCGGCGTGTTTGTTACACAGGCCCTTCTGGGAGAGGGCGTGCTGTCAGTGGCTCGTTTCCTGCCGGCCTTCTGGTATGTAAAGGCCAACAATATGCTGGCCGGTCTTTCCGGCGAATTCTTTGAGATGTCCTCCTATCTCCTGTGCCTGGGAATCCAGCTGGGCTTTGCCGCTGCACTGTTCCTCGGCTACTTTATCATGGCAGGGATCCGCTATAAGGATGGAAAAATGTAAAAAAACAGTTGCATATCCTGCCTGAATATGGTATAATTGCAGTATAAACGCACACAGATGTGCACTATACACAGCAATATTTCCATATGAAAGGATGAGTATCATGCGGCGCATATCCAAAATCACGGCAGCCGCTCTATGTGCTGCCGTTTCCTTTACCACTGTCCCCTTTGCAGCCCTTCTCCCGGCCCATGGGGCTGAACCGGCTCTGCTGGATGTTTCCGGGTTTACCATACTGGATGAGAATCTGGTGCATCTGGGCGCTGATTATCTCAATGATGTCTCTGTTCTGTTTGATGACCAGGACAAGGTGCCGGAGTCTCCGGAAAATATGCAGGTTTCCTCCGAGCTGTGGGACGCAACGGATACCTCCACCGGCTGGAAGCCCAATCTTCAGTCGGAATTCGGAGATGCTTCCTTCTACATCGACCTGAAGGGAAACTATGTGATCACCGGAATCGCCCTGCTGGATGTACATGGCATCGCCGACTGGACGGTGGAGGTGGGTGAGCCCTTCGGATGGGAAACAGCAGCCACACTAAGTACGGACTACTACAAGAGCTGGCGCTCTGTTACCCTAAGCAGCACAGAGCCTACACGATATCTGCGCTTCTCCACACCCTCCGGTGATACCGGCGTCAGTGAGATCGCCCTCTACGGCTACAAGGTATCGGAGCTTACAGAGGAGCAGCTCGCAAAGACGGCGGCCAAGGAAAACACAAGCACGCCAACCGATCTGACTGCCGGACAGACCGCCGGCTTCAATGCCTTTATCGATGACCCTATGACGGCCATCATGGCGGCCGGTAATGTCCGGGAATATCACAACTTCTCCTGGCTTATCGATGAAAACGGCAAGACCAGATTCACCCAGGGTACATGGGGTGATATGGACGCTTACTACACCGCCATGAAGGAACAGAATATCAGTATCATTCCTTGCTTCCAGGGCGGAAGCGCTGTCATCCGCACGGTGGGAGACTCCGTTCCGGAGATCCCTGTGGCCGAGGGAGCAGATACCCTGGATCCGACAAGCTACGCCCTCCATGCACAGACGATGTATCAGGTGGCTGCACGATACGGCCGCAATACAGATATCGATCTCTCTACCCTGAATGTGGCAGATGGCTCAGAGCCGAAGGTGGGAATGGGGCTGCTCTCTGCACTGGAAAATTCCAACGAGCCGAATAAGAGCTGGAGCGGAAAGAACAGCTACTTCTCCCCCTACGAGCTGGCGGCGATGTGCTCGGCCGACTATGACGGTCACGAGGGCACCATTCCCAACGCCGGTGTAAAAACGGCTGACCCGGAATTCAAGCTGGCCATGGGTGGTCTGCTGGCTACCGATTCTATGATCACCTATCTGACAGAGATGAAGCTCTGGTTCGACTATAACCGCAGTGACGGAAAATTTGCAGTGGATATCATCAATGTGCATATCGGCCCGGATACAGTCAATCCGGAGGACAGCCGCTTTATAGAGCGGATCCAGGAGCTTCAGAAGTGGATAGAGGAGAATGCACCGGGCACAGAGCTGTGGATCTCGGAATTCGAGGTCGGCATGTCTGACTGTGTTGTGGACGGCGTAGACAACCATGACAACGAGGACTACCAGCTGAAATATGCCCAGCGTGTGGCCAGAACCTATCTGCTGGCCATCGGCGCAGAGGTTGACCGTATCTCCAAGTTCCAGCTCCGGGATGAGGCTGGCGGCGGTGTCTATGCGGACTCCGGCCTGGTTACAGAAAAGGGAAGCTGGAGCAAGAAGCTGGCGTGGTACTACACAGCCTGTCTGACCAGCACGCTGGAAAATGCGGACTTTGTGCAGGATGCTTCGGATGAATCGGTATATCATTATGAATTCCGGGACCGCACGACAGGAGACATCATCCACGCCCTGTGGTCTCCTACCAGCGACGGCACTGTGATCCCAGGCTATACCCTTTCCGTGGATGAGAAGGCCTGCGCTGCGCTGACCGTTCCCTCAGAATATGCAGAAGGCACAACGACACCGCTGACGGTCGAAAACGGAAGCATAACACTGGATGTGTCAGAAACACCGGTCTTTGTAACCGTATCCGACAGCGAAAAGGAAATCGTCAACGGCCGTCACATGCAGCTTCGTCCCAGTGAGATCTGTCTCTCTGCGGATTTCAGCACAGAGGTAAACAGGCTGGATGCGGCCCCGGAGGATTCCACGCTCAATCAGTTCTACCGGATGTTTGACGAACCTCAGACCATGCCGGAGATGATCTACAGCGACACCGCCGGACTGGAGTCTCCCTCCACCAATGTGAATGCGTCCAATATCACCTGCTATGTGAAATTTGACCGGAGCTATTCCTTCACCGGCTTCTCTGTATTTGATACCTACGGAACGGGAAACATCTCGGTCTATGACGCCCGCACAGATACCCTTTTGTGGTCAAACGATCTGGGCGGCTATATGTACCGGAATGTGGAGCTGACCGATACCTCTGTTCCTACAGACTGCCTGAAGATCGTCAAGGCCGGCGGTGACCTCAATGAGCTGGCCTTCTACGGATTTGCAGCGGAGCAGGCGGCAGCTCATCCGCTGGATACAGACCAGAATGGCTCGATCAACATCTTTGACCTTGCACGTCTCAAATATGATCTGCTGAATACCGATACAGCCAGGCTCTCAGATGCAGTGAAGCTGGTACGGTATCTGGTCGGCCTTCCCGAATCGGAATAATTTCTGAATATACAAAGACCCCGGTACAGAGGATATCCGTACCGGGGTTTCAGTCTGTCAAAAAGCCTCCCCTTAGTAAGGGCAATGTCATCAACTTAAGGTAATCGTGAAAGGCTCCCCTTAGTAAGGGGAGCTGTCGGCACGAAGTGACGACTGAGGGGATGTAAAAAGCACGCAAAATCGTAAGTTTTCTCATGCCTTACAATCCCCTCCGTCACTGCTTCGCAGTGCCACCTCCCCTTACTAAGGGGAGGCTTTCAGAGGTTTTTCGACAAGCTGTCAATATGATTATTTCCATAAGCGACTGCCCTGAACGCATCTTTCTGCGTTGACGAAAGAAAACGGATGTGATATAATAGCATTGTATTTCTATGCTTCCGGGGGTGAGCTTCTGCATACCATTGTTGATAAAATCGGACTGCTTCTGCTCTGCCTGCTGTCCCTGATGCAGGCCGAGAGCTTCTGGCGGCCTGTGGCCGTACTGCTGATCGGTGCTGTATGCTCCGAAGCAATACAGCTTCTTCCAGCCAAAAAGACCCTGTATATCCTGGCCCTGTACGGCGTGCTCTGCCTGCTTGTTCCCTCCCTTTGTCTGATCCTTCCCCTCTTTATCTATGACGTTCTGACCATAAAGAAATATCCCCTTCTGGTGCTTTATGCAGCGGCCTTCCTCGCAGGAATGATGTCCCTTACCGCCATGCAGCCCCTCTTTATTCTGGTGAGCAGCGGAATCGCAGTTCTGCTGCACATCCGTTCCCGGACGGCGGCCGATCTTCAGAAAAGACTCATTGAGCAGCGGGATCAGGCGGAGGAGGTCCATCTTCTGCTCTCGGAAAAGAATAAGCATATCCTGCAGCAGCAGGACAATGAGATCTACATGGCCACCCTGAAGGAGCGAAACCGCATCGCCAGAGAGATCCATGACAATGTAGGCCATTCGCTGACACGCTCCCTGCTTCAGGTGGGTGCGATACAGATCCTCAACAAGGATGAAACGCTCAGCGAAAGTATATCCAGCGTGAAGGATACCCTCAATGAAGCCATGACCAGCATCCGAAGCAGTGTGCACGATCTGCACGATACCACGATTCATCTGCACAGAACACTTCAGGAGTGCATCGCCCCGCTGGAGGAACGCTATCGCATCGAGCTGGACTGCGGTATTCCGGAGCGTGCACCCAAATCGGTCAAGCTCTGTCTCATCGGAATCGTCAAGGAAAGCCTTTCCAATGTCGTCAAACACAGCAATGCAGACACGATCTCTGTGGTCCTGCGGGAGCATCCGGCCTTCTACCAGCTGATCATCCGGGATAACGGCACGGGAAACAAAACGATCCGGGAAACGGGAATGGGCCTGGCCGGAATGAAGGAGCGTGCAGAAAATGCCGGCGGCCTTCTCAACATCACACCGTCTGAAAAGGGATTTCAGGTGTTTGCATCCATCCCGAAAAAGAAACAGGAGGAGAACCCCGAATGAATATAATCGTTATAGACGATGACCGCCTGGCGGCCCTGTCCCTGAAAACCATTCTGGAGAGCACAGGCAGCATTTCTGTGCTGGCCATCGGACACAGCGGAGCAGAAGCCATTGCGCTGTTTGAAAGCCACCGCCCGGATGTGCTCCTCATGGACATCCGCATGGAGGGAATGACGGGAATTGAAGCCGGTGAGCATATTCTTCAGAAGCACCCTGAAGCCCGTATCCTCTATCTCACCACCTTCTCCGATGATGAATATATCGTAAAGGCCATGAATATGGGCGCAAAGGGATATATCCTCAAGCAGGATTTTGAGGGCATTGCGCCGGCGCTGGAAACGGTTCTGCGGGGACAGCGTGTATTCGGGGAGGAGGTTGTCAGCCGGCTGCCGGAGCTGATGAAAAGCGGCCGCCAATCGGACTTTGACAGCGCCGCCTATGATATCTCCCGGAAGGAGGAGGAGATCATCATCCTTGTAGCAGAGGGCCTGAGCAACAAGGAGATCGCCGCAGAGCTGTTTCTCAGTGAGGGAACCGTGCGCAACTACATCAGCGGCATTCTGGAAAAGCTGGAGCTGCGGGATCGGACACAGCTGGCAATCTTCTACTATACAAGGATGAAATAAGAGAAGGACATATTTCAGCTGCCGATTGATTTCTAAAATAATTTCGTGCCCCTAGATGCCCCATGGATGCCCCAATAGATGCCCCAAGCGAAAAGCCCGAAATTGCGTGATATTTGTGCTTTTTGGGGCACGTAGGCTTCAAATTATAAAAACTTATAACACGTAAAAAACAAAACAACATGTATTATAGTATATAAGACTTTTGCAATTACGTGCCCCACATGCCCCAAAATAGCAGAATTTGGCCAAATTGCGTGATATTTGCATGGGGCATCAAATTAAAACAGCGGCCCCATAGAGGCCCCGGATGCCCCAAAGGTCTCTGCATACTCCCGCTGATGCATCCCGGGCAGGGCCATTCTTCTTGCAATCTTTGAAAAATCCTGTTGAAATGGCCGGAAATATATGCTACAATAGGAATATCATTCTGACTTCACGGGAGATTTTCTATGACACACCGACTGCTTCAGCGCCTGCTCTGTGCAGTGTGCGGATTATCCATTGTTATATTCTGCGGCTGTACGGACAAGACGGCCCAGGAGCCGGACTCCGGGGAACGGCCGGAGACCCCTTCTGATACAGACAGCGGACTCCTGGATGAGATCGAGCTGCTGCGGAATGAATGCATCGCACAGGATATGGAAACCGCCGACCTGCAATCGCTTCTTTCGGATCACCTGC
Source organism: Ruminococcus sp. (assembly GCA_017472145.1). GTDB lineage: Bacteria > Bacillota > Clostridia > Oscillospirales > Ruminococcaceae > Ruminococcus_C. The sequence continues at coordinate 4,352 of JAFUQX010000070.1, read as the reverse complement.
AAAAGCAGGAGTCTGCGGAAACCGAGCCGGCTTCATCGGAAGCGCCCCAGCGTGAGATTCCGGATTCCTACCGGATCGAGGGCGTACCGGAGATCGCTCAGCTGCCGGACTTCCCTACAGGCTGTGAGTCCGTCAGTGCCGTTATGCTTCTGCAATATGCCGGAGAGGAGCTTTCTGTATCGGCCTTTATCGACCAGTATCTGGACCGATCGGATCATTTCTATCACATGAACGGCCTTTGCTACGGCCCGGATCCCAGCGCCTGTTTCATCGGCGACCCCAGAACGGAGACCTCCTACGGCTGTATGGCCACGGTGATTGAAAAGGCCTTCCTCCGCTTCTTCGGTTCAGACGAGCGCTATGTGAATACCACCGGGCTGACTCTGCCGGTCCTCTGTGAGGAATATATCAGCTGCGGGATTCCGGTTATGGTCTGGGTCAGCCTGAAAATGGAAGCACCGATTCCGGGAAGCACATGGCATCTGTCCGATGGAAGCAGCTATCAATGGCTGGCCAATGAGCACTGCATGGTTCTGATCGGCTATGATGAACAATACTACTACTTCAATGACCCCTACACCGGTACTTGCCAGAAATATGAAAAGGCCCTCTCCGAAAAACGACACGAGGCCTTTGAGCTGCAATCCCTGGCTGTATTGCCCAAATAGAAAAAAATACCCCGAATCAGAGAGACGATTCCACTCTGATTCGGGGTTTTCTTTATTCGTTAGTATACAAAAAGCTATGCCTTTCGTGTGCCCGATAAAACGATAACAACTCACGCCCCTGCGCTGAATACCGGCAAAATGCTTGCCAGAACCGAAACATTCCCCGCAGGCCGTGTGTATTTTCTATTCGCAGCTTTTCTGTGCAGGCCTGAGCCTTTTTCTCATGCCTGCCATTCCATCCAGCAGCATGTTCAGTATGATCCATAAGAGAGAAATGTGGAGCAGACCGCAGCCTTATAAAAGTCTCCGATCCGTTCAACGCAGCAGGACGTCCCTGCCTGTTTGCGGAAGCTTTCTGATCCGTTTCAGAATCAGTGAGGACAAATTGTTCTGTGAAGGAATTCCCTGAAGCACCTGCCGCACATTCTGAAATCTACACCCTTTCCGATACTTGCGATTTCAGTCCGCTGCGATCTGCGGCCAGGCTCGTCTGTTGCTGAATCTACTTTTCTTTTTTCGCCCAGTCGGTTTATCATTCTGCCGCAGTATTGCTCTGCTCCGATTTGTCCATCGCAGCAGGCCCCTTGCTTCGTCAAGCAGAGATCCCTCTATCACCGAGCTCATATATATTATACAAAATTTCAGCGCCCCTGACAATTGACATTTTCAATGATATTCAGCCCCGGAAATAGGCGTTTCGCACAAAAAAGAAGCTATCCGGCATATACCTCCAGGGTTACATCCAGTCCGACTACATATTTTGCAAGGCGCACCACGTCCGTGACATTGAATGTACCGCTGCCGTCTGTGTCCTCCGGAGAAGCGGCCACGACCGCCGGTCTGTCCTCTGTCAGCATACGCTTGGCGATGGCCAGATCCATAATATTGATAAAGCCATCCTCATTGATATCGCCCGGAGTCACACCCGGAACTACCGGCTCCTCTGTACCCGGGCCGCCGCCGTAATAATCCGAAAGGGAAATGCCGTTTGCACCCAGTGCAATGGTATGATCCAGGCTGATGAAGCGGCCGCTTTCATCCTGCCAGAGAGACGGCTCTACCAGGACATATTTCTCCTCGTCCCACTTGCCGAAGTTGTCATAAACCAGACCGCCGGTATCACCGGAATTCTCATTGAAGCACCAGAAGGTATGATGGATGCGGTTTTCGATCATAAAGTCCCGGAGATAGATCATCCACGCCTCGTTCTTGTCGCCGTCCATAAAGCCGCCCCATTCACCCATGAGCAGCGGGGAGATCCCCTCATCCTGAAGGAAGAACCAGTTGTCATACCAGCAGTCTGCCAGAAGGGTCTCCTGGGTAAAGCCGTCATAGAACCAGTCCTGCTCCCATACAAGAGGGCCGTAGTCATGAGGAGAATATACCAGCTGGCTCTGGTGCTCGCCCAGGTCGATGGGATAGTCTCTCGCCCCACGGAAATTGCCGCCCCACCAGGTGTGATGATAGTAGCTGTAGGGATATCTGGAATAGTCAATATTCTGAGAGGTCCAGTCTGCACCCTCCTCAAACTTCGGATACACCTCTGTACCCTCTACCATGATCAGCAGATTCGGGTTCTTGGCCAGCACACGGGCCGCACAGGTTTCCGCTGCATATTTCCAGTTGGTAGGGTCAGTGGAATCGTCCCACTTGGCCATGAGATTCGGGGTATCGGCCGTACCGTGCGGCTCATTCTTCAGGTCAATGGCCAGAATGGTATCGTCATCCTTATAATAATCCGCAAACCATTCCAGGGCTGTACACCAGTCCTCGGTGCTGAATTTATCCGTATACCACAGGCTCACCTGGTGGCCGGCAGAAGCGGTCTCTGCACTGTGGATGTCGATCATGATCTTGATGCCCAGCTCTCTGCACCACTTCACGGCCAGATTCCAGATATCAAAGCTGTACATGATCGTGCCGCCCTCGACCCCCTCCAGGGTCAGCTCCGGGTTGGTGTATTGATTCACCTTGGGCACAGCGGGGTCGGGATCGCCATTCATCCACTGGAGGAGGATCTCCGTGGACATGGGCACACGCAGGAAGTTAAAGCCGTGATCGGCGATCTGCGTGAGCATATCGTGCATATTCTGCGACCATACGCCGTCAAACACCTGACTGCCAACATTAAAGCCGAACCAGTTGCAGCCGGTGATCCATACCGGGTTGCCGTCCATATCCACGATCTCGGCGTTCTCGTTGACATGCAGCCAGTCGTCGTGGTACTCATCCGGTGCAGCGGATGCAGTCGGCATAGCGCCGCTGGCCATGTTCAGAATCAGCGAGCCGCACACCGCAACGGTGGCCGCCAGCCTTTTCCAGAATGAATGTTTCATAAAATCAATCCTCCCATAAATCAGTCCTGAAAGACATCTATTGGTATCGTACCATAATTTATGAAAAATGTCAATCATTTCTATGAAAAACAAACATTCGTCTTCCTGCGTCAGAGCTGCTCCATGAGCCGGGTGAGGATATGGAGCTTTATCGTATCCATATGGGAGAAAAGGGCAAAGCGGAGACGATACTTGTCCAGCCGCCCGGCCAGCTCCTTCAGGGACGCTTCCTCGGAGTGGTAGGGGTCTTTCGTGCACAGCACGCAGATACGGCGGCTTCTGTCCTCACCGAAGGCCCCGGCGGCGATATCCAGCTCCTCCAGGGTATAAGACCCGGCCTTCTCTCCAAAGAGGAATACCACAAGCTCACTGCGGATGATCTCCTGATTGTAGAAATTCTGCTTGCCGTCCAGCTCCAGCCTGTTGTCCATGTTCTCGCACTTGCGGAGGATCAGGGATGTGCTCCGGGCCGCTTTCGTGATCCGGCTCAGCTTTTGTATGTAGTCGTGGAGGATCAGCCGCTCCTGCTCAAACTCTACGATGGAGGAGCAGAGAAAGATCTGGTAGGTCTGATAGGTTTCCATGTAATGTCTCCTTTCGGGTCAGGGAAGGATATCGATGATCTGGCGGCAGTATGGATGCCATGGGTGCTCCTGGGCAATTTCAAGAGCCTTCGCAAAATATACCCCAGACTGTTTGAAAATGGCGTAGTTGAAATAGCTTGCTGCTAAATCCGGCGCATACCGCTCCGGATTCTTTTCGGCCAGCTTTTCTCTGATTTCGATCGCCCTCCGATAATAGTCCTCCGCCTTTTCCGGCTGGCCTTGCTCTGCATAGAAATTCCCGGTATTGTTATAGCTCATCGCCACATAGGCCTGATACCGCTCCGGATTCTCTTCGGCTAGCTTTTCATAAATTTCGATCGCCCTCCGATAATAGTCCTCCGCCTTTTCCGGCTGGCCTTGTTCATCATAGAAAGCCCCGGCATTGATATAGCTCATCGCCACATCCGCCTGATACCGCTCCGGATTCTCCTTAGCCAGCTTTTCTCTGATTTCGATCGCCCTCCGATAATAGTCCTCCGCCTTTTCCGGCTGGCCTTGTTCATCATAGAAAGCCCCGGCATTGTTATAGCTCATCGCCACATCCTCCAGATACCGCTCCGGATTCTCCTTGGCCAGCTTTTCATAAATTTCGATCGCACGCAGGTAATAGTCCTCCGCCTTTTCCGGCTGGCCTTGATCTGCATAGAAATTCCCGGCATTGTTATAGCTCGTTGCCACATACTCCAGATACCGCTCCGGATTCTCCTTGGCCAGCTTTTCATAAATTTCGATCGCACGCAGGT
>JAFUQX010000069.1 GCA_017472145.1 Ruminococcus sp. | reverse complement strand
TTCCTTTTCCTGCAAGATATTCTCGCACGGCTTCTATTCTTTCTTCGTCTGTCAATTTCTTTTGTCTTGACATGAAATAACCCCCTTAGAGTTTTCACACTCTTTGTTTTTTAGTGTGTCTACTCTAAGGGGATTATATCAAAATCCGGCGTGGAAATATCCTATTCCGTAATCTCGATCCGGTTTCCATCGGGATCAAGGATCACACTCTCATAATAACCATCGCCAGTAGTTCTTGGCTGTCCTGCAACGGTATACCCATCCGCTGCAAGCTTTGCTGTAAGTGAATCCACAGTCTCCCGGCTGCCTGTACTGAAGGCCAGATGGATCAGTCCCAATGCAAATTCGTGTCTGACCGTATCTGTACATTCAGGGCGTGACATCAACTCCAGCCGTGCTCCATCCTCAAAGGTCAGGAAATATGTTTGCAAGCCTGTTTTCGGATTGTGATACTTACTATTCGGCACACCGCCGAAGTAAACCTCATAAAAGGCCTTACTGCGCTCCAGATCGCATACATACATAGCAATATGGTTGATTTTCATGAAAAAGCTCCTCTCATATGTTCACAGCCACAGAGTCAGGACTCCGTCACCAGCTTGCAGCAGATATGCTCCGGACTAAGCTGCAAAAGCAGTGTCTCGTGACCGTAGACTTCAATTTCTTTCTGGATATACGCCTCATCCTGGGTGAATTTACGGCTAAGCTTCACCATAATATCTATGATCTGCTCCATGTCGTCAATGATCTCCATTCTGCCGAAAACAATGACACTTTTCACATTCCAGGCCCATTGACCTTCACTGCGGCTGCCTTTATCCCACACGCAGAAGGACACCTTGTCATGTCTTTTCAATGCATCCAGCCTGTGACCTGCTTTACCGCAGTGGAAATAGATCTTTCCGTCTGCTTCGTTGTACCAGTGATTCATCGGTGTGCCGTAGGGGTAATCCTCATCTCCCAGCACCGACAGAACACCCCGGGTCTCCTCCTTGAGTATCCGGATGCATTCCTCTGCCGGAAGCTCCTTCTTTTTTCTCGTGAGTTCTCTGAACATAGCAATCCTCCTAAGATATCGTCCGGAGTTTTAAGACTCCCTCTTTTCATGTATCATCCGGATCAAAAGAAATCGGTGCAAAGCGCCTGTCCCTGTCCGGAAATGCATTCGCACGCTTCATTCGCTGTGTATTTCATTATACCATAAAATCCTGCTGGTTTCAAGACAGAGCTGAACCGGCCGCAATGGCCTGCATAAGACAACTCTCCCTCTGCATAGAGTAAATGTGAGGTGATGTGACGTGTTTCTGGATTTCGTGCAGCATATTTTCATGTGCTTTCTCCATGTGGAGGAGGTCGGGTCCTTCCGCAAACCCCTGTCCAGAGCCGAGGAGCAGAAATGCTTTGAGCAGATGGCCCTGGGTGACAAGGAAGCCAAAAACAAGCTTATTCTCCACAATATGCGGCTGGTAGCTCATATCATCAAAAAATATTATGCGGCTACCGGTGATCAGGAGGATCTCATTTCCATCGGTACGGTCGGACTGATCAAGGCCGTCTCTACCTTCGACCACAGCAAAGGCATCCGGTTTGCTACCTATGCAAGCAGGTGTATCGAAAATGAGATCCTCATGAGCTTCCGAGCGCACAAGAAGCAGGCCGACACCGTCTACATGGGAGACCCCATTGAGACTGACAAGGACGGCAATCAGCTGACGCTGATGGATCTGATCGATGACGGGAGCAATCTGGATGAACTGGTAGAGCAGCGAATGCAGACCCGACAGCTTTATCAGTTTCTCTCTGAGCTGGATGAGCCGCGGGAAAAGGAGATCCTCATTGCACGCTATGGACTCTATGGCACAAGACCTCTGACGCAGCGTGAGATCGCTGATAAAATGGGGATATCCCGTTCCTATGTGTCCCGTCTCGAAAAGCGTGCGCTGGATGCTCTGAGAAAACGATATCAGTAAAAACGGGGCGGTCTTACCAGCCCCGTTCGTACTTATGATAGATGCTGCTTCCGATACTGCCCCGGAGACAAGCCATATCGGCTTTTAAATGCCCGATTGAAATAAGACAGATTCTCAAATCCGGTTTTTTCGGCTATGTCCAGAATCGTATCCCCTGTAGAAAGCAGAAGCTGAGCCGCGATCCGCAGCCGATAGCCATTGAGATACTGAATGAAACCCTCTCCCATGGTGTCCTTGAAAAACTTCATAAAATGAGACTTGCTGTAATAGCAGACACCCGCCGCATCCTCAATGGTGATTCGCTGTGCATAATTCTCACTGATATATGACAGAATAAGCTTGACCTTCTCAATAGAGCGCTTTTTCCTGGACTTCTCCGTGCACCGCCCATGATGGGTCACCAGAAGATACATCAATGAGAACAGATTCCCCTTCACCGCCAGCTGGTAGCCATGTTTTCTTTCACTGCACAGACGGTCGATCCTTTCAATACAGGCACAGGCCTCCTTGTAATAAGGCAGCTGCTCATCCATCCGCACCGGGTGCCGGAGCTGGCCTGTAAACAAGGGCTGTAAAAGACGCCCGCACAGATCGCCATCCCCTGCTCCCAGCAAGGCCGGATCAAACAGAATATTCTCATACTCCATTTCGCAGAAGGCCCTCTGATGGATGGAATGAAGCTGTCCCGGCAGAATGAGGATCATATTTCCCTCCGTAACATCATAGGATATCAGGTCTACAGCCACTGTTCCCTGCCCTTTCTTGATGACGATCAGCTCCGCCTCGCTGTGCCAGTGGGCAGATACCTCCGGAAAATCCAGCGGAATAGAGCAGATATACGTATTATAGGGAAAGTCCGGGGTGGTGTGCGCCTTGTTTTCGTGATAGGTTTCGTACTGGATCCGATCCATGAGAGGCCTCCTTTGACAGATATATCACCTGCATTATACTACAGTATCAGTCTTCCTTCAAGCTCTTTTTGTGAAAGCAGCAGGAATTTTTTGCAAAAATGATAGTATTGTGCATGTTTTGCGCCGAATATTGCAAGAAATCCAGGCGGTAAAAGAGTATAATAATATCAACAGCTTAAAACACCGCACAGCTCCGGCTGTGATAGAAGAAAGGAACGTTTATATGAATTTAACTGCAATTCTGAATACAAAATACGGCAAGTCCATTGCGGACTGCACAAATGAGGAGATCTACTTTGGCCTGCTGGAGATGGTTCAGCAGATGGCCGCTGAAAAGGAGTCCGCTCAGGGCAAAAAGAAGCTCTACTACATCTCCGCTGAATTTCTCATCGGCAAGCTGCTCTCCAATAATCTGATCAACCTTGGCATTTATGACGAAGTAAAGGAGCTGCTGGCCGAGAACGAAAAGGACATCTGCGCTGTGGAGGAGATCGAACCGGAGCCGTCTCTGGGCAACGGCGGTCTGGGCCGACTGGCTGCCTGCTTCCTGGATTCCATCGCAACATTGGGTCTCAACGGCGACGGCGTGGGTCTCAACTACCACTATGGCCTGTTTAAGCAGAAGTTTGCAAAGAATCTCCAGACAGAGCAGCCCAACGCATGGATCGAAGATCAGAGCTGGCTCACCAAGACCGATGTTTCCTATTCGGTTTCCTTCAGAGGTCTGACTGTGACATCCAGACTGTATGACATCAATGTGACTGGTTATGACAACCGCACCAACAAGCTGCATCTGTTTGATATCGAAACAGTCGATGAGTCCATCGTAGAGGACGGCATTGATTTCGACAAGAGCGACATCGAAAAGAACCTGACTCTGTTCCTGTATCCGGATGACAGCGACGAGGCCGGCCGGCTGCTGCGTATCTACCAGCAGTATTTCATGGTCAGCAACGGTGCACAGCTCATTCTGGACGAGTGCGTGGCTAAGGGCTGTAATCTGTATGATCTGCCGGACTATGCAGCCATTCAGATCAACGACACCCACCCCACCATGGTCATTCCGGAGCTGATCCGTCTGCTCTGCGAGCGCGGCATTGAAATGGATGACGCCATCGACATCGTAACCCGCACCTGTGCCTATACCAACCACACCATTCTGGCCGAGGCGCTTGAAAAGTGGCCCATCGCCTACCTCAAGAAGGCCGTACCCCAGCTTGTTCCGATCATCGAGGTGCTGGATGACAAGGTGCGCAGAAAGTATGACAACGAAAAGGTATATATCATTGACAAGGATGACCGTGTACACATGGCGCACATCTGCATTCACTATTCCTACAGCGTAAATGGTGTTGCGTCCCTGCACACCGATATTCTGAAGGAAAATGAGCTGCATGCCTTCTATGAAATCTACCCGGAAAAGTTCAACAACAAGACCAACGGCATTACCTTCCGCCGCTGGCTGCTGCACTGCAATCCGGAGCTGGCTGCGTTCATCACCTCGCTGATCGGCGACGACTACAAGAAGGATGCCGCAGAGCTGACAAAGCTGGCTGAATATGCAGAAGACCCGAAGGTTCTGGAGCAGCTGCTTGCCATCAAGCAAAGCCGCAAGCAGGAGCTGCGTGCTTACCTCAAGCAGACAGAGGGCGTGGACGTAGATGCAGATTCCATCTTTGACATTCAGATCAAGAGACTGCATGAATACAAGCGCCAGCAGCTGAATGCTCTGTATATCATTCACAAGTATCTGGAAATCAAGGCAGGCAAAAAGCCCGCCCGTCCGATCACAGCAATCTTCGGTGCAAAGGCCGCCCCGGCCTATGTGATCGCACAGGATATCATTCACCTGATCCTGTGTCTCCAGGAGGTCATCAACAACGATCCGGAGGTAAGCCCCTACCTGAAGGTGGTCATGGTGGAGAATTACAATGTGACCTATGCAGAGCACCTGATTCCGGCGTGTGATATTTCTGAACAGATCTCCCTGGCTTCCAAGGAGGCCAGCGGCACAGGCAACATGAAATTCATGCTCAATGGTGCAGTTACTCTGGGTACAGAGGACGGCGCAAATGTCGAGATCCATGAGCTGGTAGGTGACGAGAACATCTATATCTTCGGCGATTCCAGCGAAACCGTTGTAGAGCGTTATGCAGAGGGCAGCTATGATGCATCTGCTTACTATAAGAAGGATAAGGACATCAAGGCCGCAGTGGACTTCATCACGAGCGAGCAGCTGCTGGCTGTGGGAAGCGAGGAACACCTCACTCGTCTTCAGAAGGAGCTGATCGGCAAGGACTGGTTCATGACCTTCCCGGATTTCCAGGATTATATCGAAAAGAAGGAACTGGCCTTCAAGGATTATGAGGACAGAATGGCCTGGGCTAAGAAGATGCTCATCAACATCAGCCAGGCTGGCTACTTCTCCTCCGACAGAACCATTGCAGAGTACAATGAGGATATCTGGCAGTTAAGCTAAGGATCCCCCTGAAAGAAAGAACGACCCCTCTATCAAATCTCCTTAAATAAACCGAAAAGGACTGCTGCACCCTCCCATTTGCAGCAGTCCTTTTTCTATGTACACCCGGCTTGTAAAACAAAAATCCCGTACTTGACGAACCCCCAAAAATATGGTATCCTTGTAATAGCAATACGACCGGAAACATTCGGTGCTATAAAAGGAGAAACGATATGGAACAAGCGAAAATTTTGAACCTTTATTCATTGGAGCATACTCTTGCCAAGGAGTATCTCTCTCAGTTTACATACCCCTGGGAGGCCCTGGGAGGCATCAGCGACATGATCATCGCACTGGGTCAGACCCTCTCCCCGGATGAATATGACAACCCCTCTGAAAATGTATGGATCCACAAGACCGCTGTGGTTTTCCCCTCGGCCTATCTGGGGGCGCCCTGTATCATCGGAGCCTATACCGAGGTGCGTCATTGCGCCTTTATCCGCGGCAGTGCCCTTGTGGGAGATGGCTGCGTGGTAGGCAATTCCGTGGAGCTGAAGAATGTCATTCTCTTTGACTGTGTTCAGACCCCTCACTATAACTATGTGGGCGACAGCATTCTGGGATATAAATCTCATATGGGTGCCGGCTCGATCACATCCAATGTCAAATCCGACAAGACACCGGTCATCATCCGGGATGAAAGCGGCCAGATCGAAACCGGACTGCGGAAAATGGGTGCTATGCTGGGAGACTGCGTGGAGATAGGCTGCAACAGCGTGCTCAATCCCGGCACGGTCATCGGTGCTGAATCCAATGTGTATCCGCTCAGCAGCGTGCGCGGCTTTGTCCCGGCCAGAAGCATTTACAAAGGCCCGGGGATCATCGTTCCCAAGCAGTAACAGATCCAGCCTGCACTGCGCAAGCGGCCAGACTGTCGAAAAACCTTTGAAAGTCTCTCCTTAATAAGGGGAGCCTTTCATTTGTCTCCATATATATGCAAAAGGACTGCACGGTCTTCCGGCCATGCAGTCCTTTTTATCGTTTCGTTTATGCTTACTTTGTCGGCAGAGTCTCTACCAGCTCAACGATATAGCTCATGAGAGCCACTACGTCTTCACTGTTGATCGTGCCGTCCTCCTTACAAGCAGCAGCCTTCAGCTGATGCTCATTCAGGTCAACCATCTGAACAACATACTTGTTCAGCAGAATGATATCCTTAATGGAGATCTTGCCATCCATATTTACATCACCAATGGTGACCTCTACATTCGGATCCAGAGTTGTAGCAGTTGTGCTTGTAGTTGTATCCGGAGCCTTTGTAGTAGTAGTAGCTGTGGTAGTCTTATCCGGAGCCTTTGTAGTAGTGGTAGCTGTAGTGGTCTTATCCGGAGCCTTTGTAGTAGTGGTAGCTGTAGTTGTAGTGGTGGTCGTGGAAGTAGTAGTAGTAGTAGTGGATGTAGTATTGGTCGGGCCGATCAGATCAGAATCGGATGTGGTTGTTACTGTTGTCTGCTGCGGGGTCGTGGTTGTGGTTGTTGTGGTAGTCGTTGTGAGAGAAGTTGTTGTTGTCGTTGTTGTTGTTTCCGTTGTAGACTCAGTAGTTACATCGCCACCCGGCAGACCGGATACAGTGAAGGTAACCTCCATAACATCGGTCAGAGAAACGCCGGAACCAACGATATCCTTGATATTGGCATTGCCCCATGTATTCAGGATATTCACACGAAGGCTTACACCATCATCACCTGTTGTAACACAGCCGTCTGTCGGGCCTGTGTATGCAATCTCAACGCCATCCAATGTGATCTTGTCTATTGTCAGCTTCACGCTGCACTCATCCAGCGGATTCGTTGTGCCTTCCGGCGCATATGCATAGATGTTGAAATCAGACTGAAGAATCAGACACTCGATGTTGTCTGTACCATCGCCCTGGAACTCCCAGGAAGCCTTATACTGGCCATTGCCTGTGACCGCAGCCGGATTCTGTCCTGCTGCCTCCAGATTCCAGAAGCCTACGCCGCCGGCCTGACCGGCCAGCCATACATTACCAACGACCTCACCGGACGGTGTGGATTCTGTGGTGGTGGCTGAGGTCTCTGTAGTCGTTGTTTCTGTAGGCTGAGTCTCTGTAGTCGTTGTTTCAGTCGGCTGTGTTTCCGTTGTTGTATCTGCTTCCTTTGTAGTGGTGGTTTCAATTGTCGTTGTAGTTGGTTCTGTCTCTGTTGTTGTAACCAGCTCGGTGGTTGTAGTGGTAGTGGTAGTTTCTGTGGTGGTGGTTGTTGTGGTAGTGGTGGTGGTGGTGGTCTCAGTAGTAGTTACTGTGCCGCTGCCGCTGCTGAAATCATAATTTGCTTCAATTTCTGCAATAGAGGCCAGCTTAGCCGGGAATGTGGTTGCATCGCCGCCGTATTTTACAACCAGCGGAGCGATCGCCAGTGCAAAGCAGCCGTTGTAGTCCAGAGCCGGCTCAGTAAACTGATAGGAATTCTGGTGATCCTCATAGTTACCGCTGGAATCCATACCGCCTACCAGCGTGCCATATGCTGTATACAGAGCCTCTGTATTATCCGCCGGATTGCCTGTACCCGGATTTGCTGCACGGTGGTGAACTCTTGTAGCCCACTTGTCACCATAACCCAGCAGGAAGCTGTAGCCAGTGGAGTTGTTGCCCAGGATTACATCCATCTGATACTTTGCAGCTGCTGCATAGGAATCATCACCGGTCGCGTCAGCAATGTGATGAGCCAGCATCTGCAGTGCGCAGTTGTAACGGGATGCACCCCAGCCGGCTGCATTATAAGAGCTTGTGGACAGGCCGCCCTGACCGTTCAGCTCAGTCTTCATTTCATTTACATATGTATTCGTGTTATAGCCGACCTCTGCCAGAAGTGCAGCGTAGCCGCTCCAAACCTTGTCCCAACAGTACATATAGCCGTCATAGTTATTGCCTGTATAGCACTTGTCACCTGTCAGAACGTAGGAAGGTGTGTAGGAAGAAGGGAGCTTGCCGTTGTTTGCAGCCAGCTGACACCATACCTCAGACCACGCTACATCATCAACCGTCTGGCCGGAAGCATACATAGAACCAACGCCGTCATATGTAGCAGCCGGATACTTCTTTGTGAATTCCTCCAGAGCCTGTGCATACTTCAGGCACTCATCTGCATATGCAGTATTGCCGTTATTTCTGAAAGCCAGAGAAGAGGCCGCCAGAGCGGCTGCCATCTGACCGGATGCATCACCGGACGGATGAGAGGAATCTGCCCAGAAGGTTGTACGTGTCCAGTCCTGAACCTCAGGTGCACTCCAGCTGTTAGAGCCGTTGTGGTCCTCGCCTTCAGATGCTACCTGATAGCAGAATGCGATAACGTCATCACTGCTGTCCAGATAGGTAACCTTCATAAAGTAATCGCAGGCATTCTTCAGGATATACAGCAGATGATCTGTACAGCCTGCGGCCTCGTACGCCTCGGGATAGGAGAAATAAGACCAGGCAAGGCTTGTTATACTGAAGCCGATCGTCATAGAGAACTTGATGTGATCACCTGCGTCATGGTAGCCGCCGGATACATCTACAGTAGAAGAACCGCCGTTCTGCTCCATGATCGCACTCTTGGATGCTGCGGACAGGCCCTGCGCATTATCCAGAGATGCTGTAGCATCCTGCATGTGGCAGTCATCTCTCCATGTCAGCGGATTCTCGCCAACATCGCCGCCGCAATGGTTTGCATCGTAGAAGTACAGGGACATCTGTAACGCTTCTACATAGTTTTCATCAGCTGCGTTTACGCTGATGGATGCTGTTGACATGGCTGCCACAGCACTGGTTACGCCGATCACAGCAGCCGTAACAGCCGATGTAATCCGTTTTCTTAATTTTCTCATAATTACCTCCACAGTAACAATATTTGTAATTATTGTACCATATTTCCTCTATTCTGTCAAGCGTTATGTGAAATCCGGATACTTTTCTGCACATTTCTTTACACTGTCGCTCGTCTCAGCGCAGTTTTTTCACGATATATCCAGAAGTAAACAAAAAAGCAGTGATGCCGCAATGGCATCCCTGCTTAAAAAGTACCCCGGACAGAACGCCCTTCCCTATGACTGTCTCTCACTCAGCCCCGATTCCTTTCAGGCCATCCAGTGCATCCGCAGCATTTTCAAAGTGACTGCGCATAGGAAGCGTATTATAGTAATAATCCGACAGGCTGGATGTATATTCGCCATTCAGACAGGACTGTACGGTAAACTCCGGCCAGCAGGCCGTCTCCCCATTCCCCTCGTCAGAAAATACAGACCGGTTTCCCAGAAGCAGGAACAGTCCGCCTACCGCCAGAATCCCCATAAGGACGATCGCACGGATATAGGCGCTGCGGCGACGGGCCTGCGTTTCCTCCGGAGAGGGCGGCGCCGGCGTGTTGTTTTTTTCATCCCGTCTGCGTTTGGCACTGAACGCCTGCTCGATACTCATAGCCATATCCGCAGGAGGTGCATCGACAGGCTGCTGCTCCTCAGCCAGGGGCTGGTCAGATGCAGCAGGCACCGGCTCCGGCTCTTCCTTGGCGTGAGAAATGACCGGACGGTCAGCCGGACGATTCCGGAAAGGATTGGTACTCCATGAAGAGGCAAATGATAAGCTCTGCGTCTCCTCCTTCTGAGCAGGTCCGGCCGCTGAAGATGCAGGGGAACTGCGGCATGTCTCCTCTGACAGACATTGAGAGAAAAAAGCCTCTCTCTCCTCCCACCTGGAAAGATCAGGCTCCCGCTCGCCCCGCTCTGAGCGTGACCAGCGCCTGGGATCCGACCGCAGCATCGGATTCCGTGCAGGCGGCGGAGACTGCACATCCGGACTTGTATAATGCTCCTGTGCTTCCGTCTTTCTTTCTCCAGCGGATACCGCCGGCTGATTTCCTGCGGCCGCTCGGATGGGGGTACGCTGTGCGGTATCGCCCTCTGTAATTTTGTTCTGGCCGGACAAGGCCGAAACGGTATTCTGCACCTGAGGAGAGACAGGAACCCGGGCCGGCACAGTCCTTTTCGAAACGGCTTCCTCCGGTTTCTTCTGGGAAAGCGCCGAAAGGGGACGCATTTCACCCTGCGCATAGTTCTTTTTCTTTTCAAACATGACTGCTTGTCTCCTTCCTTTAGAATTGCAGATATACAAACGGGCGGCTTCCATCTCTTATCATGAAAATGCTGCTGACGATCAACAGGGCCGCCATAAGAACGGTCCCCGTCGTCTGAATCACCATATAGGCCCGGGGACTTTGCTTCATATACCTTTTAGGAAGCTCCAGCAGCGGACTGCAGCAGAGTACAGCGGCCAGTATCACAAATAAGTTATTTTTTACAGATTCTGCAAGAAGGGCATTGCCAAGACCGTTTCCGCCCAGGAAAAACAGATTTTTCAGGCAAGCCAGCAGCTCATCCGGATCTGTAAAGAAGAAAACAGCAAAGTTGATCCCAACTAAAATCTTGGTATATAAATGACGCAGCAGCAGAGGGATTTTTTCCAGGGTCTCCTTACGCAGAAGACCCTCCAGCAGGATCAGCAGACTGATAAACAAACCCCAGATGACAAAATTCCAGCCGCCTCCATGCCACAAACCAGCCAGAAGACCGCACAGCAGAATTCCGCCGCTCTTCCCAAGTCTTCCATAAAGCGATACATCCAGCACATAGTCCCGGAAAAAAGCCCCCAGAGAGATGTGCCATCTCTGCCAGAAATCCGTTATGCTCCGGCCGGAGAAGGGGCTGCGGAAATTTTCTTCCAGACGGAATCCGAAGAGACGCCCTGTTCCAATGGCTATATCCGAATAGCCGGAGAAATCGAAATAGACCTGAAGAGCAAAGAGAAGCACACCATACCATGTGCCCAGAGCTGTTTGTGTCCCGATCGCCTGGCCTCCCAGAAAGGATCCTGTGATCGCCGCAAGCGAATCGGCCAGAAGCACCTTTTTCGCAAGACCGATGACGATCCGTCCCATGCCATCACTAAGATCCTGCACAGATACAGTCCGGGACACAAGCTCCTCCTGAATGGACTCGTACCGGACGACAGGGCCGGCCGCTGTGATCGGAAACAGGGTCATATAAAGCAGAAAGCAGCTGAATTTGTTTTCGGCCTCTACCCGACCCCAGTAGCAGTCAACGATATAGGAAATGGCCCGAAGCGTAAAGAAGCTCAGTCCCATCGGCAGAATAAGCCCTGGCACAGGAAGCTCCGTTCCCAGGAGGGTATTCAGCCCTTTCACAAGGATGTCTGTATACTTCACGCCCGCAAGCAGTCCCAGATTCATCACCAGCCCCAGAACGAAGCCCAGCTTTGAAGCACGGCCGGCCCCGTAGGAGATCATCCGTCCGAACAGATAGTTCATGCATGTACTCAGCAGCATGAGCCACAAATAAACCGGTTCACCCCAGGCATAGAAAAACAGTGAAAAAGCGATCAGAACCCCATTGCGCCACCGGGTCTTTGCAAGAAAATAGACTCCGATGCATAGCGGCAAAAATAAATATATGTAAATCAAATCCGAAAAAATCATGAAATACCGTACCCTTTCTTCCGGTGCTGCACCTCCGGGAAGAAGAAACTCCAGTCCCTCCAGCCCTTCTCTGCATACGTATATTGTTTATTATACAACAATTTCTTCAGAATTGCAACAGGGAACACTGTAATTTTATTGGTTCTCTTTCAGATATTGGGGTAAATTGTAGTTTAGCGAAGCTAAACTACAATGGATAATGGATAATTGCGGTGTGAGCTTCGCTCACATATATAAAAATTCGTCGCCGCAGGCGACACCTTAATCATCAATTGTACATTATCAATTGTCAATTATAAAGCTTATTCAGACTCAGTTTCTCATCGTCCGTGGAGAAGAATATGCCAAAAGTAATTTTTTCCGGACTCTGATATATATTTTTTCAAAACCACTTGACAACTCCGTTTTTCTGTGCTATAATATAAAACGGTTCTGGTGGTGTTCTCTCATTCCAGAACGATTCACCCCTTTATTCCATGTCTGGGTGTGGCGCAGTTGGTAGCGCGCTACCTTGGGGTGGTAGAGGCCGCCCGTTCAAGTCGGGTCACTCAGACCAGTAAAAACCACGCAGCTGCGAACAATTCTCGGCTGCGTGGTTTTTGTTTTATGGCAAAAGTTCGCCTGTCGAAACAGACGATACACAATTCAAGCGTACCACACCCCAGCGCTCCGAAGACAACCAGAGTGCGTTTACAGATATAGCCAGTCGTATTGAAGCATATATTCATATACGTATTCAAGACTCTCAAAACAGTCCGAAAGCACACCGGTCATTCAGAATTGACAATATTGTGCATTTACAGCTTCACAGAAGGTTTTGTCATGCTCCACGATCAGCATGGACGGCTTGCAGCTGATGATTAATTCTTCAAGCTGTCTGCGTGAATATACATCAAGATAGTTCAGCGGCTCATCCCAGATATACAGATGTGCAGGTGTGCACAGGCTTGCAGCGATCATGACCTTCTTTTTCTGACCATCGCTGAAATTAGAAATATCCTTTTCAAACTGCTCCCTTGAAAAATCAAGCTTGCGCAGGATCGCCTTGAACAGACTCTCCTCCAATCCGTGAGACACCGCATAATCAGAGAGCCCCCCTGAAAGTCCTGAAAAGTCCTGAGAGATCCGTGAAATTTTCAGTTGACGGTTCATGATGATTTCTCCTGTATGGGGGATCTCTTCCCCGCATATCAGCCTGATAACGCTGGTCTTTCCGCATCCATTTCTGCCGGCCAGTGCAATTATATCTCCCTCGCTTATATCAAAGGAAACATCACTGCAAACCATTCTTTCGTCGTAGAAAACCGAAAGATTACGCACACTCAGCAGCCTTGGACTGTGAAACCTCAGAGCCGGAAGCTTCAGGCTTTCAGTCTGCTCTGTGTTACGCAGAAGCTTCGACTTTTCTGTGATGGCCATCCTCATACGATTTTCATGATTTTTGGCACAGCTCATCATTTTTGCAGCTTTATGACCCACATAGCCTCTGTCCGGCTTCAGCCCTGAATCCCCTTTTCCGAATTTACTTTTCTCCGCCTTTTCAGACCACGACGAAGAACGCTTAGCGGCTTCAGAAAGTCTGTTTATTTCTTTTTTCAGTCTTTCATTCTGCACAGTCTCAAAATTCTCCCTGGCCCGCTTGTTTTTCTCCCATGAGGAGTAGTTTCCGTGTTCAATTTCGATATTGGTTCTGTTAATAGAAAGTACATGATCAATGCACGCATCCAGCACCGCTCGATCATGAGAAATGAGGATGAAGCCTTTTTTTCGCTTCAGATAGCGGCTGACGATTTCGCGTCCGTTCCAGTCCAGGTGATTGGTTGGCTCGTCGATCAGAAGAAAACAATTCTCCCGCAGAAACAGCATCGCAAGCATGACCTTTGTTTTCTCTCCGCCTGAAAGCGTAGAAAACGGACGGTACAGCACATCCTCCCCAACCTGCAAAAGAGAAAGCTCACGGACAAGCTCCCAGCTTTCGGCATTGGGACAAATCTCCTCTGCAAGAAACATCACCAGCATATTTTCATCAGAAACAGCAAAGGGAAAGTATTCAAATGCCACACTTGATGTGATCCTTCCGCTGTATTCGTATTCTCCCATAAGCAGCTTCATAAGGGTCGTTTTACCGCGGCCATTTCGGCCGATAAGCCCCAGCTTCCAGTCCGTATCTATACGGAAGCTGACATTTTCAAAAATGTGATCCGGGCTTCCCTCATAGGAAAAGGTCAGATTTTCAACATGAATTACAGACATAGCACTCCTCCTGAACAATAAAAATAGCCGCAGGAATATACTGCGGCTCACAATCAGGCGGCTCCATAAGACAACACATAAAATGCACCCGTCTCAGGAGCTGGATATGCTATGTGAAAAAACCGTAATATTTCCCGCAGGGCACAACAAAACAGACGGTACTTCCGCCATCGTTTTCTGTACCCAATCAAAATCAGCAGGAAATTTTACGCATTTTTCCACCTCAGTTCTTGTAGTTTCAATCTATTATATCATGAAACAGAGCTTTTGTCAAGTTTTTCATTTTATGGACTGATGAGATTTCCGGTTAAATCGTTCCGAGAAAGAACAGAAGATCCTCTACTATCTGATGGGAGATCCGGGAATGCATATTATGGCCCTGGTCTGTAAGCTGATACTTTGCGCCGATACTTTCAGCATATTTTATTGCTTCCTCACGCCATGTTGTGCCAGTGATACGAATTTTCATATCGCTGATATAGAAAAACGCAGGAACACGCAGTTTTCCTGTTGCTTCTGCTGCTTTTGCGTTCTCGGTCATTTTCATCGCTTCTTCAAAAAATGCATCGTTGGATAGATTTTTATAAAAAAGCTCAGAATAAAGCTCCTTTTCTTCTGCTGTCAGATGATCGGATGACATCAGGCCTGTAGCATCGACCGTCCATTTTCTTACGATCCTTGCAAGCACCCCTCGCTTTTGAATTTTTTGATAGAACCTTCTGTTTTTCTCGTTCAAAGCCGATTTCTTATCCTGAGGAAGCTCCTTCTCCATTTTTATTGCTGTTCCGGGAATTCCCATATCTATGCTGAACACCGCCTCGACCTCATCCGGAAAGGTATTGGCCCAGTATATCGCTTCAAATCCCGAATAAGAATGGGGAACAAGCACATATGGAGGTTTCAATCCGGCCTGCTCAAGTACATATCGGCTCTCATTCACCATGTTTTCAACAGTTCTTGGCGTCCCGGTGTCTGTGCTTTCACCGTATCCGGACTTTTCAATCACAACGATTCTGCATTTGTCGGATAACTTCCTGTAAAGAGGTCTGTACTCAAGCACTGGCGAGGTAACAAACTGCCCGGCCATGAACACAATGGTTTTGTTCCCCTGTCCCTCCGTATAGACATTGAGCTGACCGCTTCCAACCTTAATTTTTCTACCATAATCAATCATTTTTATCTCCTCTGAATTCCAATTTATCAGTGTGCTTATTATATCACATTCTTTTCCAAATTTCAACATGCAAATCAGAAATCATCCAACTGTAGCGCTGTAAGCACCATCTAGCCGGTCGGCCACACTTGCATTTGTCAGGAAAATGTGTTAAAATAGCTGCGAGGAATATTTCATTGCAGCAGGAAAGCGGATGAAGGAATGGAAGCATTCCTCAAGCATCAGGAGAGCATCTGAAATATTACAGGAGGACTGAGATCAATATGAATTATGAAGCTTTAAGAAAAAAACTGGAAGAATGCGGATATAAGGTATCCTGTTTTGACACAAAGGAAGAAGCCGCAGCATATCTGAATGCTCAGATCGATGGAAAGAGCATTGGCATCGGAGGCTCCATGACGGTTGAAGAAATGGGGCTTTATGACATGCTTGCATCGCATAATACGGTACACTGGCATCAGCGGATTCCACAGGGCCGAAACAGCAAAGAAGTACGCCTTGCAGCAAATGCATCGGACATCTATATTTCCTCCGTCAATGGCATTGCAGAAACGGGGGAAATCATTAACATCGATGGAAACTGCAACCGTGTTGCCGCCATTTTTTACGGACATGAAAAGGTATACCTGATTGCCGGTGCGAACAAAATTGAAAAGGACTATGACAGCGCACTTTGGCGTGCAAGAAATATTGCTGCGCCGCTCAATGCCAAAAGGCTCGGTATGAAAACGCCTTGTGCAGTCCGTGCAGACCGCTGCTATGATTGCAAGAGCCCTGACAGAATCTGCCGCGGCCTGTCCGTGCTGTGGGAGAAGCCGATGACAGGTGAATTTGAAGTGATCCTTATTGATGAAAAATTAGGATATTAAAAAAGGAAACTACAATTTATCCCCCAAAATTTTCAGAACAGAACCAAAAAGAGCACCGCAGCCAAACAGCCACGGTGCTCCATGCATTTATATTACATGTGAAATATCACGCATTTTCCTTAGAACTTGCCAGCCTTAGCAGCTTCCTCAACGGATACGGCAACAGCAACTGTTGCGCCTACCATGGGGTTGTTGCCCATGCCGATCAGGCCCATCATCTCAACGTGAGCCGGAACGGAAGAAGAACCTGCGAACTGAGCATCGGAGTGCATACGGCCCAGTGTATCGGTCATACCATAAGAAGCCGGACCAGCAGCCATGTTATCCGGATGCAGTGTACGTCCAGTACCGCCGCCGGATGCTACAGAGAAGTACTTCTTGCCCTTATCCAGGCATTCCTTCTTATAAGTACCAGCTACCGGGTACTGGAAACGGGTCGGGTTGGTGGAGTTGCCTGTGATGGAAACGTCTACGCCTTCCTTCCACATGATCGCAACGCCCTCGGTTACATCGTTTGCACCGTAGCAGTTAACCTTTGCACGCAGGCCCTCAGAATAAGCCTTGCGGAATACTTCCTTAACCTCGCCGGTGTAGTAGTCCATCTCAGTCTCAACATATGTAAAGCCATTGATTCTTGCGATGATCTGTGCAGCATCCTTGCCCAGGCCGTTCAGGATAACTCTCAGCGGCTCCTGACGAACCTTGTTGGCCTTCTCAGCAATACCGATCGCACCCTCAGCAGCAGCGAAGGATTCGTGACCAGCCAGGAATGCAAAGCACTTGGTCTCCTCCTCCAGCAGCATCTTGCCCAGGTTACCATGACCCAGACCAACCTTACGCTGATCTGCTACAGAACCCGGAATGCAGAAAGCCTGAAGGCCCTCACCGATCGCAGCAGCAGCGTCAGCAGCTCTGCGGCAGCCCTTCTTGATTGCGATCGCTGCGCCTACTGTATAGGCCCACTTTGCGTTCTCAAAGCAGATCGGCTGAATGCCTTCTACCATTGTATATACATCCAGACCAGCAGCCTTTGTAATTTCAGCAGCTTCTTCGATCGTGCTGATGCCGTAGCTGTTCAGAACTTCCAGAATCTGCTTTTCTCTTCTCTCATAAGATTCAAACAATGCCATGATGTTCGTCCTCCTTCGATTTCTTATTCTTTTCTCGGGTCAATGAGCTTCACAGCATCAGCAACACGGCCATACTGACCCTGTGCCTTTTCATATGCAGTGTTCGCATCGTCGCCAGCCTTGATGAAGTCCATCATCTTGCCGAAGTTTACAAACTTGTAGCCGATGATCTCATCATCTTCATTCAGAGCCAGAGCAGTTACATAACCGTCTGTCATCTCCAGATAGCGAGGGCCCTTGGCCAGAGTACCATACATTGTACCAACCTGAGAACGGTTGCCCTTACCCAGATCCTCCAGGCCAGCGCCGATCACCAGACCGCCCTCGGAGAATGCGCTCTGTGTACGGCCATATACGATCTGCAGGAACAGCTCTCTCATAGCAGTGTTGATCGCATCACAAACCAGGTCTGTGTTCAGTGCTTCCAGAATGGTACGGCCCGGCAGGATCTCAGAAGCCATGGCAGCGGAATGTGTCATACCGGAACATCCGATGGTCTCAACCAGACACTCCTGGATCACGCCTTCCTTTACGTTCAGGGACAGCTTACATGTACCCTGCTGCGGTGCACACCAGCCCACACCGTGTGTGAAGCCGGAAATATCGCTGATTTCCTTAGCCTTTACCCACTTTGCTTCCTCCGGGATCGGAGCGGCACCATGGTTTACGCCTTGTTTTACGCAGCACATTTCATTTACTTCGTTTGAATAAATCATTTTTATACTCCTTTCGTAATAGGACATACTGTGCAGTTTCAGCACACAGTTTCATTATACTACATTTCCTCTTTGGAATCAAGCATTTTTTCAAAAACTTTTCCTTTCTTTAAAAAATAACAGGGTGTTGAACCCGCCGGAAAAATGTGCTATAATATCTACTATATCGATCTATCATTCTGAAAGGAAGAATTTCCATGGGACGAAAATATGACCATTCAACAAAAAACAGCATCAGCCGGCTCATTTTTGTGGCGATTTTTCTGCTGATCCAGCTGGTATGGATGATGCTGCTTATCTTTAAATTCAACCAGTCCAGTGCCTGGATATCCACCATTACAAATATAATTGCCATTCTGGTGGTTCTGGAGATCATCCATAAGCATAACAATGCGGCCTTCAAGCTGCCCTGGGTCATTGCAATTCTGGCCTTTCCTCTGGTTGGATTGGTACTGTATCTGATGACCGGCAATTCCTCCATTACCAAGCGCAAGCAGAAGCAGCTGGAACGAATTGGTGACACACTCCGAAAGCGGCTGCCGGACAGCGAGCCCATTCTTGAACAGGCCGCAAAGCAGAGCCGCCCTCTGGCCGGACAGATGCGTTATATCCGGAACGACAGCCAGTATCCGGCCTATGACAATACAGAAGTATGCTTCTATGGAGATACCTGTAAGGCGCTGGATGCGCTGACCGATGCACTTTCAAAGGCACGATCCTTCATTTTCATGGAATATCATGCCATTGAGGACGCAAAGGCCTTTGGACGGATCCGGGAGATCCTGTCGGAGCGTGCGGCCAGCGGGGTGGAGGTGCGCATTATCTATGACGATGTGGGCAGTGTAGGCTTTATCAGTCCGGAATTCATCAAACGCATGGAAAAAAGCGGCATCCAGTGCCGGGTGTTCAATCCCCTGGTTCCGGTGATCAATGTATTCATGAATAACCGGGATCACCGGAAAATCACCGTCATCGACGGACAGATAGGCTTTACGGGCGGATATAATCTGGCAGATGAGTATTTCAACATCGTACAGCCCTATGGCGAGTGGAAGGATACGGGACTGCGCCTGGAGGGACAGGCGGTACAGAGTCTGACCGTACAGTTTCTGGAAATGTGGAACACCATCCGGGAAACAGACAGGAATTTTGCGCCTTATTTTCCGGAGGTGCAGCCTTATAAAAAAGCATCGGGATATGTTCAGCCCTATGGAGACTGTCCGCTGGATGATGTGTATCTCGGCGAAAACGTGTACATGAACATGGTAAAGAATGCCCAGGAATACATCTGGTTCATGACGCCCTATCTCATTATCGACGATGAGATGAGCCGGGAGCTGACTCTGGCAGCCCGGAGAGGTGTGGATGTGCGGATCCTGACACCGGGCATTCCGGACAAGAAGATCATCTATCAGCTGACACGCTCCTACTATCATCAGCTGATAGAAAGCGGCATCCGGATCTATGAGTTCACACCGGGCTTCCTTCATGCAAAGCAGTGCGTCTGTGATGATCGGACAGCGGTGGTGGGAACGATCAATCTGGACTACCGCAGCTTGTACTTTCACTTTGAAAATGCGGTCTTTTTTGCAGACTGTCCTGCGGTAGCCGATGTCAAGGAGGACTTTCTTCAGACGCTCCCTCGCTGCTGTGAGGTCACCCAGCAGTATAAAAAAGACCCTTCCGGCCTGAAGCGGCTGAAAAGCCAGATTCTCCGGCTGTTTGCACCGCTGTTATAAACAACAAAGTCTTTCTGGCTTCTGTTCCTCAGAGGAATGAAGCCAGAAAGACTTTTCTCAGATTATCAAGAAAGTCAGATTTTCCGCACAAGGCTCTCCTTAGTAAGGGGAGCTGTCGGCACAAAGGGACGACTGAGGGGATTGTAAAAAGTACGCAAAATCGTAAGTTTTCTCATGTCTTACAATCCCCTCCGTCACGCCTTCGGCGTGCCACCTCCCCTTACTAAGGGGAGGCTTTCAGAGTTTTTTTCAACAAACTGTTTTTTACGATCTCAGGCCTTTGAGCGGCCTGTGACCCTTCCCAGAATCCAGAACACGAGAAATACTGCAATGTCTGCGGCCACGATCGTCGAACCCACCGGTGTAGAAAACAGAATGGAGATCAGAATGCCGGCCACCGCACATACCACCGATATCACCGCCGAGCTGAGAATTACCGCACGGAAGCTATGGAACATCCGCATGGCCGCCAGAGCCGGGCAGATGATCAGCGCGGAGATCAGCAAAGAACCGACCAGATTCATAGCCAGTACGATGATCATCGCTGTGATCACGGCGATCATCAGATTATAAAGCTGCGCACGCACACCTGTAGCGGATGCAAAGGTTTCGTCAAAGGTCACGGAGAAGATCTTGTGATAGAACAGCAGGAACACACTGATCACCAGGACAGAAAGCACCAGACACAGCCATACATCCGACTCAGTGAGAGTCAGAATGGAGGTCGAGCCGAACAGCGTGCTGCACACATCGCCTGATACATTGGAGGAAGTGGAAAACAGATTCATCAGCAGATAGCCCAGCGCCAGTGCGCCTACCGAAATCAGCGCAACGGCTGCATCTCCCTTGATTTTTGTATTCTGCCCTGTCATCAGCAGAAGAATGGCACTCACCACCGTTACCGGAAGCACGATCAGCATCTCATTGGTCAGATTCATCACGCTGGCAATGGCGATCGCACCAAAGGCCACATGAGACAAGCCATCCCCGATAAAGGAAAAGCGCTTGAGCACCAGCGTTACGCCCAGCAGAGAAGAACAAAGCGCGATCAGCACGCCCACCAGAAGGGTATACCTTACAAAGGGAAAAGAAAAATAATATGTCAGCGTTTCCAAAATCTCACTCATGCCTGTCCCCTCCCGATGTGGTAATAAAGGCCCGTCCGATATCGCTTTTCAGGTAGTCCTCCTTTGTGCCGAAGAACAAAGGCTCCTGCCCCAGATGCAGGATATGAGTGGCATAGCGGACAGCAGCCCCGATGTCATGAGATACCATGATCACCGTGATCCCATCCTCCCGGTTGATTTTTGCCACAAGCTCATACATTTCCGAAGCCGCCTTGGGGTCAAGTCCTGTCACAGGCTCGTCCAGAAGAAGCATCTTCTGGGTAGCGCAGAGCGCACGTGCCAGAAGCACACGCTGCTGCTGGCCGCCGGACAGGAAGCGATAGCACGCATTCCTCAGCTCCGAAATCCGCAGCTTTTCCATATTTTTCTCCGCCAGCTTCTTCTCCGCACGGCTGTAGAAGGGACGCAGTCCGCAGCGGTTCAGGCATCCGGACAGAACGATCTCCTGTACCGAAGCCGGGAAATCTCTCTGGACAATGGTCTGCTGGGGCAGATAGCCGATCTCCTTCTGCTTCAGCCCGTCTCCCAGGGTGATCTTCCCGCTGACAGGTGCTTTCAGATGAAGAAGGGCTTTGATCAGCGTGCTCTTGCCGCTGCCGTTTTCGCCCACGATACACAGATAGCTGCCGCTGTCTACAGAGAAGGAAAGATTCTGCGTAACGACCGTTCCCTCATATCCGAGGGTGACATTTTCACAGGATAATTGCATACTCATATCAGTTCAATGCCTCCCTGAGCACAGCAAGATTTTCCTCCATTATGGATAAATAGGTCACACCGCTGTCCATATCCTCACGGCGCACGGACTGCATGGAATTCAGTGTCAGAATCTTCTGATCCTTCTCCGCTGTATTGGAAATCACAGCATCTGCAATGCTGCTGTTCGAGCCGTCAATGGTCAGCACCGCCGGAAGCTGATGCTCGTCAGCCGCCTTGGCCAGCTCCACGATCGTCTCAAAGCTGGCATCGGTTTCTGAGGAGCATCCGGGAAAGGCCGCATAGCTCGTCAGGCCGTAGTCCTCTGTCAGATAGCGGAAGGGATAGCGGTCGGCAAAAAGCAGCGTCTTTCGCTGAGAGGAATCAACCTCAGCCTGGAAGTCCGCATCCATGTCTGAAAGCAGGGAAAAGTACGCCTCTGCATTGGTCTGATATTCCGCCGCATGCTCTGCATCCAGTGTGCAGAGGGCCGAGCTGATGGCATTGCTGAACAGCATGGCATTCTTCAGGGAAAGCCACACATGCTCATCAAAGGACTCGCCTTCCGCATGATCATGTTCATGGTCATGCTCTCCAAGAATGGCCTCGCATTCCTCTGTCTTCAGAGAGCCGCCCATAATATCCGTCAGACAAAGTGGGATCATATCCGGATTCACAGCCCCTTCCAGAGCATCCTCGATCCAGCTGTCCGCTTCGCCGCCTACATAAATCAGTATATCACAGGTGGAGATCGTAACGATATCATCCGTTCCCGGCTGGTAGCTGTGAAAATCAGCGCCATTGTCACAGAGAAGCGTAAGCTCCGCATTTTCTGTATCTCCGATGATATTCTCAGCCCAGTCATACTGAGGAAAAATGGTGCAGACCACGCTGATTTTTCCGGAGTCCGGAAGGGACTCGGGGGCGCTGGTACAGCCTGCTGTAAAAACGGCTGTCAGAGTCAGCCCCAGCAGCACGGAAAGAATTTTACGGATTTGCATAGATAACCTCCATCGAATTTGAAAATGATTCTCATATTATTATACACACACCAGACCCTGTTGTCAAGAGGGCCCCAATAAAAATATAAAACACTGCATAAAAAGGCTGCTGTATCACCCATTGATACAGCAGCCCATTCCGCTTGATTCTTTTATCTCATACGAAGCACGCTTGCACTTGCAGCCGGAGCGGTCAGCCTTCCGCCTGTAAGTACAGCAGCCTTTCCTCTCTGATAAAGCACCTCCGCCGGATCGCCTGCTTTGATTTCGCAGCTTACTTCTGTACCTGACGGGTTCAGCACTACCAGCAGCTCCTCATTCTCGTCAAATCGCCTGTACACCAGAGGATAGGCCTTCCTTTCTGCATAGAGGAATTCGATCCTGCCGCTGCTGCACAAAGCACCATGCGCCCGGCGCAGGGCGATCAGCTCCTGTACAACATGATAGATCGAATCCGGCTCGGCTATCGCCTTTTCCGCTGTGGGACGATTCTTGTCCGGGTCAATAGGAATATACAGCTTCTCGGGAGCGGCACAGGAAAAGCCGGCATTTACTGAAGCATCCCACTGCATGGGAGAACGGGCACAGGTACGGCCAAAGCCGCCCTCCACGGACTTCAGGCCATGCAGATGACGCATACCGATCTCGTCACCATAATAAATAAACGGCGCACCCGGCATGGTCAGCAGAAAAGCAAAGGCAATCTTTACCTCCTCCTCATCCAATCGTTCGGAGATACGGGACATGTCATGATTACCCGAAGGAATGCAGATCAGTCCCTCCCCGGCTGTGTGGCTGTAGTTCCGCTCATAGGTCTTTACAAATTCAGAAATATCGCCCTGTCCTTCACGGGAGAAATAGGGCTTTTCCACACGAAAAAGGTCATTGTAGTGAGAAGGGCCAAAATGTAGCAGGAAGTCCATATGGAAGCCGCCGGCCAGAGATTTGTCCGGCTCACCCCATTCGGAAATCATCACCGCCTCCGGGAATTCTTCATCCAGAAAGGCACGGAACTCCTGCCACAAGGCGATCGTCGCCTTGCCGTCGGTATCGCCCTTTACCAGAGAGCCGGCCATATCCACACGGAAGCCGTCACAGCCCATCTGCAGCCAGAAGCGCATGATATCCTTCATGGCCTCCTTGGTGGCCGCAGGCCCGGGCGCATCCGGACTCTGCATCCAGTCACGGTCTCCGCCCACAAAGCCATAGTTGAGCGCCGGCTGTACCGTATAGAAATTCGCACCGCAGGAGCCGTCTCTGTCGGAGACCCCACGGATAGAGCCGGTAATATTGTGAATACCGGCGCAGTCCTCCCAGATGGAGTTTGTCCAGATATAACGGTCTGTGTATTCGTTTCGCTCAGCCTTCATGGATTCCCTGAACCAAGGGTGCTCTATAGACGTATGCCCCGGCACTAAATCCAGAATTACATGAAGACCCAGTCTGTGCGCTTCCTCAAAGAAGGCCTTCAGCTCGTCATTTGTACCATAACGGGGCGCTGCCTTTTTATAGTCAGAAATATCATAGCCTGCATCATAAAAGGGAGACTCATAGCAGGGATTCACCCAGATCGCATTGCAGCCTGTACTTTTAATATAAGGCAGACGGCGTATCATACCGGCAAAGTCGCCGATACCGTCTGAATTTGTATCCTGAAAGCTCTGCGGATAGATCTCATAAAACACGGCATCTTCCAGCCACTGCGGATGATTTCTGCTCATATTCAGCCCTCCCACGTGTCAGAAAATACAGCCTCGCCGCCCGTTGCGATCACATCCCGGTAGAAATAGCCGGAATCCTTGATGGTGCGCTTTTGTGTGGCGTAGTCTACATATACCAGACCGAACCGCTTGTCATAGCCATCGGCCCATTCAAAATTATCGAGAATCGACCAATACAGATACCCCATAACCTCTGTGCCGTCCTCAGCCGCACGGCACAGCTCCCGCAGATACCGCTTCATATAGTCGATGCGGTACGGGTCGTGCACCTTTCCGTCCAGATGAATCCAGTCGTGTCCGGCCATGCCGTTTTCACTGATGAGGATCGGTTTGCCGTAGCGCTCATAGAGAAATCTGGGGCCCCAGTACAGCGCATCCGGTGTCACCGGCCAGCCCATCTGAGTTCTGGCACAGCCCATGGACGCATTTTCTGCATAGCCGTCCGCCTTCGGGACCGCCTTGCTCTCATAGATATTCACACCGTAGAAATCCACCGGCTGTGAAATGATCTCCATATCCCCTTCAGCGATCCGGGGCATGTCCTCCCCCAGGATCTCATAGGCTTCCTTGGGATAGTCTCCCAGCAGAATGGGATCGGCCCACCAGGCTGTCTCAAAGGCAAAGCCCTTTCTGGAAAAGGCAAAGCTCCTGCGGCGGGCCTCCTCAATGGATTCCGGCAAGGTATTCTCCGGCGTCCAGCAGGGCGTTGCATAGGCAAAGCCAATGGTCGGCTTTTTCTTTGCATAGGTGCGGATCACCTGTACGGCCTTTCCATGGGACAGCAGTACATGATGGGACATCTGCGCCAGATCCCGGGCCGGAAGGGTCTGGAACGGCGCAAACTTCCCGATATCATAGCCGCATCCGATAAAAACCTGCGGCTCATTGATGGTCATCCAGCAAGACACACGATCAGACAAGGCCTCTACAGCCACTTTTGCGTATTCCGCAAACCAATCCGGGGACTCCGGATTCAGCCAGCCGCCCTTCTGATGCAGCGCCAGAGGATAGTCCCAGTGGAACAGGGTCACCATCGGCTCGATGCCGTTTTCCAGAAGCGTATCGATCAGCTCCGAATAGAACTTCAGTCCCTGCTCATTCACACGGCCTGTGCCCTCCGGCAGAATCCGGCTCCAGCTCAGAGAAAGGCGGTAGTGCTTCACGCCCAGCTCCCGCATGAGCTGCACATCCTCACGGAAGCGGTGATAGTGATCGCAGGCCACGTTTCCATTTTCGCCGTGGGCCACATGGCCGCCCTCCTGACAGTAGGCGTCCCAGATATTCAGCCCCTTGCCGTCCTCTTGATACGCTCCTTCGATCTGGTATGCAGCCGAAGCCGTGCCCCAGATAAAATCCTTTGAAAATTTCATATTCTTTCTCTCCTCAGTCAAAACAGATTTTCTTCAAACACCCAGATAATAAAATCCAGGTACTCATATTGTGTGTATTCTTCTTCCGCAACAGGGCTTCCGGAAGCGATCAAAGCATCTCGTTCACCAGCAGACATCAGCAGGAAATATTCCTCCTGCCCCGGCTGATCCTCATACCATTCCGCATTTCCCTGATAGGGATTCATTTGCAGCCCCTCCGCATTGATATGGACCGCACGGACAACACACTCGGAATTGGACTGAACGGTCAAAGAATGAGAATTCCAGAAGGTCGCATAACCATAGTCCAGCCCCTTTTCCTTCAGAAACGCAATGAGCTGGTAGTTTGCACTGGTCAGATGAGCCTTCGGCGCCATATCAAATACATTCAGCACGCCCTGCGCACTGTTCCAGATAAAGGGAATAAGCAGGAGTACACTAAGCCGTCTGGAATCGGCCTTTGCATACAGCCAGCGCAGATAAGAAAGACTCACCAGGAATGAAGTTACAAGAATCGGAGACATTCTCCAGTTGGCCGTAGACAGCATACCGCAGATATAGCCGATCAGAATGAATGCAGAGGAGGTAAAATGTGCCCATATCAGCATACGCAGACCCTTTTCTTCGATCTTCCGATAGGAAAGCAGCGCAGCCAGCGGCAGGATTACGATCAAAGCCGCATAGAATAGCAGCAGGATGATCTTTGCACCATTCAGCGATGCGAGCGCTGTATCTGTATCTACCTCCAGACCCAGCAAATACAGAAATTCCAAGGGAAGCTTCTCTACATGCTCCCACCAGCTGCTTTCCGCTGTAAAATCAGAATGGGCATTGGCATATAAGCCCTGCACACCTCCGGCGATCCAATCCCCCAGCTTCAGACCGCCCAATATACCGATCAGGCAAATCACCAGCATGATCCCGCCGAGAATGTTCTTTTTATCGGTCAGTGGAACTGTGTGATCCAGAAAGCGTTCGCAGAACAGCGCCGCTGCGACCGGCAGTGCAAACAAGGCAATCGCCGTGGTAGAATTGGTACAGCTGAGAAGAAACATCACCAGCAGCAGCGCAAGGAATAGTCCCTTCTGAATACGCACACTGCGTGTCTGCTCCTTTTCATGGAGATTGTAAATGTGCAGCACCAGCGCAAGGCCGATCAGCAGAAACAGCAGGCCCAGACTGTAATATATAATATGTCCCCAGAAAATCTCCCGTACCTTTGCACTGCAAAGCAAAGCGGTCAGAAGTCCGCCCGCGCCGGCCAATGTCCAGTTGAGACTCCACTTCATCTCACGAAGCAGCCAGAACAGTGCAGCGGTAAATACGATAAAGAAAGTCGTCATGCCCAGCGAATGGGTCGTCATGGACATTCCGAAAAAGGGAT
The DNA here is from genome assembly GCA_017472145.1 of Ruminococcus sp. Classification (GTDB taxonomy): domain Bacteria; phylum Bacillota; class Clostridia; order Oscillospirales; family Ruminococcaceae; genus Ruminococcus_C. Next base: position 72,163 of record JAFUQX010000069.1, on the reverse strand, counting down.
ACCACAGCTGCATAAAAAGATTGCCGCCCAGAGGCATGACCGCAGCGTAATTGAAATCCGGGTTGATCAGGCCCTTTCCCTGCATGGCCGCTTCTGCCCAGTAGAGCGTATCGGAGCAGTCTGCGTGGAATTCGGCATAGCCCGGCCCCCAGATATAGTAAAATACAAGAAGGATGCCCAATATAAAGACAAAGGTGCAGGCCATCAATGTGATCCACTTTCTCACATCCGGCCAGTCCAGGGAATGCTTCTTCTTTACAGCATCAGAAGCGGCAGCCGCTGTCTCCGGTGCTGTTTCCTGTAAAGGCTTCATCGGATTTTCAGTCTGATTCTGCTCCATTATGCATTCCCTCCTGACTTTTCCTCATGATACTCCTGCTCGGTATTCACATTCCAGATATTTTCCTTGGTGGTCTCTCCGCTGAGGATATTCTTCACCGTCTCAAAGGACGTGACCATGGAGTGATCCATATTGTTATAGCGATGCTGGCCGTTGCGGCCTACACAGTAGAGATTCTCAAAGCCGCTGAGATATTCCGTCAGCTCACCCATCTGTGCATATGTATCAAAGTAAGCCGGATAGGCCTTCTTCACCTTTTCACGATGACTGTCCTTTACGTCCTCCGCACGGTTGATCACACCCATGGATACCAGCTCACGGACTGCCATGCGGATGCATTCTTCATCGGTCATATTCCAGAAGGCGTCACCCTCGGCACAGAAATATTCCAGACCGATCCACACCTGATGCTCCGGATCGGTTACCATGTAGGGCGACCAGTTGTTGAAGATCTGGATACGCCCCAGCTTTACGCCTACATCCTGAACATAGATCCAGCAGTCCGGAACAATATTTCCCAGCGTCCGGATGGCTGTTTCGTTCTTCAGGTTCAGCTTGTCCACCAACAAGCCGACTGTCACAAAGTCACGGTACGGCAGCCCCTGTGCGATCGCCTGATACTGCGCCGGAACCTCATTCATGCCAGCCACCAGATCCTTCACCGGCATAGAGGAGATCAGAATGTCGCAGTCAAAGGTCTGCTTCTGTCCGTTCTGCTCACAGAGAACAGACTGCACCCGATCCTTTCCGTTTGTCCGGATCTGCACCGCCTTTGTGCGCATGAGGATCTTCCCGCCCATCCGCTCGATCTCAGAAGCAGCCGTTTCCCACAGCTGACCCGGGCCATATTTCGGATAGTAGAATTCCTCGATGAGAGAGGTCTCTGTCCTGGTATTCTCCTTCTTTTTGAAGGCCTTGCTCCACATATCCTTCAGAACCGCACGAATAGACAGGCCCTTTACACGCTGAGAGCCCCAGTCGGCGGAAATCTCACGGGGATGACGGCCCCAGAGCTTCTCCGTATATCCCTCAAAAAACATGGAGTACAGCTTCCGGCCAAACCGGTTGATGTAGAAATTTTCCAGAGAATCCTCCGGGAGCTTGTGCACGGCAGATTTCAGATAGCTGCATCCGGCCTTCACCGTTGTGCCGAAGCCCATATTCCTGATGGTTTCCGGTTTCATCGTTACCGGATAGTCAAAAAACTTCTTGCGGTAATAAATACGGGACACACGGCTGCGCACCAGCATAACACGGTCTGTTTTTTCCGGGTCCGGACCGCCGGCCCGAAGCTTCTTTTCACGTCCCAGAAGCTTGTCATCAAAGGACGGCGCACCCTGTCGGGGCATCAGCTCATCCCACCAGTTCATAACACGGTCATCCTTGGAGAAAAAACGATGTCCTCCGATGTCCATGCGGTTTCCGTTATAACAGACCGTCCTGGAAATTCCGCCGATCTCTCCGCTTTCCTCCAGAATCGTAACCTCATACTGCCCGGAGGCCGCCTTCAGCAGCTCGTAGGCTGCGGTCAGACCTGCCGGGCCTGCACCAATGATAATCACATTTTTCTTCATAGCTTTTGCCATCACTTTCCTGAATTTTCAAGCCATCGCCTGTACAGCATGCACAATATATATATACATCTTTGATTATAGCTCATCCCGCATCCGGTGTCAACCCATTGTATATAACAATAAAATGAATGGAGCGTTTCCGGCCAATCTATCACAAAACTATCACTTGCAATTCTGCGCCGTTTGCTGTATAATAGTAATATTGATTCTTTTTATGAAATGAGGGTTTACTTTGGAAAGAAAATCGGAAAGTAAAATGAAAATCGGCTTTATTGGTGCAGGCAACATGGGCTCTGCCATTTTAAAGGGAATTGCAGGCAGTGCAATGGCCGCTGAGACAGAGCTTTTTGCTTTTGACAGCTTTACAGAAAAGACAAAGGAGCTGGAATGCTTCGGCGTAAAGCCCCTGAGCAGTGCAGCGGAAGTCGCAGCCAGCTGCAAGTTTGTTTTCCTTGCAATAAAGCCCCAGCAGTTCGATACGCTCCTGCCGGAGATCCGCAGCTCTGTTACAGAGGATACCGTTATCGTTTCTATTGCAGCCGGCATTACCGCCGAATACATCCGCTCCCAGACCATTCCGGAGGCCAAGGTGGTACTCGTTATGCCCAATACACCCCTGCTTCTGGGCGCTGGTGCAACGGCTCTGGCCTGCTGCCAGCCGACTACAGCAGAGGAATTCGCTGTAGTGCAGAAGATTTTTGACGCATGCGGCATCACTGCCGTCATTTCCCCGGATAAAATGAAGGAGATCATCGCCATCAACGGAAGCAGTCCGGCATTCATCTACCTCTTTGCAAAGGGCTTTGTGGACTATGCCAAAAAGGAGGGCATTTCCGAGGATGTGGCACTTCCGCTCTTTGCACAGTCACTCATTGGCTCTGCAAAAATGCTCACCGACTCCGGTATGACCGTTGACGAGCTGATCCGGATGGTTTCCTCTCCGGGCGGTACGACTCTGGCTGGTCTGGATGCATACTACGAAGGCAAGCTGACTGAGATCACGGATGAAGCCTGCACACGCTGTACCAAGCGGGCCTATGAGCTTTCCAAGTAAATTCTGAGTTCTGAAAAACAATTCCTCTGCATAGGCTTTAGTAAAAAGGCCTTTCAAGGAGGAATTTACATGAACAGGATGAATATACGGATATGGCTGACAGCCTCTCAAAGAAGAACCCTTGGCATCTCCTGCTATATGCTGCTGCTGATCGCAGGATGTGCCGCAGGGACGATCTGTATGCTGGCCGGTAAACTGGATCGCCTTTGCAGCCTGTGTCTGAAGCTGGGCCTTTCTATCTCAGGAGAAGGGCCGCTGCTTCTGTCGGCCCTCCGGTGGAACGGCGGCCTGCTGCTGCTCAGCTTTTTTCTGGGCTTCTGTGCAATCGGACAGCCCCTTACGGGACTTCTCCTTGCTGTGCAGGGCTTCTCCATGGGCTGTCTCCTGACAGAAATGACCCATGGAATGACCGGACAGATGCAGCTTCTGCAATATCTGCTGACTGCGGCCTATGAGCTGGCTGTTTCCTTCATTCTGCTGCTGAGTGTACGGGAATCCACACGCCTGTCCCGGGTATATGCCGGAATCTGCACACAAGGAGCCGATGCACCGGAAATGTCTCACAGACTCCGGCTCTACAGCCTGCGCTATGGCGTACTGCTGATTCTGATGCTGGCCTTCACCGGGATCTTCCTGCTTCTTTATTCTATACTATTATAATATGTAATCCGGCGGCAAAAGGCTGCCACAGAAAGGAATTTAAAAAATGGGTCTGTTCGGACAGAATTATGAAAATGCCGGTGTGGGCATTGCCAAAAACGCACCAAAGAAAAAGGGCTTCTTCCGGTTTATGGAGATCTTTGGAAGAAAGTTCTGGAAAATGATCGGTCTCAATCTGCTGTATTCTGCTTTTTTCCTGCCGCTGATAGGCGCAGTCACCCTATACTTTCTCTCTCTGCAAGGAAAATTTCCGGCCGGACTGCCCACGACACTGATCATTGCGGCGCTGGTGATTCTATTTGCTGTGCTTTTCGGCCCGGCTACCGCAGGCCACACAAAGATTCTGCGCTGCTATGTCATGGAAAAGCCGGTGTTTATGGTACATGATTTCTTCAAGACTTTCCGGTCGGAATTCAAGAATTCCTGTATCGTGGGCCTGCTGGACTGCCTTATCGCCTGCTGCATCGGTGCGGCCGCCTATGTTTACCCCATTCTCATTGAGCAGACGGGCAATAAAATTTTCTATGTATTCTTTGCCATTGTGCTCAGTGTGGGTCTGATCGTTCTGATGATGAATTTTTATATGTTCCTCATGATGATCTCCACAACACTCTCCCTGAAGAATGTGTTCAAGAATTCTCTCTCCCTGGCTATCATCGCTCTGAAGAAGAATGTCATCACACTTCTTGTATTTGCAGCCTTTGTGGGTATTTTCGTGCTGATCATTCTCTATGCAGATCTGAGTGTATCCTTTGTCGCTCTGTCCCTGCTCCCCTTTATCCCGGCCTCCTGGATCGGTCTGGTGATCTGCTTCAACAGCTATCCCATCATCCAGAAGTACATCATCAATCCTTATTATGAACAGCGCGGCGAGATCAATCCGGAGCTGCTGGTCGAAACGGCTGAATCCAATCCGGAGGAAATCGTATTTGAGGATATGGGCGGCCAGGAAGCTCCTATCGTCAAGAAAAAGGCATCCAAGGGCAGAAAAAACGGAGGCAGCGGAAAGTCCGGTGGTCATAAGGGGAAAATTATTTCCTGAGAATGCGCTCCCATGCAAAGTTCACAGAATTGTAACTTTACAAACGGGATAAGATGTGGTATAATAAGAGGGTCATGTACTTGGATATGGGACTTAGCCGCAAAGCGGAGCATCACCAGCCCATTTCTATGTTCATGATGAAATTTTAAATGAGGTGAATTTACCATGATGCTGAAAGAAGAAAAGACAAGCGTAATCGAGCAGAACCGTCTGCACGACACAGACACAGGTTCTCCTGAGGTTCAGGTTGCGATCCTGACCAAGAGAATCAACGACCTGACTGAACACCTGAAGACCCATAAGAAGGATCATCACTCCAGACGCGGTCTGCTGAAGATGGTAGGTCACAGAAGAAACCTGCTGGCTTACATGAAGAAGAAGGATATCAACCGCTATCGTGCATGCATCGAAAAGCTGGGTATCCGTAAGTAATTCACGAACAAATACGGCAAAAAGGCAGATGGGGATCCCTCTGCCTTTCCGTGTTTGCATAAGCTGTATGCAGCGGCGGCGCTTTAGCATGAAACCGTACATCTCAGCGGAAGGGGTGCAGGGTTTTCTGCTAAACTGTCGCTGTATCAAAACGTTGTGAGAAAGGACTATAAAACATGTTTGAAAATTACAAAAAATTTGAAACGACCTTTGCCGGCCGGCCGGTCGTTGTAGAAACAGGAAAAACCTGTGAGCTGTCCAACGGCTCCTGCTGGGTTCACTATGGCGATACCGTTGTTATGGCCAATGTTACTGCAAGCGCAAAGCCGAGAGAGGGCGTGGATTTCTTCCCGCTGTCCGTAGACTATGAAGAGCGTATGTATGCTGTCGGCCGTATCCCCGGCTCTTTCACAAAGAGAGAGGGTAAGCCCTCCGAAAAGGCGATTCTGACCTCCCGTATGGTGGACCGTCCGATCCGTCCGCTGTTCCCGAAGGATATGCGTAATGATGTTTCTGTTGTCATGACGGTTCTGGCAGTAGATCCGGACTGCTCACCGGAAATCGCTGGTATGCTGGCCACCTCCATTGCCATCTCCATTTCCGATATTCCGTGGAATGGCCCGATCGCAGGTGTAAGCGTAGGTCTGGTAGACGGTCAGATCGTTCTGAACCCGACGCTGGAGCAGCGTGCAAACAATGACCTGCAGCTGACTGTTGCCGGTTCTATGGAAAAGATCGTTATGATCGAAGCCGGCGCAAACGAAGTTCCGGATGACCTGATGCTGGAGGCAATTCTGGCTGGTCATGAGGAAATCAAGAAGATGGTGGCCTTTGTCAATGAGATCCGTGCAGAGATCGGCAAGCCGAAGTTTGAGTTCCAGTCTATGGACGTGGATCACGATCTGTTTGATGCCATCGAAGCTGAATTTGCAGAGCAGGTAAAGATCGCTCTGGATACAGATGATAAAAATGAAAGAGATGCTCGTCTCCAGCCCATTTCTGATGCAATTCACGAGAAGTTCGATGAGGCCTATCCGGAGCAGGGCGCAATGATCGATGAGTGTCTGTACAAGCTCCAGAAGAAGATCGTACGGAACTGGCTGTACGAAGGCAAGCGTGTAGACGGCCGTGGTATCGATGAGATCCGCCCGCTGGCTGCTGAGGTGGGTCTGCTTCCCCGTGTGCACGGCTCCGGTCTGTTCACAAGAGGTCAGACACAGGTTCTGACAATTGCTACACTGGGCCCGGTAAGCGAGGCTCAGAAGCTGGATGGTCTGGACGAGGAGACCTCCAAGCGCTATATGCACCAGTACAACTTCCCGTCCTATTCTGTTGGTGAAACCAAGCCCAGCAGAGGTCCGGGACGCCGTGAGATCGGCCATGGTGCACTGGCTGAACGTGCTCTGGTACCGGTTCTGCCGTCTGTTGAGGAATTCCCGTATGCAATGCGTCTGGTTTCCGAGGTTCTGTCCTCCAATGGTTCTACCTCTCAGGGCTCTATCTGCGGCTCTACTCTGGCTCTGATGGATGCCGGCGTTCCGCTGAAGGCTCCGGTTGCCGGTATCTCCTGCGGCCTGATCACTCTGCCGGACAGCGATGAATTCATGACCATGGTGGATATCCAGGGTCTGGAGGACTTCTACGGCGATATGGACTTCAAGGTAGGCGGTACACACAAGGGTATCACCGCCATTCAGGTAGACATCAAGGTAGACGGTCTGACTCCGGCGATCATCAAGGAAGCCTTTGAAAAGACAAGAAAGGCTCGTCTGTATATTCTGGATGAAATCATGCTGAAGGCCATTCCGGAGCCGAGAGAGACTGTAAACGAGTATGCTCCGAAGATGTTCCAGACCAAGATCCCGGTGGACAAGATCCGTGAGGTGATCGGTCAGGGCGGCAAGGTGATTCAGAAGATTTCTGCTGAATGCGACGTTAAGATCGACATCAACGAGGACGGAAGTGTATTCATCAGCGGTATGAATATGGACGGCTGCCAGAAGGCCCTCCAGATCGTACACACCATTGCACTCGACCCGGAGGTTGGTGCGCTGTATCGGGGTAAGGTTGTATCCATCAAGCAGTTCGGTGCATTCGTTGAGATCGCTCCGGGTAAGGATGGTCTGGTTCACGTTTCCAAGCTGGACAAGCAGCGTGTGGAAAATGTGGAGGATGTGGTTTCCGTTGGCGATGAGATCATCGTGAAGGTAATGGAAATCAAGGACGGCAAGATCAGCCTGTCCCGTAAGGATGCTCTGCTGGAGCTGGAACAGCGCAAGGCTGAAAATCAGTAAGTCTGTATAATTTATACAAAATACAAGGCCTGATTCCTTTTGGAGTCAGGTCTTTTTTGTGCATAACTTACAAAATTTTCTACATTTCGGAAAAATAATGAAACTCTATTGACAACTATAGGATTATGTGATATAATACAATTAAAATATGAATATATATTCTATATTAGTTGCTTTTTTAGGCTTTTCCCTTTCTACAATTTTAAGGAGGTGTATTTTCATTATATTTAATCTATACATTGTATGATATTGTTATAATTGAAAGGAGTTTGTATAATGAAAAGGAAGTTTAAGTTATTTTCCACGCTGACTGCTTTAATATGCAGTATAGTAACAATTGGTTTATGTAGTTCAATAACTACAAACGCTTTGGATTATGGGGACATCAATGGTGATGGTATCATTAATCTGAGCGATAGAATAGCTCTCAATAAATTCTTATTTGGACAAGGCGTTTTACAGGATTATACGATTGCTGACCTTAATGTAAATGGGGCAATCGATGTTGTTGATGGCCAGATACTGTTGGCCTATATCATCGAGACTATCGACTCCCTGCCGTACACATCATAAGGAGGTTGAATGTATGAATATTTTGACTAATAAGCGAAACAGGGTGACGTCAGCTTTTCTTTCTTTGCTGATTTTATTACTTTCTCCTTTCCTGCCTGTAAATCGTGTATTGGCTTCGAGTATTAAGGAAGCGAATACATCGCAAACCTACTTTGTTTATGATGGCGAAACCGGTGATTTCAAATCCTACTACACATTAAATGCTGTGGAAACAATAACAGCTAACTCAAGTAAAGTCATAATTGATACAGACACTAGAGAAGTTGACTTTACAAAAAATGGCGTTGTTAAGTTACTTGGATACACAGATGAACTCGATCCAGCTGTTGGAAGTGGTTTTGTTGTGGATTCTCATACAATTGCTACAGCAGCTCATTGTGTAATGGCACGTGAACCAGCAGACCCATTCCTTAATTGCGAACCTCAGATAACAACTGTCTTCGTATTCAACGGTAATGGTGATGTAGAAATAACTATTAACAATATAAAAGAAATTCACATTCCAAGATCGTATGCTGTTGACGGTAATTCGTCCTGCGATTATGCACTTATCACAGTAGAGGAAGATTTAACCGATTATGAAATGTTCAATTTAGGTTTTCCGCTTGATTCAATTACAAACTCTTCTGCAACGGTTTATGTAACTGGTTTCCCCCAAAAATATAACGACATTTACGAGGTGAATACTGATACAAAACATACTATGTATACTGGATCCGGAGCTATTCTTAATATAACTGAAACTTCTATAATCCATGCAGCAGATTCAACCGGAGGAAATAGTGGCGGTCCAATTTATCTTTCTACCACCTTCCAAAATAAAACATATTACAGTGTTATTGCCATCCTAACAAGTGGTGGCGGGAATCAAAACAGAGGGACAAGAATCACAACCAATTTACTTCACTTTTATAAAAATAACCCCAATATTTCATAAGGAGGTTTTTCTATGATCACGTTGAAGAAATTTTTCGCCGCTTTGATGGCCGGAACAATAGCCACTGGGATGATCTCGCCGCTTCAGACTGAAGCCTACCGCTATATTGACATCACTCAGCTTATTGTAAACAAAAGAGAGCCAGTCAGATGGTTTCAATATGATGATAAATATGGCTCATATGATTTTACCCTTGGAACATGGGGTGATGTATATAAGGTATACCGCAACATAGATTACACAGGCTTTCTCATTACTTTCGACCCGATTTACAACTGCACGTCTCTTCAGATATCCGATCTGGAAAAATTCAATTCAATATATGCCGAATACGAAGATGAACTCGGATTTGATTCTTTTAATGTATCTCAAGATGAAAATGGAATTTCATCGTATATGTATGATATATACGATGAAAACGGCAGCAGATCCTTTGATAAAGCCGCAAATCCCGTTAAGCTGGATTTGATTCAGGAAATGTGTAATGAGATGCAAGCGGCTGATGCGATTTTTTCTGGTGAATATATTTATTGCCGCACCACAAATGGCTCTGGCGGAACGGACATGATGAGTATTGATCTTGGGGAAACAATTACTTACGATTCTGAAGGCGTAAAGGAACTTGTTGATGCTTATGGCTACACGCCTTATGTCCAGGACAAACGCTACATCAGCCATATGAATGCATCCTTTGAAACAACACTGGCTCTGACTGAGGAGATTCTTGAGCTGTATCCAGACAGCAAGGTAACACCTATGCTTGGAATACAGGAGGGCGGGGGTGTTGAAACCTTTCAAACACCCATTGTCAATTTGTTGACTGGCGATATTTCATCTTCTGATTCAGAACAATTCTACCCCATCGACATCACCAAATTCGATCTGGAAAGCCTGGAGGGGCTGACAAGATTTGAGGATATATATGAGATGTACGATTATGTGGGTACGACATTCAAATCTGAATATATTCTGTATCGTCAGGAAGACAGCGGGTCTTTTAAGATCATGTTTCAGCCTCTGTACAACCTCACCGTGTTTGAGCTGAAAGACAAGGACATCTTCAATGAATATTATACGTCCTTCTACGAGGAAGAGCTGGGCTTCGATTCTCTCTGGTTCTATAATGAGAACGGTGTAAACTACGCTCAAGTATGTACGCAGAAGAATGCAGAAGGAAACTGGACCTTCAATCCGGAGGACTACCCTGTACAGCTGGATGCCTTGCAGAAAATGAGCTCTGAACTGAAAGAACTAGGGGCGATTTCCTCTGCAACCTATAATTACTGCATAGCCGAGGTCTCAGACGGCGGATGGAATGGAAGGATCTGCTTCGATGATACTCAGCTGCTTGCTGCTGATGAAATCGACAGCCTTGTCCAGAAATACGATGCAGAATACAGCACCAATTCACTGGGGCAGGTTACTCAGATCCAGCTGAATTCCGGCAGCTTTGACACAGCCCTGGAGCTGACTGATGAAATTCTGGCTCAGTATCCGGACTGCGGTGCAAAGCCTGAATGCACGGTGCTCGATTTGGCACTGCCTTCCATAACAACGCCCACCATCGACCTGCTGACAGGCGCAGTCATCGACGGCGCTTCTGAATATCTCAAAGGCGATGTGGATCAGAATGGGATCGTGGAGATCAGCGACGCCTCTGATATCCTGCTGAAATATGCTCAGATCGGAGCGGGCCTTGCTGAATACGATGAGAATTACGATTATGACGGCAATGGCACGGTTGATATATCCGACGCTACTGAGGTTCTCACTATCTACGCTAAGTCCGGCGCAGGTCTGATTTAAATGAAATGCAAAAAGGTCTGATTCCAAACGGAGTCAGACCTTTTGTTGTACTATAGAAAGAGTCCGGTCAGAAATGCTGCACCCGAGGCCGCCAGGGCTACCACGATCAGCGGCAGATTCAGGTAAGCCAGCACGACCGCCACAATCGTTCCTGCAATGGAGGTGATCATGTTCCCTGTGGAGTAGAAAATCGCCGGAAGGGTCATGGCACTCAGCACTGCATAGGGAATGTAATGCAGAAAGCTGCGCAGGAAACGGGACTGGATTTTTTTTCGCATCAGCGTGAAAGGAATCATGCGCACCAGATAGGTCACGCCTGCCATAATTGCTATGTAGATCGCAACACTCATGACTTGACTGCCTCCCCTTCTTCTTCATCCGGTACAGGAAACAGCACCGCTGCAATGGCCGCCGCAATCACGGCACTGATAATCACAGCAAATCCACCGCTGAGGGCCGGAACCGCATAATAAAGCACAATGCTGCAAAAGGCTGCAATCAGGATGACCGCCAGCACACTGCGCTCCTGCCTGGCCGCCGGAATGATGATCGCCAGGAACATGCCGTACAGCACAATGCCCATTGCATCGGTTATGTTCTCCGGCAGGATATCACCAGCCACTGCTCCCAGAAGTGTTCCGCCGCTCCATCCCAGGAAGGCAATGACGATCAGACCATACATATAGCGCGGCGTCAGCTTTACCGGCTGAGCAGCAGCCATGGCGAAAATCTCATCTGTTATACCAAAGGATACGATCAGCCGCCTGGGTGTATTGAAGGAGCGATCCAGCTTCTGAGAAAGAGACAGCCCCATGAGCGCATAACGGATATTGATGACAAGTTGGGTAATGGCCATTTCCAGATAGCTTCCGCAGGCCGCTATGATAGACACACCAGCTGCTTGTCCGGCCGATGTCAGATTGGTCATGGAGATACATACAGCCTCAAATATCGATAGTCCGGCCCGCACAGCCATAATTCCAAAGCCAAAGGAGACCGAAAAATATCCCAGCGCAATGGGTACGCCGTGAATCAATCCTCTCCGAAAGCACAATCTCATATGAAAACACCTCTTTCTGAAAATCAAAGCAACCACCTCTTCCTGGGAAGAAATGGTTGTTTCTGTTTATGATCTTTTCCAATCACTTTAAATCCGGATGCTGCTTGCGCAGTTCATCCCTTGCACTAGCCAGAATCAGATCACTGGGCGGCTCCCCGCACATAATGCGGGCAATTTCCCTGGCACGGCCCTCGAAATCCAGCGGCATCACCTTGGTAGAGGTGCGGTCATTTTCTACCGTCTTCTCAATCATCAGATGATGGTCCGCCATCAGTGCGATCTGGGAAAGATGGGTCACACACAGAACCTGCCGCACACGCCCCAGCTCCTCCAGCTTGATGCCGATCTTCTGGGCTGCACGTCCGCTGACACCCGTATCAATTTCATCAAATATCATGGTTGGAATGCTGTCCAGATCGGCAATGACACATTTCAGTGCAAGCATAATTCGGGAAAGCTCACCGCCGGATGCGATCCTGGCCAGGGGCTTCAGGGATTCTCCCCGGTTGGCGGAGATCATCAGCTCCATCCGATCCATACCCTGAATCGTCAGCTTCCCCACGCTGTGGGACACCGCAAGACGCACACCAGGCATATCCAGAAACTGAAGCTGCTCGCAGACCGATGCGGTAAACCGCTCTGCTGTCTCCAGACGCCAGCTGCTCAGAGCCTTGGCCCGATCGGAAACCTCTGTCAGAAGCCGACTCTTTTCCCGGCGCAGCTGCTCGATCTCCTCTGTATGATTCTGAAGACTGCGCAGAGCGTCCTTTGCCTCGGCACATCTCTGCACCAGCTCATCTCCGGTGCAGACATAGGAACGGGTCAGCTCCCGGATGGCCGCACTCCGGCTCTGAAGCCTGGCCAGCTTCATCTCATCCAGCTCCATCTCCTCTGAAAGTGCACGAAGTGTATCGGAAATATCCATGATCTCCAGCTCTGCCGTTTTCAGCCGCTGGCAGACATTTTCTGCTTCCGGCAAAAGCTCCATGTGACGATCCAGCTCATCCTGGGCCTCCCGGATAAGCGTGACTGCATTCAGACCGTTTTCATTATCCAGGGCCGCAGCAGCACTGCGGATGGCCGAAACAATACTCTCCGACTGTTCCAGACGCTCCAGTGCGCTGGCAATGGCATCCTCCTCGCCCATCTTCAGGCCAACTCGCTCCACGTCAGCCACAAGCGTTTTCAGATACTCCGCTTTCTGCTGCTGCTCCTGCGCCTGCTTTACAAGAACACTCAGACGCTTTGCCTTTTTCTGCAATGTACGAAAGCTCTCCTGATAGGAAAGCAAAAGGGAATCGTCTCCTCCGAACCGGTCGATCATCTGCATATGCTGGTCAGAGGACATGAGGATCTGCGTGTCATGCTGTCCGTGAATGTCAATGAGCAGCTCACCCAGCCGGCGCATGGCACTGACCGTAGCCGTCTTGTGATTGATGCGTGCGCTGCTGCCGCCGTCAGCAAATATCTCACGGGTCAGGAGCAGCTCGTCCTCTGCTTCCATTCCCAGCTCCTCCAGCACCTGCTTTACATTGGGACTGATATTCTGAAACAATGCAGAAACCACAGCCTTACTGCATCCGGTTCGAACCACATCCTTTGTCACTCGCTGTCCCAGAACCGCATTGATTCCGTGGATCAGAATCGACTTACCGGCACCCGTCTCACCGGTGAATACATTGAATCGTCCGGAAAAGGGAATCCGTGCCTTTTCTATAACAGCCAGATTTTCAATATACAATTCAGTCAACATAGAAAATCGCCTCAATCTCTCTCCATCTCACCAGGACTTCCCGCCTTGAACTGTGCGGCCAGGTCCGCAGCCTGCTGCTCGGCCCGCATGAGGACAAATATCGTATCATCTCCTGCGATCGTCCCCACGATCTCACTTTTACGCATGGCATCCAGCGCCGCACAGGCCGCCTGCGCCATACCCGGACGGCAATGGATCACCGCCATATGACCGGCATGATCCGCATCTAGCACGGCCTCACGGATAATTCCGTCAGTAACCGCAGGCGCTCCCGGCCGGACATAGCGGAATTTTCCGCCGATATGCTGCTTGGTCAGCTTCAGCTCATGAATATCACGGGACAGGGTGGCCTGTGTGACCTCCACCCCCTGCATCAGAAGGAGCTTCTGTAAATCATCCTGTGTACGCACCTCATTTTCGGCAATCAGCCGCAGAATCAGTGCGTGTCGATCTTTTTTCATAAACAACCTCCGCTGTTTTCAAAGCCTCCGTTTCCCTTCAGGGAATGAGTCATTTTCCGGTTGAGCGAATCAAAGAAGGTATTCCCGCTCAGATCCACCAGCTGAATGGTATGCTCGGAACGATAGATCGTCAGCTGCTGGTGCGGGTCGAAGGGCACAGGTGTTTCGCCGTCGGAGGAAATATAGACCTCGTGGGCATCCTGTCCGGCCAGGCGTACACAAAGACGGCTTTCCGGCGAAAATAATATAGGCCGTGTAGCCAGAGAATGCGGACACACCAGCGTAAACCCGATACAGGAAAACTCCGGCTCGATGACCGAACCGCCTGCGGAAAGCGCATAGGCGGTAGAGCCTGTAGGCGTGCTGAAAATCGCACCATCTGCACGATATTGTCCAAGCAAGACCTCATTCCGGTATACGGAAAAGTCGATCACACGGGCAAACTGCCGTGCCATCACGATATCATTCAAAGCGGTAAAATGCTGGAAAACATAGCCCTTTTCATCTGTCAGATCGCCGCAGAGCATCATTCGTCTGGAAACACGATAGTCCCCTGTCCGCAGACGGGAAATCTCATGCAGCTGCACAGGCTCCATAGAGGCCATGAAGCCCAGATGCCCTGTATTGATACCCAGAAGCTTTGTCTCCGAGCCGATCAGCTCCTTGGCACAGCGCAGGATCGTACCGTCTCCGCCGATAGCAAAGGCAAAATCAGCCTCCTTGGCCGCCTGCTCAAAGGGCATATACTGCACAAAGGACTTATCATAAAACAAGGCCTGATGCTGAGGATCGGCAATGACCTCAAACTCATTCTGATATAATAGATCGCACACGCTCCGTGCACAGGAAAGCGCATTGACCTTCTGTAAATTCGGGAATATAACCGCCTTCATCTGTATGCTCCTTCATCTGCTATTTCTGTGCAAAGGCCTCCATTGTGATCCTGTGGATATCTGCTGCTATAGGCTGCTCTCCGCTTCGCTTCACCACAGCCAGATACTCGATATTCCCTGTACCGCCCCGGATGGGAGATGGACACAGATACCGCAGAGAAAGACCGCTTGACGAAAACGCCTGCAAAAGCGATTCCAGTACACGGATGTGCGCCTTCTGGGATTTTACAAGACCATGCTTGCCGATATTCTCTTTTCCGGCTTCAAACTGGGGCTTGATGAGCAGAGCCGCTGTTCCGTCTTCCCGGAGAAACCGCACCACATGAGGCAGGATCAGCCGCAGGGAAATAAAGGAAACATCCACAGATATAAAATCAATCGGCTCTGTGATCCTCTCCTCCGGAAGCGTGCGGATATCCGTTCCCTCCAGATTCACTACACTTGGATTTTCCCGGAGAGACTGCGCCAGCTGATCGTGTCCCACATCCACCGCATAGACCCTGGACGCCCCACGCTGGAGCATGCAGTCCGTAAAACCGCCTGTAGACGCACCAATGTCCATGCACACACAGCCGTTAAGCGGAATGCCGCACAGCGTCAGTGCCTTTTCCAGCTTCAGACCGCCCCGCCCTACATAGGCAAGACCGCTGCCGATCATGGTGATCTCCATGTCCTCACTTACCTGCTTTGAGGCCTTGGTGCAGACCTGACCGTCTACATAGATCTGCTCTCCGGCAATCAGCTCCTGGGCCCGGGCCCGACTGGGCGCAAGTCCTCTTTCGATCAGCGCAACATCAAGCCGTGCCATTTTCTTTATCCTTTCCGCATACCGCACGGATGGTTTTCAGCATGGCATTTACACTCAGGCCGATCTGCTCAAACTGGGAATCCATAGAGGCCTGTGCAATAAACGTTTTCGGGGCGATGGATCTGTACCGGCCCTGATAGCCGCTTTCCAGCAAAAGGGCTCCCAGCTGCTGGGAAATACTGCCATGATAGTATGCTTCCTCAAAGAAGATAATATTCGCATAAGACTGAGCAATAGATACGATCATCTGGTCAATGGGGAAAATCCGTGTCAGCTTCAGCATATCACAATGCATCTCCTCCTGCTCTGCCCTGCTGTGCGCCTGATACAGGTGATCATAGATCCGTCCATAGGAAATGAGCAGCGTATCTGTCTTCTTTCCTGCAATATGGGTATAGTCCGCATTCAGAGCGGTCTTGTCAAATTTCGTCCGGTCTGCACCTCTGGGATAACGCACACAGGCCAGGCCTGTATCCTCATACATAGCCCGGTTCATGCACAGGTGCAGCTCATCATAGCAGGATGGCGCATAGATCGTCGTGTTGGGCACGCTACTCAGGAAGGAAACGTCAAATAATCCATGATGTGTCTCGCCGTCCTCGCCTACAACGCCGGCCCGGTCGATTCCCAATACCACATGCGCACGGCTGATCGCCACGTCATGTATAAGCTGATCATAGGCACGCTGAAGGAAGGAGGAATACACAGCAAATACAGGCAGAAATCCCTGCTTGGCCAGAGCAGCTGCATAGGTCACAGCATGCTGCTCTGCGATTCCCACGTCATAATACCGCTTGGGGAAGGCCCGTGCAAAATGATGCAGCCCCGTTCCATGCTCCATGGCTGCGGTAATCGCACAGACGGTCTCATCCTTTTTGGCCGCCTGCACCAGATATTTTCCAAATACATCCGAGAAGGTATCCTTGCCGGAAACCTCCGGATTGCCTGTCTCTATATTAAACCGGGATACACCGTGGTACTCGCCCGGATTGTTCTCCGAAGGCTTATAGCCCCGTCCCTTTACTGTATTCACATGGATCAGAACCGGACATTCATAGCTCTTGGCGGCCAGCAGAACCTCGTCCAGCTCCTCTACATTGTGACCATCCACCGGACCGAGATACACAAAGCCCAGATCCTCAAACATGGTAGCCGCACGAAATACGGTTTCACGCAGAACATCCTTGGAGCTTTTGATAAACCTGGCTACCGGCACACCGATGGCACTGCTGTTGAGCTTTCGCTCCACACGCTTTTTCGTTTTGACATAGTTCTCCGACCCGCGGATCGAGCCGAGATATTTGGCCAGAGCGCCTACATTCTTTGAAATGGACATTTCATTATCATTGAGGATGACAATAAGCCGGCTGTCCTTTACCTTGCCGGCATTGTTCAACCCCTCATAAGTAAGACCGCCTGTCATCGCACCATCTCCGACAATGGCAATGGTGTGATGCTGGCTGCCTCTGAGCCGGTTGGCTTCTGCAATACCGGCCGCAACGGAAATGGCTGTGCTGCTGTGACCGCTGATAAAAGAGTCGTGCTCCGACTCTGTGGGCTTGGGGAAACCGGAAATACCGCCCTCCTGCCGCAGCGTGTCAAAACTTGCCAGACGTCCCGTCAGCAATTTATGTGTATAGCATTGATGTCCTACATCCCAGACAAACTGGTCCTTGGGCGAATCAAATATACGGTGCAGCGACACTGTCAGCTCCACCACGCCCAGATTGGAAGCCAGATGGCCGCCTGTCCTGGATACTGTGGAAATCAGCTTATTGCGGATCTCCTGACACAGTACCTGACACTGCTGAGGGCTGAGCTTTTTTACATCCCCCGGCAGATGCAGCGTTTCCAGCAGACCCGTTCTGTTTGGAAGGGACTTTTTCCCATCTGTTGTTTTCATACTCTTTCTTTTAACGGCAAAACAGCCGCTTTCCCCTTATTTTACTCGCACCAGCAAATCGTGCGTCAAATCTGTTAAAAATTCATGCCCGCTGAACTGCTTCAGGATCTGAATCGCTTCCTCCGTCAGCGCACCAGCCAGCTCCTGCGCCTTTTCAATGCCCATGAGCGTAACAAAGGTCGTCTTGTTGGAGGCCTCATCACTGCCTACAGGCTTGCCCAGTACCTCTGTTGTGCTGGTTACATCCAGAATATCATCTACGATCTGGAAGGCCAGACCCACACAAGCGCCATACCGATCGGCCAGAGCCTGCATTTCCTCCGAGCCGCCGCCGGCGATACAGCCCATGCGGCAGGCACTGCGAATCAGCGCACCTGTCTTTCCGGCGCACATGGCACGGAGATTGTCCAGATCCACATCATCACGCTGTTCATTTTCCATATCTATAATCTGACCGCCGATCATGCCCTTGTAGCCGGACATTTCCGCCAGCACCTGCATCAGCTGAACCTTCTGCTCTGCACAAAGAGAAGCATCCTCCGCAATCACAGAAAAGGCATGAATAGACAGAGCGTCCCCGGCCAGAATCGCTGTGGCCTCGTCAAACGCCTTGTGGCAGGATTTCCGTCCGCGGCGGTAATCATCATCATCCATCGCCGGAAGATCATCGTGAATCAGAGAGAAGGTGTGGATCATCTCCAGTGCAGCCGCAGGCGCAAGGGCCTTTTGCACATCGCCGCCGCACAGGCGGCAGAATTCCAGCACCATCACCGGACGGATCCGCTTGCCGCCAGCCTCCAGAGAGTAGCGCATGGCATCGATGACTCTGGCCTGGCGCTGTACATCCGCTCCATAGGAAAGCAGGTTCTTCAGTGCATTCTCCACCAAAGCAATGTCTTCCTTCATCTGCTCTGTATGTACTGCGTTCATGCCTGTTCCTCCTTTTCCGGATGCTCCTGAATCTTCAGGCGAGCCTGCTCCAGCTGCTGACTGCACTGAGCAGAAAGTGCTACACCCTTCTGATACAGCTCCACTGACTCCTCCAGAGAGAGCGTACCCTCCTCCAGTTTCTTTGTAATCTCAGAAAGCGCACTGAGATTTTCCTCAAATGTCATCCTGATCATCCTTTCTTTCCAATACTTTAACAAGCAGCTGCCCTTTACTCAGACGAACCTTCAGATGTTCGTCCGGCTGCACGTCTCTGGCCGACCGCACCAGCATATCCTCCTGATATACCAGCGCATAGCCCCGTGACAATATTTTCAGAGGGCTGAGCGTGTCCAGCCGTGCGATTTCCTTCTGCAAGGCGGCTTCCCTCTCCTGCATTTGCAGCCTGATGGCCTGTTCCAGGCGGCCTTCCAGCATTTTCAGCTGCTGCTCTGCCAGAACACGCTTCTGCTGAGGGGATGCTGCATAGAGACGTTCACTCAGTCTTTGCAGGCGGTTTTTCCGCTGCTCCATATTCATCATAAATGCTTGCTGAAGCTGTCTTGTCTTCTGCTGCAAAAGCTGTTTCATTTCCTCCGCAGAGGGCACAGCCAGCTCGGCCGCCGCAGAGGGCGTCGGAGCACGCAGATCGGCAGCGGCATCGGTCAGCGTCACATCTGTTTCATGACCCACTGCGGATATGATCGGTACGCTGCACTGGTATACAGCCATAACCACAGATTCTGTATTAAAGGCACTGAGATCCTCAGCGGAGCCTCCGCCCCGCCCTACGATGAGCACATCACATCCGGCCCTTTCCGCCTGGCGGATGGCCTTGCAGATCGAAGCTGGTGCAGCCTCACCCTGAACCTGAGCCGGGAAAATTTCCAGCGTGCCCAGAGGATAGCGCCGGCCAATAACCTGCATGACATCATGCACTGCGGCCCCTGTGGCTGAGGTGACCACACCGATTTTCTTCGGATGGGGCGGAATGGGCCGCTTGGCCGCTGCGTCAAAGACGCCCATCTCTTTGAGCTTCTGCTTCAGCTGCTCAAAGGCGATCTGCTGTGCCCCCACACCATCCTGCTGCATATCGGTGACATACAGCTGAAAGCTTCCGTCCCTTTCATAAAGGGATGCAGACGCTGCTGCGATCACATGCATGCCGTCAGCCGGTCTGAACCGCAGACGCTGGGCCATAGAACGGAACATAACAGCCTTTACGGCTGCTTCTCCGTCCTTCAATGTAAAATAGCAATGCCCCGAACGAGTGTGGCAGGTGAAATTGGAAATTTCCCCACGCACCAGAAGGCTGCTCAGAGCCTTGTCCTCCTTCAGCTTGAATGCAACATATCGGTTCAGCTGAGATATCGTTAAAATCGGCATATCACATTCCTCCATCCCGGATGGCTGCATACACAGCCGTTCCAGCTGCATTGTCACAGGAGAAGGCCGGCTCGGCAAAATACGCACCAAACCGCTCCTCCAATACGCTGCGGATCAGCTTATTGGACATAACGCCCCCGGCATAAACCACAGGAATGCGGCCTGTTTTTTCCAGAGCTGCCGCAGTCATAGCAGAAACCGTTTCCTCCACGGCCTTCAGGCAGTACCTTGCCACATCCGGATGAGGTGTTCCCTCCCGCAGAAGCTTCTCACACTGATTCTGAAGTCCCGAAAGACAGCAGTCACCGCCCTTGAGCACCGGACGGAGCTTCCATCTGCGGCTGCTCTGCATGGCCAGCTCCTCCAGCGCCTTTCCACAGGGAAACTGCAAACCCATCATCAGCCCCACACGATCCACAGCCTGTCCGGCCTTTAAATCAAGGGATGTACCCAGCTGGGTAATCTTCAGAAGCTGCCGGGAATCCGGCTCACACAGCAGGCAGTCTGTTGTACCGCCGCTGACATGGAAGGCCAGAAAAGGCCTGTCCAGCAGAGCCAGCTGACCGGCTGAATAGAGAGCGGCCAGAATATGACCGATCTGGTGAGAGGTTTCATATACCCTTGCGCCCGTTACAGCACCGATGCTCCGGGCCAGAGTCTGTCCGCACAAAAAGCAGGGCATGTAAGAGCCTTCTGCATTTCTTGGACGAACAGATACCCCGATCGCACTCAGCTGCGTGAGTGACTCCGGAAGAAGCCGCTCCATCAGCTCCGGAAGCTGCTTTGTATGATGAAATACAGCGTCACTCTGCCGCAGACCGGCCTCTCCGGCCTTTACAGGAAGAAGCTGCTTCTGTTGACGCAGCTCCCCGGAGGACATGTTCCATACCGCACAGGAGGTTGTATAATTGCTGGTGTCCAGCCCCAGATACTCAGGCATTTTCAGCTGCTTCTGCATTACGGTTCTCACGGACATAATTGCCCAGAACACCATTGATAAATGCAGTATCCTCCTGATAGGTGTATGTGCCGGCCAGGGTAATGGCCTCGGAAATGGCTGCATTATCCGGCATGGTATCATCATAGAGGATCTCAAACAAGGCCAGACGCAGAATGGTCAGATTGAGCTTGGGCAGACGGCTGAGACTGCGCTTCTTGCTGTACTGCGCAATGATCTCATCCAGCGCCTCCTTATGTAACAGTACGCCCTCTACCATCGCCTTGACAGAATCTGTCACTGTCAGATCCTGCACCTCCTCAGCCAGCTCATACAGCTCCTGTGCAGAATCGTCCTCACGGAATGTCATTTCAAACAAAATCAGAAATGCGCACTCACGTACCTCGTGCCTTGTCATTGCTCCGTTACTTGTCATATATACCTCCAAAAATTCACATCTGGCAGAGAAACCGGAAAAATCAGGACTTCCCGGCTCCCTGCACCGACTGTTATAAACAAAAGCCGCCTGAGCAGCGTTACATACCTCTATTATACCAAAAAAATTCGGATATTACAACTACTTAACCTCAAAAAGTCGAATATTTTCTGCGGGAATTGTAACCTCTCCCAGGATCACATCCTTAATGGCCGCCGCCTGAGCAGAATCCAGCCCCTCCGTCTGGACTACGACCTTGGCACTGTCTGTATCCAGATACACAATGCAGTCTGTATAGCCCATGGATTTCACAATGGATTCGATGTTGCTTTCGCTCTCGATGAGCTGGGAGGTCTCCACCGCTGCAATGGCATCTGTGATCAGCTCATCCTCTGTACGGTCTCCGCCGCCCATAATGGATTGGAGTGTGGCCACGCTCTCGTCCCGGCTGGCTGTACGCTCCAGTCTGGCCTGTGCAAAATAGTCCTCTGCGGACTGCCCCTCTTCCTGAGCAGACAGCTCAAAGCTGCCGCTTTCCTCAGCAGCGGTCTCCTCCGACAGTGCATCCGATGTCTCCTCTGCTGTATCCGTCTCGCTTGCGGCCTCTGTTGGATTCTGCGCCGTTCCGGCACTGACAAATTCTGTATCCCCATAGGATACATCGCCCTTCAGGTCCGCCGTTTCAGACGGCTCGGTCACACTGTCGCTCTTGGTGGTGATGGCGTAATTGACATAGACGGCCACAGCCAGCATCAGCGTGAGACAGGACAGGATGATCTGTTTCTTTCCAATGATAAATGACGGCTTTTTCATGAGCTTTCCTCGCTTTCGTTGATTCGTTGAGTTACGCATATACGATTGGACGGAACATCCAGAACGGCCGAGGCCGCTTCATAAATCTGTTCTCTTACCACATGGTTCTGACCTCCTTCACAGGCGATGATCACGCCGATGACCTCCGGATTTGCAATATGCTCCACAAGGGCCGCATCACCCTCCCCTTCATCTATGATCACATGCTCACGCTGGAGCTCCTGAGAATCCTCCTGCGCATGCTGCTGCGTATCCTGTGCATAGGAATAGGACTCGCTGCCGGATACGGTGATCATCACCCGGCATTTTCCCACGCCTTCGATCTGCATGAGTATTTCCTCCAGACGTGCTTCCAGCCCTTGTGCATAGCGCTCAGCAGACTGCACCGGCTCTGCGGTCTGTACCGGTTCCGCACCAGTCCCGGCGGGATCCTCCTTCTCCTCCGGAAAAAAAGAGGAAAGCAGAATACATACAAGCCCGGCCAGTCCGGCCAGAACGATCAGACGCACAGAGTTTTCCCCCTGCATCCACTTTTTCAGACGTTCAAGAATGGCTGCCGGCATGAATTTCCACATCCTTTCCGAAATACTGCCGGATGGCGGCCTCGGCCTCCTCCGGCTTTGTGCTGACTACGCTTACACTGCTAATACTTATGCGGCCCGTCTCCTCAATATGCATCTCCACGGACAAACGGCTGCATGGAACAGCCTGCTGTGCAAGCTCCTGCTGAAGCACCTGTGCAACCTCCTCCTGAGCAAGCAGGAGCATCTGCTCCTCTGATTCTTCTTCCAGCTCCTGAGCCTGCTCCGCAGCAGCAGAAGCATCCTCCCAATCCGGTGAGATCTCCTGCACACCTTCCAGAAGGGGCGCAAGAACGCCCAGCAGCATAAGACCAGCGGTGAACAACCGGAGCTGACGGTCATATTTTCCGCTGGGCTTGATGGCCTGAACCATACCGATCATCAGACTCAGAGCGCTGGCAGACAGCACGACCATTTTCAAGGACTCCATTTCCTCCCTCCCTTTTTATCCGGCCGCACTGCCACTGCTCAGAAGCAGGACCAGCGCAATGGCCACCAGAAACATAACGGAAAAGCATATCAGAACGGCCAGCGTCATTTGCAGAACCTGCTCCAGACCCCGCAGGAGCTTTGTTAAGGCTCCTGCTGAAAAAAGCTCCGATACAGCAGCCGCTCCGCTTACGGCAAAGCGGTACAGCACAAGCTGAACCAGTACCGGCAGAAACAGAATACACAGGGTAACGATCCCTACAAGGCCTGTACTGCTCCGGAGAATTTTCAGGCTGCCCAGAACGGTGCTGTAGGCATCCGAAACCGCTCCGCCGATGAAGGGTACGAAATTAGACACCACATAGCGTGCCGTTTTGGAAGCGAAGGAATCCGTTGCACCTCGGACGATCCCCTGAATGGACAATACTCCCAGAAATACCGTCATCAGAAGCCCCAGAAGCCACGTTACGCAGGTTCTTGTAAAGCGTAGAAGGCCGCCAAGAGATACATGGGAACTGACTGCATCGGCAATGGCCAGCGCCGCACACATGCTCAGCACCGGGAGCAGTACCGATCCGATGATCTGCATGATCATGCTGACAAGGGCATATACCGCCGTCTGATAGCCCAGCCCTGCACCCGGACTGCCGCTGGTAATGAGGATCCCGGCAAAAACCGGAGTGAATGCTGACATAAAATCTGCACACTGTGTCAGGGTTTCCTTTACACGCAAAAAGCAGTCACACACTGGCGGGACGGCCGCAGCAGAAGCGGCCATAACAACGATGAGATCGCTCATCTGCTGCAGGCCGCCCTGAAGTCCGCCCTGCATTCCTTGCAGAAGGGATGTACAGATGACAACGGCAATCAGAAGAAAGAATACCTGCAAAGGTGATTTCATCTGCTGCATGGCTGTTTGCCAGAGTCCTTCCAGCACCTCCCCCACGCCCAGTCCGTCTACCGCATCCGGGTTCCCGGCCTCAATTCCATATTTGTCCAGCACATCCTGTATATCCGGCTCAAGCACCTCCGTCAGCTCCTCTGCGCCGCTGGCAGATATCAGCTCCTCCGGGACGGACGCTTGCTCCGCTGATACAGAATAGCCTGTAAGAAATAAGAGCAGCAGGACCGAAAGCATCCATATTGCAAGCTTTATCATCCGTTTCATTCAAGCACTCCTGTCATCAGCCGGAGCAGCTCTTCGATCATGGGAAGAGACAGAAGGAGCAGAGAGACCCTCCCCCAAAGCTCTGCAACCGAAGCCAGCGCCTGTTCGCCGCTGTCTCTGCATACATCCGCTGCAAGGCCGGTCATATAACAGATACCCACCGCCTTCCAGAGCGCTTTCAGATAGCTTGTATCCAACTGTGTCTGCTCAAAGAGCAGCTCCATCTTTTCCGCTATGGGCACAATGGAAGTGATCACGGCCAGAACCACGATCACACAAACGGCTATGGATGCAAACACCGCCTGCTCCCGGCAGTATCTCTTGAGCAAGGTGGCGATCACAGCACCGATGATGCAGAGCGCAGCTGCACTTCCTGTTTCTGTAATCATAAGCCAAACACCGATTTGATCTTCTCAAAAAGCGCACCGATCTCGTCCACCAGAAGCATCAGCACTACGATCAGCCCGGCCAGAGTGGTCATCATGGCCTGCTCCTCACGCTCGGCACGGCGCAGCACCAGGTTCAGCACCGCAACGATAATGCCTGCTCCGGCAATTTTAAAAACCAAGTCAATTTCCACGATTCTGTCCTTTCTGTCAGCAGAGCAGAAGGGCTGCTGACATGCCTCCTAATATTCCCATGCTGCGGTACAGCTTCCCCTTTGTACGGTATTGCTCCTCTGCATTCCGGCTGATATGGCGTGCCTGCAGCTGGTAGCCCTCCAGCGTTTTCATCTGCCCCTCCAGGTCGCTTGTCCCAAGAGAATCCCCCAGCGACAAAAGCAGCTGACTCAGCTCCTCCGGCAGCCCGTGCTCCTCCAGAATTGCTCTGCGCCATGCATCGGAAAAAGGCTCACTTTCACTGAAGCGTATCTCCTTCAGAAACCGGAGCGGTGCATAGCCCGGCTTCTGCGAAAGCATATCCACAAGCACAGGCAGCGTATCGCCGTTCCAGCGCATGAGAATCTCCAGCTCCTCCAGAAACAGACACAGGGTCTTACAGAAAACCGCCTGACGCTTCAGCGCAGAGGCCGCAGCCATTCCGCAGCCAGCACCGCAAAGCACAATACACAAAAGGCCTGTCAGCTTCAGCATGACTCCTTCACCCGCCGTATCTTCTGAATCTTCCCCTGATCGGAGCCGCTTCCCAGCATGGCTATATAATCAAATACTCCGGCTTCGATGAGGGCGCGCAGGACGGGACGCTGCACTGCATCCTCCATGCTTCCGGCATGGGCTGAGGCAATGATATGTACGCCGCATCCGTGAAGCTGAAGGAGAGCCTCTGCATCCTCCGGTGTACCGATCTCATCGCAGATAATATAGTCCGGCGTCATAACACGCAGAGCCGTATAAGCCCCTTCACTCCGAGGAAAGCCGTCAAAAATATCCGTGTGAAAGCCTACATCATACTGAGGGATTCCATGCAGGATCCCGGCGATCTCTCCACGGGTATCAATAAGGGAAACTCTGGCGCTTCCGCCCAGAATCCGGCAGAGATCACGGAGGATGGTTGTCTTTCCTGCTCCGGCCGCTCCGGCAATGAGAAGGCCGGCTCTGCTATGGGCCAGGGTCTGCTCCGCAAGCTGTACGGCACAGTTTTTCATCTGCCTTGGAATACGGAAATTCAGGCTGCTCACATCCCGCATACGGGAAAGCGCTCCGTTTTCATAAACGGCCGTTCCGGCGATACCCACACGAGTACCGCCCCGAAGGGTGATATAGCCCTCCTTCAGCTCCCGCGCATATCGATAAACCGAATATTCACACACCGCACGGAAGGTCTCCTCCACCTCCCCTCGTGTAACCTGTACCCCTTGTCTGGGATAGTCGGTGAGGCTGCCGCTGATCATCACATAGTGCTCCCGTCCGCCAAGGCTCACCGCCAGAGGCCGCCCGGCCCGCATACGAATTTCCTGCAAGCGGCTCTGATCACCGGGACAAATGGCCTGTACCGCCGCACGAATCCGGGGTGCAAGATATGGAAAGCACTGCTCCTCCGGTGTTTTTTCCTGTTGAATCTCAATCATCCTGCCTTGTCTCCTTTGTGTTCCTTTGCTTCATCCTATGCAGCGGCGGACGGGTTTAGACCTATGCACTTTCCGGATTGACAGGCAGATTTCTCCTGTGTTATAATAGAGAGCGATCGGAGGTTGATTTTTCAATGAAAAAAATGCGTTTGCTATATGCAGGGATCTTCCTTGCGCTGCTGCTTACCGAAATCTGTATCGGTGCATTTCTCAGCAGCGGATTTATCCGTTTCTACTTAGGTGATATTCTGGTATTGCCCGTACTCTATTTCCTGGTGCGGATCTTCTGGGTACGGCCCTCCCGTGGAAATTGTCTATTGCTGCCCCTCGGCCTGTTCGGTGTGGGCGCTATGGCGGAGCTTGTACAGGCCTTTGGCCTTGCGGGACGGCTCGGAATTGCAAGAGACTCCCTTCTGGGGATTCTCATCGGGTCTGTATGTGACCCCATGGACCTGCTCTGCTATGGGATCGGTACCGTTCTGACCTTTGGCTATCTGCTGGCAGAGCGGCAGCTGAGAAAGGAGAAACGATCATGATCCATATACTGAAAAAAGCAGGGACCTTCTTCCGTGGACAGGTCGTTCTTACAGTGTCCCTTATTGCAGCCCTGCTCTCTATGCTGTTTGTATGGCCGGATGCAGAATATGCCGGCTATGTGGATTTCCCGGTGCTGATTCTGCTGTTCTGCCTCATGGGCGTGGTGGCCGGCTTCCGGAAGGCCGGCGTCTTTGAGAACCTGACCCAAGGACTTCTGCGTTTTGCATCCAATGCCCGTGTGCTGGGTCTGATCCTGATGAATGTCTGCTTCTTTGTCTCCATGTTTGTTACCAACGATGTAGCTCTGATCACCTTCGTGCCCCTGACCCTCATGCTGTATGCTCATACAGGCTCGATGAAAAACTGTATCATGACCATCATCCTGCAAACGGCAGCAGCCAATCTGGGAAGCATGATGACACCCATCGGCAATCCACAGAATCTGTATCTCTACACCCAGTTTGATCTCACCATGGGTGATTTTTTCTCCGCTCTGCTCCCGGTGGGAATGGCAAGCTACATCCTGCTGACAGCGGCCTGCTTCCTGATCACAAGCGAAAAAATGCAGCTTCATGAAACTGCGTCTGTAAAGCTCGACTGGAAGAAGATCACTGTGTTCGGGGTGCTGTTTGTGATTTGTCTGCTGACGGTGCTCCGTGTGATACCCCACGCCCTGTGTCTGATACTGGTATGCGCCGGAATGCTCATTCAGCCAAAGCTCTTTCTTCATATCGACTATCCTCTGCTGCTGACCTTTGTCTGCTTTTTTGTATTTGTGGGCAACATCGGACGAATCGAGCCAGTGCGGGAGCTGCTTTCCTCCCTGATGGAGGGACGGGAGCTGCTGGTGTCAGCGGTTGTATCCCAGGGAATCAGCAATGTTCCGGCAGCGGTGATGCTGTCGGCCTTTACAGAGAATGTCCAGCCCCTTTTGCAGGGTGTCAATATCGGCGGTCTGGGCACGCCCATTGCCTCCCTGGCCAGCCTGATCTCCTATCAGCTGTATGCAAAATCAAAGGGTGCAGAAAACGGACGCTACATGGGCTGCTTCCTGATCGTGAATGTGGTGCTGCTGGTGATCCTGCTGGCTCTTACTTATCTTATATTTTAACGGAGGGATGAAGCATGCCGGCAAATATGATCACAAAATTCCTTGAGGACAAGCTGAAGGAGGAGCTGCGTCTGGCTTATGGCAAAAAGGTGGTTGCATATCCGAAATTTATACGGATTCTCTGGTATGTCCTCACCCCGCCGTTCATAGGACTGGCTGTACTGAGCCTGTGTCTGGATATGAGTGATAATCTGATCGTGTGTATTCTGCTGGACAGCTTCTACATCATATTCTCTGTGATATGCATAGCCGGTGTGATCCAGTCCGGCTTCCGTCTTGTGTACAGCGATACGGAAATTGAAATCACCACGCTCTGGCGGAGAAAGCGGCATTACAGCATCATCGATATCAAAAAGGTTTCCAGCACTCTGTATTTTTACCATGTCACCTTTTCAGATGGCTTTTTTGTGATTCTGACAGATTCCATGACCATGTCAGCAGAATTCTATGGCTTTGCCAAAAAGAATGCACCTGTGGTGAAGGGAAAATACTAAAGAAAGATCTGCTGCCTGAAAAAAGCAGCAGATTTTTTTCACTCTGAGTGAAACCAAATCGGAAAAGCGTGCGTCTATATAAGTGACGGCCGTTTTACGGAAAGGAGTCATGCAGTATGAAAGAGAGCAAGCTGATTCATCAGCTGAAAAAGAAAAACATAACAGCACTGGAACGATGCATTGAAATGTACACACCTTATGTCAGCACCATTATCCGCAACACGCTGCGAGGCTATGTCTCTCACGAGGACCTGGAGGAGCTGACCGCCGATGTATTCCACTCTTTATGGGAGCATGCAGAGCAGATCCGCAGTGAATACCTCAGCGGATATCTGGCGTCTATTGCAAAATCCAAGGCCTGCAACTACATGAGAAAAAATATCGTCATCACGGAGACTCTGGAGGACGTGGTGATCGCATCAGACGAAAATGTCGAGGAGGAAGCTGACCAGCAGGAGCTGGCAAGGCTTCTGAAAGCGCTTCTGGAGGAGCTTCCGGACAAGGAACGGGAAATCATGATTCGCTACTACTATTACCAGCAGACCGTCAGCGAGGTGGCGCAGGAGATGGATATGAACCTGTCCACAATCAAAACCAAACTCAGCCGGAGCCGGAAGCGGCTCAAACAAATGCT
Organism: Ruminococcus sp.; assembly: GCA_017472145.1. GTDB lineage: Bacteria > Bacillota > Clostridia > Oscillospirales > Ruminococcaceae > Ruminococcus_C. The sequence continues at coordinate 43,091 of JAFUQX010000069.1, read as the reverse complement.
GATAGAAAGGGGATATGGATATGAAGAGATGGAACTTATTTGAGCTGTTCTCCCAGCTGGATCTGCCCAAGGAACAGCTTCCGCCGCTCTATACCAAGGATGAGATTTCCTACCGCAATGTGCAGAAAAAAGTAATCTCACGCATCACATCTCAGGAAACCATCGAGATCAATGAAGAAAAGAAGCCCTCCATCAAGCGCATCATTCTGGGCTTTGGTGTTGCCGCCGCCCTTCTGGCCGGCGGTGTCGGAACCTATGCCGTATCCAATGCGGGTGCACCCGGCCCGAAAGAAACAAACAGGGAAAACATCCAGTCTACCATGCTTGCAGATCCGGAAAATGAGCTGGACTATTCTCTGCCAATAGCAGACCCGATCGATCCCAATCAGTTTACAGAGGTTGAAAGCTACTCCGTTCAGGATCAAATGGATAAGCTGGATCTTGAAGATGTGAAGATGCAGCTGGAGGACGGAAAGGTGAAGCTCCTGATGCATTTTACTTGGGAGGACACAGAGACATCTATATTGGATACACAATTCAGTCAGAGCAGCGTTTCTTCTCTGTATAACTGCATCAGCTTCTCTCCCGAAATCTGCCTGTCCCTGTCAGACAGTCAGAATCTGTACTATCTATACACAATCAGTACCTATACAGCACCTGTGGAAACAAATAGCTTCCACTTTGCCTTTGACGGAATCGTACACAAGGACAGTGAGCATATCTCCGATCTGGGTCTGAAGAATCTCATGGGCTTTACCGGAGCAGAAATCAGCCAGGGCAAGGCCTTTACGGAAGAGCAGCTCCAGCAGATCGATGCGGAATATGCAGAATGCGGCGGATATCGCTACCGCAGAGAAGATGTATTCGCAGAAGGAAGCATGGTTATCAACATCGATCTGACGGATGAGGTGCTGGATAAGGAAAGCCTTCCCCAGCCGCTGGATCTGAATCTCTATGAGGAGATTCCCGATGCGGTCGTTCAGGATTCCATGACCCTTCTGGACGGCGAGGTAGTAGGCATGCGCAAGGACGGTTACGTTGTAAAAGTGCTCCTGCGTTATACACCGCAGAACGGCTATATTGTCACAGGCGATGAAGCAGGAGAGCCTGACTCCATGTTCACCAATGCCTTCCAGCAGATGACCGGAATCGAAGAGGGCTTCAGCGAGATCAGTTATCTTTCCTTCGGTTCAACAAATCTGTTCTATACAAACACAGCAGATGACAAAACGAGTGGCGGAACTTCATATTATGATGATCACTTTGACGTAATAACATATAATGACGACGGCCTACTTCCCCAGTCCTGCATCTATCAGGAGATACAGATGACCCTGCGGAATCTGAAGAAGCCAACACTGGAGCTTACACTCAACTCAGAGGATGATCCGACTGGTCAGTTTGACGGCGAGATCAGCTTCAGCATTCCCCTGGGCGATATCACAGGGGAAATGGACGATGAATCTGAGACTGACACCTTTACCACTGAAAATGGAGTGGAGATCCAGCTGACTCATTCCAATGAAAGCCTGATGCTGGAATGGGATACCAATGAAATGCCGGATTTTCTTGAAGAATATCTGAAAAAATACAATATTTACAATGCAGACGAACCCTTCTCTGGTATTGGCGGCGATCTGAACTTTTCTGTTGTAACAAAGGACGGACTTGAATATCCGCTGACGACTGATATTCACATATTCGGAGACGGCCGCATCAGAGCCTGCTCCATGTATGATACCTATATCTGGCCGGAAGATCTGTACCAGATCAAATTCGGCGGCGAGGTCATCTATCAGGCCGAATGATCCCCATGCTTTCATACTCACATTCTTAATAAAAATTCTCTAATGCAAAGAGCGGACTCGTCTGATGAGCCCGCTCTTTGCATTTCTTCCAGCATACGAAAAACACGGCATCACTGCGCTTGGCAATGATACCGTGTTCTTTTTTTACAAAAGGGATGAATTACAGCTCAACCTTACCGGACTCGCCCTCAATTACATAGTACAGAGCGTTTTCCTCCGGCTTTACATACAGATTGATGCTCTTAGCAGCAGTCTTGGCCTTGCCGGTAGCCTCTGCCCAAGCAGCAACAGCCAGACCTTCCAGAGAAGCAACATCCACGCACTTTTCGCCGTACTGAAGCTCAATGCTTACCTTCTTGCACACTCTCTTGGGAGCAGCCTTCTTCTCAGCAGCCGGAGTCTTTGCAGCCTTGGTTTCTACAGCCTTAGTCTCTACAGCCTTGGTCTCTGCGGCCTTTTCTTCAACAGCAGCAGTTGCAGCCTTCTTCTTTGCAGCAGCCATTTGTTTTTCCTCCTTCAAATTAGTCCTGATTTACAGCTTCCTTCAGATTCTTGCTGGCCTTGAATACCGGAGCCTTGGAAGCCGGAACCTGGATGGTCTCACCTGTTCTCGGATTCTTGCACTCCTTGGCATTGCGGTCACGAACCTCGAAAGAACCGAAGCCGGATACGGTAACCTTGTCACCAGCGGTCAGAGCCTCTGTGATTACAGCAAATACGCTGTTTACAGCACTCTCTGCAACCTTCTTGGTGCAGCTATTCTTTTCCTGTATCTTCTGAATCAGATCTGCTTTTGTCATCTTGAGTTCCTCCAAAAAAATAGTCTACTGGCATTATATACTATTCTATTTCATTTGTCAAGATTTTCGGAGAAAACTGAACGTTTGCACGGAATATCGCCCTTTTTTCATCGATTTTTTATTCAAAACTACTTTGATTTTGGCCTGTCAGCGTGCAATCAGGCCTCTTCCATCAAAATCCACGCGAATCACAGTACCTGGTGCAGGATCTTCCGCAATGATCATCCGGGCCGCCAAAGTCTCCAGCTTCTGCTGGATAAACCGCTTCAGAGGACGTGCACCGTAATTCACATCATAGCCCTGCGCTACAATAAAATCCTTTGCAGCATCTGTTATCTCAAGTCCCAGCTGACGGTCGGCCAGACGTCTGCGCAGTCCCTCCAGCATCAGCTCCACGATACGGTAGATCTCTGTCCTTGTGAGGGGCTTGTAGAATACGATCTCATCCAGACGATTGAGGAATTCCGGCCGGAAGGACTTCTTCAAAAGCATATCCACCTGACTGCGGGCTGCATCAGAAATCTGTCCATCCTCTCCAAGCCCCTCCAGAATATAGGACGAGCCAAGATTGGAGGTGAGAATAATGATGGTATTCTTAAAGTCCACCGTCCGCCCCTGAGAGTCGGTAATACGTCCGTCATCCAGTACCTGAAGCAGAATGTTGAACACATCCGGATGGGCCTTTTCCACCTCATCCAGCAGAACTACAGAATAGGGCTTCCGGCGTACCGCCTCTGTCAGCTGACCGCCCTCCTCATAGCCTACATATCCGGGAGGTGCTCCGATGAGACGGCTTACACTGAATTTCTCCATATACTCACTCATATCGATCCGGACAATGCTGGACTCGTCATCAAAGAGCGCCTCGGCCAGAGCCTTTGCAAGCTCTGTTTTGCCCACACCCGTCGGGCCAAGGAACAGGAACGACCCCAATGGACGATTCGGATCCTGAATGCCTGCACGGGAGCGCAGGATGGCATCGCTGACCTTCTCTACAGCCTCCTCCTGGCCGATCACACGGCGATGGAGGATCTCCTCCATATGCAGCAGCTTTTCTCGTTCGCCCTCCATGAGCTTGGCTACAGGGATACCAGTCCACCGTCCCACGATCCGGGCGATCTCCTCCTCGGTCACCTTATCACGGAGAAGGCTGCGTTCAGTCTTCTGGCGTTCTGCCTTTTCCTCCTCCTCCGCCAGCTGCTTTTTCAACTGAGGCAGGCGGCCGTATTTCAGCTCTGCTGCACGGTCAAGGTCATACTCACGCTCCGCACGCTCGATCTCACCGCCCAGAGCCTCCAGCTCCTCTCTCAGCTTCTGCACCTTGGAAATGCCGGACTTTTCATTTTCCCATCGGGCCTTCATCTCATGGAACTGCTCCCGCATTTCGGAAAGCTCACGCTGCACCTCCTTCAGATGCTCCTGAGACAGCTGGCTCTCCTCCTTCTTCAGGGCGGCCTCCTCGATTTCATGCTGAATGATCTTCCGCTGGATTTCGTCCAGCTCTGTGGGCATGGAATCCATTTCTGTACGGATCAATGCACAGGCCTCATCCACCAGGTCAATGGCCTTATCCGGCAGGAATCGGTCAGAAATATACCGGTCTGACAGCGTAACCGCCGCAATCAGCGCCTGATCCTGGATTTTCACACCGTGGAATACCTCATATCGCTCCTTCAGTCCGCGCAGAATGGAAATGGCATCCTCTACGGTAGGCTCATCTACCAGTACCGGCTGGAAGCGGCGTTCCAGAGCGGCGTCCTTTTCGATATACTGTCGATACTCATTCAGAGTCGTTGCACCGATGCAATGCAGCTCGCCCCTGGCCAGCATGGGTTTCAGGAGATTTCCGGCATCCATTGCACCATCCGACTTGCCTGCACCCACAATGGTATGCAGCTCGTCAATAAAGAGGATAATGCCGCCCTCGCTTTTCTTCACCTCATTGAGAACAGCCTTCAGACGTTCCTCAAACTCCCCCCGGAACTTTGCGCCGGCCACCAGCGCACCCATATCCAGAGAAAAAAGCTTCCGATCCTTCAGATTATCCGGCACATCGCCCCGGACGATTCTCAGCGCAAGTCCCTCTGCAATGGCGGTCTTGCCGACACCCGGTTCACCGATGAGCACCGGATTATTCTTCGTCTTTCGGGACAGAATACGGATTACATTCCGGATCTCATTATCCCGTCCGATCACCGGGTCCAGCTTGTTCTTTCTGGCCAGCTCTACCAGATCCTGGCCATATTTCGCCAGCACGTCATAGGTCTCCTCCGGATTCTGCCCAGTCACACGCTGATTGCCCCGCACAGCCATAAGGGCCTTCAGGAATTCCTCCTTTGTCAGATGAAAAGTCCGGAGAACCTCGCTCAGATCCTTATTGGCACATTCAAACAGACCCAGCATGAGATGCTCTACGGATACATATTCATCCTTCATGCGCTCCGCCTGCTTCTCGGCCTCATTCAAGGCCTGATCCACGTCCTGAGCTACATAGACGCTGTCTGCCGGACGGCTGCCGCCTGTGCTGTATGGCATAGCCTTCAGCTTCTGGTGCAGCATCTGACGAATCTTTTCCGTTTCCACCTGCATCTTCTGGAAAAGCTGAGGAATCAGACCGCCGTCCTGTCCCAGCAGCGCATCCATCAGATGCACCTGCCCGATCATTGTGTGATTATACTCCACCGCAATCTGGTTTGCACTGCGGATGGCTTCCATTGATTTTTCTGTTAATTTCTGTGCATTCATCGCAATACCCTCCATGACTCTTTTTTCTCATTGTTTTTTATGGCAATACCCGCACAGAGCCGGCCGTCGGGCTTTGTGCGGTGTCACCTTATATCAAGACCTCCTGCGACTGCTTCATCTCTGCAAATCGCCTGGCCAGTCTCTGCCCCAGAAGCTCCGCCGGATATCCCTGCTGCATACTGGAAAAATAGGCCTGTATCAGCTCATCAAACTGATGAATATATTGACTGATGGCATTTCCGGTTTCCTCTGAATCCTGCTCTCCTGTCCGCAGAAGCGCCCGTGTCAGCCGTCCTGGTGCGATCTCATACATTCCGCCCAGCTGCCCGTAAACAGGGTTCTGCTTCACCTCCAGCTGAATCCACAGCCGGAAGAAATCCTCCATGGCCTCCAGCAAGGCCTTGCTCTGGGTGCGGCAGGAGATCCGCAGCCATCCTATCTGATGTTCCGACGGCTCACGCATCAGCTCCACACGATATTGCAGAGTCGGCCTGTACTTATACCGCAGAGCACTCTGCACAGACAGCATGGCATCCGAAGCCTGTACCTGAATCCGGAACATCCGGTTCATCTGCTCCTCCATCACCGAAAAAATAGACTGCATCCGTTTTTCCGGTGTCATGCAGCTGACGTGCTCCGCCAGGATCTGATTGATCAGATTGGAACGGCTCGTCCCCTGACGGGCCGCCAGCGCATCGATCGCTTCCACCACATGGTCCATCAGCACAACGCTGTATACACTTTTCTTCATCGGTACACCTTCTTTCTCCTCTCTTTATTTAATATTATACCACATTTATAGAATTTGTCAATAGGTTTATATAATAGCAAGACCGATTTTTTGTTTTCAAAAGCGAATACAAAAATAAAACGTGCATTCGCAAAGCAAAAACCTTACAAATACACGTTTTAATAGAGTGAGAAAGGAAAAAGCAAAAGTTATTCTGTTACGCCATCCAATGTAACCTGCGTAACGCCGTCATTCAGCACGAAGTTATCGTAGAACTCATCATTCAGCCATACATCACATGTGCCGCCTGAATAAAGGTTCGGATCGCTGATGAGGATACAGTTGTATTTCTTGTTCGGCAGAGCCGATGCAAGAGACATACCGTCAATGGATACACCAACCGTATTTTCCTTGGTCAGAATACCAGGGAATACAGCCAGCGCTGAATTCTGTCCGCCGGGAAGGGTCTGGTTCATGCCTACAGCAAATACCGTACCGCCCTCGATATAGAAATTATTTGTATCAGAGATGATACCGCCTCGGTCTGCAGCAGCCTTTTTGCCGCCGCAGGCTGTAATTATACCGCCGGTTATATAAATCGAATCCCAGCTTCGGATACCGCAGTTGTCCCCGCTTGTTGTAATATAGCCCGAATTGATCTGAATGGACTTATGAGAGGAGATGCCGGTCTTTTCCGCATCTACCACAAGCTCTGTTTCCTCAATTTCCAGGTCATTGTTGCAGGCGATGCCGTGCTCATTGTCACAGAATACATACAGATAGCCGCAGCCCTTGATCTTCAGGTCATCCTTACTGTACAGAGCCGCATCCCCTTCTGCATTGGTACTGTAGCACTCCAGATAGTTGCTGGAGCCGTCCACTACATTCACAATTACCTTATCTGCATTTTCAACCTGAATGCAAGGGGCCCCGGTATTGGTGATGCCAACGCCATTGAGACGAAGCTTCACCTTATCCTCAGCTCCGACATTTACATAGATCATACCATTCAGTGTTCCGCTGAGATGATAGCTTCCCGGTGTGGAGATATTCAGAGTATAGCCATCGTAGGTATAGCCATCACCGTTTTCGATCACACCGAAATCAACATATTTATCCACATCCTCTGGTGCAACATAGACAGTGGTGGTAGTTGTGGTTGTCGTTGTAGTCTCCGGAGGTGCAGTCGTTACATGGGTCGTTACGACAGCCTCCTGCTGAGAACCGCCGCTGTGGCCCGTATCAGATGAACCGCCGCTGTTTGCATTGGAATTTGAGCCGGAACCAGAATTGCTGCTTCCTGAGCTGTTGGAATTCCCAGAATTTGAGTTTGTATTGCCGCTGCTGTTTTTCTTGGTAGTAGTAGCCTGGCTTTTCTTGGTCGTACCAGCCGCAGTCGTTGTTTTTTCAGCAGCCGTTGTTTTCACCGACACGGCTGTGGTTACAGATACATCAGATACTGCGGTGGTTTTTGTTGTTTCCGCTTCATCTTCGTCAGAATCCTCAGCCGCCGGACGGTCACTTCCGGTTGCGATCATAATTTCCTGTGCTACGAGCTTTTCTGTATCCTCCACCGTTTCCTCAGATCCGCCGCCGCAGGCACAAAGACCTGCCATAAGGGCAAATGAAACTGCACAGGCGCACATACGATCCCATCGCATCATAATTTTATTACACCATCTTTCATCATGTCAAATGAGCCTGCTTACTGCTGCTCATATACCTTGTCATCATAACGGAACAGAGTCAGAACTACAGTCAGATTGCCATTGAGATTTCTCAGCTCATCCAGGAACTGCTTCTGATCTGCTTCATTCTTCACCTCAAGGCTGTAAATCAGTTCGAACAGAGAGCCGAAATTGGTTGTCTTGATTCTTCTCAGCTTCCAGCTGGTGGTATACTGATTCAGAATTCCGTCAAACAGACCCACGTAGTTCATATTTTCCGGAATGGTGATCTTCAGCGTCATGGAGCTTGTCTTGCACTTGCCAAAATTGGTCATTTCTACAGCGACAAGAACAGCTGCGATCACAATAAAGAATACAAATACAAACCATACATGCTCTGCACCGTTGATACCGCAGATCACGCCGACAGCCATTGCAAAGAACACATATGTAATATCCTTGGGATCTCCGGGTACAGTACGGTAGCGGCAGAGGGTAAATACGCCTGCAAGACTCAGCGCACTGGCCATAGAGTTGATCATAACAAGCACAACAGAAACGATCATGGGAAGGATCAGGATGGTCAGCACATAGCTGGAGGAATAGCTGCTCTTACGATGGGTGAAAATGTAAAGCACACTGATCAGAAGGCCCATCAGAACACCCAGCCCCAGTGTAACGAGAAGGTCAACCGGGCCTACGGAGGGGTCAGCCACGCCGGAATTGGTCAGCGTAGAAAACAGGTTTGCATCTGTGTTAGCTGTTGCAGCCAATTTTGTAAACATTTCATTAAACATAAGTCAAAGAACTCCTTTTCTGTTGCAGTCTGGAACGAATTTCATTCTGATACGCTCTGCCATATTTGGAAAAGCTGGTTTTGTATATCTTCAATGCAGCAAGCTGTTCAGCCAGCCACATGGGCATGGAATTGGAAATTTTCACTTCCATCAGACGGGCATTTTCCGGAATCAGCTGTTCACCATAGCTCTCCAGATCCAGCGCCACATCATACCGGCGGGCGGTAATGTTTCTGTCAAAGGTCAGACGGAAGCTTCCGTCATTCTTTCCGAAATAGGCTGCACGCTCATAGCTGATGTATTGCTTGGGCATCACCGGATACCGCTCCAGAAGAACATCCAGCTCCTTCAGCACCTGTCGCTGGATATATTTCCCGTTGTCAGCAGGGTACGTACCATTCCGGATGTACTCCTCCGCCTCGCTCAGCGTCATGGTCACTCGCCGCTTGTTTACGATCCCGCCGATCTTTTTCTTGATCTCCAGGAACACACGATCCTCCGGCCCGGCCGGTGAGGTATAGCTTCGCAAACGGATCTTTTCCTTATAATACGGCTTTTCGATAGACTGACGGATCAGATCATCATTCACCGTATCATAATACACATTGTAGATGCCATATGTTTTCCCATCCACGCAATAGGGATCAGGATTCATATAGTGGACGAGAACCTCCTGCAAGGCCTCGTACTGTTCTGCGGAAAGCAGAAACTTGATTTCACGTCGTTCAAATGTTTGAATTGCCATGAAGGTCACCTCCTGGACGACACGCTCACTCTTAACCTATGTCTGTAATTATAGATGAGATTACTTAAACCAACCTTAAATCTTTTGGTAAATTTGATAGACGGCTGAAAAACTTTTTTCGCCGTCCGGAGCATCCATGAAAAATATAAAAAATATCAATTGATATTTCAAATTTATTCCTGTATAATAGAGATACTGCGCATCTGGCAGGATTACATAAAATAAGGAGTATGATTTATGGCTGAACTGAAGTATGAAATCACAGAGCACATCGGCGATCTGGCTGAACTGGCCGGAGGATGGACAAAGGAGCTGAACCTCGTCAGCTGGAATGACCGGGATCCGAAGTATGATATCCGGGACTGGAATGCGGATCACACCAGAATGCGAAAAGGCATCACCCTGTCCGCTGAGGAAGTCATGGAGCTGAGAGACATTCTGAACGGAATCGACTTTGACTCATTTGACTAAACTGCACGATACAATACAAAATCACTTTTATCAAATCTGTGAAAGCTCCGTCTCTCACAGATTTTTTATTTTATTTCAGAGTATCTCATTCGTCTGCGGCTGTTTCACCGCCTTCTGTTTCTGCGTCTGTACCGGTCTCTGTTACTGTCTCTGTTTCCGTTTCTGAAGAGCTGCTTCCGCTCAGATCAGAGACAACCATAGCCGGGACAGGCATTTCATCGAGAATCGGATAGAGATTCTCCAGCAGCTTCTCATAGGCCGCATAGGACAGATGGATGCCGTCACCTCCGTCATATTCAGACAGAAGCACACCCGACTCAGCATCACTGAGCAGACTCGCTGTATCGTAATAACAGATCCTGTCTGAGCGGACCTCATCCACCACGGACTTCAGCTTTTCGTTAAACATCACAATGGTGGAATTGGCTGCAAAGGTACATGTACCGGAAACCGGAGAAATACCTGCAACAATGATACAGGATTCCGGGCAAGCCTCCTGAACCTCTGCAAGAATCGTTCTGTAGTTCTCCGCAAACTCGTCAGAGGTACCGGCATTCAGATCGTTCATGCCAAAGGACATGTAAATATATCCCGGCTGCGCCTCCTTCAGTGCATCAATGTAATTCAGGGTATTGCCGTCATAAGTAAAGGTATAGTCCATAATGCTCCAGGAGGCCAGGCTGCTTGCGGAGAAATTAAACGGATTGAGCAGAACCTGATACGCACCAAAGCCGCTTGCAATGGAATCGCCCACAATGCTGATCTCCTCCGGATAGTTTTCACGAATCAGCTCCGGATCGATATTCACAGTCGTTGTAGAGGTAGCCATAGCCTCTTTGCTGAGCGGCCCGATGAATACAGCAGTTGTTGTTGTGACGGTGTTTTCACCAGAGGTCTCCTCCGGCGGCTGTGTGCCAGTTTCACCGGAAACAGCTGTGGCGGCTGTAGTAACAGCGGTCTCCTTATCCTGCCGGGAAATTTCAGCGGATGTACTTTTCACCTCCGGTTCTTCATTTTTTGACAAATACATGCTGATGATCAGCAGCACCATGCATCCCAGAGCACCGCAGATCGCTCCGGCATTTCCATAATCCTTCATATTTTCCTCCTAAAGTTTATTCATCCCGCTCCTGAAGCACGCCTTCACGATAAGCAGCAATGAGAGATCTCAGATCGGCAATGCGCATTTTCATTCTTGCGCCCTCGTCTGTATCTCCGATCGAAATGCGCTTGGCCGTGTGCTCCACTGCAACACGCTTTGAAACAATATCTGTGCAGTCGCTGACAGCCTTTTCTCTTGATTCAAAAGGCTCATGAGCCGTCAGCATCAGGCCGTATGAATTATAAATCAGGGTATAGCCGGCAATGCCTGTTACACGCTGATACTGCTTGGAAAATCCACCGTCGATGACCAGCAGCTTTCCGCCGCATTTCACGGGGCTTTCCCCTTCCTTCTGGTGTACGGGAACGTGTCCGTTGATGATGTGGGAATTCTCATCCTTCAGGCCGAATTCCGCCAGGATCCGCTCCGCTGTGGCCGCATCATCCATAAAGGAATAGTAGGGATTCTTCTTTTCCTGATGGGTCTTTTCATCAGCGATGAAATACCGCTCGAAGTTGGCCATCTTGCTGCGCCCGAACAGGGGCGAGCTTGGAGCATTCCACAAAAACCACATCATATCCCGTCCCAGATGCTTTTCCTTCTCCGAAAGAGAAATATAGGCCTTGCGCACGCAGCTTTCCAGTACATCATAGAGCGCACGTCCTTTATAGCGCTTTCCGCAGACGGTGACCTCCTGAAAGGAGCCGTCCTCGTTGAGCGGAACGCATCCATGATACAAGAGGTTTCCGTTGTAGACCTTATAGAGACTGCCCTTCTTCAGGAGCAGCTGCATGTGCCGCTGGAGCTTTTCACAATGCACAAAGGCGGACTGAAGCTTCTTCATGACAGCCTTTTCGTCCTCCGTCAGGACATAAGGGCCGCTGGAATCCAGAGTCGGAAAACGGGTATCCAGCAGCGGATAGGTCTCCCCGTCCAGTGTGATCGTTCCCTTCTCCAGATCCATCAGATGCAGAAGCCGTCGGGATTCCATTCCGAACTCCGGGTACTTTTCTGCAAGCTGTCCGTCCAGCTTGAACTGAATCACCGCAATGGCCTTGTGCATTTTCATAGCCAGGCCGATTTCTGCATTGCGCTCCTTGGCCTTGCCCCGGATCTGGAACTGGGTGCATGGGTCCTCGCCATAGACATCCATCGCAAAACGAGCCAGGGGAAGCAGGTTGATGCCGTAGCCATCCTCCAGGGTATCGTAATTTCCGCAGAGCAGAGCATTGCGCACGACCGCTGCAATACACGCCGTCTGTCCGGCGGCTGCGCCCATCCAGACCACATCGTGATTGCCCCACTGAATATCCAGGGAATGATAGCTGCAAAGGCGGTCCATGATAAAATGCGCGCCACTTCCCCGGTCATAGATATCCCCGATGATATGCAGGTGGTCGATCACCAGATGCTGGATCAGACGGGACAGAGTAACGATAAAATTCTCCGCACAGCCGATTTCAATAATCGTATCCACAATAGAATCGTAATAGGCCTTTTTGTCCAGAACCTCCGGCTTTTCCGTGATCAGCTCCTCGATGACATAGGCATAGTCCTGGGGAAGCGCACGCCGGAGCTTGGCACGTGTATATTTGGACGAGAGCACCTTGCACACCTCAATCAGCCGATAGAGCGTGACCTTGTACCAGTTTTCCATATCCGGCTCGGTATCCTTCACCAGCTCCATGCGCTCCTTGGGGTAGTATATCAGAGAGGCCAGGGCCACCTTTTCCTGCGTACCCAGGGTGTGTCCGAAAACATCATCGATCTTCTTGCGCACCGCACCGGAGCCATTGCGCAGCACGTGAGAAAAGGCGTCGTATTCTCCGTGAATATCCGACAGAAAGTGCTCTGTGCCTTTTGGCAGATTCAGCACGGACTGAAGATTGATGATCTCCGTGGTCGCACGGCCGATGGTGGGATAAGACTCAGAAAGCTGTTCTAAATAACGTGATTTCGTATAAGCCATAATTCCTCCGTTTTTATATCCGAATGCAAAAGCATTTTTTTCGCAGGTTTCCTTTCTTATATTATAACATATTTCCCCTTGCTTTGCAAGGATATTTTCCTTCTGAAAAGCACTCCGGAAAACATGAAGGAAAGCCTGAGAAGACATCGCTTCCCACAGATAAAAATGGATTTTCTCAGTCCCACCAGAATGACCATACATCTGCATGGAGTATCTCAGAAGCAACCGGACTTATACCGCCCATGACCAGGACATCACTGCAAAAGGCACAGTGTTCCCGGGCGATTTCCCGGGCGGTCTCCTTATCCTCGATAGGCTCAGGAAGATAGAACTCCAGCATATCGCTTGTGAGAAACGCCGGAACAGCGCCATAGGTCTCATACCAGTACCGGCTCATGGAAAGCATATCCTGTGTATCCGGACAGTCATTCCAGCCGCCAAAGGGCAGCCACGCAAAAATCTCCCAGGGCTTCTCCGTAGGAACATAGACCATATACAGCACACAGCCTTCCCTGTAAGCCAGAGCGTTTCCCGCTGTAAAGCAATGGCCGCCCCTCCCGGTCACTTCCTCGCCGCTGTCCTCCAGCATGGCTTTTATCTGATCAAAGTATTTCTCAAAGATCGCCTTTCCGTTTGTAGTATCTGCGGAAAGCACTGCATGGCGGAAGTCCTCCGGGCGGCCGTATTCACCGTAATTGTCCTCAATGGTTTCCTCCAGCAGCTCACTCCATGCCACAATAACCGGAGTATATCCTGAGTTTCTGCATTTTTCATAAATATCTATATAGGCATCCGTAAGCTCCTGCGGATGAGCATTTCCTTCCAGCTTTGCTGCACGGCAGCCGAATATTTCTGTCATGATGGTGCGCTCCTTTCTTTTATACATTATGCATATTATATCACCAGACTCCAGCAAAGTCAATCTCATCCCAAACACAAAGCCGCCCTGATGCAGAAGCATCAAAGGCGGCCTGTATCACTTTTATTTCACGTATATACCGGAATTATTCCAGCACGTTCGCTGTACCGATGATATCAAAGGTAACTGTGAAGCTGTCGGTCGGCATGGTGTAGTCCAGAGCGGCCAGATCGGTGTTGTAGATGTTTACCAGCTCAACATACAGGTTGCCCTGTGCATCGGCCATAACCACCGGATTCTCGATCGGGATCTCTGTATCATCGCACTTGAGAACCACATTGTCCACATGCATGGTCGGATAATACTGGAAGTCCGTGCTGATAAACAGCATGTTCAGCTTGGAGCTGTCCTGAGAGAAGTCATAACCGGAAACAGACACGCTGTATGTACCATCCCCCGTAATGGCTGCATCGGTAAAGGCTGCACCTGTATCAATGATCTCGTTATCCTCGCTCCACTTGATCAGGGTGTTGAAATGCTCCGTAGCTGCACCGTAGGATGCATCATTGTATGCATTGCGGAAGGTATAGATCTCAGTCTGGATACCGATATACGCATGAACCTCAGAGGAACGTTCTGCGGTGGACTCTACTGTTACATCCGCACCAGCCTGAGGATCCTTGTTTGCGACTGCTTCAACGATGGTAGAAATGATCTCCGGCTGAGTCTGCTCGTATGTAGTACGGTCAAATACGCCAAAGCCATACGCAGCGTTTACGCCATTGTCCCAATATACCGGGATGATGCCCAGAGAAGCTGCCTTACCTGCAACATAACCATTGAAGTATGCACGGTTGGCCTGGATCTGGCCGCTGAAATCTGCGCTTGCAGTAGACTTGTCAATACAGCCATACTCACCAATGATAACCGGAATGCTCTTGCTTACATAGCTGTCATAGAGCTTCTGGAACTGGCCGTCCAGATAGTCCTCCTGACCCCATGAGCCCATACCGGTAGAGGACGCACCAGCTGTGATCGCCTCATTGCCCTTTGCGCCCCACAGATAGGTCTTGATATTGGTTTCACCGCAGTAATCCCACGGATCATAGTAGTGAACAGACAGCATCAGACGGTTTTCGCCTGCTGTGCAATTCTCATCCGTCGGCATTACAAAGCCGTAGTCGCCTACCGTATAGTCAATGTTGGTGTTCCAGCCCGGTACCAGCAGATAACGATGGGTATTGTTAGAGCCGCTTGCACGTACTGTATCCACAAAGATCTGATTGTACTGGTTCAGATTGGCATAGTAATCCGGATTCGGGTCTGTGTATGTATCGTCAAATTCCTCGTTCATAGACTCGAAAATCAGCTTTTCATCATAGTCCTTGAAGCGCTCTGCGATCTGCTTCCATACCGCCTCATACTTCTCGCAGATATAGTCCTGATCCTCGCCGTTTACCAGGAACCAGCCGCCGTCGATGGTGTTATAGCCGTCTCCATGGATGTTGATGATCACATACAGATCCTCAGAATAGCAGTACTGTACCACTTCTTCTACACGATCCAGCCAGGCCGTATCTATTGCATAGCCGTTTGCATCATCGATCTTGTCCAGATAGGAAACCGGCACACGAACGGTCTTGAAGCCTGCGTCTGCAACCGCAGAGATCAGCTCCTGTGTAACAACCGGATTGCCCCATGCAGTCTCACTGGGAGTACCGCCGGAATTGGCCTCCAGCTGATTGCCCAGATTCCAGCCAGCGCCCATAGCCTCAGCCACTTCGCTGACGCCAATGGTAAACGTACCGTCATTTTCTGCTGCACCGTCTGCACCGGAAATACTGCTCTCAGAAGAATCTCCGCCGCCGCAGCCGGCCAGAGAGCAGGCCATCACCGCAGTCAGAGAGCAGGCCAAAAACTTTTTCCAGAAACTCATTTTCTTTTACCTCCATTAGTCTGCATACCATATACAGTATGCCAAAAAATACACATACAAACATTATACCATACATTTTTCGCCTGTCAAGTGCTTTGGCTGAATCACACATAAAAAAAGTGTAAAATGCAATAAACCCGGTATTGAAAGCCACACTGCCGGAATACGAAAAAATATCCGGATATTTTTTCAAATTAGACTTGCCATTGTGCAGAAAAAATGGTATAATAAATGTGATATGTTCTATAAAGCTGAGAAAGGAGCTTCGCAGAAAAGCGAAGATTGGCTCTATTATGGATGAAACACGTTCTAAACTGACGCAGTTCTGTCTGGCCTGTGTCAGCCTGGTCTATCTGATCATTATCATCGGCATCAGTATTCTGTCCGCTCTTTATACCGTCAGCATTCCCAATGGACTGCTTCTGGTTATCACCCTGTCTCTTATCGGGGTACTGGTGATTTCTGCTATGCTCTATTCAAGGACTCATCCCCTGACCAAATTCAGCTGCATGCTTCTGCTGCCGGCGCTGCTGCCCACGGTCCTTCTGAACTTCGGGGACTGGACGCTGATCGTGCCTCTTGCGGTCACCTGCCTGCTGATGTTCTTCTTTGTGGGCGTGGGCGAAACACCCAAAACCGTCTTCGGCACCATTTATCTGCTGCTGTATGTGCTGGGTTCTCTGGGGTTTTTCCTTGCAGTTTCTCTGTTTTCCACAAACAGCACCTCTACTGTTCTGGAATCCCGCGTGTCCGATTCCGGTGCATACCGCTATACGCTGACCAATACGGAGGACAGCTCCGGCGGCAACACCACGGTTAAGATCTCTCCCAATGATATGGATATCAATTTCTCTGTGATCTCCTTCCTGGCTGAGGGCTATGAGCGGACGGTTTATGTAGAGCGTCCGGTTCAGACAGAGGTTTCCCTGGAATGGAAGACCATGAGCCGCCAGGAAATCACCGAGGAGCTGAATGCAATTTCCGACAGTGTGATCATCAATCTCCCGGAGGAAACCAAAAGAAAGCTTGGATACGCAGCCACTGCGGATGTCTATCTGCGGGATCTGTCTGACAGCACCCTTTCCTCTCTGGGCGTTCCAGCGGAAAATGATGTTCTGTATCTGAACGGTGAACCGTGCTTCCGCTCCTATATTGCCATTCTGGAGGAATATTTCTCCTCCTCTGAGCGTGTATCTTCTGTATTCTAATCATCGGTATACGGTGATGGAAATAGACCAATGAATGAAAATTTTGGAGGTAATCATGAAAGAATTTTTCAAAGACATCCCGAAGATCCCCTATGAGGGCAAGGCTTCTACCAATCCCCTGGCTTTTAAGTACTACAATCCGGACGAAATCATCGGCGGAAAGACCATGCGTGAGCAGCTGAAGTTTGCTCTGTCCTGGTGGCACACCATGGGCGGAGACGGAACAGATATGTTCGGCTGCGGCACAACGGACAAGACATGGGGCGAGGCTGATGCAACTGAGCGTGCAAAGGCGAAGGTTTATGCAGCATTTGAGATCATGGAGAAGCTCTCCATCGACTACTACTGCTTCCACGACAGAGACCTGTCTCCGGAATACGGCAATCTGGCTGATACAAATGCAAAGCTGGCTGAGATCGTTGACCTGTGCAAGGAGCTTCAGGACAAGACCGGCAAGAAGCTGCTGTGGGGTACTGCAAAGTGCTTCGATCATCCGAGATATATGCACGGCGCTGGTACATCTCCGAGTGCAGATGTATTTGCATATGCTGCTGCTCAGATCAAGAGCGCAATCGACGCTACTGTAAAGCTGGGCGGTCAGGGCTATGTATTCTGGGGCGGCCGTGAAGGCTATGAGACTCTGCTGAACACAGATATGGGTCTGGAGCTGGATAATATGGCTCGTCTGATGCATCTGGCGGTTGACTATGCAAGAAGCGTTGGCTTCACCGGCGATTTCTATGTTGAGCCGAAGCCCAAGGAGCCTACCAAGCACCAGTATGACTTTGACTCTGCTACTGTAATCGGCTTCCTGAACAAGTACGGTCTGGAGAAGGATTTCAAGCTGAACATTGAGGCAAACCATGCAACTCTGGCCCAGCACACCTTCCAGCATGAGCTGCGTGTAGCTCGTACCAACGGCATGTTCGGCTCTATCGATGCAAACCAGGGCGATACACTGCTGGGCTGGGATACCGACCAGTTCCCGACCAACGTTTATGAGGCTGCTCTGTGTATGTATGAGGTTCTCAAGGCCGGCGGCTTCACCAACGGCGGTCTGAACTTCGACGCAAAGGCTCGCCGCGGTTCCTACACCATGGAGGATATCTTCCACAGCTATATCGCTGGTATGGACGCATTCGCTCTGGGTCTGCGCATTGCAGACAAGATGATCCAGGACGGCCGGATCGATCAGTTCGTTTCCGACCGCTATGCAAGCTGGAACGAAGGTATTGGTAAGGATATCATCGACGGCAAGGTTACCATGGAAGATCTGGAAAAGTACGCTCTGGAAAAGGGTGAGGTTACAGATTCTCTCACAAGCGGCCGTCAGGAAATGCTGGAAAGCATTATGAACAATATCATGTTCAATCTGTAATTTGTTACATAGCAGGTGTCTCTCCAAAGACGCATTGTACAGAAGTTTTAGAAAAGCCCTTCCGGTCATTTGTGATCGGAAGGGCTTTTGTGTCAGATGGATTTGTTGACTTCTTCCAGGGAATATGGTATAATACTTGTCAGAACAAATCGAAATTTGCGGGATGGAGGTGGTACGATGAAAAACATTTTGTGTAAAAGCAGTTCGGTTATAGTAAATCTGATAGAAGGTGCAGCTGCGATACTTGCTGTTGCTGTGATCTACTCCTTTATTTTTGAGTCGAATAACAAAGATCACGATGTTGGACTAGGTGTATTCGTCCTATTGATATGGTTGTTAGTCTTATTAATTCCAAATTTGTTTTTCAAATTCAAAGGTAAATTCTGCATAAAAGATGTGGCGATTTTTCAATTCGTTCCATTTTTATTAGGTGCCGCATTATTTACTGTGTATCAATTGGTGCTGCGCTAAATTCTGATTTATGAGCGCCACGTTTTATTGTCCTGAGCACACTGCGAAACCCTGATCGCAGCAAGGGAAACTCATATTGGAGAAAAAGCTTTATTTCAAACGGAGAATTTATCATGGCAAAAGAAAAACTTGAAAAAACCAACGCAATGCGCATCCTGGACCGGGCCAAGATCGCATACACCCATCGCTGCTGGGAAGAAGCCACAGCCGAACATACCGGTGTGGAGCTGGCCGCCGCTTTGGGGCAGAATCCGGCGCAGGTATTCAAGACGCTGGTCACGGCCGGAAAATCAGGCGCATATTATGTATTCATGATCCCTGTAGCCGAAACCCTCGACCTCAAAAAAGCTGCTGCGGCCGTTCACGAAAAGGCACTCACCATGCTGAAGGCCAAGGAGCTTCTTCCCCTGACAGGCTATGTCCACGGCGGATGCTCCCCTGTGGGCATGAAAAAGCTGTTCGTTACAACCATCCACCAGTCTGCTGGGGACTTTGAGAAAATTCTGTTCAGCGCAGGAAAGATCGGACATCAGCTGGAGGTATCGCTGAGCGACCTCAGCCGTGTTGTTCCATATGCACTTGCAGATGTGGTGGTCTGAAAGCGCATGAGACGAGCAGTACCCAGATACATCAGCACCGCTGCAGCTATATAGATCAGCACCCAAAGCCACGATTCTGTGGGATGAAGCCCCATACATCGGAGCACGGTAAAGGGAAGCAAAAAGGCTGCCGCTGCCGAAAAAAGCGGTCTGAGCAGCAGCTCCCTCCAGTCCGGTGCCAGTCCGGTAATGCGGAAAGCTTTCCACAGCCGCACACAATTGCCGCAGATATTGCTGGCATAATAGGAAACGATGATTCCATAGAAACCAAACAGCGGAATGAGGATCAGTACGGCTGAAATACGGACGGCATATTCCCCCAGATAGTTGAGAGAGGAAAAACGCTGCTGGCCCATCCCCTTGATCAGGGCTTCCAGTATGATCTCAAGGTAGATAAAAGGAACGACTGGTGCAAGAAGCCGGATCATCCGTCCGGCCAGAGGGTCGGCCTGCATCTGCGCTGCTATAAAATCTCCCAGCACCAGCAGCACTGCCGCCACAAAAACAGAAAAAAGCATCGTCCAGCTCAAAGCACGCCTTGTCAGATACTGAAGGCGTGCTTTTTTGCCGCCAGCGGCCGCACGGGCGGCTTCCGGTATCAGCAGTCCGGACAGCACACAGAGAATGGTAGACGGAAAAAACAGCACCGGAATGACGATGGCTTCAAATACACCGAACTGACTCAGGGCCGCTTCTGCGGAGCTTCCGGACTGCCGCAGGGTAAAGGGAATCAGGGCATCGTTGGTGGTGCTCAGGGCCGAGGTCAGAATCCCACCCAGAATTACAGGAATGGCAAATTGGAGATACTGCCCGAACCGGACAGAGGCCTTTGCTGTACTGCGCATACGGTGGATACAGAAATCTGCAAGCAGAATCGCCAGACTCACCAAAGCAGCGGCCGCCATACTGACTGCAAGAGTCACACACAGGCTGCGGACATCCGGTGCCTTTACCCGCTGCAAAAATACAGCCAGTACACCTGTACGCACAGCAAATTCCACCACATCACAGGCCGCAGCTACATTCACACGGCATACAGCGTTGCACCAGCCCTTCATGCAGGCTCCGATCCCTCCTATGGGCAGAATCAGGGCCAGAATCCGCACAGGATCAGACATCGCCGGATCCTGAAAGAAATGGGCTGCTATGTATGGTGCGGCAAAGAGGACGATCACACATCCTGGAATCCCCAGAATCAGGCTGAAGCGGACGGCATAGCGCAGAATCCGCTCCGGATTGCCGCTGCTTTTCCCCAGCTCCTCCGAAACAAAGCGGCTGGCACAGAGATAGCCGCTGCCGCCTGTGGCTGTGGACGCAAACTGAAAAAACGTTCCGACCAGTGCGATCATACCCACAGCAGCCGTCCCGGCCTTCCGGGTCAGCCAGAGATTCAGGCTCAGTGTCACACATTCCAGTATAAACTGAATGATGGTCAATCGGATGGTATCCCTCCGGATGCTTCTTGTCTGCATAAGCTTCCCTCCCTGCTTTTCTTTTTTATCCTATGCAGAATCAGCCGTTTCAGAACCTTTATATGCGCTGTGAGGAGCGCAGAAGCATCACCGTCATTACCAGAAGAAGAAAGGCAGGAAGGGGAAAGCCAACCTGAATTTCCGGCGGTGCTTCAAAGATAACCACAGCAGCGGCCGTCTCCTGTGCCGGAAACAGGTGCTGATACAGAGCGATCCATCCAGCGGTAAGCGCTGCGGCCAGGCCGCGCAGAAGAAAAACATACCCCATATGCAGATGCGCTCCGGCAATGGCTGCGATCTGCATCAGGACACAGAGTCCCCCGAAGGAGAGCATCGCACCCAGAAGCGGAAGCTTCGACGATGCATATGGAAAGAGAAGGGTAATCCGGCTGATTTCTGCAAAACCGCCGATAACCCTCATATCCTGCTCTGGCAAAAAGGAAAAAATCTCCTCATACAGGCTGAGAATCCCTCCGAACAGAATCACCACTGCGCAGATCCGGAGCAAGGCCCTTCCACTAGTGCAGGCCGCTTCTACAAGAAGCGCTGCGCCCTTCGGCCGGCAGCTCCCCTTCTCTGAAGGAAACGCATCCGCACGGAGAAAACGGCTCATACATAGAAAAAGAATCAGATTCGACAGAAAGCCTGCCAGAAACACAAGATACAGATCCGCTGTATTTTCCAGAAAAAGTCCTGCCAGAAAGGCCGGCCCTCCACCAAAGCATACGCCGGACAGAAAGGAGGCCTGCCGCCGTGTCAGCTGCCCGTCCTTTACAAGAGTCCCAAGCAGCTTTGCCCCGATGGGATAGCCCGCCACCTGACTCAGAAGAAATATCACAAGCACCTGACCGCTGCACCCAAACAGAAATTTCGCCGGATATTGCAGCGCCCGGGCGAAAATCCGGTCAAGCCCGCAGGAAAGAAACAGCTCACTGAATATCATCATAGCATACAGCGAAGGAATCATGGTATTCAGACACACCATCACGGCCGCTCCCATGCCGCGGCACACAGATGCACCGTTCAGAATCAGCAGCACCAGAAGAAACAAATATCCAAAGCCTAAGAGATATGGATGTACAGTCATCTTTTTCATTACACAACGCCCTCCCATGCAGAATATGCACGGCTTTCACTGTACTATTCCAG
Organism: Ruminococcus sp.; assembly: GCA_017472145.1. Lineage (GTDB taxonomy): Bacteria > Bacillota > Clostridia > Oscillospirales > Ruminococcaceae > Ruminococcus_C. Next base: position 21,185 of record JAFUQX010000069.1, on the reverse strand, counting down.
TTGCCGGACTCATAAAATGAAGCGAGGTGATGGCTGTGAAGGAAAATCTGTCCAGTCTGGGACGAAAGCTTATATATCAGGAAAGCGTTGTGGCGGTCACCGCCGGAAGGCAGGTCTATCTGGAAAACTGCCGCCGCATTCTGGAATACAATGACATACGGATCGCTTTGCAGATGTCTGATGCAGAGCTTTATATCTGGGGCCGGAATCTCTGTGCAGAAAACAGCTCCCCGGATACCATGACCATCTATGGAGAGATACAGTCCATTGAATGGATACGGAAAGGAGACCGCTCCGATGAGACATCCTGAAGGGCCGCTGTTTGAACGCTGGATACGGGGACAAATCCGCCTGACGGCCCAGGGCGGAGCACTCTACCGGTTTATCAATGCGCTCCGGGAGAATGGCATCACGGGCCGCAGACAGCACTGTAAGGGAGACCGCTTCTATTGCACCATCCGGCGCGGAGCACGCAAACAAGCCGAGGCTCTTGCAGAGGAGCACCACGTAACATTGACCATGGAAGAAAAGCGCTCCATCCCGGAATGGCTGCACCGCTACCGCAGACGCTGGGGGATCCCCCTCGGGATGCTGCTGGGAGCGGCGCTTCTGGTTTATACGGCAAATGTGGTTATGGTGATCGAGATCCAGGGCAACGAGACGGTCACTGAGGAGGAGATCCTGTCCGTTCTGGAGGAGTGCTCTGTAAAGCAGGGCGCCTTTGTCGGGCAAATCGATTTCTACCGCAGTGAGCTGGCTCTCCGGTCTGCATTTGAGGAATTTGCGTGGGTGGGACTTCGCCACACCGGCAACCGGATCGTTGTAGAGGTCATGGAGACCGCTCCCAAGCCGGAGATGCTGGAGGATCGGATCCCCTGTCACATTGTAGCCACGAAAACTGCACAGATCACAGAAACTACCGTGCAACGCGGAGAGATGATGCACGCCATAGGCGATGCTGTAAAGGCCGGAGAAGTTCTGGTCAGCGGCATTCAGACGGATGAATACGGACATGTAACCTTCCGTCATGCCATGGGCCGTATCATCGGCATCTATGAAGAAGAGGTCACCTTCTTCTGCGCTTCACAGCAGCAGGAACGCATCTTCACCGGAAACAGCACGGAGCAGCGTACCCTTGACCTGTTTTCCCTGAAAATCCCGCTGGCTCATGAGGAGAATCCCTACTCTGACTATAACCTGAAAACAGAAAGCACGCCCCTGACACTGTTCGGGGCGGAGCTGCCCATTCGTCTGGAGCGTGAGCGATGGCTGGAATATACAACGCAGGAGCGCATCCTCTCCCAGGAGGAAATGCAGCTTGACCTGCAGGCCCAGAAGGAACGGTATGAGGAAAATTTCCTGTCGGAATGCACGATCATCCAGGCGAATACCAGATATACAGAAAAAGAGACTGCCATGGTGCTGACAGTCTCTTATGTGCTGGAAGGGGAGATCGGCATGCAGAAGGAGCTGTTCCTCAAGGAAGACCGACCGCCCTATGTATCGGGCCGCTATAAGAAGGATTAGTCCAGGAAATCCTTGACCTTCTTGCTGCGGCTGGGATGACGCAGCTTGCGCAGCGCCTTAGCTTCGATCTGACGGATGCGCTCTCTGGTGACCTCAAACTCCTTACCCACTTCTTCCAGTGTCCGGGAGCGGCCATCCTCCAGACCAAAGCGCAGTCTCAGAACCTTTGCTTCCCGTTCGGTCAGGGAGTTGAGTACCTCATTGAGGGTCTCCTTGAGCATCATGAGAGAGGCCGCATCGGCCGGCTCCGGAGCGTCATCATCCGGGATGAAATCGCCCAGATGGCTGTCCTCCTCCTCACCAATGGGTGTTTCCAGAGAAACCGGATCCTGTGCGATCCGCATGATCTCACGAACTCTCTCGGCCGGCATTTCCAGCTTCTCTGCAATCTCCTCCGGAGACGGATCGTGACCGGTCTCATGAAGCAGCTGGCTGGAAACCTTCTTTACCTTGGTGATGGTCTCTACCATATGCACCGGAATACGGATGGTTCTGGCCTGATCGGCAATGGCACGGGTGATAGCCTGACGAATCCACCATGTGGCATAAGTAGAGAACTTGAAGCCCTTGGTGTAGTCAAACTTCTCAACCGCCTTCAGCAGACCCAGGTTGCCCTCCTGAATCAGATCCAGGAACTGCATGCCGCGGCCTACATACTTCTTTGCAATGCTGACAACCAATCTCAGGTTTGCCTCGGACAGACGCTTCTTTGCAGAGGAATCTCCATCGGCCATACGCTGGGCCAGCTCGGTCTCCTCATCAGGACTCAGCAGCGGAACACGGCCGATCTCCTTGAGATAGATCTTGACCGGATCATCAATGGCAATACCCTCTGTAGAGAGAGAGGCTTCCAGATTCTCCATCATATCGATGGTATCCTCTGCCGGAGCATCATCAATGACAGCGATGTTCATCTGTTCGCAGGAATCGTAGAAGGCATTGATCTGATCAGCGTCAAAATCCATCTCATCCAGCGCATCGCTGATCTCCTTTGTTGTCAGCTTGCCGGAGGCCTTACCCTGTTCCAGGAGCTTTTCAATTGTAGTCTTTGTTGTTTCCATTTCATATTCCTTTCACCGCATACACCTGCGGATTTTTTGGCTTATTCTGAAGTGCAGCGGTTCTTTTTCTGTGCAACGAGACGAAGCAGGTCATCATCGCTGTTTACAGAGAGAGAAACCGGATTGCAAAGAGTACGGATGCAGTCCTCTGCCGTCTGCTCGTTGGGCGGAAAAGTGCGCTGCCGTGCAAGAACCTGAGAGAGACGGGCCATTTCCTCTGTAGAAAGGAACTCTCCCAGAGCAGACAGAGAACAGGCTCTGTTCTGCTGCTCCATCTGAACCATCAGCTGAAATACCCTCCGGAAAAATTCAGTGGTATTCTGCGCTGTATCCAGACGAGCGGCCGTATCTGTGATTTTTTCGGGATGCAGCAGAAGGTATCCCAGCAGGGTCTCCTCCACACGCTCCAGATGCTGGAGACTTTCGCCCTCCGGCGTCCGCTGCTGAAGGGGTGCGGTTTTTTGCTTGAGCTGATCCCAGTTATGTTTTTTCTGTTTATTCTTTTCCCGGCGGCTGTACAGCTCGATCTGACTGCGCAGCACATCCGGAGAAATATCCGCTTCCGCAGCGGCCTTGGAAATATAGACATCTCTTGTCAGGGGATTGGGCACATTGGCCAACACCTCCACCAGACGATTCAGCCATCGGCCCCGGTCACTCTCCCTGGAAAGCTCCAGGCCGAATTTGCACCGATCCATCTGAAAGGCAATGGCATCGCCGGACTGCTCCAGCAGCAGTCGGAACCGGTCTGCGCCGAATTTCCGGATATATTCATCCGGGTCTTTTGCATCGCTGAGATGCAGGATGCGTGTGTTCAATCCCACCTCATTGAAATGGGCAATGGCCTTCTGCGTGGCCTTCTGCCCGGCCCCGTCGCTGTCATAGGCAATGATGACCTCCGAGGCGTACTGGGAAATCTTCCTGGCCTGATCCGGTGTGATGGCCGTCCCCAACGTGGCGACCACATTGGAAAAGCCGGCCTGATTGATGGCGATCACATCCATATAGCCCTCCGCCAGGATCATGACGGTACTGCTGGAATCCTTTGCAAAATTCAGGGAAAACAGATTCCGTCCCTTGTCAAAGACCGGCGTCTGGGAGGTATTGAGATATTTGGGTGTGCTGTCATCCAGGACACGTCCGCCGAAGCCGATGACATTCCCCCGCACATCCACAATGGGAAACATCACACGATTTCGGAACACATCATAAACGCCGCCTTTTTTAGAGCGGTGGCACACACCAGCCGTGATCAGCTCCTCCTCCGAGAAGCCCTTCTTCTTCAGATGTACAGCCAGAGCATCCCACTGATCCGGGGCAAAGCCCAGACCGTACTTTTTTATCGTAGCGGGTGTCAGCCGGCGCTGTGCAAAATAGCTGAGTCCTGTTTTGTTGCTTCCGGACAGATTCCGGTAGTAGAAATTCGCCGTTTCCCGGTTGATCTCAAAGGTTCGTGCACGCACCTTTGAACGGCGGGCCTCCTCCTTGTTCTCCGGGATGGTCAGTCCACCCCTTTTGGCCAGAGTTTCCACAGCCTCCATAAAGGTCATATTCTCCATGCGGCGCATAAAGGTGATCACATCGCCCCCTGCTCCGCAGCCGTAGCAGTAGAAGCTCTGCTGCTCCGGATAAATGGTACAGGACGGCGTTTTTTCCGAGTGAAAGGGACAGTTGCAGACAAAGGTCCGTCCTCGCCGGATGAGGGACACATAGCTTCCCATAACCGTTTCGATGGGGCAGACGGTGCGCAGCTGCTCCAGAAAAACATCAGACAGCATAGCCAGAACCGATCACCTACTTCCACTCCTTGGGTACGAATAATTCACAGTAGAGATCAACTGCATAGCCGTCACTCATACCGGAAATATAGTCGCATACCGCACGATGCTCGTCAAATCTTCGTGAAATGGCCAGATAATTCCCCGGAAGCTTTTCAATATGCTCAATATAATACTGATACAGTCTCCGCAGCAGATTCTGGGCCTTTTCCTCCTCCTGCTTTGCAACAGGATTATAGTATACGTTCTCAAACATGAATTCATGCAGGAGATTCTGCGCTTTTTCCACTTTTTCATCCATTCCGATGTCTGCGCTGCCATTTTCCACGACCGACGCAACCAGCGTTGTGATCCGCTGGGATTTGGTTCTGCCGAGAATGCGGATGGCTTCCTCCGGAAGTTCCTCTGCACAGAGGATTCCGGCACGAACGGCATCCTCAATATCATGATTGATATAGGCGATCCGATCGGCCAGCCGAACGACATTGCCCTCCTTTGTGGCTGCGATCCGGTTCGTATGACAAAGAATTCCATTTCGCACGGCCTCTGTCAGATTCAGCCCCCGGCCGTCCTTTTCAATGTAATCCGCCACACGGACGCTCTGCTCATAATGACGGTATCCGTGAGGACAGATCTCATTCAATACGCTTTCACCGCTGTGTCCGAAGGGAGAATGACCCAGATCGTGTCCCAGAGCAATTGCCTCTGTCAGATCCTCATTCAGCAAAAGCGCACGGGAAATGGTACGGGCAATCTGTGAAACCTCCAGCGTATGGGTCAGTCGGGTCCGGTAGTGATCTCCTGTAGGCGAAAGAAAAACCTGTGTTTTCCGCTTCAGTCTGCGGAAGGCATTGCAATGAAGAATGCGGTCCCGATCCCGCTGGAAGGGTGTCCGGTAGGGACATGGTTCCTCTTCACGCTGACGCCGGGTCATTTCCTCATTCCGGCTGGAACAGGCCTGCTCGCTCAGATATTGCTCCAGCTGTTCCTGATACTGGGGTATGCTCATAAAACACCTCCTTTTCCGACAGCATAAACCTCTCTATAAGGATATACTCTGAAAAGTGAAAAAATCCTCTTTAAAAATAAAAATTATTTTTCAACAGACGAAAAATCGGCATATTGCCGCTCACCTACCATGATCTCGATCTGACCGTTTGCAAGGTCAATGAGGTCAGCCCTGAGCTTTTCCGTCATCTCATCCTGTACGAGCATAGACAGGGTCACATCATTTCCAAAGTCCGAGTCCTGCTGCAAGACCTGATACTGAGGCAGCACATAGCTCACCTTTCCGTACATAGAATAGTCCATGCGCATGGTCACCGGCCGGCACTCACGCATGACCATGATCCTGGCCGCATCCACAGCCATAGCCGTGCTGCCGGAATAGGCACGCACCAGTCCACCGCCGCCCAGCAGAATTCCGCCGAAATATCGTGTGACTACGCAGCATACATCCGTCAGATGATTTTTCATCAGAGCGTCCAGCACCGGCATTCCGGCTGTACCCTGCGGTTCGCCGTCATCCGAATACCGGGAGGTATTCTGGTCACGGACAATGTAGGCATATACATTGTGACGGGCCTTCCGATGATTCTTCTTGACCGACTCGATGCAGGCCACGGCCTCCTCTCCTGTCTTTACGGGAAATAAATGGGCGATGAATTCTGACTTTTTCTCAATGAGCGTAGCTGTAACCGCCTCGGCAATGGTACGATATTCCACAGGAAACACTCCTTTCGCAGATAGTAAAAACGAGCTGCAGCCAGCTCGGCCGCCTTTAACTTCATAATCAAACAAATAAGAAAAGGGACTGCTGCAATTTTTATGCTGCAACAGCCCCTTTCATAACTCTTACTTGCCCAGATTGAAACGCTTCTTGAAACGATCAACACGTCCGCCTGTATCTACCAGCTTCTGCTTGCCAGTGAAGAACGGATGGCACTTGGAGCAGATTTCAACCTTGATGTCCTTCTTGGTGGACATTGTCTCCATTACGTTACCGCAATGACAAACGATGGTTGTCTTTTCAAATACCGGATGGATTCCCTCTTTCATGATTTTCACCTCTTTCATACTGTTGTCCTATAAATTAACAGCAGCCCATCGGATCTGTACGCCGACAGTAGTCCTGTAAATTTCCTTTTGAGAACACTCTCACGATTATTTATTATAGCACATCCGCTCCTGCTTGTCAAGTCCTATTTTCCTTTTTTCTGAAAATATTTTTCTAAAAAATATGTCTGCACAGAATTTGTCATCGGACAGGCTCTAAATCGCATGCTATAATCATCAGGCTAAATAGATTCATACGCTGCATACAGGGCCAGGGCGTCTCCGATACAAAAAGCACTGCCAATGATGCTTTTTCAGCATAAAGACAGTGTTTTTACGATTCTCCCATCTGATCCAGAATATCCTGTATCTTCTCGGAAGCATCATCGGCCTCCTGAAGCGCATCCTGTACAGCACCATTTTCACTTTCTATCTCCGATTGCATTTCATCCAGTGCGCTCTGCATTTCAGAAGCCTGCGCCGCATTCACCTTTCCATCGGACAGCAACTGACCAAATGTATGTACTTTATACAGATTTTTTGCATTCTCGCACAGATTCATCAGCTGCGGCCACAGAAGCAGAGCCGCAAAAAGAATGGTCACTGCATAGAGAATGACTTTTTGCCGCCGTGTGTATTCCGGTTTCTGCTCACTTCCGTATAGTGAACGGAGATAAAGATACCAGTCCCGTCCATAGTCCGTATACCGGCAGATATACAAAGCGTAGAAAAGAAGCAATGTGATAAAAAACAGCATACTGAAACCGAGAATACAGACTGGTATTTCCATTTTCTGGTCATAGATCTCTTTGGGATAGGCCGCAAGAAGCGTATCCTCCACGGAATCGAAGAACAACACCACACGATCTCCAGATGCCATTTCATAGCTTTCCAGCCCCAGCGTCTCCAGTGCAGCCGTTTGTATTGTTCCCTGAACATATTGAACCGTCACGCCATCCTCCTGCACCGTTCCGTACCGTCGGATGCCGTCCTCCAGATTTAAAAATAACAGCACCGTGCAAGAAATAAGTGCCACGCACATCAGCGTCACAAGAATGATCGTACCTGTCAGAATTCGTTTATAGGCACGAGCTGCTGCTTTTTCCTTCTCCGTTACAGCTTCGGCCGCAAGCCGCCGCCCTTCACGAAAAACAGGACTGTTGAAGATCAGAACAGTGCTTGTAATATCTCTTATCGTTCGGTTCATTGTGATTCCTCCGACTTGCTCTTTTCATCGCAGCTCAACGACGGATCATACTGAATCCGTTCTTCAAAGTCATCAAAAAGACCTTTCACACGATCACAGTCTCCGCCTTGCGTCAGCAAAATGGAAAAGGTCAGATTCTTTTCCGGACAGTTTGAAATAATATGCACTTCTTCCAGGGTTATACCGTTTCCGCACATTTGGGATGTCACCTTCAAAGAGTCCAGCCCGTCAATTTCAAGAAACTCAAAATCGGTCACATGGATCGTCAATGCAAGCCCTGTCTCCTTTATGTAATCCTCGGCCGTCTGAGACGCAAATTCTTCCTCTGTTTTGCAGCCCTCGGTTACCTTGATACAGCATGAATTGCGCGGCGATCGATGATGGAAAACGGCCGGATAGGATGTTACCAGCGCATAGGCTGGATCATCTGCTTCTGTACCCTTTTCCGCTGTCCAGTCTGAATCCAGTAGCAGCTGAAGTCCATAGCCTTCCAGCTCGATCCGCTTTTCCTGCGGAGGTATATCTGATTCAGAAGAAGCATTGAATGTTGTTATCTCTGATAGGTGGGAATCCGAAAGGACGCCGCTCCCGCAGCCGCTGAAAATTCCGGCGGCCAGAGCCATGCTCAATATAAAAGCAGCATATTTCGTATCCTTCATGCTTCTGTTTCTCCCGTTACTTTTTCTTGCTTTTCAGAAATTCCTCATACTCTTTGCAGATGGAAGCGGTATCGCCAAAGGCCACCTGCTTGCCATGATCCAGCCACAGCACCTTTGTGGAAAGCCGGCGGATCTGTGCCAGAGAATGGGATACCAGCAGAGTCGTGGCCCCGCCCTTGATGATCTCCATCATCTTATCTTCACTTTTCTGGCGGAATGCGCCGTCTCCTACAGAAAGCACCTCATCCAGAATCAGAATCTCCGGGTTTACAAGGCATGCAATAGAAAAAGCCAGACGGGACTTCATGCCGGAGGACAGATTTTTGAACAGATGATTCTCAAATTCCTCCAGCTCTGCAAACTCCAGGATCCTGCGATAGGTATCGTTCATGAATTCTCTTGTGTAGCCCAGCATCGCCCCACGCAGAAAGGCATTCTCCTTCACCGTCAGCTCTCCGTCAAAGCCGCTGCCCAGCTCCAGGAGAGAGGCAATGCTGCCCTGAACAGAAAGCGTACCGCCAGTGGGAATCATGATCCCGGAAATCACCTTCAGCAGCGTAGACTTGCCTGCACCGTTTGTTCCGATGATCCCCAGAAGCTCCCCTTGCTTCAGCTGGAAGGATACATTTTTCACTGCCCAGAATTCATTGCGCTGATAGGTGCCCTTCAGCTTCTGTACCACAAAATCCTTCAGTCCCACTTCCTTGAAGTCGCCCAGAATATAGCGGACGGAAATATCGTTTGCAATGATTTTGGTCTGTTCATTCCCCATAAGATCCGCTCCTTACATATAATACAGAAATTTGTAGTTCAGCTTCTTATAAATCAGACAGCCGATTCCTACCGCCGCCAGAGCATACACCGCACAGAGCAGATGCAGCCACACAGAGGGCACGGTCTGCTCCAGAACGATCTGCCGGAAATAGCTGATATAGGCATAAACCGGGTTGCAGTAAAACAGCTTCTGCACCGCCGGTGAAAATACATCCGTTGTATAGAAAATCGCTGAAAGATACATAAGCATCAGCGTGAATACATCATACAGATACTGAATATCCTTGAACAATACAAACAGTGCAGACAGAATAAAGCCAAAGCCGATGTTGAACAGCAGCATAAACAGAATGGGATAAAGAAGCAGAATAAACCGCCATGTAACAGGGACGCCGTCTATGATCACAAACAGAAAATAGATGATCAGCGTCAGTCCGAAGTTGATGCAGGAGGAAACCTCCTTGGACAGCAGGAAGATATATTTCGGCAGATTGATCTTTTTGATGATCCCGGCATTCTGCATCAGGGAATGCATCCCATTCACAGTAGATTCCTTGAAAAAGGAGAACAGCAGATTGCCCGTGAACAGATAGATCGTATAGTGATCCATACCCCGGCCGAAAAATTTCGTGAACACGATGCTCATGACGATCAGCTGGAGCAAGGGAGACAGGATGCTCCACAGCATACCCAGAATGGTACGCTTATACTTCTTTTTAAAGTCCCGTTTCACCAGCTCCTCAAAAAGGAACTGGTTCTTTTTCAGGCGCAGCAACAACTCTTTCAATATATTCACCCCTTACCCCTCAGGTCAGAATCAGAGACATGGTTTTCCCAACTGTCAGCAGCGGCTCATCCTCGGCCGATCCGGCTGCGCCGGTTTCTGCTGGCTCTGTCTTTTCTCTGACCTTCACCTGGAACAGCATGCTTCCCTGCTTGATCCTCGTTTTGGGAGACCGAACCGGAAGCATCAGCCTTTCATCTCCCGTTTTTATCGGAATTTCCGGAGAATTCAGCACCGGAACTGCACAGGTATTCCGGAAATGATAGGATACCAGAAGGGTCTTGCCCTCGTAGTGTCTGTAGACCTCCTCCTCGATCACGATCGGCACACGAGTCCAGCAGTCTGTCTGGAACTGAATATAGGTCGGCGCATGAAGCTGAAGGCTCCCAGCCTTTTCATCATAGTAGATGACCATGGCCGGGTACTCTCCCTCCTGGTCAAAATAGAAGCGGCTGTAGCTGTCAAATACCTTGCGCTCGTCAAACTGCTTCTCGATTTCCTGGCGGAAGATATGCGCCTTTTTCTGATTCTCCTGCTCGATGCCCTCATAATAGGTCTGGGAAAAGCCCTCGAACATCCGTCCTTCATCATACATCTCTGCATAGTAATTCTCAAAGAGGAAAATCCCTGGCTTATGATAGAGATTCCAGCTGGTCAGCTTGCCCGGCCAGCACATGGAAACATTGGGACAGGGTGTGAACTTGTCCGGATGGTGATAGAGTCCGAAGTTGAAATAGGTGCTCCACTCATCATAAGGGTTATTCTCAAGGCCCGGATGGGTCTCCAGCATTTCCCGGAATATACGCTTGTCAATCACCTGAGGCTGGTGAGAGGAATACTGATAGGTAGGATAGCCCTGCTCCTTCAGGAAATCTCTCGTCCGGAATGCACCCAGATCGAAGCTGGTATAGTTATTGTACGTGCCCTGCCATTCCTGCAAATCATAGAAATAATAGGACTGATAGCGGCCATCCTTCAGGAACACCTCCTGTGTGATGGGCTGCATAGGACGATAGTCATCATCCGTCATAATGAATACATCATCCAGCACATCCAGCTCCATCATCATACAGCGAAGGAAGAAGTTACGGGCCTGGTGATCCTCCGGCAGCGGACGTCCTTTCAGAAGCTGGTCATCTGTACGGAAGGTCAGCCTGAGCCGTCCCTTGTAATTCTCCTTAAAGGGCTGCACATTCCAGTCGGGGCAGCATACCACAAGCTCTGTAATGAAGGGCATGAAGGCCTCAATAAAAGGAAGGGACTTCATGATGTCCTCGTGACGGGCGGTCAGTACCACCATCTGCTTGATGTGCTTTCCATCTGCTGTACCCTCCTCTTTGGAGGCCTTCAGCAGAACCTGCTCCATAGCAGCAGCAAAATCATCCCATGTAGTGAGCGGATAGCTGCTGAGCGCCGCCTTTTTGGCCTGATACCGCTCCGGATCCTGAAGGGATTCCCTTACATAGGACACCAGCGAACGGCAGTCCGTGTTATCGAAATAATCAGCATAATCTCCGCCCACCTCGTGCAGAACAGGAATATCCGCTGCGATTACCGGTGTACCATGCTGGAAGGCTTCTACCAAAGGCAGACCGAAGCCCTCATTAAAGGTCGGGAAGGCCAGCATATAGGCGTTCTCATAGAGCTTGTTGATTCCGGCATCGTTTACGCCGCTCAGAAGAAAAAGCCGCTGACCATACTGAGGATGACTCAGGATCCGTTCCTTGAGCGCTTCCACATTCCAGCCGATCTTTCCGGCGATGATGACATTCAGGTCAAGACCTGCGTCCAGCGCATCCAGAACGATGGCGTGGTTCTTTCTCGGCTCGACTGTACCTACCATAAGCAGGTATTCTCCCGCAGAAATAGCCTCCTCCACAGCATCGGACACCACCAGATGTCTGTATTCCGGAAGAACATTCCCCTCCTCATCCTTGGGCAGGGTTTCCGGGTCGGTCGGCTCAGGCTGCTCAAAGTCACAGCCCAGAGGGATCACCGTACCAGAGGGCGGCTGCACATGCATCCGCTCACACAGCGCATGGAAGGAATCCTCCACCGCCTTGGCGGAGAACATCACCTGATCCGAATACCGGATCACTGCACCCAGATACTCAATAAACCGAAGAACCGTGGTTTCGTGAGAATACTGCGGATGCGTAATGGGAATCACATCATACACGAAATTGACGATCTGAATACCGCTCTTTTTCAGCACCGGATAAAGATGATTCCGGGTCAGGCGGCAGTTCCAGGTATTGTCGATATCAAGAAACACTGCACCGGTTTTCAGTTCATGAAAGCCCAGGGAATTCTGGGAATAGCACTGACCCTTTGTGCCAGCATGCTCTGCAAAGAAATCATAGAATTTCTCATTCTCCACGATTTTGAAATTCTCATTCTCAGAATTATAGCACAGAAGCGTTACCGACAGGGATTCCTTCTTCAGCAGGCGCAGAACCACCTCACGCACCACACGCTGGATACCGGTCATGTAGCTTACCTGCATGATCATGGATACATCAATATAGATCTTCTTCATTATTCACCCACCCCCATAATCCTGCGGATTCCGTTCTTCAGCCCCTGAGGCAGCCGGCGGTACAGCGGCAGGAGCTTCTGCACCATAAAGCCCACTGTACCAGAGCCTTTCCGTCTCCGCTGGGACGCATAGATATTATTATAGATCCGCTTATGGCAGACATCCGCCTCCGGGGATCCTGTCAGCCGCTGGATCACCAGGGCCCGGAACTTCTTTTCCGGCAAGCCCAGCTGTTTTTTCCAGCTTTTCTGAGCCTCCTCATCGATCGGACGATTCAGGATGGCCAGGTAGGCCATCTCCACAAATTCCTCGTTGGCGGCCTCCTCCTTCATAAGCTCAAGGATGTCCACCTTATGCGGGTCGTTCCTTGTATAATATAAAAATGCAGCTCTCGGATGTGTGAACGTGTTTCCGGATTGCTGCATATTTTCATTTGCTATATCAAAAAGCTGCGTACAAATCTTATTTTCCATTTTCAGGACTCCTAAAATACATTTTTCCTCTCATACCCTAATAATGCTATCATAGTATACCACATTTCCCCCTCCCTGTCAAGCGGACAGGAAACGCAGAAAACGCATATCCGGCAGAAATACGCCGGATATGCGTTTGTATCTTCGTTTTATACGCCGAGGATATGCTCCCAGCTGGGCTTAAGTCCCGCGGCGTACCGTGCATAGTAGGTCAGAATGGCAGTTGCATCAGAGATATCCACTACGCCATCACCGTCCACATCGGCCGCTGCAATTTCCGCTTCTGTGGCCGTCAGCGGCAGGCTGGCGGCCTGCCGGGCATAGATGGTCAGTGTGAGCGTTGCATCGGTGATCTCAACCAGGCCATTGCCGTCTACATCGCCGCAAACCGCACCGCTCTGAAGCGAGTCCCCCTGCAGACGGATCTGAGTTCCGTCATACAGCGTGATGGTGTATGTACCATCCTCATTCTCCGGAATATCTGATGTGTAGGCAAACATCTCCGGGCTGGATTTCAGAATCCCGTGCTCATACCCGAACAGATATACACGGTTCGCTCCGTCCAAGTAATACCACCGCTCCGATTCCGTGCCCACATCCAGTCCAATGACGTTCCATTCGTGGTTTGCGCCTCGGTTTTCCAGACATTGTATGGTGTCAGAAATTCCCTCTTCACGAAGCAGGGTGATCAACGAATCAAACATCATACAATAAGACGAACAAATCCCCTGCTGCAAAATCATCAGCCCCTCCGCCTGATGAGTCAGCCGGTCGGCCAGCGTCCATTCTGTACCGTCTCCGGAATATTCTCCATAGGGTGCTTCCATGTAGATAAAGCTGTAGGTCGATTCATTCATTACAGAATCAAAGAGTATCCGAATCAGCTGCTCGTCGGACATTTCAGAACTGCATTCAGTTGCAGCTATTCGCTCCTGGCAATAAAGGTCGTACAGCCCATTCATAAATGGCGTGGACTGTAGGGCATTGGCCAGAAGCAGAAGACTGTTTTCCCGATGGATGGCTGTACCGGAGCAAACGTTCCCGGCCTTGTCCATAAGGGAAACGCTTTTGCAGGATTCGGCGGCCGCCTGAAACACAGCAAGGGTAAGATCTGTTTCACTTCCGATCATACGCACATGCTCAAGAGTTGTATTGTCCAGAAAAGCCCGGCTGTGATAATACACACCCGTTTGTGGGACATAGAGTGTATTAAGCTTTGTGCTTTCTGAAAATGCACTATTCATAACACAGGAAATTTCCTCTGGAATGGTTACCACTTCTGCGTCCTCCTCCAGTCGTATGATAACATGACCCAGAACAGAAAATCCATCTCGTACATAGTATTCAGAACATTTCAGAAAATGGGTATCCTGCAAGGCATTTTCGCCCAGAAAGGAAAGGGATTCGTCATTTTCAAAGTAACATAAATAGGGGCAATTGGCAAAGGCCCTCATCCCGGCAGCTGTTACTCCGCTTAAATCCATAGAATGTAGCCGGGGAGAATTCTGAAAGGCATATGCTCCGATTTCGATATTTTCTCCGGAAAACCGGACAGTATGGTAATATCGTCCATACCATGGATATGCTTCTTCTGAGGAAAATCCCTCCATGGGACCGTTTCCGCAAATGGTGAGAATACCGTCCGATAGCGCCCAGGTCAGATTCTCCCCGCATGAGCCGGCGGCCTCTGTCTGATCACCGACAACAGCATCTCTGTAAACGACCGCTGTTGTCGCATAAAGCGCATCCTCTATCATTTCCTCATCCATCATTGAACCAACCGGAAGATACAGTGTTTTCATCCTGGACGAATCGAGTGCATCTTTCTCCAGCGTACCATTTTCAGCCATGAATTCAAAAAACTCCATATCCAGGCCACTAAATGCCCGCTGATGGATATTGGTCAGACCAGGCGTTGTGTAAACCGTACTTACCGCACTTGAATAAAAGGCATAGGTCTCGATGGTGGTCACAGACTCCGGGAGAATCACGCACGTTATCTTTGAATCGCTGCATGCCCTTTCACAGATCGTTGTAACTGTATCCGGCACGAAAAATACAGGATCCGACTTTCCGCAGGGATACATCAGCACCTTTGTCCTGTCCTTATTCAGGAGAACGCCGTCCACCGCAGACAAATACAGATTCAGCTCGGATACTTCAAAGGCCCTGAAGCACTCCAGCTTTATTTTCTTCTGAATACTCTGAACAGTATCCGGAATGGTCAGTGTGTCGCTTTGGAATGCATGAGTCGGCGCAGCATCGATCAGAGCTGTCCTTCCCTTATTGTAAAGAATACCATCCTCCGCTTCAAAATAGGGATTTTCATCCGATACATAAATTTCATCCAGCTGCTCCAGATCTTGAAAAGTCCCGCTGATTTCAGCAAGACCTGCACCCAATGTGATGGACTTCATATCTCCGAAGCTGGTGCCGCAAATGGAGGTCACCGAGTCCGGCAGCACAACATCCCCAAAGCAAAGAGGATCTTCATCTGAGTTTGCGGCCATGTCAAAAGTCTGAAAACCGATGGTTTCCAATCCCTCCGGCAGAATAATGCTTGTCATCTGATTGCCATAGAATGCATAGCTCTCGATGACTTTCAGAGAGGACGGGAGCTCAATTTCCGTCAAAGCACAATTCCAGAATGCCATCATATCAATCAGCTCCACGCTGTCGGGCAGCACAACACGCTCCAGGGAGGTGCAGCTTTTGAAGGCTGAATCCGGAATTGTCTGAATGGGAGCGGATATTTCAACAGAAGTGATCTTTGAATTATATCGAAATGCATTTTCAGGAATGGAGGTGATTCCGCCCTCGATCACAACCGCAGTATAGACTGCGCCGTTTGTAGAATAGCTTTCGGAAGTCATGTCTCCTTCCCCGGAAATCGTCAGAACGCCATCCTCAAGACGCCAGGTAAGATTCTCGTGCGTTCCGCTCTGAACAGTGCTGTCCTCCGCAAATGCAGTTATGGACTGCAATGCCGGCGCTGCAATGGGCATGCTCAGCATGCAGGCCAGCAGGGCCGCCTGTATTTTTCTTCCTTTCCCTTTAAATCCTTTCATAAAAATAACTCCTTTGTTAAAATTTCATCCCCCGAGCGTTTCCCCGCTTCCCTTTAGTTATAAAATTATACCACAATTCATATAATTTGTAAAGATTTTTTAGGCAGTTGCACCATAAACACCGACCCTTCCCCTGGCTGACTGGTGACAAGGATCTTCCCTCCGCAGCGCTGAATGATCTCCTTGCACAGCGCAAGACCCAGGCCATTCCCCTGAGAACGCCGTGAGGTGTCGCCCTGATAAAACTTATCAAAGATATGTTCCAGCGTATCCTGCTCCATTCCGATACCCTCATCTCCCACAAACACCTGCACATGATGGGCCGTATCCTTCAGCTTTACGGAAATACTGCCGCCTGTATCAGAAAATTTCACAGCATTGCTGATGAGATTCATCCACACCTGAAACAGCAGGGCCTTCTGTCCGAAATAAGTCATCTCCGGTAAATCCAGCTCCAGCTCCAGCGACCTGCGGCTCCACTTCGGCTCAAGCAGCACAATCGCCTCCCGGATCTGCTCGTCCAGCCGAAAGGATACCGGCGGATCCAGATAGGTCTGGTTCTCCAGCTTGGAAAGACGAAGAATATTCTCTGTCAGATCATTGAGCTTTTCAATATTGAAAAAGGTTTTCTGAATATATACGCTGCGCTCCTCCTCGGTAAGATCCGGATCCTGCAGCAGGGTAACATAGCCTGTGATGGAGGACAAGGGCGTTTTGAATTCGTGGGAGACATTGGCAATAAAGTCCTTGCGGATCATCTCCACTGAATTCAGCTCATGTGCCATCTTATTGAAATTTTCAATGGTGCTCTCCAGCTCCTCTACATGTCCTCTGTATTCCACATAAACATCATAATCTCCCTTAGCGATTTTCTGAGCCGCCTGATTCATCTGCTCCAGAGAACGAAACATACGGCGCACCATAAAATAGGAAAAGGCCGATACAATAGCTGCGCAGATGGTACTGAGCAGCAGCATTCCGGCTATATGCCCGTGCAGCATGCGGATAGATATACCGTTCTGTTCAAGAAGAAAGCCCATGCCGAACACGATTATGGCAAACAGACAGGTGGCGCAGAAAAAGCCGATCAGAAAACGTCTGCGCATACGGAACAGCCTGATTCTCCTCCGAAAGCATTTACTCATTTTTTCACCGCCCTGTAGCCCAGTCCCCGGATGGTGACGATTTCAAAATCCCTGTTATTCTTGAATCGATCCCGCAGACGACTGATATGGACATCCAGCGTATGGGAATCTACATAGTCGGCCGTGCCCCAGATATCATCCAGAATCTGCTGGCGGGTGAAGATCTGCCCTGGATAGGACAGCAGCTTGTACAAAAGCTGAAACTCCTTCTGTGGGAGGATCTGCGTGCCGTTATCATCTGTTACCGTCCACGAGATATATTCCAGGATCGTATTGCCAAAGGTCAGCTTCTGCTCGCTGACGCTTTTGGCCCGGCGGAGCAGGGCTGTAATACGAAAAAGCATTTCACTGAGATCTATGGGCTTTACCATATAGTCATCTGCTCCGGCCATAAAGCCGGACTGCTTGTCGAGAATATCGCCCTTGGCCGTGATGATCAGTACCGGAAGGTCAATGCCGCTTTCCCTCAGCTGACGAACAAAATCAAAACCGTTCATCCCCGGCATCATGACATCTGATACAATCAGGTTGATATGCTCCTCCTCCAGGGTCCGGAGGGCCTTCAGCGCATTGTCTGCCCCGATAGGCTGATAGCCATTGCGCTTGAGTGTACGGCAGAACAGCTCCTGCAAATCCAGATCATCCTCTACCACTAATATCTTAAACATACAAATTCCTTCTTTCTATAAGCGGATACAGGTTTCCATGTGTTTTATTGTATCATGGTTTCCGGAAAAAAGCAACTCCGGAAACCTCAACAGAAGCTCAACGGAATCTCTCCAAAAATTGAGTTTCACTTGATTGAAATTTGAGACTCGTGTGATATCATGAGTATACACAAAAAAGACAAGGAGGAAAATTTATGCTAGAACTGAAAAACATAACCAAGGATTATCCTGCCGGCGAAAATACCGTCCATGCCCTGAAGGGGATCGATCTGAAATTCCGGCAGAGTGAATTCGTTTCCATCTTAGGCCCGTCCGGATGCGGCAAGACTACCATGCTCAATATCATCGGCGGTCTTGACCAGTACACCGCCGGCGACCTGATCATCAACGGAAGATCTACCAAGGACTTCAAGGCCAGAGACTGGGATGCTTACCGCAATCACTCCATCGGCTTTGTGTTCCAGAGCTATAATCTGATCCCCCATCAGACCGTTCTCCAGAATGTGGAGCTGGCCCTGACGCTTTCCGGTGTATCCAAGTCGGAACGCAGACAGCGGGCCAAGGAGGCCCTGAAGCAGGTCGGACTGGAATCCCAGCTGCGCAAGAAGCCCAGCGAAATGTCCGGCGGTCAGATGCAGCGTGTGGCCATCGCTCGTGCGCTGGTAAACAATCCCGATATTATCCTTGCGGATGAGCCTACGGGTGCACTGGATACGGAAACAAGTGTACAGGTAATGGAAATCCTCAAGAGCGTATCCAAGGACAGACTGGTCATTATGGTAACCCATAATCCGGAGCTGGCTGAAAAATATTCCACCCGAATCATCCGGATGCTGGATGGTAAGATCACGGATGACTCTGCTCCGCTGAGTGCAAAGGAGATCCGCACCGAGGAGCTGAGCGATAAGGCGGCGATGGAGAACACCCAGAAAATCAAAAAGCCCTCCATGTCCTTTGCGACCTCCTTCTCCTTGTCCCTGAAGAATCTTTTCACCAAGAAGGGCCGTACCATGCTGACCTCCTTTGCGGGAAGCATTGGTATCATCGGCATTGCATTGGTACTGGCGATCTCTCAGGGCTTCTCCGGATATATCAATACCGTCCAGGAGGAAACGCTGTCCTCCTATCCGCTGACCATTCAGGAGACCAATGTAGACCTCAGCTCCCTGATGATGACCTTTATGGGCGGAGACGGCTCTGACCGCGAGCATGACCGGGATGCTGTTTACGAACGGCCTGCGGTATATAATATCGTAGAGGCCTTTACCAATATGGAAACCACCGAAAACGACCTGAGATCCTTCAAGAAATATATCGAGGAGGAATATGAAAGTGATACCAGTGAATCTGGTCTTCATCAGGCCATCAATGGCATTCAGTATGCCTACAACCTGGATCTGCTGATTTATACAGAGAATGTGGATGGTACGATCATCCGTTCCGATTCTCAGGAACTGCTTCAGGATCTGATTATGGAATTCATGGGAATGGACCTTTCCATGATGACAGAGATGCAGGAAAGCACCGGTATGATGAATTCCTCTGCTATGAGCGGCATGTCTATGGGCGGCGTATCCTCCCAGGCCTGGCAGCAGCTTCTCCCCGGTGAAAACGGCCAGCCGATCAATGATCTGCTGAAAAAACAGTATGATGTGGTTTATGGCGAGTGGCCGGACAACTACGATGAGATCGTACTGGTTCTGGATGAGAACAACGAGCTGGATGACGTGACCCTCTATGCACTGGGTCTTCAGTCCAAGGAGAATATGGATGAAATTGTAAGTGCAGCCATTAATCAGGAGGCCCTTCCGGAGAAGACTGCACAGTCCTGGACATATGAGGAAATCTGCGGCATGGAATTCCGTACCATCCTCAACTCCGACTGCTACAGCTATGACGAGCAGACCGGACTCTACACGGATCTGCGTGAGAAAGAGACCGGTCTGAAGTATCTCTATGACAATGGACTGGCTCTGAAGGTAACGGGTATCATCCGTCCTAATGAAGACGCTACAGCATCCATGCTGTCAGGCTCTATCGGCTACACAAACGGTCTGACAGAATATGTAATCGAAAATGCAAAGGATTCCGAATCCATTCAGGCTCAGCTGGACGATCCGGACACAGACATTTTCACAGGTCTTCCCTTTAAGGAAACCACAGGCAATCTGACGGATGCTGAAAAAGAGGCGGAATTCCGCAGCTTCATCGACTCTATGGACAATACAGCAAAGGCGGCCGCCTATGTACAGATGATGTCCATTCCCTCTGACGAGGAGCTGGAAGCCATGACAGCCGACGCCATGAAGGGGATGGATCGTGCGGCTATGGAAGAGACTATGACTCAGGCTCTGACCCAGCAGATGGGTATGAGCGAGGATGAGGTCATCTCCTATATCGAATCCATGAGCGATGATGATCTGACAGAAGCCTATACAGCTATGGTAACCGAACAGGTTAAAATGCAGTATGCACAGCAGGTACAGGAACAGATGGCGGCCATGAAGCCGGAGGAGCTGATCATGGGTCTGGAGGCCGCAATGGAATCCTACACTACAGAGCAGTGTGCAGCATATTATGATGAGATTCTCGTTTTCTCAGACTCCACATACGAGGACAATCTTGTTGAAATGGGCTATCTGGACCTGGAGGAACCCTCGGCCATCAATCTGTACGCATCCTCCTTTGAGAACAAGGATATCATTGAGGAAGCCATTGCGGACTATAATGAGAATGTAGACGAACTGTCCAAGATTCAGTACACCGACTATGTGGGCCTGATGATGTCCTCCATTACAACCATCATTGACACGATCACCTATGTATTGATTGCCTTTGTGGCGATCTCTCTGATCGTATCCTCCATTATGATTGCAGTTATCACGCTGATTTCTGTTCAGGAGCGTACAAAGGAGATCGGTATTCTCCGTGCAATTGGTGCATCCAAGAAGAATGTTTCCAGCATGTTCAATGCGGAGACGCTCATCATCGGATTTACAGCTGGTCTGCTGGGCGTTGTGGTTACCTATCTGCTGTGTATTCCCATCAATGCCCTGGTACACGACCTCACAGGCATTATGAATCTGAACGCTGTTCTGCCGGTGAAGGCTGCTATCATTCTGGTGCTTATCAGCATGGGCCTGAACCTGCTGTCCGGTCTGATCCCATCCAGAAGCGCTGCAAAGAAAGACCCTGTAGTTGCACTGCGCTCTGAATAAACCAGATCCATCCAAAGAAAAGTCCAGCCTGCGCTGGACTTTTTCCTTATTAATAAGCTAAAAACGGCATCGCTTTTGCACGATGCCGTTCAGTCTGTCGAAAAAGCCAAGCAAGAGCTTGGCTTTTTCGCATAGATATGGTATAATAGAAAAAAAGGCGGGTGGCAGAAATGTTAGCAACGAAAAGAGACGAACGAGGCCAGTATGAAATGATCTGCATAGAGGAATT
>JAFUQX010000068.1 GCA_017472145.1 Ruminococcus sp. | reverse complement strand
GTTCCACCTTTTTTTATTCCCTTCGGGCCATTAGCTCAGTTGGTCAGAGCTCCCGGCTCATAACCGGTCGGTCCTGGGTTCGAGTCCCCGATGGCCCACCACCTCTCAGAGCTGCTGCATTCCTTTGCGGCAGCTCTTTTTGATTTTCTCATATATCTCGAAACGCGAATTAACATAAATTATTTTACGATAAACGTAAAATAATACTTGACAAACGTAAAATCATGTGCTATAATTGCAATTAGAATAAGCCTGTTGCAAGCAGGAAAATCTATATTGAAGGAGATTGTATTATGAGCACAAACATTACAGAGAGAACCCTGGAGCGGGAAAAGAAGACTTTTATCAATTTTTGCAAGGCCGCCGAAGCCTTCCTTATTATCATGATGACCGTATCTCTGATTGGCATAATCATGGTATTCACTATCATTCTTTTCGGAGCATTTGGTCTCACAGACGATACGGAATACAGTTCAAAGGAGTTTTTCTTTTCGGGAATCGGCGGTGCAATTGGCCTTGTGGGTGTTTGCATCACGCTGAATTTTGCTGTAAAGATCTTCAATCGGCTGAAAGATGGGGAGTCTCCCTTCCGGTATGATATTGCTGATAAAATCAAGGGCGCTGGGATGGCCCTTGTGGGCACAGGAATTTTCGGAGCGGTTCTGGAATTTGCAGGCGGGATCCTGATTGGAGCGGGCGTACTTGTGGAGAATGATATGACCAGCAGTCTGGGGCTGTCCGATTTTATGATCTGGGGCGCACTGATACTGGCTGTTTCCTATGTTTTCAATTATGGCTGCAAGCTTCAGCAGGAATCCGATGAAACATTATAAGGAAGGATGAAGGACATGGCGATCATACTCAGACTGGACAGGGTGATGGCGGACAGAAAAATGTCGCTTAACGAATTATCAGAAAAGGTCGGCGTTGCAAATGTGAATTTATCCAAGCTGAAAACGGGCAAGGTCAGTGCGATTCGCTTTTCTACACTCAATGCAATTTGCAGGGTGCTGAAATGTCAGCCTGGAGACATTCTCGAATACGCCGAGGATGAGGAAGAATAAATCGCAAAAGAAAGAGCGGCAGCCATCGGCCCTATCGGGGTCTTAGCTGCCGCTGTTTTATTATTTATTGAAGAATCCTTTACGCCAGATCGGCCTTCATTTTCATGCGGAATACAAGAGAAGAAATGGTCGTCAGCACCGCAGCGCAGATCGTGATGATCAGCAGGGGCAGCCAGAAGCTGTCGAAGCTGAAATCCAGTGCAATGGCTGCTCTGGCTGTTTTTGTGCAGTAAATGAAGGGCAGGCTTTTGCAGATGGTCTCCATTACGCCGCCGGCCGCTTCCGCATCAAACCAGATGCATCCCAGGAAGGAACCCAGGGAAATGATGATAGAGCAAAGACCCGGTGCAGATTTTTCGTTAAAAAGCGTCCCGAACAGCAGGCCGAAGGCAATGAACAGAACAGAGGACGGGATCAGGGAGATTATGGAGATCAGCAGACCGACAGGGCTGATCGTACTTGTAAAAAGGGAAAGGATGAAGGATACCGCATAGGTAACCAGGCCCTGTACAAGAGAGATCACAATCATAGGCAGAATGTAGCCCATGCAGAAATCCAGGGAGGTCATCGGTGTGGCATACATTCTCACCAGAAATGCACCGCTCCGGTCCTTGGTAACAGTAAGAGCAGTAAACAGCATTACAAAGGTTTGTCCGAATACGGCAATTCCGCCGGAGAGATTTTTCATCTGGAAGATGGTCATGCCGGCCTGCTCCGGAATGCTCTCATTGACCAGAGTCATAATCACCAGCATTACCAGGGGGAATCCGATACAGAAAATGTAGCTCAGAGGATCACGGAGCATCTCCGTTATGTTTCTATATGTAAAAGCGGTGATCTTATTCATTTGCTGCACCATTCCTTTCTGCAATCGCAACGAAGGCATTTTCAAGTCCTGTCTGACCGGAGAGCTGTTCCAGCTCTGTGCGTGTGCCTAAAGCCGCCATTCTGCCGTTGATCATAATACCGATCCGGTCGGAAAGCTGCTCGGCCTCCTCCATATAATGGGTCGTGAGGATGATGGTTACTTTTCCCTTCAGCCCCTCGATGGCCTTCCACAGCTCACGCCGGGCCAGAACATCCAGGCCCAGGGTCGGCTCATCCAGAAACAGCACCCTCGGTTCACTGATGAGCGCCATGGCAATGGAAAGCTTCCGCTTCCAGCCGCCGGAGAGGGTCTTTGCACGGGTCTTCTGTACCTCCTCCATATTGAAAAGGGCGATCATCTCTTTTGTACGAGCCTTGATTCTGGAAGGAGAAAAGCCATACACCTTTGCAATGAATTCCAGGTTTTCCCGTACCGTGAGATTTTCGGCTACAGCGGTATCCTGGGGAGATATGCCGATTTCGCTCTTGACAGCTGCGCTTTCACTACGGCAGCTGTGTCCGTTTATAAAGGCCTCGCCTTCCGTGGGCACAGACAGGCAGGAGAGCATTCTCAGCGTTGTGGTCTTCCCGGCACCATTTACGCCCAGCAGCGCAAAAAGCTCACCCTCGTGCACTGTCAGATTCAGCTTGTTTACTGCTGTTTTGGTCTTGAATTTCTTCGTCAGATTTCTTGCTTCTACCGCAATCATTTTTGTCTCCTCCGTCAGTCCTCTTTTTCTTTGTGCTTATCCCGCATGCGGCTGATGCTTCCGCTCAGGCTGCCCATGTTTACAAGAGCCATGCCCTTTTCCTCATCGCCCAGCACCAGAATGTTGTCACCGGGCTTCAGATTGAATATCTCCCGGCATTTGGCCGGCAGCGTGAGCTGACCTTTGCTGTTGAGCCTGGTAATGCCAAAAACATGCCGTCCGTCGCCGGTGTGCTCCTCCTCGCTCATGTTTCTCACCAGCATATCCACGGCAATACCATACAGATCAGCCAGCTTGATGCAGCTCTCTATATCCGGAAGGGTATCGCCCTTTTCCCATTTGGCCACGGCCTGACGGGATACCCCTAGTTTTTCAGCAATTTCCTCCTGTGTATATCCGCTTTGCTTGCGGAACATTTTCAGTCTGCTGAATGAAATGCTCATTTTGCATCCTCCTTGCAAATCGACTTATGGGTAATTTAAAGAGAACCCACATAAAATCTCTCTCTTACAGCTTAAGTATACCATACAGAAAATGGAACGTCAACCAACCAAAAATAACACGCATGTTATAATAAGTGGCATTTTCGGAAAATGTTATCTATGAAGGGCATTTTCTGATTTGATTCTGATAAAAAACCAGCGGCAATATTGACAATGAGCGCACTTGAATGTATAATATTCTTGTAGGAATCAACAAACAAAGCACCGCTTTTTCTCTGCAAAAAGGAAAAGGGCGTGTCTTACATAGAAAGAAGGTATCTATATGAAGAAGAAGTTCATGGCAGCGGTACTGGCTGCTGTTACGCTGTGTGCAGGTGTCAGCTCACAGGCAACGCTCGGCGGCATTCTGGCGGCCGGTTCTTATGATATTGAGGTATCGGTGGACGTTTCCGGCTATCGGAAGGCCATCAGCCCCTATATCTACGGCGTAAACAGTCAGTTCCGCTCTGAGGAATATCTGTATAATGCGGAAGCCACCTCGGCCCGTCAGGGCGGCAACCGATTTTCCGGCTACAACTGGGAGACCAACTATTCCAATGCAGGCCGGGACTGGCTGCATAATTCAGATGAATACCTGGTAGATTTTGACAAGGAGCTGCTGGCCATTCCTGGTGCGCCGGCCATTGGCTTTGCTCAGGAAGCTGCGGCGAAAAATGTTCCCTATAAGATCACAACGCTCCAGATGGCCGGCTATGTGGCGGCGGATGCAGATGGCGAGGTTACTGAGGAGGAGATCGCACCCTCCGACCGCTGGATAGAGGTAAAGGCCGCCAAGGGCAGCGAATTTTCCATGACGCCGGATACCACAGATGGCTATGTATACATGGATGAGTATGTAAACTATCTGGTGGAGACGCTGGGCGATGCTGCAACAGAAACAGGCTATCAGGCCTATCATCTGGACAATGAGCCGGGTATCTGGGATGGAACGCATGCAAGAATGCACCCGGAGGAAACCACCTGCGAGGAGATCGTCACCAAGTCCATTGAATATTCGGCCGCCGTCAAAGCGGTTGATCCGAATGCAGAGATTTTCGGGCTGTCTTTGTTTGGCATGGGCGCATATACCTCTTTCAGCGGTGCGCCTGACTGGAGTGAGCATGCAGATGAATACGACTGGTTCATTTCCTATTATCTGGATGAAATGGCCAAGGCCGAGGAGGAGCACGGACAGCGTCTGATCGATGTCATCGACGTGCACTATTATTCAGAAGCGAAGGGCCAGTGCCGTGTGACAGAATGTGAGGACTACACCCATACGGACTGTATCGAAGCCCGACTTCAGTCTCCCCGTACGCTTTATGACCCCATGTATATCGAGGACAGCTGGATCGGTGAAGGAGAGCAGGAGTATCTGCCTATTTTCCCGAGTATATGGGAGTCTATCGATACCTACTATCCTGGTACAAAGCTGGCTCTTACGGAGTATAATTTCGGCGGCGGCAACCATATCTCCGGTGCGGTGGCTCAGGCCGATGCACTGGGTGTGTTTGCAGAGAATGATGTGTATGTGTCCAACCTCTGGGCGGTAAACAGCAATTTTGACTATCAGCTTTCTGCCATCGATCTCTATACCAATTATGACGGAAACGGTTCTTCCTTTGGCGATACGCTGGTCCAGTCGGATACTTCTGATATAGAAAAGGCCACCTCCTATGCTGCCATTGATGGTACAGATGAATCCAGAGTGACGCTGGTGCTGACCAACAAGAGCCTGACTGATACTCAGAATGCCACGATTACGCTGAATTCCGGTGCTGACTACAGCTCCGCCAAGGTGTATGGCATTACCGGAGATTCCAGTGAGATCCAGCTGCTTCAGACGGTAAGCAATATTGAGCAGAATTGCTTCACCCTGTCCATTCCGGCCCTGTCTGTGGTGCAGATCGAGATCAATGCCGATGACTACACCATGCTGGGGGATGTGAACACAGACGGTACGGTAGATGCACTGGATGTGGAGGATCTGAATGAATACCTCGCAGTCAAGCCGGATACAGCGATTTCCCTTCCTCACGCAGAGCTGATTGCGGACGGCACGGTCAATGTCTTTGATCTGTCGGCCCTGAAGGGACTGCTTGCAGAGTGGAGCACACCGCCGGAGACCGAGCCGATTGTTGCCTTCTGGTGGACAAAGACTGGTCAGTGGCGCATCAAGAACGGCATGGGCGGGGAGACTGTCACCCTTGTATTCGGCGGAGAAGCCGGAAACAAGCTGAATTTGGGCTATGGCTACTGGGATCCGGTCACAGTCAATCCGGACACGGGAAATGCAGGCATCTGGATTCACAATGATGATACAAAGCTTGGAAAATACACCTTTGATGAAAACGGAGAGGCCAGGGTAACCTTTACCATTCCGGAGAATGCTTCAAGCGTGGAGATCATCACCTATAATTATACGGATGAATCCTCCGGCACGGTAGTGCAGCTGGATAAGAGTCTGTTTACTCTTGACAAGGTCTTACTGAGCTGAATATAATTTCGGAGGGACGACCGGTTATATAAAAGAAGAAAGCCTATGCGGCGCATAATGAATGCTGC
Source organism: Ruminococcus sp. (assembly GCA_017472145.1). Classification (GTDB taxonomy): domain Bacteria; phylum Bacillota; class Clostridia; order Oscillospirales; family Ruminococcaceae; genus Ruminococcus_C. Next base: position 9,715 of record JAFUQX010000068.1, on the reverse strand, counting down.
ATAGGCTTTCTTATGATCCATAGCAATTATTGTCCTTTATGCCTTCTGTAGTACACATAGGAATAGATCACAGGCAAGATTGCTGCGAAAAGAAGAACGGCCAACAGGATCCAGGGCGTTTTCAGCAGTGCTGTTCCCAGAGTGATAACACCGCTGATGACCCAGACCGGCCCGGCAAAGCGGTGGGTATGATTCCAGTTTTCTTCATCGTGCAGAGTCCATGGCACCTTGATGCCCACGGTATAGTTCTGCCTGCATTTGGGCAGATAGTTTCCGATGAGGATAAACATCGCACCGATGATCATGGGTGCGATCAGCTCCGCACTGACATCCATTCCAAGAGCGGCCGCATAAACCAGACAGCCCGTCAGCAGAGACAGGATCGGACAGATCCACAGAACAATGCCCAGGGTCTTTCCGCCGATGTTCTTATTCTTTGGATCAGCAGCGGTGATCAGAAAGCAGATCCAGTGCACCGCAAACATAAAAAGGGGCAGCCCGAAAACAGCGAATGTCTTGTGACTGAAGCCGTCGGCCACGCCCTGGGCATTCCAGTGGGTGGCGATGGACTCCGGGAGCTTCTGCCAGAGCAGCAGCCCGGCCAGTATGGGAAGCAGGATGATGATAGATGTAATAATGAGCATTTTCCTATTCTTCTGAATCATTGCTTGTTTCTCCTTTCAGGTCAGAAATCCAGAGCAGAATCTCCTCCAGCACAGAAGCATTCAGCTCATAGAAGATAAATTTTCCCTCTCGTGTATCCCGGATGAGATCAGCCTCCTTCAGCAGGGACAGATGCCGGGAAATGGAAGCCCCGGTCACAGGAAAATGATCTGTGATCTCTCCGGCAGACATTCTTCCGGATTTCAAAAGGTTCAGGATCTCACGGCGTATGGGGTCGGACAGCGCCTTTAGTGTTTTTTGTAAGCCCAATTTGCATCACCTCATTTAACATTTAACAATTAGCCTAATCGTTAAATATATTATAGCACATGTCAGGCAGGCTGTCAAGCATTTCTGCAAAAAAAAATTGAAACCCTGTCCGCTTTGTGGTATACTAGTATAAAGAAAAGGCGGTGAGCATTTTGAGCGGAGCTTCAAAGGAGATAGAAACGGCAGGGAAAATCGCAGTCTGTGCAGCGGAAAAATCAGGCAGAGTCTACTATGTCGGCGGCTGCGTCCGGGACAGGCTCATGGGAAAAGAATGCAAGGATATTGACATAGAGGTGCATGGCCTGACCCCGAAGGAGCTGGAGGATATTCTCGATGGGCTGGGCGTGCGCATGGAAATCGGCGAGAGCTTTGGCATATATGGACTAAAGGGCTGCACGCTGGATATTGCCATGCCGAGGAAGGAGACCGCCACCGGACATGGACACCGTGATTTTGATGTGCTGGTTGATCCCTTTATCGGAACGAAAAAGGCTGCCATGAGACGGGATTTCACCGTAAATGCTCTGATGGAGGATGTGCTGACCGGGGAAATCATCGACCCCTTTGGCGGAATGGCTGACCTGAAAAGCGGCGTTCTTCGTCATGTAAGTGACGAGACCTTTGCGGAAGACCCGCTTCGTGTGCTCCGGGCTGCACAGTTTGCGGCCCGGTTCGAATTCACCATAGCCGGGGAAACCATGGAGCGGTGCAGGAGCATTGATCTTAGTTCCTTGTCAAGGGAACGTATCGGGACAGAGCTGTTGAAAGCGCTGCTGAAGGCAGAAAAGCCCTCCCTCTTCTTTGAGTCCCTCCGGGATATGGATCAGCTCTCCTGGTGGTTTCCGGAGATCGAGCGGCTGATCGGCATTCCTCAGAATCCGGAATATCACATGGAGGGCGATGTGTGGACGCATACCATGATGGTTCTGGATGAGGCCGCAAAGCACCGCAGCAGGGTGCAGTATCCGGCCGGATTCATGATGGCGGCCTTGGTGCATGATCTGGGGAAGATCGTCTCCACAGAGGTGGTGAATGGTACGATTCACGCCTATGAGCATGAAACAAAGGGACTGCCCATCATACGGGAATTCCTCCGCCGCATAACCAGCGAAAAGAAGCTGACGCAGTATGTGCTGAATCTGGCGGAGCTGCATATGAAGCCCAATGTGCTGGCCGGCGTAAGGGCCTCTGTAAAATCCACAAACAGGATGTTTGACAAGGCCATAGAACCTCTGGATCTGATTTATCTGGCTGTATCGGACAGCTTTGGAAAAATCACTCCGGAGCCGGTCGTATCATCAGAGGACTTCCTGCTGGAACGGCTGGAGATCTATCGGGAGATGATGTCCCGCCCCTATGTGGCCGGACGGGATCTGATCGAAGCCGGCCTTACACCGGACAAAAATTTCTCAGAGATCCTGTCCTATGCCCACAAGCTCCGGCTGGCCGGTGTGGAGAAGGAATCCGCACTGAAGCAGACCCTGGGCTTTGCAAGAATCTTTAAAAAAGGTTGAATAGATTCTCCGCATGTGTTATAATAATAAAATGAAAAATGATTCAGTGCAGAGCGCATGGACGCTGCTGCCGGAAAGGAACGGATGATTATGAAATGTACATCGGCGGAGGCTGCAAAGCTCCTGCGCAAGCTCAATGAGGACTATGAAGCACTTTGTATCCATGAGGAACAGAGCAAGGAATTTCTTGCCGCTTCAGGCGAGGATATTGAGTCGGTTCGTCCGGCGTATGATTATGAGTCGGTACAGGCAAGGATGGATGAGCTGGAAGCGAAGATCCGCAAAGTGAAGCACACGATCAATATTTTCAATGCGACCCATATTGTCACGGGCTTTGATATGACCATTGATCAGATGCTGGTCTATATTCCGCAGCTTACCAACCGAAAGAGAAAGCTTTCCATCATGAGAAACAAGCTTCCCAAGACGAGAGATCATGCGTCCACGGCCGGAAGAATGGGAATCATTGACTATCGTTATACCAATTATGATATTGAAAAGGCGGATGCGGACTATACGGCGGTATCTGAGCTTCTGGCCAAGGCACAGACGGCACTGGACGTTGTAAATAATACCGAAACAATGGAGCTGGATCTATAAAGCCGTTCCGTCAGACAGCAGGCTTCCTCTTGCTTTAAAAGAATATGTTTTTGTTTGATGTTCAGGTTTTGCGTTATTCCTTTTGTTATATGTTCTTGTTTGTGTTCAGCGTGAATATCAGATACTTATTTTTTTATATTTTATTTTCAGCTCTGCTGGCTGAAAAAACTTTACAGCGGCGGAAGTACGGTTACAGGCTGCTGAAAAAAAGCTGTCGTTTCCTTGCGAAGCGGCAGCTTTTTTATAAAATAAGGTTGGATCGAAGCAGCTGGACGGATTTCTCACTGGAAGTATTATATAACAGGTGTATTTCGGGCTGTCCGGGGCATTCTATTGCCGAGGTGATACAAATGGCGAAACAAGGCATGAAACGGCCTGAAGCAACACATGTAAAGCCCCGGAACGAAGCCGCCGCAGTGCCGGAGATCCAGGGGAAGGCCAGGCACGGCCATGTACAGGCCAGTCCTATTATAGCCGGGACAAATGCACCCTCCCTGAAGGTTTATCACACCGCCCCTTATTCCTCAAAGAAGGAAAAGCCGGTTTCCGGTGTGTATCCGGTGATTGACAATGACCTTGCAAGAGACAACGTGGAGAACGATCTGACAGCAGCGGATCTTCAGGATCTATAATGGAAAAAGGGACTGTTGCGGTTTGCAGCAGTCCCTTATGTATTTTATATATGAGCAGGTTCTTTTCGGCCTGCGATATCCTTTCGGAACAGGAACTTGAATACAGTTCGGATGAGGGGCTGGATAAAGAACAGCTGCGAGAAGAAGGCAAAGGGGAAGTTATAGCAAACCAGCTTCACCCAGTTGGCCAGCAGGGTGAACATATTGAAGCCCTCGTAGTAGGGGTAGTACAAGAAAGCGGCGATCAGGCTCATGGCCGGGCACATGAGGGCAACCGTTGCGCTGATGATGGCGCATTCAAACTGAACCGGATGAGTGGTGCGTGGATCGAATACCTTGCAGGCCAGCTTAAAGGAGCAGGGGCTTCCCATAAAGGTTTCCAGCGTAAAGGCCAGAACGAATTCCACGATCACAACGACCCAAATGGGGACATTGTGGCCGCACATATACACGCCGCCCATTTTATGGATGGCATCCAGAACGCCGCTGGCCTCCGGCACGAGCGCACGGAAGGTAGCGCCGTTTACGACATACAGGCTGTAGAATACATAGGCATGCACGGTAACCAGAACGGTCAGCAGGGCAAAAATGGTTCTCTGAAATTGATTTCTTGGCATAAGTAATTCTCCTTTTCTGAAAAAGCGCAAAAAAGAAAGCGTGAAACCATTTTCATGATTTCACGCTGATCCATTATACGCATGAGTAATTTTACTTTATCATTATATCGGAATCCGTCCTTGGTGTCAAGTGGTGTTCTTTCACAAAAAAAGGAGCGTAATATCTGGTTGTTTTGAAGATGTTGGATGTATCTGTTTGTGCAGGATTGCTAAAACAGCATGGATTATATCGTTATGTTTGTATATTGACATTATATTATATTTATAGTATAATTTAAATGTAGTAAAAATATCTTATTCTAAAAATATAATGGAGGATCACTTATGCAAAAATTTAAGAAAATATTGACCTGTGTAGTGGCTGGAATGTGTATGTTTATAGGAGCAAATTCTGTCGTAACTGCTGCGAATACAGAGTTTGTATGTGGCGATGTAAACAATGATGGCAACATTGGGATGGCTGATTTGATTGCATTGGAGAAATACGTAGCTGGTTCTCAGGAACTTGAGAATTATGCTGCTGCGGATACAAATGATAATAAGGTAATTGATATTATCGACACTTGGATATTACAGGCTTACATAATTGAAAGTATTTCAAGTCTTCCGTATAAAGGCTAAATAAGGAGTGTTTTGAGATGAAGGGCTATGCGAACAAAATGATGGCTGTTTTAACTACGATTGCAATGTTAGTTTGTTCTATAAGTTTGGGTTCAAGTGCAGATACATATTCAGTGAATACTACACTGGCTTACAATGTGTATGATGCAAAAACAGGAGAACTGATTGGAGACTACACATTAACACCGAATGCATTTCCAACTTCAAATTCATCTCGTATTATGATTGGAGATGAGGATAGAGAGATTGATTACTCAAAAAGTGGGGTTGTTGATCTTAATACTCGATATTTGCAAAGTAGTCCAAATGGTGGAACAGGTTTTGTGGTAGATTCCCATACAATTGCCACTGCTGCTCATTGCGCCTGGATGCCGAAGGCTGGTACTTCTTGGATTGAGGGCCCGAACATTGTTACAATAGAATCCTTGGTGCTCTATAATAGTGATGGAACCACTGCTAAAACAGTGACAAATGCTGTTCAAATCCATATTCCGAAGGCATATATCAATAATTTTGACGAATTGTCTGTAAGGGATAATCCATATGATTATGCATTGATTACTGTAACAGATGATTTAACTGATTTTGATTGTTTTGAATTGGGGGTTATGAGAGAAGAATTCAAAGGTAGTGAGGTGCAAGTTTCGATGACGGGATTTCCATCTGAAGTTGACGAATTGGACACGGATGGCGAGATGTATACAGGAATAGGCAAGATTGTCCAAAATCTCGGGATTCATGACGTGTATAGAAGAGTGTGTTATGATGTTGATACATCTAAAGGCAATAGTGGAGGCCCTGTATATATAACAACACAATACAAAAAGAAAGAATATTATACAGTTATTGCCATTCACTCAGCAGGTGATGAGGACAACAATATAAACGTAGGAACAAGAATCACGACGGACTTGATGCATTTTTATAATAATAATCCGAATATAGCTTATTAAGAGGTGATTCTATGAGAGGTATAAAGAAGTATGCAGCAGTACTGACAGCTTGTGGTATGCTTATCACAATGGCGGTTCCGGTACAGGCTGAATGGACTCAGCAGCAGCTGGCTGTCTACAGCAGTCTGGATTTCAGCAGCTATCCTATGCGCTTCAGCGGCTTTGAGGAAATCGATGACTGCGGACTCTTTTCAGGCAAGGAAGGTGATGATGTTTGCGCCGTTTATCAAAGCCAGACCAATCCTGATTTTCTGGTCGTTCTTTCCGGTTATGAGCAGTCCAGTGTAAAGCTGACAAAGACCTCTGCGGATTCCGGCTGGCAGGAAATCTATGAAAAGTACGGTGCGGAGCTGGATTTTGATGTGGTGCAGGACGGTACGGCTTATGCCTTTTTGTACGATACTGCGAATGCAGAAGGTCAGGTCATCCAAGCATACACAGACTACGATTCTCCCGATGCTTTGGAAGCAAAAAGGCTTCTTGTGCAGGATTTGTGCGCTGATCTGTATGCGGCCGGACTGATCCGGGCGGCTGAGTATCATGACTACTACGCTGATTATACAATGTATGGATTTGACTCCGGGGCGATCCGTATCCTGGATTCTACGATAGACATAGAGCCTGTGAAGGAGGCTCTTTCTGAAATGGATGATACGATTGAGGTTGTGCTGCACGAGGATGGATACTATCGTGTGCAGATGCTGAGCGGTATGGAGCAGGCTCTGGCTGCGGCTGGTGAGATCAAGGCCATTTATCCGGAGACAGAGATTTCCGCCGTTGCAGCTCCGCTAGATGATATGGAGCATTCCTGCTGCTCTCAGGGGGTCGATCTTCTTGCAGACCTTTCCCGGACAGATGAGATCATGTACGGTGATGCAAATCAGGACGGCAAGATCTCTGTACTGGATGCGATTCACCTGAGCAAAGCGGCAGCACAGATCGTACGGATGAATACGGCCCAGACGGCCGCAGGGGACTGCAACGGGGATGGTATGGTAGATACGCAGGATGTTACAGTGCTTCTGATGTATCTGACGGATAAAATCGAAAGCCTTCCTATGACAGACGAGCAGACTGCTGAAAAAATTTCAGAAACCCCTTGACAAGTGCGTGAAGATCGTGTATAATATAAATGCTTAGAACGGATATGACAATGGCGTCAGAATTCAGGAGGTATGCTTACATACCTCTGGGTTTTGATGCCATTTTTTGTTGTAGGCAGGCTGTGCAGCAGAGGAACGCCGGAACTCATAGAAAAAGAAAGTCCGGATGATCGCTGCATCACGATGGAGGTCAGGAAAAGAACCATTCACGCCGTATCCGGAACGGCCTGGATGCAATGTGTTTCTTAGGACGGATCGCCAAAACCGTCCGCAATGCATGGACATCTGTATGTGCGTTGTTGGCAAAAAATGGCAGAGGGCATTTTGGAAAATCGTTTAAAATCACGAAAAATACGGAAGTTGGGCGAAAGTCCGGAAATCCCCTTGCCAAGGAAGAAAAAACGTGTTATAATAGCTTTAGTGCTGTAAAGCGCAGCGAATTTGATGAATGGAGGAGTTAATGACAATGGCTTTGAAGAATCAGTATCTGATCGACTTGATGGAAACTGTAAAGAAGAGAAACATGGGTGAGCCGGAATTTATCCAGGCTGTAACAGAGGTTCTGGAGACACTGGAACCGGTTGTTGAAAAGCGCCCGGATCTGGTAGAGGCTGGTGTTCTGGAAAGAATCGTAGAGCCGGAGAGACAGATTATGTTCCGTGTACCGTGGGTTGATGACAACGGCAAGGTACAGGTAAACAGAGGCTTCCGTGTACAGTTTAACTCTGCAATCGGTCCGTATAAGGGCGGTATCAGACTGCATCCGTCTGTATATATTGGTATCATCAAGTTCCTGGGCTTTGAGCAGGTATTCAAGAACAGCCTGACCACACTGCCGATGGGCGGCGGTAAGGGCGGCTCTGACTTTGATCCGAAGGGCAAGAGTGACGGCGAGGTTATGCGTTTCTGTCAGAGCTTCATGACAGAGCTGTCCAAGCACATTGGTGCAGACTGTGACGTTCCGGCTGGTGATATCGGTACAGGTGCGCGTGAGGTTGGCTATATGTTTGGCCAGTACAAGAGACTGCGCAACGAGTTTACAGGCGTGCTGACTGGTAAGGGTTTGACTTATGGCGGTTCTCTGGCCAGAACAGAGGCTACTGGCTATGGTCTGCTGTACTTCACCAATGAGATGCTTCAGGCCAACGGCATGTCTCTGGAGGGCAAGACAGTTGTTGTTTCCGGTTCTGGCAACGTTGCAATTTATGCTACAGAGAAGGCTATGGCTTATGGTGCAAAGGTTGTTGCACTGTCTGACTCCAACGGCTATATTTATGACAAGAACGGTATTGATCTGCCGCTGGTTAAGCAGCTGAAGGAAGTAGAGAGAAAGAGAATCAAGGAATATGTAACTGTACATCCGGAGGCTGAATATCACGAAGGCTGCAAGGGTATCTGGACAATTCCGTGTGATATTGCTCTGCCCTGCGCAACTCAGAATGAAATTGACAAGGAATCTGCTGAGATTCTGGTTAAGAACGGCTGTAAGGTTGTATCTGAGGGTGCAAACATGCCGTCCACACCGGAGGCAATCGAGACCTACCTCAGCAACGGCCTTCTGTATGGTCCGGCCAAGGCTGCAAACGCAGGCGGCGTAGCAACATCTGGTCTGGAAATGAGCCAGAACAGCGAGAGACTGTCCTGGACATTTGAGGAAGTAGATGAGAAGCTGCACAACATCATGAAGAATATCTTCAAGTCCTGTGATGAGGCTGCCAAGGAATATGGCATGGAAGGCAACTACATGGCTGGTGCGAATATCGCTGGCTTCCTGAAGGTTGCTGAAGCAATGAAGGCTCAGGGCTGTGTTTGATTTATAAAGTTGAATAAAGTAACAGAAGGCAATCCGGAGGAATCCGGGTTGCCTTTTTTCAATAGGAGAGCGTTTGAGGAACGCAGCGTATAAAAGTTTTCGGTCAAGCCTTTCTCAAAAGGCTTGCAGGGTCCAGGGACAGCGTCCCTGGTCGCCGTCCGCAGACGGCGAAACACCCTGGCTAAAGTGATATATTTTTTAGAAGCAGATCAAAACCAAAATTCCGCATTCTAAGAAGGCATATGGTTTGAGTGACTTCATCCAGAAGGCCTTGAGGGGGGCATGGGGGGAAGATGGTATGCGGAATTTGGGACATAGCAAGAGCGGAGCGGAGCGACAAATCTTGCGGATTGTACGAGCCGAGTTAGCCTAAGAGGATATACAAAAAAGCCAGAAACGCCTGCTGATGGATTTTCAGCAGGCGTTTCTGTTAAATGTCCTTGTCCAGCTGCTTTTCAATTTCCCGAACAATATCGCTCATTTTCACATCCAGTGCACTGGAAATACGGTAGAGTGTTTCCAACGTGGGTTTACGCTCACCTCGTTCGATGGCGCTGAGATGGGTGCGGCCGATATCGGCCAGCCCACTGAGGACTTCCTGGGAGAGACCTTTTTTGTTTCGGAATTGGGCAATGACTCGTCCGACAATGATTGGATTTAGTGTTGGATTGTGCATGCGTATCACCTCAATAGATATAATAAGATGATTTTGGGCAAATCCTGAATACATATGTTGACAATCGAACACTTATGTGTTAAAATAAGAAAGGAGGTGTAGTATTATGAACATGTACAAGAAAGTCTACTACAGGTTATTCAATCAGGTTAGTGAGATAATGGAGGAGATAGAAGAAGCGGAGGGGGAAGAAAAGGAGGTATTGATGCAGGTACTGTCGGATCTGAAGGACGCACAAGGGCGAGCCGAGGCG
>JAFUQX010000067.1 GCA_017472145.1 Ruminococcus sp. | reverse complement strand
GCGTGCAGAGAGAAAACCTAAGGGGGACAGGGGGAGATGCTCGTTTTTGCCTCGGTTTTCTTTCTCCCCCTGTCCCCCTTGGGTTGTCTCTTTGCAACCCCAACAGCACTTGAAGGGTGAAGTAAACCTTCGATGAAGCGCAGTAAACCCTAAAAATCCCATCCCCAACAGCACTTGAAGGGTGAAGCGAACCTTGGATGAAGCGCAGTAAACCTAAAATCCCAAACCCCAAAGCATATACAAAAGTACAAAAAAAGAGCTGCCGCTCCCGCAGCAACTCTTTTCATCAAATCAATTACTTATCTTCACCCTCAGCCTTGGTCTCCTCCTTAGGAGCAGCCTCCTCAGCCTTCGGTTCAGGTTTCGGCTCCGCCTTCGGCTGGGCCTTCTTCGGCGCCGTTCTGGACGTCTCAGCCGCACGCTGTGCAGCCTTTACCTCGCTCTCCAGGGGGATCAGCACCACCGGGCCGCCCCACTCAGCAGCAGCCTCGTGTCTGGCCTTGATCTGTGCGATCAGCACCTGATTTCTGCGGCGGTCCTGACGGTGGAATACCACCAACAGTGCAATGGCGATAATCACCAGAATCAGGCCGGTATACCAACCCGGAGATACATACTCAAACTCAACCGTATGTGTACCCGGCTCCAGCTGTACGCCCACGAAGGCCTTGATGACCTCAACCGCATCCACGCTCTTGCCGTCCACCTTGACTCTCCATGTGCCCTCCCACGGGAGCTTGAAGAAAGCCTGCTCGATGGAAGAACCGGTCTCCTCCCACGGAATGGAGGTCATGAGGATCTGGCCCTCAGACGCAGTTACAGTACCCTTGATGTAGTTCTCATCATACTCAGTGATATTCAGCTGATTTGCCTTCAGCTTGTCGATATCCTGCTGGAATACATCCTCCTGGAAGGTGTAGAAGAAGAAGTCACGCACGATGGTGTACTCATTGGCAACAGTCATACGCAGACTCAGCCTTGTGCCCGGCTCGAAGCTGCCCAGACGCATCATGGTGTAGTTGTCACCCTCGAAGTATGCGCTGAAGAAGCCATACTGGCCGCTTCCGTCATCCTCATAGTTGTAGTTCTGGAGCGCATCATCCCAGCGGCCCAGCCACAGGTTTACAGACTTCTGGTTCTCGGTCTTGAAGTAGATATAGATCGGCTGCTCGTCCGGAACCGTCAGATGGAAGTCTACCGTCGGGTCGCCCTCGCCGGCTGTATACAGCTTCAGACGATTCTCTACATTGTAGTCCGATACAGTAATGTTGCTGATAACCGGATCTTCATCCAGCGCAATGGGTGTATAATATTCCGTATTGCCGGAAATTGCACCTGAAGCCGCATCAAAGGTCGTATTGCCAGACAGGGTGCTCATGAATACGTTCTGGCTGTTGAAGGGGTTATCATTGCCCAGATGGTCGATCTTCAGGATATCCTCGCTGGCCATATAACCAATGGACAGAGCGTTTGTATTCTCGTAGATCTTGACTGTCTGGTTTGTACCGTTGTGATTTATATAGGTATATCCATCGTTGATCGGTACATAGTCATCATTCAGGTAGTTGTTGCCGGTATTGTCCTGACCGGTGGTGCTCTCCTGATTCAGAACATACTTGATGCCCAGCAGAGAGTCCGCCAGCTCAGAGTTACCATTATAGCGTGTGTAGTAGCTGTGTGTGCAGTAGCCCATGGTCTCGATGAAGTTGATGATCTTCGTGTTCATGACAGAGCTGGAGTGAGAGATACCTCTCAGGCCCAGAGCATCGTTGTCGTTTACACATCTCCAGTAGGTCTTTTCTGCACGGTACAGGCCGCTGTCATACTCTTCCAGAGAATCTACGATCGCCCGTCCGTTCTGGATGAAGTTATTGTAGTAATCACCGCCGGAGTATGCAACCTCCTTGTCGATCTTGCGCATGGAGTCCACTGCATTATAGGTAGCCTCGCCGCCCACGAACAGGAGCATGGAAACGATGAGCGCACTGTTCATCGCCTTTGTGCGGCCGGCCTTGCCATTGTTCAGAATATAGAGCAGCACCAGATATACCAGCATGAAGATGATTGCTACCCACATGCTCTTTTTCAGGTCGATGTGCTCGTAGTTGATCTTCACCATGAACAGCATGCCGATGAGGATCACCACAAACTGAGCGGCCAGCTTGTTGATCGGAACATCCTTCAGGTTCTTGAAGGCCACTGCGGCCATATTCAGCAGAACGAAGGACACCAGGAAGGAATAACGGTAGGGGAGCCAGTTCGGCACCTGACCGCCGTGCCACATCATATCGATGGGCTTGATGTACATGCTCAGAACCATACACAGCAGCATGAAGGTATAGCCCAGCTTTTTCTTGCCGGAGATATTCTTGTTGATATAGAACAGCGGCAGCAGGAACAGAGTCAGCGTACCGCAGTAGATCTCCGGGCTGCCCTGTACATTTACAGAGTCATACTGGGCCGGCATGAGCTGCGCAAACAGATCTACCAGATCAAACTGTAACTGGAAGCTGTAGTCCGGCTCTGTAAAGTCAAACTTACCCTGCTGAAGTGCAAAGTATACCGGCAGGATCATCGCCGCCGCCAGCATACCGCCGATGGCAGAGGAATATACAAAGCGAACCGTTGCCTGGAACTTGCCATAGCCCTGGAGACTCTTTGCGTCCGAGCCGAAGAAAGTGTAGAATACAAAGTAAATTACGCAGAAGAAGGCAACCATGTAGCCGATATAGAAGTTGGCCACGAACATCATACCCAGCGGAATGATGTAGTTGATTCTGCGTCCGTCATCGATCAGGTACTCCATACCGGCCATGATCAGCGGCAGGAACACCAGGCCATCGATCCACATAGGGTCGATCAGCTGAATTACTGCATAGGCCATCATGGCATACATGGTGGAGAACAGCAGGGAAGGCAGCTCCTCCATACCACGGCGCTTCCGCAGGAAATAGCCGAAGGTCACCGCAGCAGCACCCAGCTTGGCCAGCTGCATGATCAGCAGGCTGGTGAGCATCCAGCTCTGCGGCAACAGGATGATGATCAGCGTGAAAGGGCTGGCCAGATAGTAGCCAATGATGCCCATAAAGTTACCCGACAGGTTTCTCGACCAGTCGTAGAAGAGACTTCCGTCTCCCCAGAATGCGTCACGGATTGCTTCAAAATAATAAACATACTGTCCGTTCAGGTCGAGACACAGAACAGACTCCTCTCCGAACGGAGCGATTCCGAAAATCGCATAGGCGATATAGGTCAGAACGACCGGGATGAAAAACGCAAGAAAATAAAAGCGCTTATCATACAGCCAGTGCTTGAGACCGCCTGCGATACCGGCCGTGTTGATCTGCACCTTTGGCATGGTCACAGATGCACCGGCCTTTGAATTTGTAGTTGCTTTGGCCATTGTTACCTCCTGATAATCTGATCTCTGCCCCCTTGCAGGCGTGCAGAGAAAATACTTACGAATATTATAGCACATTTCAACCATTCTGGCAAGCATTTTGAGAAAAAAATGAAATTTTTCCAAACACATTGACAGCCCTTCCCGGGATGTACTATACTAAGGTAAAGAAAATGAAAGGGGATCTATGGGATGGATATTCTTTTTTCCACTGACGCTCCGGGCTGGAGCATACCGGAGGATCCGGCCTTCAGGACGGGCTTTCTCATTGCCACAGTCCTTTATATCGCCGCAATGGTGATCCTGCTTGTGCTGTTTCAGCGGGCCATGAAAAAGGTGCCCCGCAGTCCCGGAAAGAAGCGCCGGAAAAAGAAGCCGGAGACGCTTACGAGCAAACGGTATACTGACCGTCCACCTGGATCAGAAACAGCATCTGATCCTTCATCGTCTTCGCCTCCCCGTCAGACTCCGTAATGATCGTATACGTGATCGACTTGCCGCCTGCACCGATCCGCTGGGCATAGTTTTCCTCGCCGCTCAGCTCACTGAGCATATTGTAGAGATTCTCCAGATCGGTATTGGCATCCTCCTCGATGGTGTAATAGGCTGTGATCTCCACATCCTTGATGGTATAGGGAACATTTTCCTCCACAGCAAATGTACCGCTCATCTGGGTCAGCAGACCGTCAAAGCCGGCCAGGCCCTGATAGAGAGCCTCCACCACAAAGTCGGTGTACACATCCAGCGTCGTTTCGTCCAGAAGCTCTGCATCCTGGGTCTCCAGGGCATAAAAATAGGAGGAGAGGGTCTGGATTTCCTCCTCATCAAAGAAACGTCTGTCATAGGTGACAGGTGCTCCGTTTTCTGTGCTGCTGGTGATCATGGTCGCGCCGTAGGGCAGATCCTCCTCGGCCACATTCTCAGCTTCCTCACTGCATCCGGTCAGCATCGAAGCAAGCATAACGCCAGCCAGCATCAAGTGCCAGGGTTTCATAGTGTATAACTTCCTTTCCTGAAAAAATTTTCTCTTTTAGGGTATCACATTTTCGTCCGATTGTCAATATTTTTAGCGAATACCACACGAATTTTTCCGAAATGGAACACAAAACGCACCGGCTGTCCCGCAGAAAACGGCCGTTGACAAATTCTATGGTATTTTGTATAATGAAAGAAACAATACCTCTGCTCTCAATGTCAAGATAAAGGAGACCCATCATGCCGAGATTTTTCTTAGAGTCCATCCGGAATCCCGACTGCATCCGCATCACCGGAGAGGATGCGGTCCACATCGGCCGTTCCCTGCGTATGCGTATAGGGGAGGAGCTGACTGTCTGCGCCGGCGGCACGGACTACCACTGTCATATCACCTCCATCACCCCGGAGGAGGTCCGGCTCTGCGCCTATCGCTCCGAGCTGTGTGCGGCCGAGCCGACCGTAAATGTCACCCTGTATCAGGCCGTACCCAAGGCAGACAAGCTGTCCCAGATCATCCAGAAATCCGTGGAGCTGGGTGCAGTGCGCATCGTTCCGGTGCTGACACGCCGCTGCGTGGCCCGTCCGGACAAAAAGGACTTTGACAAGAAGCTTCCTCGTCTCCAGAAGATCGCCGAGTCGGCCGCCAAGCAGTCCGGCCGGGGTCTCATCCCTCAGGTCGCACCTCTTTATACCTGGAAGGAGGCCCTGGATGAGATGACCAGAGCCGACCAGGCCCTGCTCTTTTATGAGGAAGGCGGCATGAAATTCGGAGAAGTCCCTCTGGAGGGCTGCCGGGATATTTCCATCTTTATCGGCAGTGAGGGAGGACTCGATCCGGAGGAGGCACAGGCTGCAAAGGAAGCCGGCATTCTCCCGGTATGGCTGGGAAACCGGATCCTGCGATGTGAAACGGCGCCGCTGACAGCCATTTCCGTGCTGATGCATCTGACAGGCAATCTGTAAGCGGAGCACATCGGATTTTCACCAAAAAAACACTTGTATTATTAAATATAATGTGGTATAATATAGATATACAGAAGAAACGGGCACTGCGGAGCCGGAGCTGTCAAATCAATCATTCCGCAGAGAAAGAGGTATATTATGAAAGCAAGTACAATTGTAGCAATTATTCTGGCAACCGGAGCGGTTGTACTGGCCACACTCATGCTGCTGTCCAAGAAGAAGAAGTCCGCACTGAGCGAATGCGGATGCGAGCTGGATCATACCGATGCCTGCTGCTGCACAGATACAGACTGCGACTGCTGTGATGATCTGGACGACTGCATCTGTGAGGATATCGGCGAAGGTCTCTGCGAGTGTGTTGAGGACGTTGTTGAGGATGTCAAGGACACAGTAGAGGATGCGGTTGAAGCCGTTGAGGAAAAGATTGAGGACTAAACAAAGGTTCTGAATGATTTTTTGTTTATTTTAAGGGAGCTGCACAAAACGCAGCTCCCTTTTGTTTGTCAAAAAAGTCAGATTTTCCGCACAAGGCTCCCCTTAGTAAGGGGAGCTGTCGGCACGAAGTGACGACTGAGGGGATTGAAAAAAGCGCGTAAACTCGGAGTTTTTATCGCACTGCGCAATCCCCTCCGTCACGCCTTCGGCGTGCCACCTCCCCTTACTAAGGGGAGGCTTTGGCGGCGCAATTAAATGTATATATAAGGATTAAAAGAAAAGATTGAAAGGACGTGACCACATGCTTTCACTGAGAAAGCTTTCCGCAGCAGTACTTGCCGGTGTAATGTGCATTGGCTGTGCAGGAATGACTGCATATGCGGACACAGAGGAAACTACAGAAGCTGCCGCAGCAGCAGAGCCGGAGGAAATAACATCCGGTGAATATACATATCATATTGACGAGGAATACGGCGGTGCTGTTATTACGGCATACGAGCCGGACGAAGCAGATGTCGTTCTTCCGGAGGAGATAGACGGTGTGACTGTTGTAGGTCTTGGAGACTTCATCTTCGATATGCAGGACGGTATCGAAACCATTACCATTCCGGATAACCTCTGCCATATCGGAGCAAGTGCATTCTACGGCACAAGCATTACTGAATTTATCGTAAGCGATACCCACCCTATGTACAAAACAGAGGATGGTGTTCTCTTCTCAAAGGACGGAATCGCTATTGTTGCATATCCTCCGAAAAAGACCGACAAGTCATATGTTATTCCTGACGGAGTAGAGGAAATCTACCACGGATGCTTTGCGTCAAACACCTACATCACAGAACTCACACTTCCTGAGGGCCTTATTTACATTGACACATGGGCATTTGCCTATACTACCATTCAGGAACTTGACATCCCCGATACTGTAACAGAAATCGGCGCATATGCCTGTGCTTATATGACAAGACTTACCGATTTTGAAACTCCATCCGATCTTCCGTATATCAGCAGCGCAACATTCGCAGGC
>JAFUQX010000066.1 GCA_017472145.1 Ruminococcus sp. | reverse complement strand
CAGTTTTTTCATCACTATTACCTCCTTCTAATTGAATCAGAATACTTGTTTTTCACCGCTTCCACGGTGAAGGTCTACATTGTTTGGGCTCAGAACGAGCCGCCGCCCTTGCTCCGGGCTGTACCGCCGGAGCCGGAGGAGCTGCTAGAGGACTTCTTACTACGGGATACAGTCCGGTACAGGTAGATATCGCTCTGGTGTGTAAGGTTCATGCTACCTTGTTTTACATAGACATTTGCCTGGTCCTGCTTGCGCACCGTCTTTAGCTGCCCCTTCAGGATGAAGGCGACGATCAGACCAACCACAATGCCGATCACCAGACTGATTACCAGATTCTTGCCGAAATTAAAAGGAAATCCATTCAGATGGCCGTCCAGATAGTAGACGCACTGATCAGCAAATTCCGTAAATGCCGCTGCGTAGTTTCCGTCAGACAGGTCGGATACAAACGCATCGCCCATTGCGTCGATCGCATCGCCATCGATGGCAACACCGGCAAAACCGTTGCTGAGGATTCTGTATTCTCTGGGGTCCATGCACACCAGCAGCAGAACACCGTCATGGTTTTCGCCGTAACCGAAGCCCATAGTGTCATAGAGATAATCCAGATACCGGTCAATGTTCACGCCGTCCATGGAAGCGATGGTACAGACCACGAGCTGCGCGTTGTAAGTGCCGCTGACATCAGCCAGCTTCTTTTCCAAAGCAGCCTCTTCCGCATCATTCAGAAGATCCGCCTCATCATAGAGAAAATACTTCGCTGCATCAGATATAACAGTAACGGGGGCGAAGCAATCCGCAGCTGCGTCCAGAAATTCGCTGACACCTTCGATGTATGTATCTGCCAGATCATAAACGGCACGGAGTTTATCTTCTGTGGCAAGGTCAATTTCTTCTCCTTTGCCGCCATAGAAGGTAAACCAGCTATCCGCATTTTCCAGCATGATCACATAGTCCTGGATACCGCCGAGAAGCGTTTCAATATCATAGTTCTCAAGTTCATCCGCTGTGGTGTAGACAAAGAAGATACCCACGCTGTATTCTTCATAGATGTCTGCAGCCTGCTTATTCAGCAGATCCCGTTCACTTTCTGCCAGATAGCCGATCTCATCCACCACAAAGTCGATGGCCTTGGCCTCCGCGGAGACGGAAAGTACCAGTGAGGAACAAAGAATCAGCGCAAGGAGCACGGAAATGATTTTTCTGGTCATATTTCGCACCTCCTTACAACCACATGAGATAGCTGATGGCAAAAGCTGCCGCAGTTACTGCGCCGGATACGCCTATCAGCCATGTCCAGAATTTACCCTTATCCATGGGCAAGTCACCGGCCACTTTGCCGGTCTGGCCGTTGATACCGAAGGTGAATTTCTGGCCGTTCCAGTCGGTGTTCAGAATCCACACCGGGTACAGAGCATATCTTGCCTTGCCGTTTTGCAGATTGATGGCAGAATCCACCGTCGTGACGGAGGTATAGCCATGGACTGTGGAGCGGAAGGCTTCCTCCGTGCTGCGCTTGATGCGCTCATTGGCCCTGTTAATGCTGGCCTGTGCATCCACATCGTACTTATCCGCAAGGTAACCGGGCAAATAGGCCGGCTTAAACGGAACGGCATCTGTAATGTCGTAAGGCTCAATGGACTCCATCAATGCATCTTCCATTTTGGTGGAGCCGTCCACCGGCACATTTTCACAGCCGATTCCGCCGCAGCGGTATACGGAATAATAGGAGGTTTCGGTGTAGCTGTATTCGCTGTCGCTCCAGGAGCGGGTCCGGGATGCTCTGTAATGT
>JAFUQX010000002.1 GCA_017472145.1 Ruminococcus sp. | reverse complement strand
GCGCTTCATCGAAGGTTTACTTCACCCTTCAAGTGCTGTTGGGGTTGCAAAGAGACAACCCAAGGGGGACAGGGGGAGAAAGAAAACCGAGGCAAAAACGAGCATCTCCCCCTGTCCCCCTTAGGTTTTCTCTCTGCACGCTCTTTCCTAACCCCCTACCCCCTTTGCTCGTTTTTGACGGGCTGGAACTTTTCCTCTCTTTTCAGGGAAAAGAAAAGCGGAATTGACAGAGGGACTCTCAGGGAGAAGTAAAGCTGAGTTTTCATTTTCAAATGGAAAAAACAAGGCGGAGTGCACCAACCAAAAACGGACAAGGTGGGGAGAAGGGTGAAGGGAAAGAGTGATTCCCCGCAGTGCGGGGAAATGTCAGCGAAGCTGACAAAGGGGACGTCGCCGTGGGCGTGCAGAGAGAAAACCGTGAGGGAGGAGGGGAGGAATGTCCGTTTTTGCCCCGGTTTTCTTTTCCTCCCCTCCTCCCTTATGGTTGTCTCTTTGCAACCCCAACAGCACTTGGAGGGTGAAGCAAACCTAAAATTTAAAGCAAAACGCCCCCAAACCCTCATTTTGCAGAAATCGGAATAAAAAATCTGAAAAAACCCTTGACAAGAGGAACGAAATATGTTATACTATCAGAGTTGCAGCGGATAAGCGCTGGTCTCTTGCGAGACGTAACTCAGCTTGGTAGAGTGCTTGCTTTGGGAGCAAGACGCCGCAGGTTCGAATCCTGTCGTCTCGACCACGTTTCGCCGGATGCCGGCTAAACGGCGTCCGTGCGTAACATACAGTAAAGTCCGTTTTTTGTCAGCCTTTTGTGAGCATTTCCGGTTTGGAAATGACGAAAAAAATTTTTTTGAAAAAATCGAAAAAAGTACTTGACAAACGAAAAGATCTGTGATATAATAAATAACGTTGTGAAGCGCTGGTGTAGCTCAGTTGGTAGAGCAGCTGATTTGTAATCAGCAGGTCGGGGGTTCGAGTCCGTCCACCAGCTCCAATTTTTTCTAATTCAACAAGCGGGGGAGTTCCCGAGTGGCCAAAGGGGGCAGACTGTAAATCTGTTGCTTCTAGCTTCGATGGTTCGAATCCGTCCTCCCCCACCAATCAGAAACAGGTAAGACCGTTTGGTTTTACCTGTTTTTTGCATATATCAGCTGTATGGCTGTTAAGATAAAAGGCAAAACCACAAAAAGCCTCGTGAATGCACAAAGTATTCACTTGACGCACAGGCTTTATGCGGCGCTGCCATAAAGAGGTTATTGAAAAAGAGGTTTGATGTATGATTAGAGAAGATCTGAGAAATGTTGCCATTATCGCCCACGTAGACCATGGAAAGACGACCCTGGTGGATGAAATGCTCAAGCAGGGCGGCGTGTTCCGAGAGAATCAGGCGGTGGCCGAGCGTGTTATGGATTCCAATGACCTGGAACGGGAAAGAGGAATCACCATTCTGGCGAAGAATACCTCTGTAAAGTACGGAGACATCAAGATCAATATCATCGATACGCCGGGCCATGCGGATTTCGGCGGCGAGGTGGAGCGTGTTCTGAGCATGGTGGACGGAGCTTTGCTGCTGGTGGATGCCGCAGAAGGCCCTATGCCCCAGACAAGATTTGTCCTTCAGAAGGCACTGGAAATGAACCTGAAGATCATCGTGGTGGTCAACAAGATCGATCGTCCGGATGCTCGTCTGGATGAGATCGGGGACGAGGTGCTGGAGCTGCTCATGGACCTGGATGCCAGCGAGGAGCAGCTGGAAAACACTCCGTTTTTGTACTGCTCCGGCCGGGCTGGTACGGCCTGCACAGAGCCTTTTGGCCAGGGCGAGAACTTAAAGCCCCTGTTTGATACGATCGTAAGCTATATCGATGCGCCTCAGGGTGAGCCGGATGAGCCGCTCCAGATGCTGATCTCCTCCATTGATTATAATGAGTATGTAGGCAGAATCGCTGTGGGACGCATTGCCAGAGGTACGATCAGCGTAAATCAGGGCATTGTCATCGGCAGCTATCATACGCCGGAGGAATCCCGCCGGAACAAGGTGGTTTCTCTTCTCCAGATCCAGGGTCTTCAGAGAGTCCCGGCGGAGACAGCCACTGTGGGCGATATCGTCTGGATCAGCGGTATTGAGAATATCTCCATCGGTGATACTGTTTGTGCAACGGACTGCTTCGAGCCGCTGCCCTTTACCAGGATCAGTGAGCCGACTGTGGAAATGACATTCTCCGTAAACGACAGCCCCTTTGCAGGAAAAGAGGGCAAGTTCGTGACCTCCAGACAGCTCCGGGACAGACTCATACGTGAGCTGCTGAAGGATGTTTCTCTGAGAGTGACGGAGACCGATACGACCGATGCCTTCCGTGTGGCCGGACGCGGTGAGATGCATCTGTCTATTCTCATCGAGAATATGCGCCGTGAGGGCTATGAGCTGGGTGTTTCCACGCCCAGAGTGCTCTATCAGGAAATCGACGGCGTGCTGTGTGAGCCGATTGAAGAGGTTATAATTGATGTTCCGGAGGACTGCGTCGGCTCAGTCATGGAAAAGCTCGGAACAAGAAAGGCTGAGATGCAGGATATGCATCCGCAGGGCAGCCGCACAAGAATTACGTTCCTGATCCCCTCAAGAGGTCTGTTCGGCTATAAGAGTGAATTTCTTACGGACACAAAGGGTGAGGGCATCATGAACAGCGTATTCCATGGATATGAGCCGTTCAAGGGCGATATCCCGCGCAGAAGCACAGGCTCTCTGGTTTCCTTCGAGACCGGCGAGGCTGTCACCTATGGCCTTTACAACGCACAGGAGAGAGGTGCGCTGTTCATCGGGGCAGGCGTTCCCGTTTATGAAGGCATGGTAGTAGGCTCCTCCCCCAAGACAGAGGATCTGGTGGTGAATGTGTGCAAGAGAAAGCATCTGACCAATACCCGTGCAAGCGGAAGCGATGATGCTCTGCGCCTTGTACCGCCGAGAAACCTCAGCCTGGAGGATTGTCTCGAATTCCTGGCGGATGACGAGCTGCTGGAGGTTACGCCCAAATCTCTGCGTATCCGCAAGCAGATCCTCAGCAATCAGCTGCGTGCAAAGCAGAGAGGTCACAAGACCAAGTAAGTACAGAAAGAAGACAACAGACACAAATATTCTGGAAAGGATGATTTATAATGCGTAATTTTACAAAGAAACAGCTGTGGGCGGCCCTTCTGACCGCCGCAACGCTGCTGGCTATGACCGGATGTGCGGAGAACAATGGGGATACAGACACCACACAGTACACAGAAGCAACCATTGGTGTGGTGGATACCACGGAAGAATATTCCTCTGAAACACCCTACTTGTATATCAAGAATGAAGACGGCACGATCGCCATCAGCGGCTATACCGGAAGCGACGCTGTGCTGGAGGTTCCGTCCACAATAGACGGCTTTGTGGTAACAGCCATCGGAGACCATGCCTTTGAGGCCAACTGGGATCTGGAGGAAGTGATCCTGCCGGAGGGCATTACCTATATCGGCGAAAGCGCATTCATGGACTGCGGAAGCCTGAGATCTGTAAACATTCCTTCCACTGTGGATACCATCCGCCGTGCAGCCTTTGCAAGCTGCTCTGTGCTGGATAATGTGACCGTTCCGTCCAGTGTGACCGTGATCATGGAGGAGGCCTTCAGCGGCTGTGCAAGCCTGAAGAATCTGACCATCGAGAGCACTGCGGTGACCTATGATGAGGATTGGGGCCTTTCCACAGAAATGATGCCGGAGCTGGTCATCACCTGCCCGGATGCTTCCGCTATTGCAGAGTGGGCAAAGGAAAATGGCTTTGAGACCGCTTCCCTGTCCTGAGAAAACGAAAGGAAATTTTGATTATGAGCATTTTTAAAAGACTGGCGCTGGTTCTGACAGCAGTCGTAATGTCCCTGCCCCTGTACTGCTGTGCGGAGAAGGAGGAGGACGCCTCTGATTCGTCCAGTGCAGAGGTATCAGACAGCGCATCTGAAAGTGAAGTCTCTGAGGAGAGCAGTGAGGAATCCAGTGCTGCGGCCTATGTACAGCAGGATATCCCCCAGGAATATGACGGCTCGGAGATCGATGATGCCTGCGCACAGACCATTTCTCGGTATTTCACGGCCATTATGAATCAGGAATATGAGGAATATGAGGCGACCCTCGACCCGTATTATTTACAGGTGTATGATGACTGGCTGGACGGCAACTTCGGCTATGGCATGGAGACCTCCTTCGAGACCATGCATCAGAGCCTGATGGATGCAGCTTCTGTAGATGAGGAGGGCAATGCGATCACAGTAGAGAAGGTGACCATTACCAAGATCGCTCTGTCCCCGGCTGAACCGACCGAGGAGGAATCCGATATCAATGAGGCCATCGATACGTATCTGGCCAGCTATGACAGCGCCATTGGTGAGGGCTTTACGGAGGAGCTGAAGAAGCAGTGTGATGAGGTCATTGCGGTGCGCTTTACCATGACAGCGGACTGCGACGGCACAGAGCGTGATATCCTGACAGACATGGAGCTGCTCATGACGGTGACCGACGGCGAGTATCGTATTCTGGGCTGAGGACGGACCGCTTTAACGCAGCAGCACTTTAATCTGTCCGCAAAAAGCCCGTGCCTGAAGAAAAGTGTCCGTAACAGGGGGAATTTTGGAAGTTTCCTTGACAATGGATGGAAAAAGGCGTATAATGGACTTTGTGAAATATATATCAAACATATGGGAAGGGATTTCCTGTGTGATTTCTGGAGGGAAATGCAATGAGTAGAGTTTACAATTTCAGTGCCGGTCCGGCTGTCCTGCCGGAGGAGGTACTCAGAGAAGCGGCCGAGGAAATGATGGATTACCGCGGAACTGGTATGTCCGTTATGGAGATGAGCCACCGCAGTGCAGCTTATCAGCAGATCATTGACGAGGCGGAGCAGGATCTGAGAGACCTGATGAACATTCCGGATAACTATAAGGTTCTGTTTTTGCAGGGCGGTGCGTCCCAGCAGTTTGCAGCCATTCCGATGAATATGATGAAGAATGGTGTGGCTGACTACATCGTTACCGGTCAGTGGGCCAAGAAGGCCTATCAGGAGGCCCAGAAGTACGGCAAGGCTGTGAAGATCGCATCCTCCGAGGATGACACATTCTCCTATATTCCGGATTGCTCCGATCTGGAAATTTCCGATGATGCAGACTATGTTTATATCTGCGAGAACAATACCATCTATGGCACAAAGTTCAAGACCCTGCCCAACACCAAGGGCAAGCCGCTGGTTGCAGACGTTTCCTCCTGCTTCCTCAGCGAACCGGTGGATGTTACCAAGTACGGCGTGATCTGGGGCGGCGTTCAGAAGAACATCGGCCCGGCCGGCGTAGTGATCATGATCATCCGTGAGGATCTGATCCCGGAGGAGACTCCCGTTGAAAATACACCCACCATGCTGAAGTGGAAGACACAGGCCGACAACGGCTCTATGTACAACACACCGCCCTGCTATGGTATCTATATCTGCGGCAAGGTGTTCAAGTGGATCAAGAAGATGGGCGGCCTGGAGGCAATGAAGGCTCATAATGAAAAGAAGGCAGCCATCCTGTACGATTTCCTGGACGAGAGCAAGCTGTTCAAGGGCACTGTACGCAAGGAGGATCGTTCTCTGATGAATGTTCCCTTCATCACAGGCAATGCCGAAATGGACGCAAAGTTTGTCAAGGAAGCAAAAGCAGCCGGCTTTGAGAACCTGAAGGGCCACCGCAGCGTGGGCGGTATGCGTGCTTCGATCTATAATGCAATGCCCATCGAGGGCGTGGAGGCTCTGGTTGCTTTCATGAAGAAGTTTGAGGAAGAAAACGCATAAGCCGGAAAGGATTTGACAGATATGTTTACCATTCAGACACTCAATAAGATTTCTGCGGTCGGTACAGATCGCTTTGATGAAAAGTATGTGGTGGCCGACAAGGCGGAGAATCCGGATGCCATCATGGTCCGCTCTGCGGCTATGCACGATATGGAATTCGGCGGAAACCTCCTGGCGATTGCAAGAGCCGGTGCGGGTGTGAACAACATTCCGGTACAGCGCTGCGCAGAGGAGGGTATCTGTGTGTTCAATACACCGGGGGCCAATGCCAATGCGGTAAAGGAGCTGGTACTGACCGGTCTGCTCATGTCCTCCCGTGATGTGTTCGGCGGCATGAAGTGGGCCTCCGCTTTGGAGGACGGCGAGACCTCTGTTGCCAAGCAGGTGGAAAAGGGCAAGAGCCAGTTCGTAGGCCCGGAGATTCAGGGCAAGACTCTGGGTATCATCGGTCTGGGCGCCATCGGTGCGCTGGTGGCCAATGCGGCCATTTCCCTGGGCATGAAGGTTGTAGGTACAGACCCGTTCCTGTCTGTTGGTGCGGCTCTGCGTCTGAAGCCGGCGGTTACCGTTGTAAAGTCCAATGATGAGGTATTTGCAGCATGCGACTACCTGACCCTGCATGTGCCGTATAACAAGGACACGGCTGGTATGATCAATGCAGAAGCCATTGCCAAGATGAAGGACGGCGTGAGAGTGCTCAACTATGCCCGCGGTGAGCTGGTCAATGATGACGATATGCTGGCTGCTATCGAGAGCGGCAAGGTTTCCTGCTACTGCACGGATTTCCCCAATGCAAAGACAGTGAATGCAAAGGGCGTTATTGCAACACCCCATCTGGGTGCATCCACTCCGGAGAGTGAGGATAATTGTGCGATCATGGCCGCCGATGAGCTGATCGAGTATCTGGAGACCGGCAACATCCGCAACAGCGTAAATCTGCCCAATGCAGAGATGAATGCAGTGGGTACAAAGGTTTGCGTGATCCACAAGAATGTTCCGGCGATGATCGCAGCCGTGACTACCGCTGCGGCCAGCTGCGGTCTGAACATCGAGAACATGGTCAATGCAAGCAGAGGCGATTTTGCTTATACCATGCTGGATCTGGCCGGAGCGGTTTCTGACAATATGGTGGATACACTGAGCCGTATTGAAGGCATCATCCGTGTAAGAGTGATCAAGTAAAAAATACATTGCGTTCCAGAGTAGAAAACGGTGCGTTAAGTGTTCGGCAGACGGGGAGTTGCTGCTGAGACGAAAAGGCGTGAGCCTTGCGGTACCGGATTCGCATCCCGCTGAATGCATCATAAGAGAAATAAGAGCCTTTCATTTTCCGCTCCTGAATCTTATGTGCACGAGGCACGATTTTTAGGAGGTTTTGAAAATGAAAGGCTTTTTTGGTATGTTTGTTTTATCTGCGAAGGAATTTACAAAGCTCCGCACGCTCACCGTTACAGCCATGCTGGTGGCGGTGTCTATGCTGATCGAGATGTTTGCGGTGGATGTCGGCTTTATCCGGCTGAATTTTGCCTTTCTGGCCACTGCGGCCATCGGAATGCTGTTCGGGCCGTGTGTGGGGCTTACGGCCGGGCTGGCCTGCGATGTGGTGGGACATCTGGCGCATCCGGTGGGTGCATTTCTGCCCATGTATACGCTTGCAGCCGGCCTTCAGGGGCTGATCTATGGTCTGTTCCTGTATCATAGGATGGACGGGCACAGCATTCTTCTTGTAAGTCACAGTACGGGGAAGCAGAGGGATCTGACCTTGTTTCTGCGGATGATCGGGGCCCGGCTGGTGGATATTGTGGTGGTGAATCTGCTGATCAACACGGCGCTGAATCTGCATTATGGGTTCATTCCGGAAGAGGCCTATGGTACGGCTATTGTAGCGAGAGTAGCAAAGAATGTGCTGGAGCTTGCAGTGGATATTCCGCTGCTGTTTGTGGTGCTGCCGGCGGTGCTGATGGCCTATAAAAGGGTGTTCCGGCTGAGGGCAAAGCCGGCGGAGGTATAAAAGCTTTTTTGACAGGCAGAAAACTTTTATTCCCTTGGTACTTGCAATTCTCTCCTATGTATGGTATAATGAAAACACATTCATTATCAGAATATTCACATCGAATACAACATTTAAACGGAGGTAATTACTATGGGTCTTATCAAAGCAGCAGTCGGAGCAGTCGGCGGCGTACTGGCCGATTCCTGGCTGGATTACATCAAGGCAGAGAATATGGGGCCGACCACCATTATCTGCAAAGGCACACAGGTAAGCAACAAGCGCAGCAGCAACAAGAAGGGCGATGCCAATGTCATCTCCAACGGCTCTAAGATCGTGGTGGAACAGGGCCAGATGATGTTCCTGGTGGAGGACGGCCGTATCATCGACTACACCGCAGAGCCGGGCTATTATGAGGTGTTCATGTCCTCTGCACCGTCCCTGTTCAATGGTCAGTTCGGCGATACACTCAAGGATACCTTCGAGCGCTTCAAGTTCGGCGGTCAGCCCTCCAGCGCACAGCAGGCCTATTTCGTAAATCTGGCAGAGATCCGCGGCATAAAGTTCGGTACACGCAATGCGCTCCAGTATTTCGACAATTTCTATAATGCGGAGCTGTTCCTGCGCTGTCATGGTACATATTCCATCCGGGTTGCCGATCCGCTGAAGTTCTTCATGGAATGTCCTCAGCGTACGACCGGCCGTGTGGACTTTGAGGATATCAACGAGCAGTTCAATGCGGAATTCCTCACCGCTCTCCAGAGCACCATCAGCCAGATGTCTGCTGACGGCGTGCGCATTTCCACACTGCCCTCCAAGGGTATGGAGCTGTCCCGCTATATGGGCAACGTTCTGGATGAGGACTGGAAGAAGGCCCGCGGTCTCGAGATCGCTTCGGTTGGGATTTCCAGCATCAGCTATGACGAGGAAAGCAAGAAGCTCATCAACATGCGCAACCAGGGCGCGATGCTCTCCGATGCCACCATCCGTGAGGGCTATGTTCAGGGCTCTATCGCAAGAGGTATGGAAGCAGCCGGAAGCAACAGCGCAGGCGCAGGTCAGGCCTTCATGGCCATGGGTATGGGCATGCAGAACGCAGGCAGCTTTATGTCCTCCGCATCTGCTACGAATGCACAGCAGATGCAGATGCAGCAGCAGAGAGCCATGCAGCAGCAGTCCCAGCAGGCTCCGGCCGGCGGCTGGCAGTGTTCCTGCGGCGCAGTAAACAACGGAAACTTCTGCACCGAGTGCGGCAGCAAGAAGCCCGCTCCGGCTGGTGAGTGGAAGTGCTCCTGCGGTGCAATGAACGCCGGCAAATTCTGTACCGAGTGCGGCTCGCCCCGTCCGTCCGGCGAGTGGAAATGCTCCTGCGGTGCAATGAACACCGGCAAGTTCTGCACCGAATGCGGCAGCAAGCGCAGCTAAGCCTTTTCCAAAAAAATAACAGAAAGGACAATTGCCCTTGAATACTGTACAATACAAATGCCCCTACTGCGGCGGTGAGCTGACCTTCAAGCCGGAGGAGAAAAAGTTCGGCTGCGATTACTGCGATAGCTTTTTCACCGAGGAAGAGGTGGCCAGGCTCTATGAGGAAACCAACAAGCAGGCTGAGGCCAATGCTGACCCGGATGCACAGACTCTGGCGGATGAAAATGACTACTCCGACTTTGAAAACGGCACACGGCTCTATGAGTGCAATTCCTGCGGCGCACAGATCATTGCCGAGGAAACCTCTGCGGCTACCTTCTGCTACTATTGCCACAATCCGGTGGTGCTGGCCGGACGTCTGACCGGCGCATACCGCCCGAACTATGTCATTCCCTTCGGGATCACCCGGGATAAGGCCGTGGCGGATTTCAAGAAGTGGTGCAGCAAGAGATGGTTTCTGCCCAGTGACTTCAAATCCGAGCAGCAGCTGGAGAAGATGAGCGGTGTCTATGTTCCCTTCTGGCTCACAAGCTGCGATGCGGACGCCCACCTGTCCTGTATCGGCGAAAAGAGACGCAGCTGGACCAGCGGCGATTACCGCATTACGGAAACCAGTGAGTTCGCTGTGAAGAGAAGCGGTCATTTCCCCTTCGGACGGGTTCCGGCCGATGGTGCAAAGAAGATTGACGATGCGCTGATGAATGCCATCGAGCCGTATAATTATAAGGAGATCCGTGACTTCTCCATGCAGTACCTCAGCGGCTTTCTGGCTGAAAAGTACGACGTAGCCTGGGAGGATGTGGTAGGCCAGACCAAGGGCCGTATCCATCAGGGCTGCAAGGATAAGCTCCGTTCCACCGTTTCCGGCTATGACGGTATCAAGGCGGAGCAGCTCAATGTCAACTACAGCAATATGAAAAAGGAATATGCCCTGCTTCCGGTATGGTTCATGAACTATCACCACAAGGGCAAGACCTACAGCTTTGCTGTGAATGCACAGACCGGCAAGCTGGCTGGTACACCTCCTCTGAGTATGCCCAAGCTCCTGGGCTTCTGCGGCGGACTGCTGGTGGTTCTGGCGATCGTGATCACGTTGATTGGAGGTGCGCTGCTGTGAGTAAGCTTCTGAAATGGACGGCGGCCCTTCTGATGGGCGGTGTGGTTCTGAGCGGTGCGGTGCTTCCTCTGGAGGCGGCCGCCATCGACCCGGCGGACAGTCTGCTGGTGGATGAGGCCGATCTGCTGACCGATGCGCAGGAGACCGAGCTGAGCGAGGAGATCGTGGAAATGGCCGGCTACATCGACATGAACATTCTGGTTTTTGTCAGCGGTCACTATGAATCCGAGGGCTGGACACAGATGTACTGTGAGGAGCTGTGTGAGGAATATTTCGGGCTGGAGGAGGACTCTGTCGTGCTCTACATGGATCTGTCCGGCCACGATGACCCCAGCTATTCTCCCTATGATTTCTTCTATACAAGAAATCTTGCACGCTTCTACTACACCGATGACGCCTATGGCGGCAGCAATCGTGTGCAGGAGATTTTCGGTTATCTGAATCCCTATCTTCCCCGGTGCGAGGAGGATGTGTACGGAGCGATCGGAGAATTCCTGGATCAGCTGGAATGGTACTATGACCTTGGCCCGGACTATGATTACTACTATTATGTTCCGGATCTGGAGCAGTATGTGACGCTCAGCTCGGACAATGTGCAGGAGTACAGTGATTCTGCCCCGAAATCCTGGGGGCTGGCCATCCTGATCGGTATTGTGGGAAGTCTGATCATCACGCTGATCGTATTCCTGAGCATCAAGTCTCACTATCGCTTCAAGAGTGCGCCGTCCAGCTTGCAGTATCTCAATTTTGAGGGAGCAAAATTCGGACCGCCCTCTGATGTATTCATCCGGAAGTATCAGACCCGGCGCAAGATCGAACGCAGCAGCAGCAGCAGCGGCGGCGGCGGTGGTCACAGCGGTACATCCAGCGGCGGTGGCGGCGGCGGAAATCACCGATAACCCAGAGTGCTTTCAACATTTCGCTTTTGAGATGTTGAAAGCACTTTTTTATTTCCAGCAGCCTGTCGGCCGGGCGGAAGGGAAGGCCTTCAGGAGGATCCGGGCAGCAAAAAAAAGCCTGCTCCGAATCGGAACAGGCTGTTGTGGAGCGGATTACGAGGCTCGAACTCGCTACCTCCACCTTGGCAAGGTGGCGCTCTACCAGATGAGCTAAATCCGCATATAAGTAAAGCCGCAAGAAAAACCTGCGGTTTTACATGGAAGAGATAATACAATGCATTGGAGCGGATTACGAGGCTCGAACTCGCTACCTCCACCTTGGCAAGGTGGCGCTCTACCAGATGAGCTAAATCCGCTTCATGCCCTCTCTATTGAAAGGGCAAATGGTGCCTCCGATCGGAATCGAACCAATGACACGGGGATTTTCAGTCCCCTGCTCTACCGACTGAGCTACAGAGGCTGGCGATCTGGATGGGATTCGAACCCACGACCTCTGCCGTGACAGGGCAGCGTTCTAACCAACTGAACTACCAGACCGTAGTGGTGGGAGTTACAGGGCTCGAACCTGTGACCCTCTGCTTGTAAGGCAGATGCTCTCCCAGCTGAGCTAAACTCCCACGACTTTTCGCTATGTGAACTGTCTCATTTCTGAGCTCTGTTCCCTTGCGACTTAATTAGTATACCACAAGCATAGGAAAATGTCAAGCACTTTTTCAGAAAAAAATCGACTTTGTAGGAAAAATCATTTTACGTGCCGGATACATGTTGAAAATAGGCAGAATGCATAATAAAAGGTCAGTTCATGCCGTTTTCGCCGCTTCTGGCAAAGAGACGGAGTACCTCCAGCCGCAGGGGACGATGCTCCGGACGCATCAGCTCCGGGTCCTCCTCCAGAAGCTGCCGGGTGAGGGCCTGCGTCTCATTCAGCAGGCGCATGTCCTTTGTCAGGTCGGCGATCCTCAGGGGCGGCAGACCGTGCTGGCGCTGTCCGAAGAAATCGCCCGGCCCTCTCATTTTCAGATCCTCCTCCGCAATGCGGAAGCCGTCGGCTGTCCGGCTCATGGTCTGAAGACGAGCCTTGGATTCCTCCGTCACGTGATCCGTCATGAGGATGCAGTAGCTCTGATGCTGGCCGCGCCCCACTCGTCCCCGGAGCTGATGAAGCTGGGACAGACCGAAGCGGTCGGCATTTTCAATGAGCATGATCGTTGCATTGGGTACGTCAATGCCCACCTCGATGACGGTGGTGCAGACCAGCAGATCCAGCTCGTGCTGCTGAAAGGCCTGCATGACCCTGTCCTTCTCCTTCGAAGACATCCTCCCGTGGAGAAGTCCCACCCGGTACTCCGCAAAGGCATCGCTTTGAATGGCTTCTGCATAGGCTGCGGCCGCCTGAAGCTCGCTTTCGCTTTCCTCGATCATGGGACAGACGATATACCCCTGCCGTCCCTGCCGGAGCTGCTCCCGGATAAAATTGTAGGAGCGGCTGCGGAGCTTTCCGGTGACGGCGTAGGTTTCGATCTGCTTCCGGCCCTTGGGCAGCTCCTTCAGAACGGATATATCCAGATCACCGTAGATGATCAGCGCAAGAGTCCGGGGGATGGGCGTTGCGGACATGACCAGCTTGTGAGGGCATCCGCCCTTTTCCGCCAGCATGGAGCGCTGGGCCACACCGAACCGGTGCTGCTCGTCCGTGATGACCAGAGCCAGATTCTGAAAGGCTACATCCTTCTGAAAGAGCGCATGGGTACCCACAAGAAGCTGGATCTCTCCCGAAGCGGCTGCGTCCAGGAGCGACCGGCGTTCCTTGGCCCGGGTGGAGCCGGTGAGCAGTCCTACATGAATGCCCAGAGGGGCAAGCATGCCGGACAGGGTGTTGTGATGCTGGATAGCCAGGATCTCAGTCGGTGCCATGAGCGCACACTGAAAGCCGCTTTGTATAGTGAAATAGCATGCGGCGGCGGCTACGGCGGTCTTTCCGCTGCCCACATCGCCCTGTAAAAGGCGGTTCATGGGAGTGGGGCTTGTCATATCGGCGCAGATCTCGGCTACGGCGGCCTTCTGACTTTCGGTCATTGTGAAGGGCAGACTCTCAAAGAAGGGCTGCATATCCGTATCGGGAGAAAGATGGAGGGCGGTTTCGCTGCGGGCCTTCTGCTTATACATGGCCATGCCCAGCTGGAGCTGAAGCAGCTCATCAAAGGCCAGCCGCCGCCGGGCCTCCAGGGCCTCCTCCATAGAGCCGGGGAAGTGGATCTTCGGCAGGGCCTCTGTCAGGGGCATAAGGCGGTGCTCCTTCAGGATCCGCTCCGGCATCCATTCAAAAGGCTCCTTCTCCAGGAGCTTCAGGGCGGTCCGGACATCCATGGCAATGCGGCTCAGGCTCAGTCCGCTGGTCAGGGGATAGACCGGACGGATGAGGCTTTCGCTGTCCGCCGGGATCACATGGGGAGAGAGGATCTCCCTGCGCAGGAGCGTGCCGCTGATCTTGCCGGACATGCAGTAGCTCTGTCCGATGCGGAAGTTGTCGAAAATATAGCTGTTATTATAGAAAAGGATCGTAATATCAGAAACGCCGTCCGTGGCTGTGGCTTTGTAGATGGTAAAGCCCTTGCGGATATACTGCGCCGGCAGCTTGGAGGTGATCTCCAGCCGCAGGACGGCGGTTTCGTTGAAGCTGGTCTCTGCGATCATCACAGGGGCGGTGTAGTCCAGATAGTGCCGGGGCAGATGGTACAGCAGGTCATAGGGTGTTTCCACGCCCAGCCGTGCATAGGCCTGGCTTCGCTTTTCGCCGACGCCCTTGAGTCTGGATATTGGATAGAAAAGCTCATTCATGGCCTTCTCCTTTCTCATATACAGGTGCGGTATTCCGAGGGGGTCTGTCCGGTGAGCTTCTTGAACTGGCGCATGAAGCTGTATTCGCTGGAATAGCCGCATTTTTCGGCCACCATACGGATGCTCATATCCGAAGCGGAGAGGAGCTGCTTTGCATAGGCGGTGCGGCTGCTCATGATATCCTGCATGACGCTGACACCGAAGATCTTCTTATACAGATGCTGGAAATTGGAACGGCTCATGTTCATCTCAGCAGCCATATCATCCACATTGGTGATGGCCTCGGGCATGGTGTAGATTTTGTTGCGCAGCTGGGTGAAGCGGTAGTTTTTCTCAGCCAGGGAATAGGAGCGCTCCTGTGTGTTGGAGCGGATGAGACTGCTCAGCTTCAGCAGCAGGATCTCTGTGTAATGGGCTTCGATCTCCTCCTGCAAGGGGTCGTGGGAATAGTGCTCAAAGGCCAGGATGTGGACCAGACGGGACAGCTCATC
Source organism: Ruminococcus sp. (assembly GCA_017472145.1). GTDB lineage: Bacteria > Bacillota > Clostridia > Oscillospirales > Ruminococcaceae > Ruminococcus_C. Next base: position 3,590 of record JAFUQX010000002.1, on the reverse strand, counting down.
CAGCCGTCCGAGATAGACCACCTCGTCCAGGGGAATGCCCAACTCAGTCAGGCGGGTAAGGTCGTTTTCGTCCAGGGACACATAGATCCAGTCGTCGGTATAGATTTCGCCGTCGGCGCAGTATTTGCAGGGGGTATCGGGGGAGAGAAAGACGAAGGAGTTCTTTTTCACCCTTCGGGAAACGCCGTTGATTTCAAAAATGGAGGGCTCTTTGATGAGCAGGATCAGGTAGGCTCCTACGCCGAGGGGTCTGTCCATGATGAAGCTCTTGTCGTGGGAATAGTTGTAGCCGATTGTGCCGATTTTCATAGCAGCCTCCTTCTGTGGTTTTATTTCTATATTATAGTATAGCAGATGGAATGGAGGAGTGTCAAGCAGGGGGCGATGTCCTGAGCTTCGACAGGTATAAAAGCTTTTATATCTGCTCAGCTTGTCGAAAAAGTCAGATTTTCCGCACAAGGCTCCCCTTAGTAAGGGGAGCTGTCGGCACGAAGTGACGACTGAGGGGATGCAAAAAGCACGCAAAATCGTAAGTTTTCTCATGTCTTACAATCCCCTCCGTCACGCCTTCGGCGTGCCACCTCCCCTTACTAAGGGGAGGCTTTCAAAGGCTTTTTCGACACAACAGCCTATTATACCTACTGAAGTTGATAGCATTGTCAAGGCAAGGCATTCTCATAGGGACGCATTTCCCTTTCACAGATAAAAGCGTCTTTCTGCCTGGCCTGAGCTTCCAAACTCTGTCATTGACAGAATGAAATGGGACGTGTATAATAAGAATAGAACATGAGAAAGGATGTTGTTTTTCTTGATGAATGTACTGTTTATCGGCGATGTTGTGGGAACCGCCGGATGTCAGTTCGTACAGGAGCACCTGTATAACCTGAAAAAGAAATATGAGATCGATCTTACGATTATCAACGGCGAAAATTCCGCCCAGGGAAACGGAATCACCAAGTTCTCCGCCGAGCAGCTGTTTTCCGCCGGCGCAGATGTCATAACCACAGGCAATCACTGCTTCAAACGCCGTGAAGCCCTGTCTATCTATGAGCATGAATCCATCATCCGCCCGGCCAACTACCCCGAGGGCTGCGTGGGACGCGGTATCTGCCGGGTGGACTGCGGCCGGACACAGGTGGCGGTCATCAATCTGTCCGGTACGACCTATCTCGATCCCCTGGATAATCCCTTCACCTGCATCGAGACCCTCCTGGAGGATATCGACACGCCCAATATCATCGTGGACTTTCACGCAGAAGCTACGGCCGAGAAAAAGGCCATGGGTCATTTCCTTACCGGAAGAGTAACCGCAGTGCTGGGAACGCATACCCACGTGCAGACAGCGGATGAGATCATCCTGGGTGAGCATACAGGCTATATTACCGATGCCGGAATGACCGGGCCGGAGCTTTCCATCCTGGGTGTGGAGATCCAGCCGGCCCTGGATCGCTTCCGTTTCCGCTTCCCCACACGCTTTGCAGAAGCCCAGTCTCCCTGCTTTTTGAATGGTGTGGTGCTCTCCTTTGATGAAAAATATGGCAAATGTATGAAAATCGAGCGTGTGATTCTGAGATAATGCACAAAATTACGGAAAATGCTTGCAATTTTCTGGGCTTTATTGTATAATATAAGTGTGCAGGAACTGCCTTGCTATTTGTCGTATTACAAATCGAAGTTTATAATCTGTTTGAGGAGGTCATCACATGGAAATTCTGAAGGTATCATCTCATTCATCCCCCAACTCTGTAGCCGGTGCGATCGCTGGTGTGATTCGTGAGAAGAAGGGTGTTGAAGTACAGGCTGTCGGAGCCGGCGCTGCAAATCAGGCCATCAAGGCTATTGCAATTGCCCGCGGCTATCTTGCACCGATCGGTGTGGATCTGGTCTGCATCCCTGCTTTTGCAAACATTCAGATCGACGGCGAGGAGCGTACAGCGATCAAGCTGATCTGCGAAGAGCGCTGAGATATACGGATTACAGAAACGCTGCTGTAAGGCGGCGTTTTTTGTATGCATATAGCAGAATGATCATACAGGAGGTGCTTTGTGTAAAGGCAGACTCCGGAAATCTGAAAGGAGACAATTTTATGGATATCGACGGCGGTCGATTATGGATGCTGGTGCTGGCCCTGGCGGCTGTGACAGCGGTGCATGGCTGTGTTGCGGCGGCAGCAGCAGCTCTTGAGAAAATTCGCCCGAAGGTAAAAAATCTTGCAGAAAAGGATGCTGCGTACAAAAAAGCGGCCAGACAGCTGGAAAAATCCAGGCGGCTTTCCTTTACGGTCCTGACGGAGCAGGCGGTGAGCGGTGCGCTGACGGCTTTGCTTTTGCTGATAATCGGCTGGGGAAGTCTGCTTCCCGTGCTGAGCGATGGGTGCGGCCTGGAGGAGATCTGGGCGCAGCTGCTGACGCTTTTTGCGGTGCTGCTGACGGCCGGGATCGTGATTTCTCTTGGAAATGCGGCATTTTCCCGGATCGGCACGATGAATGCGGAACGACTCATGCCTGGATGGAGCGGTCTGATCGGAGCGGCTGTGGTTCTGCTGATGCCGGTGCAGTCGCTGGTGCGGGGAATCGACTGGCTTCTGGGCGGAAAGCGCTTTGAACAGGAGGATGCTGTCACCGAGGAGGATCTGCTGCTGATGGTGGATGCCGGAAACGAGACGGGACTGATCGAGGAGAGCCAGAAGGAGATGATCAACAATATCATTGATTTTGATGATGTGATGATCTCCAATGTTATGACGCACCGCAAAGAGATCGTAGCGGTGGATGTGGACATGAAGATCAGCGATGTGGTGTATCTGGCTATGAATGAGAGCTATTCCAGAATGCCGGTGTATAAGGATGATATTGATCATATTATTGGCGTGCTGATGGTGAAGGATCTGCTGGGGCTGATTGGTGCGGAGGATGTGTCTCATTTTGGCGTGCGGCATTTTATGCGTCAGGCGCTGTTTGTGCCGGAGACAGCCAAGTGCAAGCATGTGCTGGAGGATATGCTCCGGGACAAGGCTCAGATGGCGGTGGCTGTGGATGAATACGGCGGCACGGCGGGCATTGTGACCATGGAGGATCTGCTGGAGGAGATTGTCGGAAATATCCGTGATGAATATGATGATGAGGAGATCGAGGTTCGTGAGATGACGGAGGGTGTGTTTACTATTGAGGGCACGGCTGATCCGGAGGAGACGATGGAGCAGCTGGGGCTGACGTTGCCGGAGGATCACGAATTTGACACTATGAGTGCGTGGATCGTAGAGCTTCTTGGGCGGATTCCGGATGAGGATGAGCTGCCGGAGGTGCAGTATAAGAATGTGCGGTTCACTGTGCTTCTGATAGAGGATAACTGGATTTCCAAGATCAAGGCGGAGGTTTTGCCGGAAGCGGCGGAGGAATCTGTTACATAAATAACGAAAAAGGCAGCCGGTCCGATAGAGGGACAGGGCTGCCTTTTCTGCAAAAGGAGAGCGTTTAAGGAACGCAGCGTATGAAGTCTTTTTGGTCCAGCAATTTCTACAGAAAATGCTGGCGGGTCAAGGGCAGCGCCCTTGTCGCTCTCCGCAGAGAGCGAAACACCCTTGTAAAAAT
>JAFUQX010000065.1 GCA_017472145.1 Ruminococcus sp. | reverse complement strand
TTCCTTTTCCTGCAAGATATTCTCGCACGGCTTCTATTCTTTCTTCGTCTGTCAATTTCTTTTGTCTTGACATGAAATAACCCCCTTAGAGTTTTCACACTCTTTGTTTTTTAGTGTGTCTACTCTAAGGGGATTATATCAGACTGTGCTCAGCGGTTTGTTTTTTATTTTTATACATTGGCATAGTCTGCGGCTTCCTCCGATGCATCCTCGAATGAATCGGAATGCAGATCCAGCTGGATCTGATAGAGCTGGCGCATGACATATTCTGCATTTTCCCGATAAAAGGGCTCTGAGGCAAAGCGGTTGTACTCGCCGATATGCTTCCGCAGGCCCTTGTCCTCAGTGAGGGCTTCGATTCCGGCAATAAATCCGTTTACGCTGGAGGGCGGGAACATATATCCGGTTTTGCCGTCCTCCATGAAATCCTTGATGATCTGTACATTGGAGGTCACCAGCGGAAGACCGGCCTCCATGGCCTCCAGGGCATGCATTCCCAGCTCCTCCCGTCTGGAAGGGAGACAGAAGATATCACAGGCGTGAAGCAAATTGGCAATATCATCCCGATGGCTGGTAAAGTGGACTCTGTCCTCCAGATGAAGCCGTTCGGTCAGCTGATAGAGATTTTCGGCATAGGGGCCGTGTCCGCAGATGATATAGTGCAGCTCCAGCATGCGCAGACGGTCTATGGCCTTGAGGATCACAGCGTGATTCTGCTCAGCGGTGAGCGGTGCGATGGTGATCAGTGTAACTGCATTCTGAGGGATCTCCATCTGCTCCCGCATCTGGATGCGATCTACTGTAGGCGCACGGAACCGGTAGGGATCAAGACCCGTGCCCGGAATCCGGTACACATGCTTTACATTAAAATCCTTTTTGGCCCGCTCGTAGTCCTCTTTATTGGTACAGATGAGCACATCGGCATACCGGACCGCCTTTTTGAATTTCTGCCTGTAGCGCAGCCAGCTTGTGCGGGGAGCGCCGTCATAGAACGGAAAGCCGAAGGAGGTGAAGAAAACAGGAATTTTCTTTTTTGCTGCCAGCCGGCCGGCACAGATCAGACTGGATGGAGTCAGGCAGTGGATCAGGTCAAAGTCGTATTCTTCTATAATACCTGCGATTTCACTGCCGGCCAGAGGCTCTTTTTCCATGGGATCGCTGGAGATGATAAAATTGATCTGATGCCAGATGATGCTGGCCTCCTCCAGCTCGTCGCAAAAGGCCTTTACTCTTCCCGGGCCGGTGGTATTTCCGGATTGGAAATTGCAGCCCACATGAATTTCGCAGTCCATTTCGATGAGCAGATTCAGGTTGGAACGATTATACAGATCCTGCATGGAAGCCGTATCGGACAGTATCAGTACCCGTCTCATATTTTGTGCAATCTCCTTTCCTATAGAATATATTTCGTCTTATTATATCATATTCTGCGCCGGAAAGCAATAGCTTCCGGAAATAATGCACATATATCCTCCGGCAGCGGTGCGGAAACGGTTACCGTATTCCCTGTCTCCGGCTCAGGGAAGCGCACCCAGGCGCAGTGCAGGGCCTGACGGGAAATATCCTCTGTTTCTGTGCCGTACAGATCATCTCCGGCCAGAGGGTGTCCGATATATGCCATATGCACCCGGATCTGATGGGTGCGCCCTGTCTCCAGCCGGAATTCCAGAAGGGTATATTTTTCATTCTGGAGCAGGGGTGTGTAATGAGTTATGGACGGCTTGCCATCCTCCCGTACGCACCGCAGAATGACAGAGTTCCGCTCCCGTGCGATGGGTGCGTCAACCGTGCCACCCTCGGTGAGCGGTCCTGTTACAGCAGCGATATAGCCTTTTTCTGCGGTCTGCTGAATGAAGCCGGCCCCATATGCGCTCTTTGCTGCGATGCAGGTTCCGCTGGTGTTCCGGTCCAGGCGATTGATGCACCGGAAGGGCGTGCCGGGATATGCGGCTGCAAAGGCATTTGCAAGAGTATCTGTATAGTGCCCGTGGGATGGATGACAGGGCATGTCCGCAGGCTTATTGTATACCAGAATATGCTCGCTTTCATAGAGCACAGGGACGTGCAGTGCCGGATTGGGCGCAGCTGTCCCGTGCTCCTCCGGAAGCTCCAGGACGATCACCTCTCCGGGTGAGACCCTGTCAATGGTGCGGATGGATTTCCCTCCGCAGGTGATCGCACCCAGCCGCTTGCATTTGCTCAGCGTCCGCCGGGAGACCTGCTTTTCACGGCGCAGGAAGCTCTCCAGCTGCACGGGGCTTTCTGAATCTACGGTGAAGATGAGCCGGCTCACAGCCGCAGTCCCTCCCTTCGGTAAGATGATAGCGCCATTCCAGATGACGCACGCTGAAAAAGGATATCATGGTCATGATGCAGCGAATGGCCCGGCCCGGCAGGAGCATCCATGGGAGACTCCGGAGCAGGATCCGCAGGAAAAAGGCATATTGCCCCAGCATGAGCCGGAAGGCGGTCTTCAGGCTGGAGAGCGCAGAAACCTCCGGCTGCTGCACACAGAGTACCTCTGCCGCCAGAAAGCAGACCTCTGCCCGGAGACGAAGCAGCAGCAGCCCCAGCGTCAGGGGAAGGACCTGAGCCGCCCCCATCAGCCAGTAGAGGCTGTCTGTATGGGCGGCGGCCTCCTGCAGGAGCAGGCCCGCTGCAAAAAATCCCACAGCAGCCGGCAGCCGGATGAGAAACCGGATGAGTCCCTTCCACAGCGCCAGCCGGAGCAGCCGTTTGTATCCGGCGGAGAGAAATCCGCAGGGGAGTCTCAGCAGGGAAATGCATCGGAGCAGGAGATGTGCCTTGCAGCGTAAAGCGATGAGCACTGTCGTCACCGAAAGCAGCAGCTTTCCGCCGCACCAGAGGAGTATCCACATAAGGGAAAGATCAGAGCAGGTGCACAGCAGCCATGCCCCCATAAGGAGCAGGGCAATATGCAGGGCATAGACGGTGCAGAGCAGCATAAGCGGCCCTTGGAGCGGACGTGTGTTTCCCTTCAGAGCCGCTGCGGAAAATCGATGGAGCGCAGTCTGTTTCATGGCAGTACCTCCCGTGTAATTTACTGGAAGTATGCCCGGAACTGGAAAATTTATGCCTCGTAGGGCGTCATGCCCAGCAGCTCAAATGCGCCGCTTCTCTGCCATAGAGCGGCGGTGATGTGAATGTCATAGCCCTCGCCGAAGGCCGCCTGAAGCTCCTTGGGATCGACCTTGGGCAGACCGAACCCGGCCACCATATTGGAAATGATGCCGCCGTGGGTCACAACGGCGCAGTGACGCAGGTCATTTTCCATCATATCCTTGATGATGATGGCCAGCGCCTTGAAGATACGAAGCTGGATGTCGGCCACGCTTTCGCCCTCCGGCGGAGCGCATTCTGCGCCGCCCTTCAGCCATTCCTTGAATTCCGGCAGATCGATCAGCTCGTCGGCGGACTTGCCGTCAAACTGTCCCAGATTCATTTCGATCAGCTCGTCGATACACTGGATATCCTTTTCCGGAAAGAGAATTTCCGCCGTCTCTGTGCACCGGCGCAGGGGGCTGGAATAGACCTTGGCCACGCTTGGGTACACAAACTCGTCCATTTTGTTATACAGCTCGGCGATGCCCTTTTCGGACAGGGGGTAGTCCGTCCGTCCGATATAGATGCCCTGGTCGTTGGCGTCGGTGCGTCCATGACGGATGAGACTGAGATGAAGACCTTTCATGTTATAAATACTCCTTTACAATGGACAGCTTGTCAAAAAAGCCGGATTTTCTGCACAAGGCTCCCCTTACTAAGGAAAGCCCAGTCTGTCAAAAAACTCCTCATCAGTTTAAGCAGGTATAAAAGCTTTTTGGTGCAGCAATTTCTCGAAAATGCTGCCAGGGTCCAGGGACAGT
>JAFUQX010000064.1 GCA_017472145.1 Ruminococcus sp. | reverse complement strand
TCGTCGCTCTGCTCCTCACTGCAAAAGGGGATTGCCAATTGTCAACAACAAAGCAGCCTGCACAAATTGCACAGACTGCTTCTGGTCACATCGCAGATTATTTTTGTTTTTTACACTGTCTACTTGACAGGGGGCGGGGCATTTCACACGGAACGAAATGCAGGATATGCAAAGGGATCTACAAGAGAAATATGGTTTATCACCCCAGGAAAGCATGAGAAAAATATGAGGAGATGGTGAAGTGAAAAAATGGTATAACGAAGAATACGCTTTTGAAATCAAGGTTATCGCAGTTTCTCACAACGGCATAACAGAGCATCACTGCCGCAACGGTGAGGAAGTTGGTGATAAATACACTTGCTGTTACGGATGTCCTGTAAATTCGGAGGGGCAGGGTATTTGCCAGAAGTCAATGATGCTTTTGTTTCCGCTGATGGAAGCTGTCCGCAGCGGTGGGGATCTGATGAATCTTGGCGGAGATACATCATTCAGTAAGGAACTCATGTGTCCTGACGGTGTTGTGAAATATCGTTTGACTGCAAAAAAATTGGATGGTGAAAATTTTCATAAGGGAGCGTTTTACAAGGAATGAGCGGTATCTGCCTGTTATGGGAGGACGCTTCATGAATAGAGAATAAAACTGTAATTATTCAGTTGCTCTGAGGAAGCAGCAAAGATAGAGAGGAATAAAAATGAATATTACAGATAAAAACATAGACGGCGGAAAAGCGTTTGACTGGGGCAGGACGTCAGCAGATTATGCAAAATTCCGTGATATTTACCCCCAGCGGTTCTATGAGAAAATCGCAGAGCGCGGACTGTGTATCAAGGGTCAGTCTGTCCTTGATCTGGGTACGGGTACAGGTGTATTGCCGAGAAATATGTACCGATATGGCGCAAAATGGACAGGAACGGATATCTCCGAAAATCAGATCGTGCAGGCAGGAATTCTTTCACAGGGGATGGATATTGACTATTTTGCATGCTCAGCGGAGGATATCAATTTTCCTGACGAATCCTTTGATGTAATTACCGCTTGTCAGTGCTTCTGGTACTTCGATCATGAGAAAATTATGCCGACTCTGCATCGTATGCTGAAAGAAAATGGCAGAATTCTTGTACTGTATATGGCATGGCTTCCCTTTGAAGATGAGATCGCAGGTGCAAGTGAAGGGCTGGTACTGAAATACAGCCCTGAATGGAGCGGTGCGGGTGAAACCGTGCACCCCATCTGGATCCCTGAATGCTATGGGCAAAAATTTGAGCTGGTGTATCATGAGGAATATCCGCTGCATGTGCGGTTTACCCGTGAAAGCTGGAACGGCAGAATGAAGGCCTGCCGTGGGATTGGTGCATCTCTTTCGGAAGCTGAGATCACTGCATGGGAGCAGGAGCATTTGAAACTCTTGAATGAAATTGCACCTGAGGAATTTGATATCAGACATTATGCAGCCATTGCGGAGCTGAGGAAAAAATAAGATTCTGAATGTGGCATACCATATTCACCCCAAAGGAGGTTTCTCATGCACTTCATAGATGCAAAAGGCATACTCTCAGCCCGGAACGGTATGAATCTGTACAGAGGCTGTACCCACGGCTGCATCTACTGTGACAGCCGGAGCAGCTGCTATGGCTTCACCCAGGCCTTTGAGGATATTGAGGTGAAACAGAATGCGCCGGAGCTTCTGGAAAAGGCACTGCGCTCCAAGCGCAGGAGATGTATGATCGGTACGGGAGCCATGTGTGACCCGTATATGCATTGTGAGGAGGACCTGCGGCTTACCAGAAAATGCCTTGAGATCATCGACCGCCATGGCTTCGGTGTGGCGGTTCAGACGAAATCCACCCGGATTCTCCGTGACCTTGATCTCCTCCGCAGCATCAACGAAAAGGCAAAGAGTGTTGTACAGATGACACTGACTACCTATGATGAGGACTTATGCCGTATCATCGAGCCGAATGTCAGTACAACAAACGAGCGTTTTAAAGCATTGCAGATCTTTCATGAGAACAATATTCCCACCGTTGTATGGCTATCTCCGATTCTGCCGTATATCAATGATACAAGAGAGAATCTGGAGGGAATTCTTGATTACTGTATTCGTGCGAAGGTAAAGGGAATCATCTGCTTTGGTATGGGGTTGACGCTCCGTGAGGGTGACAGAGAATATTTTTACGCTGCATTGGACAAGCATTTTCCAGGCCTGAAGGAACAGTACATCCGCAGATATGGTTATGCCTATGAGCTGCCCAGCGACAATAGCGGAGAGCTTATGAGGCTGTTTCGGGAAACGTGCAGAGCACACGGCATTCTCCATGATGTAAATGCGTGTTTTCAGTATCTGCATGAATTTCCGGAGCCTTATGAGCAGATGACACTGTTTTAATTTCTGCAATGAAATCCTGTGACGAGTCTGACCGCAGGCTTTTCAGTCAATATGCGCCAGGCCCATAGCGGCTTCTCCGCATATTTTCTCACCCCATCGGTTGGCCCATGATTCCGTATAGAAGCTGTAGTAGGAAATGTGCCTTTTCCGCCGCATTTTCCGAAAACAGGGGAGCAGCATCCAGAGCATGGAGGGGAGGCCGATGAGGGGCAGATACAGAGGGCCAAGCAGCAGGGACTGCAGTGTGTGCCCATACTCATGCACCAGCAGTCGGCGGGAAGACACATGCTGCCTGGAAATAAACACAAACGGACCGATGGATGCACTGAGGTGCGATCTCCAGTGACTGACCACTGCGCCATGATACAGATAAGGCCGGCTGTGCCGGTTGAGCAGAAAGATAATTCCTCCCAGCAGTGTTTGCGGAAAGCCCCACGTGCACTGTACAAGTATATATAGTATGCGGCTCATAATATGCTGCTCCTTGTCTGACTTTATATTTTGCTTATTATATCACCGGAAGCCCCAAAAGTCAATGCAGCAAAAAATAGAATGGTATTTTTATATTTGATATATGGTATTGAAAGCGGGAACAATGTATGGTATAATAATAAGGGACAGGAGTCGGCGGTTTCATTTATACCCGTATCCGATCCATATAATAACTGAAAACAAGGAGATACTATGAGACTGATTCAGGCAGGGACGCTTTCTCAATGGCGGAAGATACGCAAGCTCTATAAGTCGGCATTTCCCGGATATGAGCAGAAACCCTTTTATCTGATCTGGCTTACGCACAAAAAAGGCTGTGCCGATGTGTGGGTGATTGAAGAGGAAGGAGATTTTTCAGGACTGGCCATTACCATGAATGCAGGGGATATGGTGCTGCTTGACTATTTTGCAATTGCCGAGGGAAAGCGCAGCAGCGGGATCGGCGGAAAAGCGCTGAGAGAATTGCAGGGTCATTACAAAGGGAAGCGCTTTTTCCTTGAAATAGAAAGCGTTTATACGCAGGCAGAAAACCTTCCTGAGCGTATCCGGAGAAAGAGATTCTATCTTTCAAACGGAATGACGGAAATGAAGCTTATGGCAAAGGTGTTTCAGACCGATATGGAGGTGCTGGGATATAACTGCACGCTGAATTTTAAGGAGTACCAGTCGGTATATGATCAGGCCTATGGGAAATGGGTAGCAAAAAATATAACAGAAATCACTTCCAGAGCGTAAAAAAGGAAAATCAACAAACAGAATTGTGAATACGGAGGAAATATGAAAATTACAGAAGATATCAGATACATCGGCGTTAATGATCATGACATCGATCTGTTTGAAGGACAGTACACAGTACCCAATGGCATGGCGTATAATTCCTATGTCATCATGGATGAAAAAATTGCAGTTATGGATACGGTGGATGCGCGCTTTACCCATCAGTGGCTGGAGCAGATTCAGAATGCAGTTGGCAGCAGAAAGCTGGACTATCTCATCGTGCAGCACATGGAGCCGGATCATTCAGCGAATATAGTAAATTTTGTTGAGACCTATCCGGAAGCGAAGATCGTTTCTTCGGCCAAGGCCTTTGCCATGATGAAGAACTTTTTCGGAATGGATTTTGCGGACAAGCAGATCGTTGTGGGAGAGGGGGATACCCTTGTGCTTGGAAAGCATGTTCTCACCTTTGTGACCGCTCCTATGGTACATTGGCCGGAGGTGATCGTCACCTATGACAGCTGTGATAAGGTTCTATTTTCGGCCGATGGCTTTGGAAAATTCGGTGCTCTGGATGTGGAGGAGGACTGGGCCTGTGAAGCAAGACGCTACTACATCGGTATTGTGGGCAAGTACGGCGCACAGGTGCAGGCTCTTCTGAAAAAGGCCGCAGCGCTTGACATTCAGATGATCTGTCCCCTTCACGGGCCGGTTCTGAAGGAGGATCTGGACTACTATCTGGGGCTTTATAACACGTGGTCCAGCTATCAGCCGGAGGAAGATGGCATTGTAATTGCATATACCTCTGTTTATGGAAATACTAAGAAGGCTGTGATGCAGCTTGCGGAGGAGCTGAAGTCCGGCGGCTGTCCCAAGGTCGTGGTGAATGACCTGGCCCGGTGCGATATGGCCGAGGCGGTTGAGGATGCCTTCCGATACAGCAAGATCGTTCTTGCCACAACGACCTACAATGCCGACATTTTCCCATTTATGCGTGCGTTTATCCATCACCTGACCGAGCGGAATTTCAGCAATCGAACCGTTGCATTTATCGAAAACGGAAGCTGGGCGCCGGCTGCGGCCAGGGTTATGAAGGGAATGCTGGAGAAGTGCAGAAATCTGAGCTTTACTGAGTGCTCTGTAAAGATTTTCTCTGCACTGAATGAGGAAAGCACAATGCAGCTTCGCGCACTGGCCGGGGAGCTTTGCAGGGAATACGCGGATGCAGGCGATTCCGCATCCAATTTAAAAAATCAGGAGGAAACAGCAATGAAAAAGTATGTATGTGACGTTTGCGGCTGGATTTATGATGAGGAACTGGGTGCGCCCGAGCATGGAATTGCTCCCGGAACCAAGTTCGAGGATCTGCCGGAAGATTTTGAGTGTGTCCTTTGCGGTGTAGGCAAGGATATGTTCAGTGAGAAAGCATAAGGAGGACTGCATTATGGAACAGAAATTCTATATCTGTGAGCACTGCGGAAAGATCGTAGCGCTTGTGAAGGAGAGCGGCGTTCCTGTAATGTGCTGCGGTCAGAAAATGAAGGAGATCATTCCCGGAACAACGGATGCAGCGGTTGAGAAACATGTGCCTGTTTATACGGTGGAAAACAATCTTGTTCATGTGAAGATCGGTGCGGTTGAGCATCCCATGCTTCCTGAGCATTATATCGAGTGGGTTTCCGTCCAGACCAGACAGGGCAATCAAAGAAAGGCTCTGAAGCCCGGAGACAGACCGGAGATCTGCTTTGCTCTTTGTGAGGGAGATACGGTCGAGGCTGTTTATGCATACTGTAATATCCACAGTCTCTGGAAGGCATAAAGAAGAATAGCAAAAACAACACCGCTGTCTGAAGGAAGGCAGCGGTGTTGTTTTATTATTCAGAAAAAAGCGGTGTTGAAAGATATCGGTCTCCTGTATCCGGAAGCAGAACCACAATGCTCTTTCCTTCATTCTCCGGACGCTTTGCAAGCTCTATAGCCGCCCATGCAGCCGCACCGGAGGAAATACCGATCAGCACACCTTCACTTCTGCCGATGAGCCGGCCTGTTTCAAATGCATCCTCATTGGAAACGGCAATGATCTCATCGTAAATTTCTGTATTCAGTACCTCAGGTACAAAGCCAGCCCCGATCCCCTGAATTTTGTGCGGCCCAGCCAGTCCGGTAGAAAGCACCGCAGAAGAAGCCGGCTCGACGGCCACCACCCGAATATCCGGATTTTTGGCCTTGAGGTATTCTCCCACGCCGGTGATCGTGCCGCCTGTGCCTACGCCGGCCACGAAAATATCTGCCTTTCCATCTGTGTCTTCCCAGATTTCCGGGCCTGTAGTTTCGGTGTGCGCCTTGGGATTTGCAGGGTTTGTGAACTGAGACGGGATGAAGCTGCCCGGGATTTCATCCGCAAGCTCCTGAGCCTTGGCGATAGCTCCCTTCATACCCTTTGTACCGTCACTCAGCACCAGCTCAGCACCGTAAGCCTTCATGAGCTGTCTGCGCTCCACAGACATGGTCTCGGGCATTACAATGATCGTTCTGTATCCTCTGGCGGCTGCAACGGCTGCAAGACCAATGCCGGTATTGCCGGAAGTCGGCTCAATAATAACAGAGCCAGGCTTCAGTGCACCGCTGGCTTCTGCGGCGTCGATCATGGCCTTGGCCACTCTGTCCTTGACAGAGCCTGCGGGATTGAAATATTCCAGCTTTGCAAGGATTTTTGCCTTCAGCCCGAAGGCTTCCTCCAGATGTGTAAGTTCCAGCAGCGGTGTGCGGCCGATGAGCTGATCAGCGGATGTGTAAATGTTTGCCATAAAAATTCCTCCTTATTTTACAGCATCGAATCCATGCTGCAGGTCTGCAAGAATATCGTCAATATGCTCTGTTCCAATGGAAAGCCGGATGGTGTTGGGCCGAATATCCTGGTCGGCCAGTTCTTCCTCTGTAAGCTGGCTATGTGTTGTGGTGGCCGGATGAATGACAAGGCTCTTGGAATCAGCAACATTGGCAAGCAGAGAGAAGATCTTCAGATTGTCAATGAATGTATGCGCTTCCTTTACGCCGCCCTTGATCTCAAAGGTGAAAATAGAACCGCCGCCACTAGGGAAGTATTTCTCATACAGCGCGTGATCAGGATGGTCGGGGAGAGACGGATGATTGACCTTCTCCACCTGCGGATGGCTGGAAAGGAATTCCACGACCTTCTTTGTATTCTCCGCATGTCTGTCCAGACGCAGGGAAAGTGTCTCCACGCCCTGCAAAAGCAGAAATGCGTTAAAAGGCGAAATCGTTGCACCCGTATCACGAAGCAGGATCGCTCTGATATAGGTCACAAAAGCAGCCGCACCAGCCGCCTGTGTGAAGGATACGCCGTGGTAGCTGGGACTCGGTGCTGCGATAGCAGGATAATGGCCGCTTGCAGCCCAATCAAACGCACCGGAATCTACGATGATGCCGCCCAGAGTCGTACCATGGCCGCCGATGAATTTTGTTGCAGAATGAACGACAATATCTGCACCGTGCTCAATAGGACGGATCAGATAAGGTGTGCCGAAGGTATTGTCTACCACCAGCGGAAGACCGTGCTTGTGTGCAAGTGCTGCAAGAGCGTCGATATCCGGGATATCACTATTGGGATTGCCCAGGGTTTCAATGTAAATGGCTCTGGTGTTATCCTGAATGGCCGCCTCGACCGCTGCAAGATCATGTATATTCACAAAGCTTGCGGTAATGCCGAAGTTGGGGAGCGTATGGGCCAGCAGATTATAGCTTCCGCCATAGATCGACTTCTGGGATACGATGTGTCCGCCGTTCTGGGCCAGGGCCTGAATGGTATAGGAAATGGCCGCTGCACCGGAAGCCACAGCCAGTGCAGCCACACCTCCTTCGAGGGCTGCAATGCGCTTTTCAAATACTTCCTGTGTGGAGTTGGTGAGCCGGCCGTAGATATTGCCGGCGTCTGTCAGTCCGAAGCGTGCTGCTGCATGCGCACAGTCGCGGAAGACATAAGAGGTTGTTTGATAGATCGGTACTGCACGGGAATCTGTTGCAGGATCGGGATTTTCCTGTCCAACGTGGAGCTGGAGGGTTTCAAATTTATATTCAGACATGGTTTTCTTTCCTTTCATATTAAAAATGGAGTTTGTGTTTGTGTCCGGAGCCGCTGTGCATTCGTCCGAAACGGTAGTTTGCTCTTACAAGCGTTTCAAAACGGTTGGTCATATTTTTACACCTGCCATTCAGAATGATAAAATGCCTTCATCTCCTACCCTTCCAGTAGGTTTGATATGATTATACCACGCTTCGCCTACTTTGTCAATAGGCAATCTGAGTTTTTTTGAAGGAATCGAAAAAATATTTTCGCACTGACCAAAGTATATGCTGTACTTTTAACCTGGATTTAACATAAGTGCGATTTTACATTTTACTTTGAGGGCATATAATGAAACTGTACCAAGTAAAGTACAGTACAGATCAAAACCAATAAATGTAATGCAAAGAAGGATGGTTACTTATGAAAACAAAAAGAATTGCACAGGTATGTATGGCTCTCGTGATGACAACCGCACTGGCCGGATGCGGCGGCGGAAGTGATACGATCACCGTGATCTCCCGTGAAGACGGCAGCGGTACAAGAGGCGCATTTACTGAGCTTCTGGGCATTGCGGTAGATGATGTAGACAACACCGTAGTAACTGCGGAGATTTCCAACAGCACCTCTGTTGTAATGCAGTCTGTTGCAGGCAATACAAATGCGATCGGATATATTTCCCTTGGCTCTCTGAGCGATGAAGTAAAGGCTGTCAATGTGGACGGCGTGGAAGCGAATGTAGACAATATCAATAACGGCACCTATAAGGTAGCTCGTCCGTTTAATATTGCAACGAAGGAGGATCTCAGCGAGCTGGCCTCTGACTTTGTGACCTTCATTATGAGTGCAGACGGTCAGGCGATCATTGAGGAAAAGGGCTACATCAAGGCCTCGGACAATGGCGCCTATACACCGGCCGGCCTGGAGGGCACGATCGTGATTGCTGGTTCTACTTCTGTAGCGCCTGTTATGGAAGTGCTGGCAGATGAATACAAGGCTTTGAATTCCGGCGTTACCATTGAGATCCAGCAGACCGGATCCAGCGCTGGTATGACCAGTGCGATCGAGGGTGCATGCGATATTGGTATGGCTTCCCGTGAGGTAAAGGAAAGCGAGCTTGCCGAGGGCCTGATTCCTACTGTAATCGCTATGGACGGTATCGCTGTCATTGTAAATAATGAAAATGATGTGGAGAATCTGACCTCAGAGCAGATCAAGGGCATCTACACCGGTGAGATCACAAGCTGGAGCGAAGTGAAGTAAATTTCTCAGAAAGGCGGCTTGTTCTGATGCAAAAGGCAAAAGAAAACATCATGCATATCCTGTTCCTTGTGTCTGCCTGCATTTCTGTAATTGCAGTGGTCACCATCTGCGTGTTCCTGTTTGCCAACGGTGTGCCGGCCATTGCAGAGATCGGTGTATTCGATTTTCTGCTGGGAGAGTCCTGGAAGCCGCTGGAAAACCAGTTCGGCATTTTCCCCATGATCGTGGGAAGTCTTTATGTAACCGCAGGTGCGATCCTGATCGGTGTGCCCATCGGTCTTCTGTGTGCGGTGTATATGGCGAAATTCTGTCCGCAGAGAGTATACAAAATCCTTAAGCCGGCCATTGAGCTGATGGCCGGAATCCCTTCTATTGTGTATGGCTTTTTCGGATTGATGGTCATTGTGCCCTTTATGCAGAAGCTTGCAGGCGGCAGCGGAAAAAATATGCTGACAGCCGCCGTACTGCTGGGGATCATGATCCTTCCAACGATCATTGGCGTTGCAGAGTCTGCGATCCGGGCTGTACCGGAAAGCTATTATGAAGGCTCTCTTGCGCTGGGGGCGACCAGTGAGCGCAGCGTATTTTTCGCCACACTGCCTGCTGCCAAAACAGGCATTATGGCTGGTGTAATTTTAGGAATCGGCCGGGCTATAGGTGAAACCATGGCTGTAGTAATGGTCTGCGGAAATCAGAGTGTGATGCCTGAAGGAATCGCATCCGGTATCCGTACGCTTACGGCCAATATCGTACTGGAAATGGGCTATGCGGCCGACTTGCACCGGGATGCGCTCATTGCAACAGCGGTGGTATTGTTCGTGTTTATTCTCATCATCAACACACTGTTTTCTGTGCTGAAGAACAGAAACAAGGACTAGGGGGATACTATGGAGCTTGCAGAAAAAGGAACGGTTGTCCGTAAAGAAAATATAGATATTGCAAAGGGAATCAATTTCCGTACATGGCAGCAGAAGCTCCGTGAGTATAAGCATCAGCCGCTGTCCCTGCTGCTGAAGCTGCTTATGATCCTGGCGATGGTTCTGTCCGTCGGCGTATTGATCCTGCTTATCGGATACATACTGATCAAGGGTGTTCCCAGCCTTATCCACTATTTCCCATCTATCTTTTCGTGGGAATATACCAGTGAGAATGTGTCCATGACCCCGGCGATCATCAACACCGTCATCATGACTGTGCTGTCATTGATCATCGCAGTTCCTATAGGCATTTTTGCGGCCATTTATCTTGTGGAGTACGCAAAGCGCGGCAGCCGTCTTGTAAAGATCATCCGCATCACGGCCGAGACGCTTTCGGGCATTCCGTCCATTGTTTACGGTCTGTTTGGCTACCTGCTTTTTGTAATCACACTGGGGCTTGGCTATTCCCTGATTTCCGGTGCAGTCACACTGGCCATCATGATTCTGCCGCTGATCATCCGCACCACGGAGGAGGCCCTGCTTTCTGTTCCGGATTCCTACCGTGAGGGAAGCTTTGGCCTGGGCGCAGGACGCCTTCGCACGGTATTCCGAATCGTTCTGCCCAGTGCAGTGCCGGGTATTCTGGCCGGAGTCATTCTCGCCATCGGACGTATTGTCGGCGAAAGTGCAGCCCTGATTTTCACAGCCGGAACCTATGCCGCTGTCCCGGACAGTCTGACAGATTCTGCAAGAACCCTTTCTGTTCACATGTATGCCCTGCTTTCCGAGGGCTTGTATACAGAGCAGGCTCATGCAGCAGCGGTCGTGCTTCTGGTTCTGGTCATTGGTATCAATGCACTTTCCGGATTTGCTGCAAAGAAGCTGGTCAGCAAGGGAAACTAAGGAGTAGAAGCTATGGATAAATTTACAATCAGAAATATGGAGCTGTATTATGGTGATTTCAAGGCCCTCAAGGGCATTGACCTGAATATTGCAGCCAATGAGATCACGGCCTTCATCGGGCCGTCCGGCTGCGGAAAGAGTACGCTGCTCAAGTCTCTCAATCGTATGAATGACCTTGTAGAGGGCTGCCGGATCACCGGTGAGGTCCTTCTGGATGGAGAGGATATCTATGGGGACATGGACATCAACAATCTTCGCAAGCGTGTGGGCATGGTATTCCAGAAGCCCAATCCTTTCCCAATGAGTGTGTATGATAATATTGCCTACGGGCCGAGAACCCATGGGATCCGTTCCAGGTCCCGGCTGGATGAGATCGTGGAAAAATCCCTCCGGGATGCGGCCATCTGGGATGAGCTGAAGGACAGACTGAAGAAAAGTGCCCTGGGGCTTTCCGGCGGACAGCAGCAGAGACTCTGCATTGCAAGAGCGCTTGCAGTAGAGCCGGAGGTGCTGCTCATGGATGAGCCGACCTCAGCCCTGGATCCGATCTCCACCTCCAAGATCGAGGAGCTGGCTATGCAGCTGAAGGAGAAATACACCATCGTTATGGTGACCCATAATATGCAGCAGGCTGCGAGAATCTCTGACAAGACAGCCTTTTTCCTGCTGGGTGATATGGTGGAAATGAGCGATACCGAGACCCTGTTCTCTATGCCGAAGGATAAGCGCACAGAGGACTATATCACAGGCCGGTTCGGATAAAGTGGGAGGCATTTGAATGAGAATTCTTTTTGATGATCTGCTGGAGCAGCTGCATGTAGAGATGATTAAGATGGGTGCGCTCTGTGAGGATGCCATTACCTGTGCAGTAAAGGCCCTTCTGGACGGAGATTCCGAAATGGCAGAAAAGGCCTTTGCCGCTGAAAGAGCCATTGATGAAAAGGAACGTGAGATCGAGGCCTTCTGCATGAAGCTCCTTCTCCGTCAGCAGCCGGTTGCAGGAGATCTGCGTGTGATTTCTTCCGCTCTGAAGATGCTCAGCGATATGGAACGGATCGGCGATCAGGCCGCTGATATTGCGGAAATCACCAAAGACATCAGCAATGAACACATGTTCGGAAAGCTCCATATCAAGGAGATGGCGGTCGCTGCTGTAAAAATGGTGACCGACAGCGTCAATTCTTTTGTAAAAAGCGATACAAATGCGGCAAAATGTGTTATAATAGAAGATGATAAGGTGGATGCACTCTTTCTCAGGGTGAGAAGCGAGCTGATTTCCCTTATTGCAGAATCCCCGGAAAACGGAGAATACTGCATTGATATTATGATGATTGCCAAGTATCTGGAACGAATCGGTGACCATGCCACAAATATTGCGGAGTGGGTTGAATATTCCGTTACCGGCCTTCATGGAAGTGAAAGGTAAGTTTTTCTATGATCTATATGCTGGAAGATGATGACAATATCCGGAATTTTGTGCTCTATGCACTCAGAAGCTCGGGGCTGGAGACGGAGGGCTTTGCACATCCGAAGGAATTCTGGAAAGCATTGGAAAAAAGGGTGCCCAGTCTTTTGCTGCTGGACGTCATGCTGCCGGATGAGGACGGGCTTTCGATCCTGGCCCGGCTTCGCAAACGAAGCGATACCCGGAAGCTGCCCATTATCATGCTGACGGCGAAATCTACAGAGTATGACAAGGTGATGGGACTGGACGGCGGAGCGGATGACTATATCGCAAAGCCCTTTGGCACAATGGAGCTGATCTCCCGGATCCGTGCGCTGCTCCGCCGGACAGAGGATTCATCGGAAACTGATGAATATACCTGTGGAGCACTTTATGTCTGCCCATCCAAGCATATCATCCAGGTATCCGGGGCAGATATTACACTGACCCTGAAGGAGTATGAGATGCTTCTGCTGATGATGAAAAATACCGGCAGAGTCTTTACCCGGGATGAGCTTTTGTCCGAGATATGGGGCTATAATTTTGATGGCGAGAGCCGTACGGTGGATGTACATATGAGAACACTGCGCTCTAAGCTGGGCGACTGTGCAAAATATATTGAAACCGTCCGCGGCATCGGCTACCGCTTTTGCAGCAGGGAGGAGACTCCATGACAGGGAAGATCTTCAAAGGAATGATTTCGGTTGCGGTGACCGTGATGCTTCTTTGTGCGATATTCCTGATCGGAATTCTCTGCAATTATTTTAACAGCCTTGTGTTTGCAGAAATTCAGAACGAGGCCTATTTTATAGCGAGCGGCATCACATCGGCCGGAGATGCATATCTTGATGATATTGCTGAGTCCGAAAACCGTATTACCATCATTGAGCCGGATGGAACTGTGTATTACGACAGCGAAGGCGATGCTGAGACGATGGAAAACCACGGAAGCCGTGAAGAAGTGCTGGAAGCGCTTGAATCGGGAGAAGGTCAGAGTACACGTCAATCGGACACCATCGGAACAGAAACACTCTACTATGCCTCCAGAATGGAGGATGGGCGGATTCTTCGTGTGGCCGCAAAGGTAGATTCAGTATGGGTGCTGGTGCTTGGTGTTGTACATCCCATGGTCGTGGTGCTCATATGCACTGCAATTCTGGCTGCTGTTCTGTCCAGTCGGATCTCAAAGAGGATCCTCCGTCCTGTAAATGAAATCGATCCTGGCAGTGCAGAGCTTCGTGAGCCATATGAGGAGCTTGCACCTTTGATTCAGAAGATCCGCACTCAGAATGCACACATTCAGAAGCAGATGCAGGAGCTGAAGCGCAGGCAGACGGAGTTCCGCATCATTACGGAGAATATGAGCGAGGGCTTTTTGATACTGGACAGAAAGACAGAGATCCTCTCTTACAATTCCGCAGCGCTCCGGCTGCTGGATGTGACGGAGGAGGATGCCCGGAAAAGCCGAAGCGTTCTTGCGGTCAACCGCAGCGAGAGCTTTCGTACAGCAGTGGAGCTGGCCCTTGACGGAAAGCATAATCAGCAGCCCATGGCCTCCGGTGAGATGTGCTATCACATCGTAGCCAATCCGGTTCTTCACAGCGGTCTTGTGACTGGTGTGATTATAATCATTCTGGATGTAACAGAGAAGGAAAAGCGTGAACAGCTGAGACGGGAGTTCACCTCCAATGTCTCCCATGAGCTGAAAACGCCTCTGACTACGATTTACGGCATAGCAGACATGATTTGCGGCGGAATGGTAAAGCCAGAGGATCTGAGTGGCTTTTCTGAGACCATACGCAGCGAATCTCAGCGTATGATCGCCCTGATCGATGATATCATCAAAATATCCCGTCTGGATGAGGGCACAGAAAAAATGGAGCAGTGCGAAACGGATCTTTTTGCACTTGCGCATAATGTGGCTCAGCGGCTGTCCTATGCTGCACAAAAGGCGGGTGTTACGATCTCGGTCACAGGTGAGAGCGCAGTTATAAACGGCGTACCTGCGGTCCTTGAAGAAATGCTGTACAATCTTACAGATAATGCGATCAAATATACCCATGAAAACGGCCGTGTGACTCTTACGGCCGGACAGGAAAACGGACGCTGCTTTGTTACCGTTGAGGATACGGGAATTGGAATTCCGCTGGATGCACAGGAACGGGTATTTGAGCGGTTTTATCGTGTGGACAAGAGTCATTCGAGAAAAATCGGCGGTACAGGACTGGGTCTGTCCATTGTCAAGCATGGTGCAGCTCTCCATGGGGCTGTTCTATCTTTGGAAAGCACAGTGGGCTCGGGCACAAAAATCAAGGTCGTTTTCTGAAATCAGAAAAAATTTTATTTACCCTATTGACAAATCGGAGTCATAGTGATATACTGTAGTAAACAATTGAATATGAAAACCGCAGAAGCGGAGATAACGGTAATTATGATTCCACAGAGAGTCCGGGCAGGTGAGAGCCGGGCGAACCCCAGATTATCAAATGGACCGCGGAGGGCGCAGTGAAATGGATTCAGATAAAATATATCTGCATATACAGAGTATTCTGCGACGTGAGGGCATACGTCAGTTGCCGGGGATATACAGGTATCCCGCTAAGTGCACGGCTGTCATGGCTGTGAATCAAGGTGGCACCACGGATAAATGCGTTTATTCGTCCTTGACAGAACAATGGAGATGTTCTGTCAGGGGCGTTTTTGTTTTGCATGCGGCAAAAGCTTCTCGGACAGACGTCAGAGGAGCTTTTTTGATTTCCTGGAGGTGTTTTTTATGATTTATTCACCGAATTATGAAACGGTTCAGAAAATAGCAGACAGCGGAAAATATAACATTCTGCCTGTCAGCTGTGAAATATTGTCGGATATCTGTACGCCCATGGAGGCCCTGCGGATCCTGAAGAATGTCTCGGCTCACTGTTATCTGCTGGAGTCGGCTCTGGAAAAGGAAAAATGGGGACGCTACACCTTCCTTGGATTTGACCCGAAGCTGGAGATCACCTGCTCAGGGAATGATATGAAAATCGGGGATGTGCGCCTGAAAACAGAGGATCCGTCTGTGCAGCTCAGGCAGATTCTGTCGGAGTACAGAAGTCCCGAATTTGATTACCTGCCTTCCTTTACCGGCGGACTTGTGGGATATTTCTCCTATGATTTCCTTCAGTACAGCGAACCGTCCGTACGAATGGAAACAGAGGACAGTGAGCATTTCAAGGATGTAGATCTGATGCTGTTTGATAAGGTGATTGCTTTTGACAACTTCCGTCAGAAGATCATCCTTATTGCCAATATGTCTCTCGAAGAGCCGGAAACCGGATACAACAAGGCGATCCTGGAGCTGCGGCAGCTTGCAGAGCTTCTCAGAAACGGACAGAAGAAAAATGAACCCGGCGGACATCTGACCGGAGAGGTAACGCCCCTGTTTGATAAGGAAGCCTACTGTGCAATGGTGGAAAAGGCGAAGCATCACATTCATGAGGGTGATATCTTTCAGATCGTATTGTCCAATCGACTGTCTGCTCCGTTTGAGGGCAGTCTGCTCAGCACCTACCGGATTCTGAGAACGCTGAATCCTTCGCCGTATATGTTTTATTTTTCGGGGATGGATGTGGAAATTGCCGGTGCATCTCCTGAAACACTGGTGAAGCTGGAAAATGGCGTACTTCACACATTTCCGCTGGCCGGTACACGTCCCAGAGGAAAAACGGAAGCCGAGGATAAAGCACTGGAGGCTGACCTGCTTTCCGATGAAAAGGAGCTGGCCGAGCACAATATGCTGGTCGATCTGGGCCGGAACGATCTGGGCCGGATCAGCCGGTTTGGCACGGTGGAGGTGGAGAAGCTCCGCAGCATTGAGCGTTATTCCCATGTAATGCACATCGGCTCAACAGTCCGCGGAGAGATCCGGGAGGAGTATGACGCCCTGGATGCAGTGAGCGCAGTTCTTCCGGCTGGAACGCTTTCAGGTGCACCGAAAATCAGAGCCTGTCAGCTCATTGGAGCGCTTGAAAATAATAAGCGTGGTATCTATGGCGGTGCGATCGGATATGTCAGCTTTACAGGCAATCTGGACACCTGCATTGCCATCCGGATCGCCTACAAAAAGAACGGCCGGGTATTTGTGAGAAGCGGCGCAGGAATCGTAGCAGACTCTGACCCGGAAAAGGAATATCAGGAATGTATCAATAAAGCCGCAGCGGTCGTCAAGGCCCTGAAGCAGGCAGAGGAGGCGGACTTATGATTTTGCTGATCGATAATTATGACAGCTTTTCCTACAATCTTTTTCAGCTTGTGGGAGCGCTCAGCCCCGACATCAGAGTGATACGCAATGATGAAATGACTGTGGAGGAAATTGAAAAGCTTTGTCCGGAGAGAATCATTCTCTCTCCCGGACCGGGTCGGCCGGAGGAGGCCGGTGTAACCATGGAGGTTGCCCAAACGCTGTCAAGGAAAATACCCACATTGGGCGTATGCCTTGGCCATCAGGCGATCTGTGCCGCATATGGAGCGGAGGTTACCTATGCAAAGCAGCTTATGCACGGAAAGCAGTCTCAGGTGCGGCTTAGTCCGGATTGTCTGCTTTTCAGGGATATTCCTCCGATCGCACCTGTTGCAAGATACCATTCTCTTGCCGCTGCTCCGGATACGATTCCGGATTGTCTGATCGTTACGGCCGTTACGGAGGACGGCGAGGTAATGGCCGTACAGCATAGGGAATATCCTATATACGGTGTACAGTTCCATCCGGAATCCATCCTGACTCCGGACGGCCGGCAGATGCTCAGAAACTTTATTGAAGGAGGATATGATCATGATTAAAGAGGCCATTGTAAAAATTGTAGATAAGCAGGATCTGACCTATGACGAGGCCTATGCCGTTATCTCCGAGATCATGAGCGGGGAAACATCACCGACACAGAACGCAGCATTCCTTGCGGCGCTTTCTACAAAGAGTACCAAGTCCGAAACCATTGAGGAGATCACAGGCTGTGCGCAGGCCATGCGTGACAAAGCGACGCAGCTTTCCCATAACCTGGATGTCATGGAGATCGTAGGCACAGGCGGAGACGGCGCACACAGCTTTAACATCTCCACAACCACCGCCATTGTCTGTGCTTCGGCCGGGATGAAAATTGCAAAGCACGGCAATCGGGCAGCATCCTCCGACTGCGGAACCGCAGACTGCCTGGAAGCACTGGGCGTGAATATTCATCAGGAGCCGGAAAAATGCCTTGAGCTGCTGGAAAAGGTGGGCTTCTGCTTCTTCTTTGCCCAGAAGTATCACACCTCCATGAAATATGTAGGCGGCATCCGGAAGGAGCTTGGTATCCGGACGGTATTCAATATCCTTGGACCTCTTACCAATCCGGCTCGTCCCGGACGTCAGCTTCTGGGTGTATATGACCGCTCATTGGTTGAGCCTCTGGCCCAGGTGCTTATGAAGCTGGGCGTTCTCAAGGGTATGGTCGTATACGGACAGGATAAGCTGGATGAGATCTCTCTCTCTGCTCCCACGACAGTAGCAGAGTTTAAAGACGGCTGGTATAAAACCTATGAGATCACTCCGGAGGAATTTGGCCTTGCACGCTGTACACGGGAGGACCTGCGGGGCGGAGATCCTTCAGAAAATGCAGCCATTACCCGTTCTGTCCTCAGCGGCGAGCAGGGGCCGAGAAGAAATGCAGTGCTTCTGAATGCAGGAGCGGCCCTGTATATCGGAGAGAAGGCCGGTTCCATTGCCGAGGGAATTCAGCTTGCAGCAGAGAGGATCGATTCCGGAAAGGCCGCAGAGACCCTGGAGAAGCTGATCCTTCTTTCCAATCAGTGAGGTGAGACTATGACGATACTTGAGAAGCTGGCGGCCCATGCTCTGGAGCGTGTCCGGGCTGCTGAAAAGTGCGTTTCTCTGGAGGAGATAAAAAGCCGGGCCTTTTCCCTTCCAAAAGGAGATTTTGCTTTTGAAAAAGCACTGAGCAAGCCCGGTATTTCCTTTATCTGTGAATGCAAGAAGGCCTCTCCCTCAAAGGGCGTGATCGCAGAGGATTTCCCCTGTCTCCGGATCGCAGAGGAATATGAAAAGGCCGGTGCGGACTGTATTTCTGTTCTCACGGAGCCGAAATGGTTTCTGGGCCGTGATGAATATCTAAGAGAAATAGCGGAGACGGTTTCCATTCCCTGTCTCCGGAAGGATTTTACAGTTGATGCGTATATGATCTATGAAGCCAGGATCCTGGGTGCGCAGGCTGTACTGCTGATCTGCTCCATCCTTTCGCCTGAGCAGATCAGAGAATATATCCGGATCTGTGATGCACTGGGCCTTTCCGCATTGGTGGAGGCTCATGATGAAAACGAGGTCAGAATGGCTGTAGAGGCCGGAGCGAGAATGATCGGAGTGAATAACCGGAATCTCAAGGATTTCACAGTAGATACAGACAACAGCCGGAAGCTGCGGGCCCTGATTCCGGAGGGTGTACTTTTTGTATCCGAAAGCGGAGTGAAAACAGCAGAGGATGTTGATACGCTCCGGAAGATCGGCGCAGATGCCGTATTGATCGGAGAAACACTGATGCGTGCGGATGACAAAAGGGCAAAGCTCCAGGAACTGAGAGGCAGCCTATGACGAAAATCAAGCTCTGCGGACTGACACGACCCTGTGATATTGCGTATGTAAACGAGCTGCTTCCCGAATATATCGGCTTTGTTTTTGCCAAAAAGAGCAGGCGGTATATTGCGCCGGAAAATGCACAGGTGCTGCAAAGGCAGCTGAGTGACAGGATCATCCCTGTGGGCGTGTTTGTAAACGAAAAGCCTGATATCATTGCAGGCCTGGTGAAACACAATGTGATCAGAGCCGTTCAGCTTCATGGAAATGAGAGCGAGGCGTATATAAGCACTCTGAGAGAGCTTACAGATTGTCCGATCATAAAGGCCTTTCGTATAGAGAGTGAAGCCGATATACGGAGGGCCAATGCATCCTCTGCGGATTCCGTTCTTCTCGATTCCGGAGGAGGTACAGGAGAGATCTTTGATCACTCGCTGATAAAGCACATTACAAGACCCTATTTTCTTGCAGGAGGACTTACACCTGAAAATGTACAGGCGGCGATAGAGCGGCTGAATCCCTTTGCAGTGGATGCAAGCTCCTCCCTGGAGACAGATGGTTTTAAAGATAAGAAGAAAATGACAGCCTTTGTAAATGCTGTCAGAAAGGATGGATTATGATGAATCGTACAAACGGAAGATTTGGCATTCACGGCGGACAGTATATTCCCGAAACCCTGATGAATGCAGTGATCGAGCTGGAGCAGGCTTATGATTTCTATAAGAACGATCCGGCATTCAACCGGGAGCTGACGGAGCTTTTTAATGAATATGCAGGACGGCCTTCCCGTCTTTACTATGCGGAGAAACTGACAAAGGCCCTGGGCGGCGCAAAGATCTATCTCAAGCGAGAGGATCTGAATCACACAGGCTCCCACAAGATCAACAATGTTCTGGGCCAGGCGCTTCTTGCCAAGAAAATGGGCA
Organism: Ruminococcus sp.; assembly: GCA_017472145.1. Classification (GTDB taxonomy): domain Bacteria; phylum Bacillota; class Clostridia; order Oscillospirales; family Ruminococcaceae; genus Ruminococcus_C. Next base: position 10,192 of record JAFUQX010000064.1, on the reverse strand, counting down.
AGACCCGTCTGATTGCGGAAACAGGTGCTGGTCAGCACGGAGTAGCGACCGCAACGGCCGCAGCACTTCTGGATATGGAATGTGTCGTTTTCATGGGCGAGGAGGACACAAAGCGTCAGGCCTTGAATGTGTACCGTATGCGGCTTCTGGGCGCAGAGGTGATTCCCGTAACAACCGGTACGGCCACGCTGAAGGATGCGGTTTCCGAAGCCATGAGGGAATGGACTTCACGCATAGATGATACGCACTACTGTCTTGGCTCTGTGATGGGACCGCATCCGTTCCCGACCATTGTCCGGGATTTTCAGGCGGTCATTTCCAGAGAGATCAAAGCACAGCTTCTGGAAAAGGAGGGCAGACTTCCCGATGCAGTGATCGCCTGTGTAGGCGGCGGTTCCAATGCAATGGGCAGCTTCTATCATTTTATTGAGGATAAAGAGGTACGGCTCATCGGATGTGAAGCCGCAGGACGCGGCATTGATACCTTTGAAACGGCGGCCACCATCAATACAGGCCGGCCGGGTATTTTCCATGGTATGAAGTCCTATTTCTGTCAGGATGCATATGGTCAGATCGCGCCGGTATACTCCATTTCCGCAGGTCTTGACTATCCTGGAATCGGCCCGGAGCATGCCTATCTTCACGATATCGGCCGTGCAGAATATGTGCCGGTAACAGACGAGGAGGCGGTAGAAGCCTTTGAATTCCTGTCCAGGACCGAAGGCATTATTCCTGCGATCGAATCGGCCCATGCAGTGGCACACGCCGTCAAAATCGCACCGACCATGGATAAGGACAAAATCATCGTCATCACCGTTTCCGGCCGGGGTGACAAGGATTGTGCAGCAATTGCACGCTACAGAGGGGAGGATATCTATGAGTAATATCAGAGCGGCCTTTCAGAAGGGCAAGGCCTTCATTCCATTCATCACCTGCGGAGATCCGGATCTGGAAACGACAGGGAAAATTGTCCGTGCAGCCGCAGAAAATGGTGCGGATCTGATCGAGCTGGGAATTCCCTTTTCCGATCCTACAGCGGAAGGGCCTGTCATCCAGGGAGCGAATCTCCGTGCGCTTGCAGGAGGCGTTACTACGGATCAGATTTTCGATTTTGTAAGAGAGCTGAGACAGGATGTGAAAATTCCGCTGGTTTTCATGACCTATGCGAATGTGGTATTTTCCTATGGTGCGGAAAAATTTATCAGCACCTGTGCGGAGGTCGGGATCGATGGAATCATTCTCCCGGACCTGCCTTTTGAGGAGAAGGGGGAGTTTCAGCCCATATGCACGCAATATGATGTGGCTCTGATCTCCCTGATCGCACCGACCTCCCATCAGAGAATCGCCATGATCGCAAAGGAAGCCGAGGGCTTTTTGTATGTGGTATCCAGCCTTGGCGTAACCGGAACACGAAGCAGGATCACGACAGACCTTGCAGCGATCGTAGAGGCTATACGTGAGAATACAGAGATCCCCTGTGCCATTGGTTTTGGAATCTCAACGCCTGAGCAGGCCGGGAAAATGGCGTCGATCTCTGACGGTGCGATCGTAGGCTCAGCTATTATCAAGCTGATTGAAAAGTACGGCCGGGAGGCCGCAGAGCCTGTAGGCGCCTATGTAAGAGAGATGAAGAGCGCGGCGGCTGGAAAAGGGAGTGCTGCACTTTCTGCAAACTGATTGATTCTATATAAAGCCTGCGGCTGATCCGGAGCCGCAGGCTTTTTTTGTACAATGCATTTGTATTTTTACTTAAAATTTCAAAGCGATTTAAATAAAATACATAAAGTGATTGACTGTGAACAGTTTATGTGGTATAATACAAAAAAGATAACTTAAAAAGGAGGATTTTATGTATAGTGCACATATACGAAAACAGGATGGATGTATACAGACGGTTGCGGAGCATTGTGAAGAAACCGCAAGGCTGGCTGAGAAATATGCCGATTCGCTTGGTTTGAAGGCCACGGCCCGACTTCAGGGTCTGCTGCATGATATTGGAAAGCTGACGCTGGAGTTTGATTTGTATATTAAAGGAAAAAGCAGCTATACCCGTGGAGATATTGACCACAGCTATGCGGGTGCGAAATATATTTGTGCATTTGCCGATCAAACAGGAGATAAAAAAATAAAGAAGGCCGCACGCCGGGTGGCCCGGACGATCGTCTCTCATCACGGACTGCACGATTGGCTGGATGATGAAGGAAATGACTATTTTTCCGAGCGAATTGCCAAGGAGAAATGGTACGGGGAGGTTCTTGAGAATGTAAGCAGTGTTGTTTCCGAATCGGAGCTTCTGGAGCTGCTGAAGGCCGCCGGGGAGGAACAAGATGTTCTTACTCAGCGGCTAAAGGCCATCAGCAGCAGAGAAGAGGAATATGCATTTTACAGCGGCTTGCTGGAACGGCTGATGCAGTCTGTACTGATCGATGCCGACCGCACGAACACAGCGAATTTTATGTCAGACAGCCGCACGGAGCAGACGTTTGACACAGCTTCGCTCTGGGATCGGATGCATGCAGCTATGGAGGAAACGCTGAGCGCATTTGCAGACCGGAAGGATCGCATTTCCCTTCAGCGGAAAAGTATTTCCGAAAGATGTCGGGATTTTGCGGCACGGGATGCAGGTATCTGTCAGCTGGTCGTTCCCACAGGCGGCGGAAAAACATTGTCCTCTCTGCGATATGCCATAGAATATTGCAGAAGATGCGGACTGGAAAAGATCATCTATGCTGCACCGTTTATGTCCATTCTGGAGCAGAACAGCAGGGAGATACGCAGAATTGCAGGAGAGGAAAATTTTCTGGAGCATCACTCGAATTACAGGCAGAAGACGGAAACAGAGGAGGAGCTTCTGGAATATGAACAGCGCACGGAAAAATGGGACAAGCCTGTGATCGCCACGACTATGGTGCAGCTGCTGAATGCCTTGTTTTCGGGCGAATCGGCCTCTGTCCGCAGAATGCACCGTCTCAGCCGTGCCGTTCTTATCATAGATGAGGTACAGTCCTTACCGCTGAAATGTACGCATTTGTTCAATCTGGCCATGAATTTTCTGTCCCGGGTCTGCGGAAGCACCATTGTGCTGTGCACGGCCACACAACCGGATTTTTCCCGATCAGATTACCGCCTGATGCTGGACGAGAAGCCGAGCATGACCGGAGACTACGGCCCGGATTTCGAGGTGTTTCGCCGGACGGAGCTGATACCGCATTTAACAAAGAATGGAGATACCTATGAAACCGCAGCAGATTTCTGTTTTGAAAAATACCTGGAAAACCGTAGCTTGCTGGTGATCGTCAATACAAAGGCCGCCGCTGCCAGTCTCTATAGGCTGCTGAAGGAGAAAAATGACGCTGTCCCGGAGACGGAGCGTGCAGTGATGGTGCATCTGAGCACAAGAATGTGTCCGGCGCACAGGACGAAATGCATCGAGGAGATCCGCAGGCTGCTTGACGTCAGACGAAATGTGATCTGTGTAACAACACAGCTGATCGAAGCTGGTGTAGATATCTCCTTTGGATGTGTAGTCCGTTCTCTGGCTGGTCTGGATCATGCAGCCCAGGCGGCCGGACGCTGTAACCGACATGGTGAGCGAGAGGGAGTCAGTCCGGTTTATCTGATTTATCTTCGTGAGGAAAACCTCGGGAGTCTGAAGGAGATCATACAGGGTCAGGCGGCCGCCCGACAGCTGATCAACAGCGGTCAGATCGCAGATTATCTTTCAGCTGATACGATGACGCTGTATTTCCGGAGATTCTATACGGAGATTATGGCGGAAAATAAGCTTCTGTTTTCTTATCCGGCCGGTAAGACAGACAGCAGTCTGCTGAATCTCCTGTCTCTTAATAAAAACCGATGGATGATGAAGAAGCGCAAGACCCTCAGGTTCTGCGGACAGGCCTTCCGGACGGCCGGTACGCTGTTTGAAGTGATTTCCAATCAGACAACAGATGTGATCGTTCCTTATAATGAGGAGGCAGAGCGTATCATTTCGGAGCTGAATTCAGATGTAACGCCCAACAGAGCGCTGGAGCTTCTGCGAAAGGCCCAGGCTTATACGGTCAGCCTGTATGATGGGGAGCAGCGGAAGCTGGCGGAGAGCAGTGCGGTGTATGCTCTGAAAAATGGAGGAGCTGCATTGGAACGTGGATATTATGATGAGGAGTGCGGCGTGACGCTGGAAGGCGGACTGCGGGAAGTTTTGATGTTTTGAACGAAGGAGGTTGAGCAATGGATAAATCAATTCACAGAAACACAGTCGAGTTTTCGGTGAAAGGGCGATATGCCCTTTTCGCTGATCCGCTGACCCGTGCAGGCGGAGAAAAATCGACCTACATGATTCCCACATACGAAGCCCTGAAGGGGATTCTCCACAGCTGCTACTGGAAACCTACGTTTCTTTGGTACATAGACGGCGTGCGTATCATGAATCCCATCCGAACGGTGCGAAAGGGAATCCGTCCGATCAGGTACGGGGGAGGAAATGACCTGGCCTACTACACCTATCTGGAGGATGTGCACTATCAGGTGCGTGCGCATTTTGACTGGAACTATAACCGTCCAGAGCTGGAGGGTGACCGGATAGAGCACAAGCACCACAACATTGCAAAGCGCGTGATTGCCCGAGGCGGCCGACGGGACTGCTTTCTGGGTGTGCGTGAGTGCAGCGCCGCTGTAGAGCCATGCGTATTCGGAGAGGGCGAAGGATACTATGACAAGACCGGGGAGATTCCGTATAATTTAATGTATCATGGGATCACCTATGCAGACGAGTATGATGCTCTGCACAATCCGGAGGATGCTGGCTGGCTGACTGTGCGCTTCTGGGAGCCGGTTATGAGGAATGGCGTGATCGATTTTCTTCCGCCATCGGAATGTACCATCAAGCGTCACATCAAGAAGATGGAGATCAAGCCCTTTGGCACAGAGCATGAGAACTTTACAGGTCTTGCAGAATTTGCAGGAGGTGAACCGGATGAGCTGGACAAGTGAGCTTTATGAGATCTACAGACAGCACTGCGGAAGAAACACAGCGGATGAAGGAGAAATTCTGCTTCCGGTGTCTCACTCCACAGCCAATGCGCAGATCGAGCTGACCATCAATGAACAGGGGGAATTTGTGACGGCCCGGACGATCGAAAAATCTGATGCTGTCACGGTCATCCCGGTAACGGAGGATTCCGGTGCGAGAGCCAATGGCATTTCCCCCATGCCCTATGCGGACAAGCTGCTGTATATCGCAGGAGACTATGGTATATATGCAGAGGGCAAGCGTGCGGACAATACGAAGTATTTCGAGGCCTATATGAATCAGCTGGCCCGGTGGCGTGAAAGTGAATACACTCATCCGGCGGTGCATGCGCTTTTTGTCTATCTGGAGCAGAAAACTCTGATGCGGGATCTGGTAGGCTGCGGTGTGCTGAAAACCGATGAAGCCACCGGGAAGCTGCTTGCAAAAACAAAGATTGCCGGGATCGCTCAGGAGGATTCCTTTGTGCGGATCCGTGTGGAATACCATTCTCTTGAGAATATGGATCTTATCAGTATGACCTGGAAGGACAGAAGTCTCTATGACAGCTTTATATCCTTTAACAGCAGCATTATGGGGAATGTGCAGCTCTGTTATGCATTAGGAAAGGAGCTGCCGGCGACCTATAAGCATCCCTCCAAGGTGCGCAATGCAGGAGACAAGGCCAAGCTGATCTCCTCCAATGACGAGAGCGGCTTTACCTATCGTGGACGTTTTTCCGGCAAGGAGGAAGCCATTTCCGTCAGCTATGAATTTTCTCAGAAGATGCACAATGCTTTGAAGTGGCTGATTCAGAAGCAGGGAATTCCGCTTGACAGTCTCACTCTGATCCCGTGGGCCAGCGCTTTGCAGGAGATCCCCTCTCCGCTGAAGGATGCGTACAGCCTGAGTGATATGGACGAGGATGAGGAGGATGAGGATGCTCCGGACGAATATGATGCAGCGGATGAAGCCGTTGCGGATACAGAAGCGCAGTATCATCTTCTGCTTCAGAAAATGATATGGAGCTATAAGGAATCTCTGAAACCGGAGACAAAGGTCATGCTCATGGGTCTGGATGCAGCCACGACGGGCCGTCTTTCCATTGCCATATATACGGAGCTGGAAGGCTCCTGTTTTCTGGATAATCTCCACAGCTGGCATCGTGATACAGCGGCCCTCCGTTTTGATGGCAGGCAGAAGAAGAATATGTACAATTCCTTCAGTGTGTATGAAATCATCCGATGTGCCTTCGGAACAGAGATCAATGAGAAACTGGAATGCAAGAAGGAGCTGCTGCGTGATAATGTACTGAGACTGCTTCCCTGTATTATGGAGGGACGGGCTGTTCCGGTGGATATTGTGCAGAATTTATATTATAAAGCGTCCAATCCCCTGGCGTATGAAAAAAGCTACAATCACCGCACCGTGCTGGAGACCGCCTGCGGTTTAATACGGAAAAAGAATCTGGAACAGAAGAAAGGTGTGATTTCAATGGGCTATGACCCGAACGAAACGAGCAGAAGCTATCTGTACGGCTGTCTGCTGGCAATTGCAGATAAGGCAGAGAGCAGTGCGTATGATAAGGAGGACCGTGATAAGCGCATTACCAATGCCAGACGGTACTGGAATACATTTTCCCGCCGTCCATGGCAGACATGGCTGGTGATCGAATCACGTCTGCGTCCCTATCTTGACAAGCTGGATGGAGCTGCACGCATTTCCTATGAAAAGCAGCTGAATGCGGTTATGGAAAAATTCCGTGTGGCAGATTTTGAGAATGACAGCCCTCTGAATCCATCCTATCTGCTGGGCTATCATCACTATATGGCGCATTCATACAAGAATCTGAAAAACAAGAATACAGAGGAGGAATAAATCATGGCAGCACTTGAAAACAAGATCGACTTTACAGTGATCTTTACCGCAACCAACGCAAATCCCAACGGAGACCCTCTCAATGGCAACCGTCCCAGAGAAAGCTATGACGGTCTGGGTGAGATTTCTGATGTGTGCATCAAGCGTAAAATCAGAAACCGCCTTCAGGATATGGGGGAGAAGATCTTTGTTCAGTCCGATGACCGATGTGATGACGGCTGTGACAGTCTGAGAGCACGGGCGGAAAGCAGCGAGGCCCTGAAGGCGATTACAAAGGGAAAGAATACCAATCGTGAGCTGTATGCAAAAACGGCCTGTGAGGAGTGGATCGATGTCAGAAGCTTCGGTCAGGTGTTTGCCTTTAAAGGGGACAATGTTTCTGTAGGTGTAAGAGGTCCGGTTTCTGTTCAGCAGGCCGTAAGCATTTCTCCGGTAGATATCGTCAGCATGCAGATCACCAAGAGCGTCAATGGCGAGAGCGGCAAGGAGGGCAAGGCTTCCGATACCATGGGCATGAAGCATCGTGTGGAATTCGGTCTGTATGTGGTAAACGGCAGCATCAACTGTCAGCTGGCGGAAAAGACCGGATTTAGCGAAGAAGATGCAGAAAAAATCAAGGAAGCCCTTCTGACCCTGTTTGAGAACGACTGCTCCTCTGCACGTCCTGAGGGCAGCATGGAGGTGTGCCGTCTCTATTGGTGGAAGCACGACTGCAAAATGCCGAAGCATTCTTCTGCAAAGGTGCACCGCAGCGTGAAGATCGCCCTCAAAGAAGGGGTAAGCCGTGCAAAGCGCTTCCACGACTATGCAATCACTCTGGAGGAGCTGGACGGCACAGCACCGGAGATTTTTGATCTGGTGTAATGTACAGCGAGGAGGAGTATCTGCTGCTTTCCGGAATTCAGCATTTTGTGTTCTGCCGGCGGCAATGGGCTTTGATTCATATTGAGCAGCAGTGGGAGGAGAATCTGCGTACAGCGGATGGCCGGATTCTGCATCGGAATGTCCACGACAGCGGCTTTCATGAAAAGCGGAGAGATACAGTGATCGCTCGGGCCATGGCTGTATCTTCATCCCGTCTTGGCCTTAGCGGAGAGTGCGATGTGGTGGAGTTCAGGCAGTCGGCGGATGGAGTTCCTGTTTTCGGACTGGACGGGACATATTCTGTCACGCCGGTTGAATATAAAAGAGGCGAGCCGAAGCAGGATGAAAGCGATGTGATGCAGCTGACGGCGCAGGCCATGTGTCTGGAGGAAATGCTGTGCTGTGAGATCCCGCAGGGGTATCTGTTTTATGGGGAGACCCGGCGGCGGCTGAAGGTGGAATTTGATGAAGCTCTGCGGCAAAGAACGGAAGCAGTAATTGAAGAAATGCATATGCTCTACAGCAGAAGCCATACCCCAAAGGCAAAGCGCACCAGAGCCTGCAATGCCTGTTCCCTGAAGGAGATCTGCCTGCCTGCTCTGGCCGGCAGGAAAACAGCCTCTGCCTATCTGAAGGAGATGCTGGGAGAGGAGGCGTGAAGAATGAAAAAGCTGCTGAATACGCTGTATGTAACCGTTCCGGGGCGGTATTTGTCTCTGGACGGGGAAAATGTGGTCATCTCACAGGAGGGATGTGAAATCGGACGGGTTCCGCTTCATAATCTGGACCGGATCATGACCTTCAGTCACGCCGGAGTCAGTCCGGCGCTCATGGGAAAATGTGCATCGGACGGACGGGAGCTGGTGTTTATGAGCCGGAACGGTCGGTTTCTGGCCCGTGTGGAGGGCGAGGTCAGGGGAAATGTGCTGCTTCGCCGGCAGCAGTACCGGATAGCCGATCACGCCGGGCAGAGTCTTGAAATCGCCCGGAATATGATTATCGGAAAGCTGTATAACAGCCGATGGGTGCTGGAGCGGACGGTGCGTGATCATGCTCTGCGCATAGATGTACAGAAATTCAAGCGAAAGTCCGCCTTTTTGCAGGAGCTGATCCTGAAATCAGAAAAGGTGCAGACGATGGATGAGCTGAGAGGACTTGAGGGAGAAGGTGCATCTGTTTACTTTTCTGTTTTTGATGACATGATTTTGCAGCAGAAGGATGATTTTTATTTTCATGGAAGGAACAAGCGGCCGCCTTTGGATCCTGTAAATGCAATGCTTTCCTTTGCCTATTCTATGGCGGCCGGATTATGTACATCGGCTCTGGAGGCAGTTGGACTTGACCCATATGTTGGATTTATGCATACAGACCGTCCCGGACGGCGTTCTCTTGCGCTGGACCTGATCGAGGAGTTCCGGGCGCCGCTGTGTGACCGCTTTGTTCTGATGTTGATCAACAAGCGCATGGTTACCAGCAAGGATTTTGAGAAGCGTGAGGACGGAGCAGTCATTCTGACGGATGAAGGCAGGAGAACGTTTATAGCAGCCTGGCAGAAGCGGAAGGATGAGGAACTCAGGCATCCTTTTCTTGAAGAAAAGGTAGAGTGGGGGATGCTGCCATATGCCCAGGCCCTGCTGCTGGCCAGATTGCTTCGAGGAGATCTGGACTGTTATCCGCCGTTTATGTGGAAGTGATAAAATGCTGATACTGATTACCTATGACGTGAATACAGAGGATAAGGACGGGCGGAAGCGTCTGCGCCGGGTGGCCAGACAATGTGTGAACTATGGTGTAAGAGTACAGAATTCTGTTTTTGAATGCGTGCTGGATACAGCCCAGCTCCGTGTTTTAAAGCAAAAGCTGATCGAGGAAATAGATCAGTCGAAGGACAGCCTGCGATTCTATTATCTTGGTACAAAATCAAAGGTAGAACATTTCGGAGCAAAAGCGGCTCTGGATGTTAAACAGCCGTTGATTTTTTAGTGCGAATGGGAAGCATACAGAAAATCGTCTGTAGATTCGCACTGGAAAAAAAGAAGTGAATACTAGTTTTTACAAGTGTAATGCAATGCATGACTTGTGTTTTTGCAGAATATGCACAGACAAGCCATTGATAAAATGCGCTTATTTGTGCGGTTTTGCAGTCGCCCTCCTCGTGAGGGCGTGGATTGAAATGCCGACCGCTCAACGGCCAGGCCACCCCCCGACGTCGCCCTCCTCGTGAGGGCGTGGATTGAAATCTCATACCTCGGTTGTCTCAGGAATATCGGAACACCGTCGCCCTCCTCGTGAGGGCGTGGATTGAAATCATATCCTGAGCATAGAGCTGTACAGCTTAAGCGCGTCGCCCTCCTCGTGAGGGCGTGGATTGAAATATCCAAAAACGGCCTTGAGTTATTACTATTGTAGTCGCCCTCCTCGTGAGGGCGTGGATTGAAATGG